>JAKAEB010000027.1 GCA_021818445.1 Planctomycetota bacterium
TTCCGATCTCATCCGTCCCCCTTCCTTTGGCGGTGTATACAAAGGAAACAGTCCGCCGCAGATGCCCACTATTTTTCAGCCCGGCTGCGCCCGTGCTGTATGCAACGGCCACACGCCGCCACAGCGGGCTGACCTCCAAACTGCGGATCATTCCCGGATGGCTGGTGACAAGACTCAATCGGCGGCAGCGCCGCGCCTCGATCTTCGCCACCGCATCCCGAAACCGCGATCCGACCCCGATGCCCTGGTAGTCCGGCAGCACCACAATCCGTGAAAAACGCAGATAGCCAGCAAAGCCGATGCACCCCGCCACCGCCGCAAACGCCACTGGTCGCCCGTCGAATAGCAGCGCCCAGCAGCGGCACCCCGCCGGCAAACTATGACTTAAATAATGATGACGGCTGAACATGGCCCATAACGACGCGCCGCATTGCCGTACTTCAAATCGCAGCTTCGGTCGACAAAGCCGCCCCCGTGTCTGCCGGGTGGATGCATCATGGCCTTGGCAGGTGTCCACCGTCGGCGGCCCGTACGCCGGCCCCAAACGCTCCAGCCGCCCGGTGGACATATCCAATACCCAGTCCGGTTCCAGCCAGGGCAAAATGTCGTAATGGCACGACACCGCTACCAGACGCATGCCCGGCTGGCGGCGAATGGCCTTCGCCAGCGCCGCGGAACATACCTGCGCTACCTGACGATCCACCACGCTGGTAAATTCATCCACCACCGCCACGGGCAGGTGCGCCAGCAGCAGCCGCGCCATCTGCGCCCGAAATTGCTCACCATTCGACAGCACATGAAATGGCCGCAGCCACGCCGGCGGACTCGATAAACCCACGCTCACCAGCGCCTGCGTAATAACCCGAATATCCGCCTCTTCAAACGCGTCGATCATCGCCCGGTCGGGCGGCCAGTCAAATGGCGGCATCGGACCATAGGCGGCCCGGGCCAGCGTGGTTTTTCCGCTGCCCGATGGCCCGGCAATTACACCAATCTGCCAGTTGTCTTCAAGCGACGGAATCTCGGCACCAATCGCCACGCGCGTCGCCTCCGCCGCCGGCAGGTCAAACATGCCCTGCACCTGCTGGCTGCGAAATGTGTCTGCGGGCCGGCAGGTGTTTACAATGTCAACACGCGGCATGATCGCCCCTCCGCCGTCAGCCTTTCATAGAGTTCCTGCTGATCCGCCTGATCGCGGCACGTGACGGCAATTTCATAACTCTCGGGCAACGGTGAGGCCGCATCGTCGCACGCCGGCGGCGAATATTCGGCGAGCTTTTCAATATCTTTGCCGGTAAACCCGGCGGCCGCTGCCAAGTTCGCATCCAGCCCGCCAAGCTGCCGGATCAACGCCTCATGATCCCACGCCGCCAATTCGGCCGTGCGGTTATCGGCAATGGCGTAAGCGATGGCGTCGGCACCAACCAATTCTGTACGCACCACGCCGATGTGCGTCCAGCCCAACGCCCGGGCGGCCTCAAATGTGCCGTTACCCGCGCGTATCACATTCTGCCCGTCGATCACTATCGGCTTCTGCTGGCCAAACCGCTGCAGGCTCTGCTTGATCGCGGCCATATTCTTTTCATCATGTCGCCGCACATTGGCCGGATCGCACGCCAAATCCGCCATTGCCACCATTTCAATCTTTAATTGTTTGGGTTGATTCATGCGGCGGCTCTATACCAGGCGAAAGCAGATAATACCGTTCGGCCCTTCTCCGCCGCTTGCCCGTGGCCTTGGGATGGCGGGTACGCCCCATGGGCCTTAGCAGCCCGTGCCCACATCGAGGCGGACTACGCCGCCACCGAGGCCATGCTGCTGCGCCTCTCAAGCCCGCTGCCAGCAGCGGCATGCGACGGAGAAATTGTTTATGATCAGCTTTGAGGCTGCGTAAGCCGTCGAAAAAATGGAACATCAATGGGCAGGACCCGGCTGAGAATCATCCGCGATCCTGTGCAAAACATCACAGACAAGAATGTCTGTGCCACATTTGCTCGGCCAAAGGAAATTTATCTGTCGGCGAGTTCTGGCTTTACCCTGGGTCGCGCAGGCTTTAATCAGTGTGACACAGGCATTCCTGCCTGTGCCAAGATTAGCTGAACTGGTGGGGAACCCTGCCAAAATGCGTCATGCCCTGCGGTTACCCATCGGTCGCGGCTCTAATTTGCCCATTTAACGCCCCATAGATATACTACGGTGCTCGGTTGCCCTCATCGTCTAGAGGCCTAGGACACGGGCTTTTCACGCCTGTAACTGGGGTTCGAATCCCCATGAGGGCATATGGATCGGCGGCCGGCTGCGGCACGCTGATATCGTTTTTGGCGGTTGGCTAGATTAGGATCATTCTTTAATGGCTATCAAGGCAATTGATCTCCGACGTGGTATCGCAGTCGAATACAACAGCAAACTTTATGTCGTCCACGACTTTATGAAAGTCTCCAAAGGCAACTGGCGGTCTTTCATGCAGGTAAAACTCAAAGACACGCAAACCGGTAGCATTATTGAACAGCGCTTTCGCGTGGATGATACGCTGGAACAGGCGTTTCTTGAGCAAAAGTCCATGGAGTATCTCTACTCGGCGGCCGATACGCATCACTTTATGGACCTTAACGACTACGAGCAGTTGGAACTCTCCGGCGATGTAGTGGGTGATGCTGTCAAATATCTCAAACCCAACACCCAGGTACAGATCACCATGTATCAAGGCAAGCCGTTTTCGGTGGAATTGCCCAACACGGTGGAACTGCAAATTACCGATTGCCCCCCCAGCATTAAAGGCGCAACGGTCAGCAATGTAGGTAAAGACGCCACCCTGGAAACTGGCCTGGTGATTAACGTGCCGGACTTCATCGCCAACGGCACGGTGGTGCGCGTGGATACCCGAACAGGCGAATACTTGGGCCGCGTCAACGACTGAAACCCGCCGCGCGGATGATTGACGTTGTCGATAGTGCGGCCGTGATGGGGCGGGGTGGAAGTTGGGGATGGCACCGATGCCTAAAATGGTAAAGGACGCCGTGCCCCGGTCGGTGCCGGATGCCCCCAGTGGCCCACATTGACATGGTTATAAATGATGCCCCCCACCAATATGTCCCCGTCCCCCCAAAAGCCCGGCAGCCGCATGGATGGGCCGGTGCGCATCATTCCACCCCCCGGTAATGTTTTTGTCCGAACCTTTTTCCTGCTGATCGACCCGGCCGCCTGGCCACGCGCCGCGATGTACGGTTTCCGTATCACGCTTGCGCCGCTGGTGCTTGTATCCCTCGTTATGGCATCGATCATCGCCATCAACGGCTGCCACATCATGTACGGCGACATTCTGGCTTTCGCCCGCAGCTATGACTCCCACTACGACCCGATGATTCTTTCCGGCGGAAAATTAAAACCCATCCCCACCCCCGGTAAAAAGCCGCTGCATTATGTCACACCAATTTTTTCCCTTACCTACAGCACCAAGGTTCATCCGCCCCAATTGACGCACCATCAACTGCTGGCCGTGCGCCTGACTCCGGCCGGCTACTACATCGCGGGCAATGCGTTATTCAGTCGCACCCATATCCAGCCGTATAAAAACTGGCAACAGATTTTTGCCCGGTCATTGGGCCTTCCATTAAAAGGAGGCAAACTGGCACCAGTGACCATCAATTCGCAATCGCTGCTGGTCATTACGCATCGGCTCTTTTTCTATTTTGTCATACTGGCCGGGATGATTTTGTCGCTGCTCGGTGCCGTCGGCATGCTGCTATGGGCGGTGGTGGCGATGGTGTTTGCCGCGCCGCTTGTGGCATTGGTGAATGTGCAACTGCGCATGCCGTTGCGGGTGGCGTACCGAATTGCATGCGCCGTTATGGTACCCATGACGGTGGTGCGGGCGGTTCTGCTGATATACAACGTGCTGCCGTCGGCCCCGCGCACCTTCACCGAAGAAATGCTGCCATTCCTTGTGCCGGTGGGTATTTCGATATGGGCCGGTGTTATGGCCCGAAAGATGTACGGTCGCCCGAAACCGCCCGCCGGTACCCGGCAATAACCGAAGCCGCACTGCTTCCAATCAGTCCTCGCGGATAAACCGCGAGGCTCGCTTTTATCCGCCGCAATGGCAAGCTGCACCCGCAAACTCGGCGGCTCGCCATGTAGCGGCCACGCTGGCCGATGCAATGTGCATCCCACCTCGCGAAACAGCGAGCCGGGCAGTTTATCTGCCCGGTTTTTTCGAACGCGAACTGGTTTTTGCATGGCGCACCACCCTTGCGGGATATTATTTCCCCGCCGATACTTATGGCACATTTGTGAGCCCGTGGGTTTATCCCACTGGAACCCCAGCAGAGGTGTCCTTTGCCATTGGCGCTGTTTATCACATGGACAACTTATGGCACATGGATGCCGGGCGATTCACGCGGTTATGTGTCGGCAATGCTTGGGGAAAATGGGGTATATGCCCCGATACGCAACCAGCGCGGTGCGCCGTTTGCGAGTGATGACCCAAGGACGCTTGCAGCGGCCCGTCGCCTCCAAAAACACGATACAGTATGGCTTAACGCCACGCAGGCCCTTGCCGCCGCCGAGGCGATCCGGGATGCAGCGCAAAAACGCAACTGGTCGATAATCCGGGCGGCCATCATGGCCAACCACATCCACACGTTGACCACTGCTTGCCCTGATGACGGTCCGATGGCGATGCGAATCTTCAAGGGTGTTAGCTCGACAACGCTAAGTGATTTAGTTGGGCACCCCGGCCGCTGGTGGACGCGCGGTGGAAGCTGCCGTTACCTGCACAGTGAAAAGGCTATTACGGCCGTAAGCAAATACATCCGTAACCAACAAAAAATTCTCTGTGAGATTGCGAACATGCAGATAAAACCGCCGAGATAAACTCGGCGGCTCGCCATGCATCCCACCTCGCGAAACAGCGAGCCGGGCAGTTTATCTGCCCGGTTTTTCCGATTATCTGCCCGGTTTTTCCGAACGTAAACTGGCTTTTGCATCGCCGAGCTTGCCCATATTTGAAAATTTATTTGATATCCGACTTGAAACTTCGGCACCGGTCACATATGTTCCGGCCTCGGAACGGTTCTCTTTTTCAGGAGGTGCCCATGGATGAATTGACCATCGAATGCCCCAAGTGCAAAACTAAAATCAAGCTCACCGAATCATTGGCCGCCCCATTGGTTAAACGGGTCGAGGCGGATTATCAGAAACGGCTGGAAGACGAGCGGATAAATAATGAAAAAGTATTAAAAGATGCGAATGATAAAATCGCGCAGCAGCAGGCGGCCATCAAGGCAGAACGCGACAAGCTCGCCGCTGAAAAGGCGGGACTCGACGAGGCGGCGCAACGGCTGGCCGAGCAGCAGCGGAGTAAAATTGCCGACGAGGAGGCACGCAAAGCCCGCCTGGCGGTCGAGGCAGAAATGGCGCAAAAATCGAAGAATATTCAGCAGTACGAGGAGATATTAAGAGCTAATAATGCCAAGCTGGCCGAGGCGCAAAAGGCGCAGGCTGAATTCCTTCAAAAGCAACGCCAGCTTGACGACGCCCGACGCGAAATGGAACTTAACATCGAAAAGCAGGTGCAGGCGGGTTTGGGGCAGGTCCGTGACAAGGCACGCAAGGAGGCGGAAGAGGGCTTGAAACTTAGCCTTACCGAAAAAGAAAATACCATTGCCGCGATGCAGAAGAAGATCGAAGAACTCAAGCAAAAGGCCGAACAGGGGTCGCAGCAGTTGCAGGGCGAAGTGCAGGAGTTGGAATTGGAATCGACGCTTCGCGATAAATTCAAGCGCGACACCATTGAGCCGGTGCCGAAGGGCGAATTTGGTGGCGACCTGCTGCAGCGTGTTTTCAGTCCTGGTGGGCAAGCCTGCGGCACAATTATTTGGGAAGCCAAACGCACCAAAACGTGGAGTGCCGCCTGGCTGCCCAAGCTGCGCGACGATCAGCGCGCCGCCAAGGCCGAAATTGCGGTAATCGTTTCCAAGGCGTTGCCGGTTGGGTTGGAGACCTTCGATTTCATTGACGGTGTGTGGGTTACGTCGATGGCCTGCGCGCTTCCCGTGGCCATGGCGCTGCGGCAATCTCTTGTGGAACTTGCCGCCACCCGGCAGGCCGGCGAAGGCCAGCAGACCAAAATGGGCATGGTTTACAGTTATTTGACTGGACCGCATTTTCGGCAGCGCGTGGAGGCAATTGTGGAAGCATTCACCTCCATGCAGGATGATCTGAACGCCGAGAAAAAGGCCATGACCAAACAATGGGCGAAGAGGGAATCACAAATTGAACGTGTGATGCAGGCCACCGTTGGCATGTACGGCGACCTGCAGGGCATTGCCGGTAAACAATTTGAGGAAATTCAAGGCTTGGATATTAAGTCGCTGGGCGCGGGGGAATAAATTCTGCCACCGGTTTTCATGCGGCCGGATTGCCTCCACCCTGTATTATCGGCGGTTCGCTGGCCACCGCCGTAAATTGCCCAAAATGTTCGCAGCGCGGAGAAGCCGGTTATCTCATCGGTACGGTTTCTTGGGGCACCTCGCCAAGGCCGGGCCAATCCGCGAGGCAATTGACACATCAGGCCGCCGGCGTACAATTCCGGCTGCGTGCGGTGGGGAAGCATATCCCAGTTGGTCGCGCGCTGTAAGAAACTGCCGATGTCGTTCAGGAGGTTAGCCCATGCCAAGTGCCGCTGACGTTTCGCCCGTGCCGAACGGTGCACCAAGCAACGAAGACAAAAATATGGCCATTGTCGTCTGGATACTCGGCTTGTTCATTGGCATCTGGATGAGTTTGATCTTTTATCTTCTCAAAAAGAGTGAAGGTGGCTGGATTACCGACGCTGCCCGCGAGGCATTAAATTTTCAGCTATCATTTTTAATATATTTTGTGGCAAGCATCGCGCTTTGCTTTGTCGTTATTGGCATCCTTATCCTTCCTGTGGTCGGCATATTGTTTATCGTTTTCTCAATCATAGGTGCGGTGAAGTGCTCGACCGGCCAAGTGTACCGGTGCCCCATGGCCATTCGTATGCTGAAGTAAATGGAAGGTGCCGAGGCCTTTCGGCATCAGGCCGCCGACGGTAACCGAGGCCAGCAGGGCAACGGCCGAGGCTCGCGTCATACGCAATCTCTGGCGGCCTCGCGGTTACCCAAGCTCGCCTTCAGGGCGGGCCATTTGGTGCTTTTTCCGCCCCGCCGCGCAGTTCACCTTACACACTTCGCGGGTGCGCCTTTTCATACGCTTCCTGCAGGCGTTTGGTGGTCAGGTGCGTGTACACCTGCGTGGTGCTCAGGCTTTGGTGGCCCAGCAGTTCCTGCACCACCCGCAGGTCCGCACCATGGTTAAGCATGTGCGTGGCAAAGCTGTGCCGCAGCGTATGCGGGCTGATATCCGGGTCCAGATGTGCCTCGATCAGGTATTTATCCAGCTTGCGGCGTACCGACCGCGTGCTGAGCCGCTGGCCGTGTTTGTTGATGAACAGCGGCAACTCCGGCTCGGTATCACTGACAATATGCTGGCGCAGGCCAAGATATTTGCCCACAGCCGCCAGTGCTGTCGGACTGATGGGGCTGATGCGTTCCTTCTTCCCTTTGCCCCGGACTTTTAATATGCCGGTATTGAAATCCACATCGGCCCGGTTCAGGCCGACCAATTCGCTCACACGCAGGCCGGTGGAATAGATCACTTCCAGCATGGCCTTGTCGCGGGCTCCGAGCAAATCGGTATCCTTGGGCGTATTGAGCAGGGCATTGACCTGCTCTTCAGTCATAAACTTGGGCAGGCGTTTATCAAGCTTGGGCGTGCGAATCGCCTGCATCGGGTTATTGCCCGTCATGCCACGCTTATTGAGAAATTTGAAAAAGCTGCGCAGGGTGGCCAATTTGCGGGCAACAGTCGCCTTGGAATAATTATGGTCCCGCATGTGCTGCAAATAGCGGCGCACATCATCGGTGCTGGCGCTCACCAGCAGTGTCTCAATCTGCTCCAGGTTGGGCTCGGGCTGCTGGGCTGCGGCCGCCGCGGCCGCCTGCATCTGGGCGTGCACCGCCGCCGACTGGGCGTTGACGATTGAGGGGGGTAAATCGGGCAGTCCGGCAAGATAATTGCCAAATTGCCGCAAATCGGCACCGTAACATTTGCTGGTGTAATTGGAAAAGTGCCTCTCAAATTGCAAATAATCGAGGAATTCTTTTACCTTCGGGGGCAGGGGAGCGTGTTCCATGATCGGGCCTCTTTGGCATCGGCCTCACGGCGTTGCACACTCCATTTTAGGCAGGTGCCGCGAGACAAAACAATTTTATCACTCAGGCCTCTTCCATTGGGCCTGACACATCGGCTTAGGGCCTTCGCCAACCCGTTCGGGCCAGCCGCCGGCATTTAAGCCTTGACAAGCGGTTTTATCGGCAGATTATCAGTGCCGGATGAGGCTCGATTCTGGCGGGAACAGGAATCTGTCAATGCAACGCAATTGGCGCGTTACTATGCCCGATATTGCCGCATCGCCTGATAAAATATGGGACGAAACCAATGGTGGTCGGAGCGTACCGAAATGTCGTGCTGGGGCGAAGCCTTGGCTGGAGTAAACATTCCGCCCGGCCGCTGATGCGGTTTTCAGAGTCCTATTCGCCCATTCTGTCAGAACGGGATGCAAAATGAATTTTCGCCTCTCCCACCAGATAAAATGAGCCGGTAACTGTGATAAGGTCTTCGCGCGTAATGGCGCGGGACGCAATCGCCATAGCGGATGAAAAATCAGGTGCCACCTGCGCCATACGGCCAAAACGCTCGGTGAAATGGGCGGCAAGCTCATCCGGGCTTGCCGCCTTCGGATTCGCGCCGGCTTGAGTAAAGATAACTTTATCGGCACCGTGTGAGACCTGTTCCAACATGCCGTCAATATCTTTATCACAATTGCAGCCAAAAATAACAACCATGGAGTCATAGGGGATGTATTGGCTGATGCCGCGGAAAAGCGCCCGCATCGATGCCGCGTTGTGCGCGCCATCTAAAATTACCCGTGGATCGCGCCAAACCAATTCCATCCGCCCCTCGATGGACAGGTCTTTAACACCCTCCAAGGCCCGTGCTTCTTCAATTTTGAAGCCCCGCTGCTTTAGCTGGTCCAGCACCGCCAGCGCTAACCCAAAATTGATCGCCTGATGCTCACCCACCAACGGAACCACCAACTGTTCAAACCGCGAAATGGAGGAATGCAGGGTGGCACGGATATGTGGACCCAGCGGTCGGGCTATCTCAAACCGATAGCTGAATTCAATATCTTCCCCAACTACCAGCAGCTTTGCGCCATTTCTTTCAGCCACGCGGCGCATGGCCGTTACCACGCTTGGCGGCTGCACCACCGTTAAAGCTGGTATGCCCTTTTTGAAAATTCCGGCTTTCTCTTCCGCAATTTTCTCAAGCGTATTGCCCAAAATGGCGGTGTGATCGTAGCTGATGCTCGTGACGGCTGCCACCTCGGGCGTGATGACATTGGTAGAGTCCAGTCGCCCCCCAAGCCCGACTTCAACGACTGCAATATCCACCTCATGCTGGGCGAAGTGGCAAAAACCGATGGCCGTAATAATTTCAAAAAATGTCGGCTTTTCCGATCCCATTTTGCTGATGGCGTTTTCCACACGCTTCACCCAGTGCGTCATCTCGTTGGGAGAAATCATGTTGCCATTGATCTGCACCCGCTCACGCATATCCACCAGGTGCGGACTGGTATAAAGCCCCACCTTGTAGCCGCAGGATTGCAGCATGGCTGCCAGCATGTAACAGGTACTGCCCTTGCCCTTGGTCCCGGCAACGTGCACCGATTTAAATTTGGTGTGTGGATCACCTAAGTGCTTAAGCAGCAAGCGCATGCGATCCAAATTGAAAGTGGTGGTGTTATAGCGCACCACACGCATGCGTTCATAATCGGTCTGGGATAGCAAAAATTCGATGGCTTTTCGGTATGCCCGATCTTCGCTTGATGTTTCAGATTTCACGGTTTGCAAATCTTGAGGTTCCAATACGCGTTTTACCGCCGCTTGTGTCGCCCGCAGCGATGCACTACGCAACGTGGCACTACCCTTGGTGGTGCCCTTCTTGCCCCGCTGGGCTTTTACCGCAGCGGACGACCTTCGATCAGGCTTGCTGTGTCTGAGCTTTTTAGCCATAACCATTTCGCCATCTTAACAAAAGATAGACATTTTTGCAAATTTGGCATTATTCTTGCTCGACTAGGCCAAATATTCGTATGTGCGTATAAAATTTATAGCTAAAGGTTTAAGTGGCACCATTGCCGTACCGCAAGCGGCTACCGGATTGCTCCATCACTTACCCCTCTATTTCTGCGTCATCGTGCCCGTAGGCGAAAAGCGGTAGTGATAAAGCCGCCGCTTTTGACCGAATGAATCGCGGCAGACCGACTGCGTACGCAACATCGGCCGCAAACGCCGCGCGTAGGCGGCATCCTCGCCCCGATTGACGGCATCGAAGCGGGCCGCCAGTGCCAGATGCCGCTTGACCGGGCATAAATGGTTGGGGGTACGTTCATACCTTTGCGCTGTATTGCGATAGGCGGTGTATTGCAGATCAAAATCAAATTCCAATTCCGCCCGGCCATCCACATAATACTGCCCGCGGAAAACCACACAGTCGGCGTGAGGTGATGCATCCATGGCCGCCAGCAGTGCCGCGACGTAATCCGGCTCCACTTCGTCGTCATCATCGATAAAGCAGACATCCCGGCCGCGTGCTTTGGCCAGCAGTTCATTCCGTTTCTGCCCCACCGGACGATCCTGTTCATCAAGTGCGGTGAGTATCTCTACCCGCATCGGCTCGGGAAGTGTTTCCACCTGCCGATACAAATCGGTAAAAAGTCGCTGCGCAGCATCCTGGCGCGAATGCAGAGTCGGAATCAAAATCGATAAATCCGGCGACGGCAAAGCAAAGCCCATTGCACGCCGCCGCTGAAATAATAATTGATCGGCCGCGTGATGCCGCTGATTGGCGGCATATACCGCATCGCCACCCGGGCCGCCGTGCGCGTGGCGAGCCAGCACCAGATTTATCCAAGCGTATTTATTCAATCGTTGCGACACCTCGGTTAGTTCATTATCGCAAAATAAAGATCGGTATTCCGGCTGGTACACATACCCGAATCGACGGAAATAATGCACACCCATAACCGGCAGCGTAATCAGTCGCCCGGCACCCAGATATCCATCATGAAAGTGCAGCACACCGTCCATGGCCGGAAAATGCCACCGCATCGCCCCGGCCATGCAGTCATCCCACCCCGCAAGCATCGGAATAAAATCGTCGCTGGCCAGCAGCAGGATGTCCCAGGGCGGGGCGTCGGCCACGCCGGCATTGCAGGCGTGTATTTTTCCATGCGGCTCGCACATGTGCACGCTGGCCACGGCACCGGCTGAGACAAGCGTCTGCACGGCCGCCACGGCGGCGTCCTGCTCGCCGCTGTCGGCGGTTATCCGGTAGTGGATGTGGTGCCGCTCTGAAGCCAGAGCATGCCACTGCATAAGCCGCTCCGTGGCGGTCGCCCAGCGGCATGTGGTGGGGAATTGCAATAAAATATTCATAGATGTGGCTCGCACCCGGCTATAACATCAGCCAATAAAGCAGACGATACCGATCATTGCTGTCGGGCGGCCGCTACATGAGCTTGGCGGGCAAGCCGGTCCAGGACAAGCTCCATGTGCAGCAATATTCGGCGCGTGCGCTGCTGATTGGAGAGTATTTCAACTATCTGCCGGGTGTGCTCATGCTGATGATCCAGCAGGGTCTGCATGGCGATGGCTCGATCAATATCATGAGTGGTATGGCGCGCCGCCTGCCGCCAGGCGAACGACGCTACCGAAAATGATGCCCCTCCAGCCCCGATTGCCACACCAATCAGGGCAAATAATGCCGACCAGCGCACGGGTTCTTCCTTTAAGCGATTAATAAAATCCTTCATATCGGCTCTCCGGGAAAAGGCGGACCGCCCCCTGCACGTCGGGACAGCCCGCCGATGTCACGCTGGCGCGATGTCAGCTCGTTGCCGCCGTCACTACCCGTTGCGTGGCGGGATGCAAAATGGTTCCCGGTGCAATGGCCCGCGCCAATTCACTTATTGCCTGCCTGTGCTGCGATAGCTGCGTCCGGCTTCGTGCCGCGGCCGTGGTGGTCGCGCCGGCAATCAGGGTTGCAATCGCTGCCACAATGCCCAGGGCCTCGCCACCCATGGGGCCGGCAGCTTGCGCCGCCGCTTGAATCGCCGGCCGTAGGATGACCACGGCCGGGTTTTTGGCTGCCCGTCCGTCTGGTGGCGCGTTTTGGGTAATCGCCGCAACAGTCTGCGAATCTCGATGCACCATGGCGTGCATCCATTGACTGCATCCTCCAGCCGCCATGCACACACCCGCAGTCGGTATTACCAGCAGTCGCGCATTAAATTTCCACATGTTAGTCTCCTTTCGATGATTGATCATGTAATAATCAGAGTCAAAAATTATCCGTCCGGGCTTTTGATCCACATGCCAGGTGGCGATGGTGCGCTGTGCGATTAACTTGCCAGCGGTGGTCAGGCGTCTCGCGGGGCCACGGTTCTCGCTGCGCTGGTGGTCGGCCGCCGACATGGGCCACTTCGCTATCGCACATCCACCCGTAAGCAGAATTGCCGTTGCTGCTACCGCACACCGTAAGGTCATGGGCATCTCCGTCGGAATGGGGACCGGTGCGGATAATGTCCGAACCGGCCTCCGGTTGGGCGGGCGATGATCCCCTTTGCCACACGCCCGCCTCAGTGGTCAGTCGGGGCTATTAACTGGCCGGTCCGCCACCGCGCGGCTCGATACACACAAAGCCGCTGCGACTGTTGGGGCTGTTGGGTACCTTCAGGGGCTGCTGGCGCATCACCTTTCCGTCGATCCGGTAAATCATGCGGAAGGCCACCTCGGCGGCATCAAAGTAAAGATGCATCGACATGGCCGTTTCCACCTGTCCACCAGCCTTGGTGGCCACGCCGTATTGTTTCAGATCGGCGAGGATCACATCGCCGGCATCCCCAAGTGCCGGACAGTGATAGCTGTAAATCACCGGGATGCCGAAAAGTTTGGCGGTGGGCGTTTGGCCGATGGTACCGGCGGCGTAATACAAATTGCGCCCCGCCGAATCTTTGAGCTGTTCAAACTGCGCCTCGGCATCTGGATTGGCAATCCACACTACGCCGGACATATCGCCCGGTGCGGCGGTCCAAAGCAGACTTTTCATGTTGACCAGATTGGTGTAGCTGATGGTGCCCGCCACTTGTCCGGCGTCTGCGGGTGCCTGCACCAATGCTGAAGATGCGAGTATGCCCGATGGCTGGCCAAAGCCGGTGCCGTTGATGAATGCCTGGTTCAAATCCCACGCCAGCGCGATGCCACCTTCATCCAATATAAAATTACTCAGGGCCACATTATTGTCCTGCAGTAATTCATCCGTTACCGGCAGGAGGGTACCCCAGCGATTAAGTGTAAACTGGACGCGGTTGTATACCGGCTTCTGCGGAGCGATGGCAACTCCGTCACCATTGAGCCAACTGCCCAGCGATCCGCCCGATGCCGCCGTGATACCGAGTTCCGTCATCGATCGCACCGGCACAAAAAGCGAGTTGCCCAGCGTAATGGGATATTTGCGGGCTTTTTCAAACAGCAGGCTTTCTTCCAGCACATCACGGTAAATCTGATTGGCGTACTGGGTGGGCACCAGCGCGCCGCCGTCCGTCAAAGCCGTTTCATCCATGCCGTCCGCTTTACGGACCATGCTGGTCAATCGAGGATCAGACGTTTTATGGGTAGCCAATCGTCGAACCGCCTGAGCAAATTCACCCAGATTGGCAAACCCGCCCGTGGGGTCGGCCAACCGTCGCTCCGGCCCAACCACAATGCCGGGTTTCACCTGCCGCAGCGATTTGGATACCTCATCCATCACGCGCTGGGTGATAACGCCGGTGGCATTCTGCAATTGCTGATCGATTGACCCTTGAATCGCCTGCAGGGCCTCATCGAAGCCGGTCGGCGGATTGGCGGGTGCAGCCTGTGCCAATTTCTGCTCAATGAGGGCTTTCGCCTGTTCATCGGGCATATCCACCAGCGAATCTTTTTTGTGCCCTAAAAAATCATCGCATAATTGCACTTTCATACCTGATTCTCCAATCATTAAAAAATAATCATATTGTCCGCCGCAGATGCAGCGCCAATGGCAGGTCGATGGTGCTGGCCGCCGGGGTCGTTCTGCGCCACCGGTTGGTCAAGCGACATGCGTCCGCCCGCCACTGCAGCGGCTATAGGAGCCTGTCCGGGTAATAACGGGGGCTGCGACGGGCACCAGCCAGGTGTGGGCACCCGCAGATAACGATGGCCCGGCAGAAAATGGCGCGCCGGCGCGAGGTTTTAATAAAACGGTGCAGCATTGGTACCCCACGGTATCAAAAGCTCGAGGGTCTATTGTCGCTCCGGGCTGAACATGGAATTCAGATTTAAGTAATATCTATTATTGGGTGTAAACCGTCACAGGCCCTGCCGCGCTTTGACAAAGGCGGCCACAGCCCGATCGAGATCGGTCGTTTCGTGTGCGGCCGACATCTGCACGCGGATGCGGGCTTTGCCCATCGGCACCACTGGATAGCTGAAGGCTGTTACATAAATCCCAAGCTGAAGTAATGACTCCGCCATGCGCTGAGCTACGCTGGCTTCACCGAACATAATCGGGATGATGGCATGATTGCCCGGCACAAGATCAAAACCCGCCTTGGACATCGCGGCGCGGAAATAGGCGGCGTTTGTCCGCAGCTTGAGGCGCAAATCTTCCGAATCGCTCATCAGCCGTAAGGCTGCCAACGCGGCACCGACCAGACTGGGAGCCAGGGCATTGCTGAAAAGGTACGGTCGGGAACGCTGACGCAGCAGATCTACAATCGGCTTGCGACCGCTGACGTAGCCGCCGCCGGCACCGCCGAGGGCCTTACCTAATGTGCCGGTCAAAATATCAATGCGGTTGACCACTCCGTAATGCTCATGCGTGCCGCGCCCGTTGGGGCCTACAAAGCCGGTGGCATGTGAGTCGTCGACCATCACCATCGCCTCATAGCGTTCGGCGAGATCGCAGATACGCGGCAGATTGGCCATGATCCCATCCATGGAAAAAACGCCGTCGGTGGCAACAAGTAAAAAACGGCTGCCGTCGGTTCGGGCTTGGCGCAACTGCGTTTCGAGGTCACCCATGTCGTTGTTGCGATAACGGTAGCGCCGGGCCTTGCACAGGCGTATGCCGTCAATAATCGATGCATGGTTAAGTTCGTCACTTATTACGGCGTCTTCTGTAGAAAGTAATGTCTCGAATAAGCCGCCATTGGCATCAAAGCAGGAAGAATACAAAATGGTGCTGTCGGTTTGCAGAAATTCGCTCAGGCCGCGTTCCAACTCCAGATGCAGGTCCTGCGTGCCGCAGATAAAACGTACCGATGCAAGGCCGAATCCCCGTTCGTGCAGCGCCGCAACGGCCGCCGCAACAATGGCCGGATGATTGGCCAGTCCGAGGTAATTGTTGGCGCATAAATTCAGCAGCGGCGGCCCGTCTTGCAGTCTTACCGCAGATCCCTGTGGCGACGCGAGCACACGTTCCTGCTTTTCAAGGCCTTGCTGGCGAATCTTTGCCAAACGCGCGGCGATATGCCTGGCTATCGGGTTAAACATCATGCCTCCGCCCAGTTCAGGATCACCTTTCCAGCCTGACCGGACAATATTGCGTCAAAGCCACGCTGAAATTCGCGGTAGTCAAACCGGTGCGTAATCACCGGCGAAATATCCAAGCCACTCTGACACATGGAAGTCATCTTGTACCACGTCTCGTACATTTCCCGTCCGTATATACCCTTGATCGTGATCATATTAAACACCACTGTCGCCCAGTTGATGGATATCGGTTCGGTTGGAATGCCAAGCATGGCTATCTTTCCGCCATGGCACATGTTGGCAAGCATCTCGCGCAGTGCCACCGGAGACCCCGACACCTCCAGGCCGACATCAAAGCCTTCCTTCATGCCAAGGTCTTTTTGGGTTTGGGCAATGGTGGATCGGCTTACATCCAGTGCCACGCTGGCCCCGAGTTTTTTCGCCAGTTCAAGCCGATACGGATTTACGTCGGTCACAACGACGTGCCGCGCCCCGGCGTGGCGGACGACGGCGGCGGCCATGAGACCGATAGGGCCAGCGCCGGTAATCAGCACATCCTCGCCAAGCACGCCAAAAGACAGGGCCGTATGCACAGCATTTCCGAATGGATCAAAAATGGCGGCTACATCCAGCGGGATACCGTCCGGATGCGCCCAGATGTTACTCACGGGCAGTGCGATGTATTCTGCAAACGCTCCCGGTCGGTTAACGCCTACGCCACGCGTGTCTTTGCATAAATGTCTCCTGCCGGCCATGCAATTGCGACACCGACCGCAGACCACATGGCCTTCACCGCCAACCAGGTCGCCCGGCTTCAGGTCGTGCACATTTGATCCCACTTCCGCAACCCTTCCGACAAATTCATGCCCGATGGTCATGGGGACGGGAATAGTCTCCTGCGCCCACCTATCCCAGTTGTAGATGTGCACATCGGTTCCGCAGATACCAGTTTTGAGTACGCGCACCAGTACATCGTTGATTCCGATGGGGGGCACAGGTACCGATTGAAGCACCAACCCCTTCGCACGTTCCGATTTTACCAAGGCCATCATAGATAATGACATATTAACTTCCTGTTTAGTTATCATTCCTCGCCGCAGCGCCCATGGGGGCAGCCCTGCGGCTTTTTGATTATGAAAATCAGCCAATGACGGCATTATCCTAGCGTCAAAAACCATTGGAGCAAAGGGTCTTACGTCGGGAGCATTCGGCCCGTCCGAAAAAAACAAATTTTTCACTTGCATGGCATGGAATAAGTGGTATACTCACTGTTAGTCCGTCTCGGGCGGGTATTATTTCAACTTTTCCCGAGAGTAGTAAATCGTCAGATGAGAGCAAGGATTGAGTCGTCCGGTGCTGGCGCGCTTTGTCGCGGTTCTCCGTGTTTGGTGCCATTCATAAATGGTGCTGGGCCGGTGTGCGATTTGGTCTTACGGGGTGCGTGTTCGGTCGTTGGCCATTTGGTCGGCTACGTGGGCCGTCCGGTCGACGATTCATATCTTGCTTATGGCCCGATGGGGCTTGGGAGGTAATTTTATGGTTCGTTCTCTACCGAAGTGTCGTCATATGGCCCCAATGCTGGGAATGGCGGCGCTCGCCGCAACTGCGGTCGCTGCAGTGCCCGTTCATGCGGCTATCACCAACGGGTTTTCCAATCCTGGCAATTGGACTTTCAACAGCAACTCCGCCTCGTCGACTAATGGGGTACCAGCAATGAGCGGAGGGGACCTCACGCTGACCAGCGCCAGTATTGGCGAATCGTCCAGCGCGTGGTACGGTACGCCGCAGGATGTCAGCGATTCCTGGACGGCCACATTCACATGGCAATGGTCCGGCACCACCAACCCTGCCGATGGCTTTATGTTTGCATTACAGAATCAGGGACTTACCGCTATTGGCGGCGGTGGCGGATACAAGGGTTACCAAATCTCCGGCTCAACCGGCATAACTCCCAGTTATGGTGTAGGTGTGGAAAATTTTGGCACCGGCAACGCCAATAACGTCTCCGTCGGGCTGAATGGTGTCATAGTAACCGGCGGCAACGATGTGGCGGGCAGTACGCTGAATGTCAATACCGACACCAATCCTATTAATTTCACTGTCAGCTACATAAAGCCTGCCAATGAGTTGTATGTATCCGGTGTCGATGCGACAAACTCTGCCAACTCCTTCTCCTATGTGTACACCGGAAACAGCGGCAATCTGGCACCGTCATTTAACAGTCAGACGCAGGCGGGCGGCAGCACCGCATACGTGGGCTTTACCGGTGCCACCGGCGGCCTCAATGAGGAACAGGATTTCACAAACTTTAACTTTACCACCAACGCCACTCCGGCCATGCCCGCCAATTATCAGTCCTCGGCGTATCTCGGTACGGCGCGGACGCCGATCGCTTTCACCTCCGGCAGTTTCAATCAGGATGTGGTGGTAGAAAATTCAGCGACGCTTACCACCAATGGGGCCGTACCCACCTCGGTGGCAACGCCCGTCGGCCTGAACAGCAACGCACTCTACGAATCCGGTCTCTCGATCGGCGGTACGCTCCAGTCGGGTGGATTACCCGTGTCGCATCAGTTTGTCAGCCAAGGCGACGCCAACACGACTTTCCAGTTCCAGAAGTACACCAACACCAACAACGTGCTGCGGCTGACATCCGCAAACAGTGGCGCAGCGGATCCAACGTCGCCATCCGGTACCATGACGCTGGCCACGCCCACAGCTTTTTCCACGCTGGCGATTCTGGCACTCTCAGGCAACGGTAACCCAACCGGCATGGGGACGGTCACGCTGAATTTTGCCAACGGCAAGAGCGTAACCACCGACTTTTACGCCCCCGACTGGTTCACCAACATCATTAATGGTGTGACGCCGGACGGAAATTATTACGGCGTGGCGCTTTCAGGATATGGCCGGATTTATCTGGCCGGCAGCTCTGTCAATGCTTTGCCCACATTCCCGGACATGTACGAAACCGCACTGAACCTGAGCCATCTGGGCATCAACAGTACCGGCGGCTATGTCGATGCGTCCAGCTATGGAGCGCTCGATTCGCTGACGTTCAATATGCCGTCGAATACCGGCGAAACTAATATTTTCGCCGTAAGCGGTTCGGCCATTGCCGCGACACCGGAACCGTCCAGCGTCGGACTGCTTGTTGGCGGGGCATTGGCCAGTGTCATGCTCTTGCGGCGGCGTACGTCGGCCCGCACTGGGTGTTAAATGTGTCTAATGCAGGCGGAGCCGATCCCTCAAGATCGGCTCCGCTTTGCTGGCGTTCATAAGTTTCACCTTCAAGGAGGTTCATCATGTCGGCCCTTGAAACACGCTATCTCACCAATGCAGGCATTCCCGCACGCCACAGGCGGGGTTTTACGCTTGTCGAATTGCTTGTGGTAATATCGATCATTGCCATACTCATCGCCATTCTTCTGCCGGCATTGGCGTCGGCGCGGGAGGATGCCCAGCGCGTCGTATGCGCTTCCAATCTTCGCAGCATCGGGCAGATGGGGGCAGAATTCGCCTCTTCACATCGCGGGTATTTTCCTCAGGCCTATGTGAACAATACGTACAACACCGGTCAGCCATTCTATTTTCGCTACGCCCCGGATAATTGGCGCGGCTTTAACAATAATGAAGCCTTAAGTATGTATGAATCAGATTACTCGCCGACCGGGTGGCGCCATTATGGTACCCCGATGCAGGCCCTGGAGAATTATGCCGGCGGACACACCTCCGAAAATAAGCTGGCGCGGATTTTCATTTGCCCCAGCGCCCTGAATCAAACGGCCTTTCACGATTGGCAGTTCGAATTAACGGCTACCTATCCAAGCCCCGCACCGACATTGGCCAACATCCTGCCCTATCCGGGGGTTCCACAACTCTCGTACGACCCGTCGCCCGTGGACGACAATTGGGGGCCATTTATTACCCTCGGCTACATGTATCTCGGCGGGTATGGTAATAACCCGTATACATCGCCGCGCTACGGTTTTTACAGTTCTGAGAACTGGTATGGCAACAGCGTCAATCCGACTTCCTACAATCAGTTCATCCCTAAGCCGGCCACATCTCTCAATGGCAAGCCGACAGATATTCTTGCGGCGGATGTTGTGGCGCAGCAGGGGCAGGATGCGCAGGTGCCGCAATATTGGTTCAACCACCCCAGTAGTACCACCCCGAGCCTTCCGGCGTTCCAAAACTGCCTCTTCGCCGATGGGCATGTGACCGGCTACAGCAACCCTTACAAAATTCTAAACACGACCTACTCTGGCCGGGTGATCAAGGGTGATTGGGGAATGACGCACGTGCAGGCCGGCGGCAACTTCAACGGTAACGTTTACTTCTACTGGCCGGAGGTCAACCCCTGACCGTAAGCGGGGTGCATCGGCTTATTGATTCGGTAACACATTTAAAACGTGCACGGAATTGACCGGCATCGATTGCACGTGGCCGTCACAAAACGCCGCGTTGGCACTGCCGGAATTGGGACTTGTCGATCCATGCCGATAGCGCAGCCCCTGGTGGTTGATGATGGTGGCGATAGCGTCGGTGTTGCCGGGGTTGGGTGGTACCACCGTGTCCTTTGTGTAGCTTCCGTATTGCCACGTCAACTGCGATGGCAGCCACGAGAACAGAAACGAGGCGCAATAGCCGCCGGGCCAACTTTGGTTGGTGTCGCCCATGCTGATAACTTCCGAGGGGTTGCTGATCGCGCTAAGCAGCATGGATTGATTATGCGCATAGCCCGTCGTCGGGTTTATGTTGGGCGTCAGAAACACATTGGGATTGGCTGCATAGTTAACTCCCCAAAAGCCGCTCATCGGCACCTGCCGCTCCGGACACCAGAATATGGAGTCCCATCGGCTGGCCATCTGCGGCGGGATATTTTTTCCAATCACGCCATTGTTGCTCGGAGAGACCGGTGAGCCGACGAGCGTATAAAATTCCAGATTCGCCCAGTCGCCGAAGTAGGAATTGTAATTACTCACCGGGAACGCCGGATTGGAATAGGTGCCGTAGGGGAGCGAACCGTTGTAGTTGTTGGCATAAATCAGTGACATCTGGCTTAGCGTGCGTAAGTTGGATTCGCATTCTGAATTGCGTGCCAACTCCTTGGCCCAGTGAATGGCCGGCAGCAGCAGTGCTATTAAGATCATAATAATGGTGATGACAACAATCATCTCCAGCAGGGTAAAGCCCCGGCGGATCGCGAAAGCGTCAGCGGATGGTGTCCGTGGTGTTTTTCGAGCGTGAAACATAACGTACCTCACAGGCATTCAGGCAGGTGTCGGGCGGCGTCGATTTTGCGCTGCCCCTTCGTCCGGTAACTTCCGACACGCACACACCTCTTTCACGCATATCGACGGGTGAGGTGCTGGAATTCAGTCTGTGCAGGTTTTAGGACGTGCGGTGGCTGCTTTGACGCTTGCCTTTCAGATGCGGGCATTTGCGGGTTGACCGTCGGCAACGGCGTGATGGGCGAATAGCTCCGCCACTTTTAATGGTGTCACGGTTGCTGTGCCGTTACGATCGGCCGTCTTGCGGACAATCTCAAGCGGACTGGCGTGCTGGTAGGCTTGTTCCAATATTCGCCCGCTGATGCGCATATCCAGCAGTACCATATCGGGCTGGGCGTCGTAATCACGGGCGATGATCTGGGCAAATTTTTCCACAAAGGTGATGCCGCGTGTATCTGCAAGATGCAACTTGGCTTTCACCCGCCAAAGATTGCCGAGCATATGCTCGCGTACACTTTGCGCCAGCAAGGCCGCGCCCAATCCTTCGCGTGCACTTACCTCCAGCGCCTGGGGAAATTGCGTTCGCCAATAGGCCAACTCTTCTTTCTGGGTCACCGCATCGATTTTATTAAGCACCAGAATGGCGTCCTGCCCGCCACAACCGATCTCCAGCAATACCTTCTGCACGCTTTTAAGCTGGGCAGGGGCTTGCGGGTCGGACGCATCAACCACGATAAGCAGTAAATCGGCGTGGGTGGCCTCTTCCAGCGTGGCCTTGAAGGACGCAACCAGATGGTGGGGCAGATCACGCACAAACCCGACGGTATCGGACACCAATGCCCAATGGGCTTCACCAAGCTTCCAGCGGCGGGTTTTGGTATCAAGCGTGGCAAAGAGGCGGTCTTCGACAAAGGTGTCGGCACCGGTGAGTGTATTAAAAAGTGTGCTTTTACCGGCGTTGGTGTATCCCACCAGACTGACGGTGAAATGCCCCATCCGTCGGGTGGATACCTCGCGCGACTTGCGCGATTGCACCTGTGCAATGCGACGCTTAAGGTCGGAAACTTTATCCCGCACCAAGCGACGGTCGATTTCCAACTGCATTTCACCTGGGCCACGGGCTCCTACGCCTGCTCCGGCTCCGGCACCGATGCGTTCAAGGTGGCTCCACATATGCCGGAGTCGTGGATAGGTGTATTCCAATTGGGCCAGCGCCACCTGCAGTTGCGCCTCGGCGGTACGGGCGCGGGTGGCGAAAATATCAAGTATTAATTCGCTGCGATCGAGAATTTTGCAATCGCAGACGCGCTCTACATCGCGCAATTGATTGGGCGAAAGATCATGATCAAAAATAACCACATCCGCCTGATGCTGCTTGACAAGTTTGGCGATTTCCAGCACCTTGCCCCGCCCGATAAAGGTGGCCGGATCGATTGTGGTACGCTGCTGGGTAACACGTTCAACCACGGTGGCTCCGGCGGTTTGGGCAAGACTGGCCAATTCATCCAGCGGTGCCGCCGGGTTAGCCGATGAGTTGGGCAAAAGCACGCCAACCAGAATCGCTCTCTCACTGCGGACGGAAAGCTCCATCCGTTTATCGCCAGCCAAGTTGATCGTCTCCTGTGCCAAACCGTAACAAAGCCCTTTGGTGGCCACCGCCGCCGCGAATCGCTGCCCACCCCGGTATTCTAGCGTTGATACAGCGGCAAGTAGTGAAATGGTACGCACAGGGCCAAAATAGCCATAGCCGTGGCGTATGGTTTGCCGCCTTGAAATTCGATACCGTCCGGCGGTTGCCAGCATCCACTGGCAAGCTGGTAGTGAATAAGTTCCCGGCGAATGGGGGGGTAGATGGTGGTCCAGTAATGGCCGCCAAGCTGCGATGCCGCCTGCGCACAGTAATAGACGGCATAAAAGTAGAACGTTTCATTGTGGTGTATCGGATGAGCCATCAGATAATTGCCGCCGGCAGTGGCCTGCGGTGAGTGGCGACGTCCCATGAGTTCAAGCGCAAGAACACCCGTTCCGGTGCGGGCGCGTCCCGGTGGGCCACCGGGCTGATAGGCAAAGCCGCCACTGATGCAGGCGTCCCGCACAACAAAAGCCACCCCATTTTTAATGGCGCTTGCGGGGACATTGGCCCCACAGTCGGCAGCGCCGCGCAGGGCCATCAATTGCCAGCCGGTGCAGGAGATATCGGCATCGGTGCTCCATGGCTGATAGCGCCATCCGCCGGCAAATTGGTTCACGCTGCGTTTTTGGGCGGCCAGTATCAGGGCAACCGCCTTGGCGATGGCGCGGCCAATGCGTTTTCGCATAGTGGGGCCTTCCATTCCATAAACCTCGGTTAAAGCCACCGTGCAGATACCCTGATCGTACATGGTGCCGCCGGGGGTGGTGATATAGCCACTGGTGTTCTGGCAGGAGAGAATGTAATGGATGGCGGCATCAATCACCTTATGATATGGCCCATGGTTGGCGGTGTATCCGCGGGCCATAAAAGCCATGGCGGCGAGGCCGGCATCCGCAGGTTTAGCTTGCGACGCGCAGGGAAAGCTGCCATCGGAAAGTTGATGGTGCTCCAGCCACCGCAGGCCATGTGCCACCGATGATTTGACATAAGCCGGAATTCGCCCCGAGGCAAAAACACCGGGCGCGGTAAAAGTGAGCAGGGCGGTCAGCAGCCCAAACGAGCACATTGCGATAAGCGCCGGCCGTGGGGAGTGTTGAATCATTAAATGCCTCCGGGATGTGTATTATTTGTCAGCGTGTGAATTGGCGATTTTTTCGTAATAATCCCGCACCATTTGCCGGTAGCCGGGCGGTATTGACTGCCGGGCACTATTTAACAATTGCTTTTGCCGCAGCGTACCGAGTTTGACCCATTGCGCCGGGCTGATGCCCAATGCGGATACCGCCGTTGGTACACTTCCGGCCGATTTATCCGCACCAATGCCGGAACCCTCGCCACCGGAATGTCCGCCGGTGCTTGTACCTTGGGCGCTGGCCATGCCTGCGCCCTGCCCCGGCATACCGGATGTTCCCGCCTGACTGCCGGGTGCGCCTCCAGGTGTGGCACCCTGTCCGGATGTTGGTTGCCCTCCGCCCAATGATCTAAGCGTCTGCTCCGCCTGCGAAAGTGCCCCGGCGGCCGCTTGCGCCGCGTTGGAATTGCCCTGCGCCGCGGTATGCCCAGCGGCCAGTGCCCGCTGCAATTGCGCCGCGGTTGCCATCAACCGCTGGTATTCACTTTGGCCCGTCTGCGATCCTGCTTTTCCACCCGGCTGATGGCTTCCGGAAGTTGCGGCCTGTGCGGTACCGCCGCCCTGCGATTGACTGGGATTGATTTCACCTGCGATTTGGTCATTGTGACTGGCGGCGGGAGTTGATCCGTTGCCACGCATTCCCTGCTGCAGGTCCGCCAAAGCCGCCTGTACATGGGCCAAGGCCGCTTGCTGATGGATTGACGCCTCAGCGTGGTTACGCTGCGTGAGGGTTTGGTTGGTGGACTGCTGGTCCGCATGTGCCTGCTGCATCTGCTGCCGGGCCTGAGCGATGGCGGCCGCCAAATTCGGTGCTCCAAGGGCGGTTTGACGTTCAAGACGGCTGGCAGCGGCTGAAGCACGGCTAAGGGCCGTAGCCGCCTGTGTCGATTGCTGGATGCTTTGGCCCCGCGGTTGGTGGGCGGCGGCGAGCTGCCGGGCAATTTCGCCGGTCTGATGGGCCAAAGCCCGCTGCTTGCTGGCCAGCGCGGCCAAATTTTGGGCATCGGCGGCGAGTTGTTGCGGACTGGCCTTTTTTGCGGCTGATTGCATTTGCGCCTGTGCCCCGCGGGAAAATGTGGTAGCTGCTTTCTCTATGGCCTGCCGCAATGCCGGGATGTTATTGTCTGCTGCGGCTTGTCCGGCGGCGCTGGCCTGGGCTTCGGCCTGCCGGTACAACTCCCGGGCGGTGGGGTTGTTGGTGGTTGCGGACCGTTTGCGGGCGGCCTTGGCCAGGCGCTGCGCCAATTGCTGTAGCTGACTTTTATTAGCAGCCTTGGCCGGTGTCGTCGCCTGTCCGGCGGCCTGCGTCAGCGCGTGCGCCTGCGCCTGCGCGGCTGCCGCCCGTTTTTGAGCCTGGGCATTTGCCTGGCTGCCCGCGGCGGCACGCCGCAATTGTGTCACCTCACGCTGTAGCTGGGCCGCGATCTGCTGCTGGGCGGTATGGGCCGCCGCCGCGTGCTGATGCGCAAGGGCATTTACCGCAGTCTGTCTTGCCGTATGGGAAATGGGCGATAATTGGCGGCCCGTGGGCGTGTGCCTTTGTGCACTGGAAAAGCGATGAATCGCCTGATTTAATTGCGATTGCCGAGCCTGCAGTGCTTTAAGTTCGTTGATTGCCTGCTGCCGATGTAATTTGGCATTGATGGTTTGGCTTATGGTCCGCTGAATGGCCACAATTTTTTGCAATTGACTCTTGAGATCATTAACTGCCGCGGCTGCCGCTTCCTGCGTAGGCCGTTGCAGGGTCGGGTGTTGTTTGATGAGTCGCTGGAGTTGATTTTCAATTTGTCGCTGTTGGGCCATGGCCCGGCGACTGGTGGGATTGATACTCAACTGGCGCGACACCGACGCCTGCCGCTGGGCGAGCGCTTTAACGCTGTCGGTAATTTCCTGCACGCCCGCTTTGTGTGCCAGACGCGATGCTGTGGCATGCAATTGCGTCAATGCCTGCGTAAGTTTTTGCTGGGCGGCTGCAAGCTGGGCGGAACGGGTTTGCGTCAGCTTGGGGTTGGCAAATGTCGCCAAGGCTAAATTCCTGGCGGCCGATGCCATCGAGGTTTTAGCGGCGTTTCTGATGGCGCGGGCCGCCTGTCGATATACACCGTGGTGCATACGCGCGGCCGCGGACACTAAACTCTGAGCGCTTTGCTGAATTAAATTCTGGGCATGATTGGCGGTGTGCATGGCGTGGGCGTCAAAATGCTGATTGGCCGGTACATGTTGCAAGTTGGTAATATTCTGCCGGGCTTGGTTCAATTTGCGGATGCTTGCCCTGATGGCTGCCGAGAACCGGCGGTACAGCACCGCATCGCGCCGCGCCTGATAACTCATGGCCAGATTGGGATCAATGTTTATTTCATGTTCGCCGCTCAATCCCGTCTGATGGGCGGGCAGGCAATTATCCTCGGCCACCATCCGGTACATAATGGTTTTGGCGTGCGGTTCGTTGGCTGCCAGCAGTTGATCGGCAATATTCAACTTCCATGTGCCAGTGTATTTGCGGCCACCGGTGGTCCCGATTGGTAAGGGGTACGACAGCGACGGTGCAGACCCCACTTTCACCCTTACCCGCAGCGACGTAATACCGAAGCGGTCCGTGGCGGCATAACGGATGGGGATGACATCATCGGGTCGTGCCCGCACCACACCCCGCGGACTGGTCACATGCACCACGGGCAGGGGATCGGTGTAAACCGATATGGGCCAGATGCGATTGTCATGATTGGCGATGTGCTGCTTGTTGCGCAGATCAATCTGGTAATGGGTGCTGGCCTCCAGCGTGAACACGGCACGATACGCCGTGCCAGCCGTGTGGTGCAAACGCGCCAATTCGCCGGGCCCGGCCGGGGAGGCGGCAATTTTGAGCGCACTGTGGCGGCTCAGAGGCTCGGTGGTGTGAACCGTAATGGAAACCTGCGTTCCACGGATACCGTGGATCGAACCGTCCACGCCGACCACGCGGTGGGGGGGCAGATGCGTGTAGGGGGGGTAGGTGTAGTGGATCGTCAGACCGCTGATGGCCGGCCGCTCAATAACATGTACGCCATACCAGCGCGATTGCCCCCTTCGTGAAATAATTCGGTATTGAAACGACGTCTGCACGGCCGCAAATGTGTGGCGGTAGGAGCGCGGGCCGGTGGGCGTCATGGTATGGGACAAATTCCGTCCGTCGGCGTAGCGCAGTGCCAATTGCAAATGCAGTTTTTTAACCGGGGTCGCCTTGGAATCATCACGGGCTGTAACGACAACATTGCCGCCCTGGCCGATGGTGATCGTACCGGGTGAAACCGTCAGATGCATCGCAGAAAGTGGCATTTGTCTGGACCATGGCATGATGGTCCGCCGGACGCCCAGCGCCAGGGTATCCGGCATCAATGGCCAAAGGGCCAGCCATACGATCAGTGCGGGCAGGCAGATCATCATGGCACCGACTAACGTCCGCAACGTGATAATTTGGCGTGCATCAATTTGGCCCGCAACCTGACCGGCGTTATTAATCACATGGTCAACAAGTTCACCAGAGGCAATCTGCCGCGCATGCTCGTCGGTTGAAAACTGCACAGCGCTGGAAAGCATTTCCTCGTGCGATGCGCCGCGCGTTTCCACCGCGCCGGCGGCGGTGAGCAGATCCACCGGGGTCAAAGAACCGCGCAAAAATCGCCATAGGGTCCAAGTCATGGCGATCCACGCCAGCCCGGCGATGCTCCATCGCAGCAGTGGGGGCAAATGAGGAAACCCACCCAGCAGTAGCACGGCGATCAGGGCAATCGCCGCGCAGACTCCGATGGCAAAGATCATCGCCCGGGCCACCCGAAAGCGCCGCTGTCGCGCGGCCACCGCCCGGAGTGGTGCCGCAAGATTATCGGGTAGTACCGCTGTCGTGCTCATCCGGTTATGTCCTGCTGCGACCACCCAAGATACCCAACACCTGCGGTGACTTTTTTCGCGGGCACCGCATACATGGTGGCGTCACCTCGCCCATGACGCCACATCCATTTTGCCGACGTTGGGCAGATAACTCCCGAAAAGCCATTATATCAACCCCTTACGTTTTCTAATTACCCATTCGACCGTTGCCAACAGAGCAAACAGGGCCATTATCAGCCATTGAATCACCTGCGTGCCGCCGCTATGGGGGTTGGTCAACAGCCCTATGGTATTAACGGTGCGAAGCGTATGTTTTTGCGGGCGCATGGTGGCCGCCAAAATGGAAAAGGCCGGGCCTGGTACCATCACACCACCGCCAGCGCTGGCGAGTTGGGTCATGGCGTGCGGGTCGGCGGACGGATCGAGCATTTCCAGATTTTTTGCCGCCCGGATGCGGATAATTTCATTACGGTTAATGGCGGTGGGGTCATCGGCCAGTTTCTTTCCCACTGCGTCTCCCTTAAGCGTGATGGAATAACTGCCCGGCTCCAAACCCGTCAGCACTCCGCTGTAAAACCCCGGCGAACCGGGAGTTGCCACCATCGGTGATGATTGCACCTGTCCTACCCGGTGGGCATCTAAGCGGCTGTGGATCAATTGGGCTTCAACCTGAAAATGCAGATGCGCATCGGGCAGTAAATTGGTATGCAAAATGCGGGCCCGCACATGCACCGTCTGACCAAAATGATAGCGGGTTCGATTGGCACCAAACCGAACCCATTTTCCGCCCACCGGCAGTTGTGTTCCCGCCGCCCAACGCACCAACTGCGATAAAAAGGCGTTTTCCAAATTGTGGCCATCCACCGATCGCATCCGCCATGTTTGATCGCTGGCCAGATACATCACCCGCCCGGCACCCACGCCCATGGTGGCGAGCAGTGCCCGCTGGCGATCTGCCACATGCGAATCGTTCTGCCCACCGGCCGAGCCTCCGATCGCCCAAAGCACGCGGGCATCTGGCCGTGCATCGGTATAGGCACTATGCCAATACCACCGCGGCATGTCGCGCCAATATCGGGTGTTGCGGCTCCGGTCGATGCCCAGATCGGATAAGTCCGACTCCACGCCCTCGGTGGTAAGCAGCGGCGTAAAACCGTGTCGTTCCTGTGACCGCATGACACTCGGTGCCCACGCTGGCGCAAATCGGATGGGCATCAACTTGGCCAAATCTGTTCCCCGCCAAGCCTGCGGCATGTAGTTCTGGCCGGCGATAAATATGAGCGAACTGCCCTGTGTTTCAACGGCATACGCCAGCGCCTGCTGATCGGCCGGCGGCAGTGCGCGGGGAGGAATATCCCCGAGGATGATCAGATTAAATTGCTCCCAATTTTTTTTACCCGCAGGCAGCCGTGATGCCGTGTAAAGCGGATTACTGGCCGATGCCCGCACCGGCTTGGGGGCCGCAATGCCGTCAATTGTTGCCGGATGGAACAGCACCGCCTGGAGATGGACACGGCCGCTTCGCGAAAAATAATTGACTAGATATTGATATTCCCAGCGCGGCTGATTGTCCACGAGCAATACCTGTAACTTGTCGCGGCGCACGGTGACTCGAAATGATTTTTGCACCCTGCCATGAAATAGCGATCCGGCAATACGGGCCACGCGCAACTGATAGCGATATACGCCGGGTGTGTCGAGTGTATCGCTGAAACGCACCGATCTTACGCTGTGTGCCGATGTGGCCAGCACGGTTTGCGTCGCAATACGCTTGCCATTGCGGTACAGATACACCTTCACCGGATGGTTGGCCAGATCGCGGATGGAAATCAGACCCACCGCATGCATTTTCTGATGCTTAAATATCCAGGTCGGTGCGTTGACAGCTTGAATTCGCACGCGCGGACTGCTGAAGCCCGATCCGATACAGAGGGTGTAGGTTGATGCACCCCGCGCCAGCAGCAGGCGGGCGATGGGCCCCGGATCCGGTCCCAGATTTTGCCGTCCATCCGACACCACCAGCAGGCGGGATGAGGCCGGTGAATTCATATGATCGGCGGCCGCAAGCAGTCCGGCAGAAATATTTGTTGCCTTGCCGGTCGCATTCATCGCAGATTTTAATATCCGCCCCAGTCCAGATGCCGACGCGGTGCCCGCACGGTACGCCCGGGAAGCAAAACTCACCACGTGAACATGTTCAGCCGTGAGGGCTTTATAAAGGCTTTTTCCTTCCACGTGGTGCTGCGCCAGCAGGGCGGCCATGGCAAGCTGTTCCCGGCTCATGGCACCGACACGGTTAAGCGCCAGAATGACCGCCGGGTTTTTGCCCTGGCGCGCCAAAAATGCTGCATCCCGTGCCTTGGCCAAGGTGTCGAGTGTGCGGCTGGCCCGCATCGTGCCGGCCGAAGCGGCACCGAGATTGGCAAACGCCTGGTGCTCATCGGCTGAAGCGCCAAGATGCCGCTCTGTCCGCAGCACGATGGTCAGTGCTGATTTAAATTCGCTCCGTTGAGCGGCGGCATGACTCCATCGGGAAGATTGACCGATCAGGCGCCCCGCATATGTCACCCACCAGTTGATCTGCCGGCGCAGCCGGGTCACGCTTGACGCATTGCGGCCAGCACCGGCATCGAGTTCCCGGCGGATGGTATCGAGTCGTTGCGCCAGCACGCTGGCCCAGATCGCGGCGCGGTCCATCGAGTCGTGATACACATCCGGCTTGAGGTACCCCAGCGCGCAGGCCCACTGCAATTCCATTCGGCGGGAATGCCTGCCATCTTTAATCGACATGGATTGGCTATTATCAACCATCAACCAGGTGGAGCCGGTCACATGTGTAATACGCAGCCATGACATACTCGGCCGCAGCAAGCACAGCAGAATCAGACCCACCATGAGAAGCCGGATAACTGCGACCGCTGCCAATGCACGGGGTGTTAAAAGCCGCCGTTGACCGATATACCAATAAATTAATGCTGCCGCAGTCGCAAGTACCAGCAATGATGTCAGGCCGATGTTCAACGCCGGATGGATGGAAAAGTGGGAACTCGCCGCGACGGTGTGGGTATCGGTCATGGCACCCCCAGCATCTGGCTGATGATGCCCGGCTGCTCGCCGCGACCGGTGATCGGCGCATCAGCATCGGTTTGCAGGCGGGCGAGACGACGGCACAGCCAACCCTCGGCCACCATCGCCATAAGTATTAAAATCGCCAGCCACGGCCAGAGCGACAGCCCTCCAACGGCCGTGCCCAAAATGGTCGCCGCGTGTGTGGGGGTGGTCAGTCCCTGGATATATCCCTGGTTTTCAAGCCAATGCCAATCCGTCGGGGTAAGCTCCGCCGGAGCGAGCTGACGCTGGTCAATGGCGACGCAGTAATAAATCGGCTCATGGGGGCGTTTGGGTTTCAGCGTCAGGCGGTAAAGGCCCGGTTCGAGTGTGTGGTTGGATGTTATTAAATAGTGATTGCCCGGCTCCAGTTGCGGATGCACCCGAATTACACGTTTGTCCGGGAGCGTAAGTTGCGCCGACGAAATGGCGGGCTGTCCTTTGCCCGTCCAGACCAGCATGCCGCCGGGGTTGATTTCCCGCTGGTCCGCCAGCTCGCGCGATGACATCGCCAAATACTGCACAGTTTGATTCACCAACGGTACGAAGCTTGCGGCATCGGTGGGCCAGTCATTCATCCGTCCGCCCACGCCCGTGGTCCACACCACCAGCCGCCCGCCGGATGATCCAATACTGCGCTCTACAATTAACGGCTGCCCATGACCTGTCGCGGCAATGATGTGCGCTTCGTTGGTTTCAGGCAGCAGACTCCACCACCGGCGCAGGGTGACACCCACGATCTGGTTATGCCCGGCCTGCAGCAGCGGTTTGACAATCGGACTGCGCCGATTGCGGATAACAATAAATGGAGGTTTTTTTACGCTTTGCATTGGCCCAAACGTCCCGACGGACAACCCGTGCGACTGCAGTTCCTCATTCAGAAAATGAAGATTTGTCCGGCTTCCCGCAATAATCCATACCCCTCCGCCCCCACGGGCAAAAAGATTCAGCCGGGTCAACAACCCGCCCGGCATGGTGGATGGATCGTTCACGATCACCGCATCAAAATGCCGCAGATGCATCTGCACCGCCTGGCTTACACCTGTAACGGTTGGCCTCGCTAAAGCAATTTGCGCACCGGCCGATGGAAAAGGATTCAGCGCTGCGGCCAGATAGCGGCTGCTCCGGTAACCGCCAATGGCACCGATTTGATGGTCAATCACCAGAACCGATAAATGGTGCCACACCTTAACCGCCGCCAGCGAGCGATTGTCCGCGGCCAAAGCGTCCTGATAATGCGTCCGTACCTCCACCCAGTGCGACCCGGCGGAATGAAACCGATATGTGAATCGACCGGTTTGTGTCTTGCCCGCCGGCAGGGTACTGATCGGGTGAACCGCCACCGGCTCGCCATTGATCAAAAGCCGCAATCGGACAGGCCCGGCTGGCAGCGGCCCGGAATTGGCCACCGTGAAAATAATATGCGCCGGATGGCCTACACCCGGAATGCGGGGTTCAATTCGGAGTGGGCCGATCGCGATGTCCGATTGGGTTACCACCGCCGGAACTTTAATGTTGTAGACCGGAATGGGACGACCCGCCACCACCGCGTGTGTAGCCCGCCATAATCCCTCCCGTCCAACCTTCCACGAAATTGCCCGGTCATTGGATAAAACAAATATAACCTTCCGCAGGTCATCACCGCGCCGGACCACGCTTTGCGCGTAGCGAATCGCCGTCGGCACCGAAATGCCCGTCAGACCGGGGTGTAAGCGCTCCAGGGGCAGAATGAACCGTCTCTCAATTTTACTCCTGTCCGCAATTAAAATACCGCGATGAGTCAAGCTGTAATTGCGATGTCCCGCCACCACGACACTTAAACTGTCGTCCGGACTTAAATGACGAATTAAATGGCCCAGCATCCGTACGCTGCGTGCAAACACCGTGCGGCGGCCGCTTACCATGCCCGAAGAAATAGAATGATCTATAACGACCACCACGTCGGCCGGTGCGCCGCGGCCAATGATCGCCAGACCGCCAGCAGAGAGTATCGGCATTGACAGCAGCAGGGCCACAAGCGCCAGAAGCAGCATCCGCAACACCAACAGTATCCAATGCTCGGGTATTTTCTTTTGTTTCTGCGATGTTGCGCTGGGCTGCAGGAACAGCATCGCCGCCCATTCAATCGGTGTGGTTTTACGCCGATGCAGCAGATGAATAATGACCGGTATGGACGCAAGAGCCAACCCGGCCAGCATGATGGGCATGACGAATATCAAATGCCGCGCTCCCGCAGGCGTGTGGACAGATAGGCAGTCAGCGCCTGGTCCACACTGTTTTGGGTATCAATAAGCTGATAGCTGATGCGCAGATCACTGCAAGCCTTTTCGATCGCCCGCCGATGGGCCGCCAGCGCATCCAAATAGCGGCGGCGTACGACGGCTGGGTCCAGCCGAAGTTCATGACCGGTCAATTCCATGTTTTTGAAAAGCGTCCAATTACGAAACGGAAATGCAATTTCATCATGGGCGAGCACCTGCAGCAGCAGTACCTCGTGGCGGCGGTGGCGCAAGTGGTGCAGGGCACTGATAACATCGTCGGCCGGATCGAGCAGATCACTGATCAAGATCACCATGCTTCTGTGTTTAAGGCGGTCGGCCGCCTCATGCAGAGTGCGGCTCAGCTTACCCTCAGTGCCAAGAGGGCACGCGTCCAGCGCACGGGCAAGCGTAATGAGGTGCGATGCGGTGGAGCGGGCTGGAATAAAATTGCGAATTTTATTATCGAAGGTGATCAAACCACACGAATCCTGCTGATGCAAAAGCAGATACGCCAGGCATGCCGCCGTGAACTGGGCGTACCGGTATTTGCTCATGTCGTCGCGCGGGCCGCGGTACCCCATTGAACCGCTGGCATCCAGAAGCAAATGGGCCCGCAGATTGGTGCTTACCTCATACTGGCGGATGTAATATCGATCCACTTTGGCATACACGCGCCAGTCAATGCGTTTGAGATCGTCACCGGGCGTGTATTCCCGATGCTGGGCAAAATCGGTGGCAAACCCCAGGTGCGCCGAGCGATGCAGCCCCTGCACATACCCATCCATCACCTGCCGGGCAACCATCTCCAGGCGGCTGATGCGCGACAGCAGCTTCGGTGCCAACAGGGCACTGGCCGCCGTATGTTCCATTTCAAGGTTTGCCGTAGAAATGCCGTCCACCTGCTTTCTGATTCGGACTTGCCCGGTTACGCCGCCTGCTGGTTGGCGGCCGAGAGTTCACTGAGCAGCCGCTCGATGATTTTGTCGGTCGATATGCCGCTGGCCTCGGCACTGAAGGTGGTGGTGATGCGGTGGCGCAGCACCGGCTTGGCCACCTGCGCGATATCCTGCGTGGTCACATGCATGCGCCCGTGAAGAATCGCCCGTGCCTTGCCGGCAAGTATTAAATAAATACTTGCCCGTGGCCCGGCACCCCATTGCACCAGATCCGCCAGCCAGGGGGGGGCTTCCGCTTCTCCCGGGCGCGTGGCCCGCACCAAACTGCGCGCAAATTCATACACATGGTCCGCCGCCGGCACCCGACGCACCACCTCCTGAAGATATTCGATGGTCGGCCCATCCAGCACGCGGCTTAGTGTTGCGGGCTGAAGCGAGCTGGATTGTTTCATAATCTGCAATTCTTCCGCCGCGCTGGGATAGCGCACCACCGTCATAAACATAAACCGGTCCAACTGCGCCTCGGGCAGCGGGTAGGTGCCCTCCTGTTCAATGGGGTTTTGTGTCGCTAATACAAAAAAAGGTTGGGGCAGGTCATACGTATTTTCCCCGGCCGTCACCCGGTGTTCCTGCATCGCTTCCAGCAGTGCGGCCTGTGTCTTGGGCGGCGTACGGTTGATTTCATCCGCCAGCAGCATATTGGTAAACAGCGGACCGCGGACAAACCGAAACGCCCGCTTGCCCGTGGTCTTATCCTCTTCCAGCACATCCGTTCCGGTGATGTCCGATGGCATGAGGTCCGGCGTAAACTGCACCCGCTTGAATTGCAGACTCAATACCTCGCTGATCGTTTTAATCAACATCGTCTTGGCCAGGCCCGGCACACCCACCAGCAATGCGTGCCCCCGGCAGAACATGGCAGTTAATACCTGTTCGACAACTTCCTGCTGGCCGACAATCACCTTTGCGAGCTGGTCGCAGATAGCGCGATAACTTTTGGCCAGATCTTCCACCGCTGTGACGTCCGAGCCGGTCACATGGGTTAAAGCCTGCGGAGTTAATTGGGGGGTAGGGCTTTCGGGTGTTTGCGGCCGGTCAGGTTGACTGAATCGGCCCATAAATTCGCTCATCGGTTTGACTCCATAAAGTTGCCGTCGCACTGCCGGTACCGTGCACCTTGATTATAGAGTCTACAACGGTTTAACACGGCGGCAATTGCGAGGACGACCATGAATGCCTCGACGCACCACCCACACATGGCCCCGGGCTTGTCCCGGTGTTGCTGCCGGCAGAACCCGCCATCGCATATCGCTCCCCGACCGCCAACCGCCAATTCGCCAACCACCGGCAAGCCGGTGGCTATATAACGTCCGCGGCGGTGCAAATCGGTTATTTTGGTTCAGCCGCCGCTGTCCGCCTATTGCAGTTGCTCGACATCGGCGGCATCCTTGGCCATGCCAGTGGCTCGCTTATTGGCGAGCATATCTTCCCTCGAAATTACCTGCACCGGGATTCCGTCGATGCTGGCGTGTATTCGACGGGCGAAACATGGATCAAATTCCACGCCGCTGATGCCTGTCAAAAGCTCAATCCGTAATGGCGGCACACCGATACGCACCACGCGGTCGGGTGTAAGGAACATCTGTTCAGATGCATCCAATCCACCAATGCCGAAGTTCCGCAGTGCCTCCATCGTCCGCGGCGCGTTTTCCCGGCTGGCTTTGATCCAGATATCAATATCCGCCGTGGTACGAGGATAGCCATGGTACGCAACGGCGTAACCGCCAACCAGCAGGTAGTCAACTGCCGATTGGTTCAGGGCCTGTAAGAACTCTTTGAAGTCGGGTGGCAAGAGGATCATATTGGTACAGCACCTGTCGCATAAGTTCCAAGGCTTCCAGGCGTTCGATCGGAGTCCTGGAACGCCAATAGGCGCGATCATCTGTATCCGCCCGCTGCAATGTGCTGACCGTCAGTACCGATCTGTCAACACGAATGGGCTGATTATCATTTTTCATGAGTCTGATTTTAACCGATTGCCCATAATGATTCACCTCACGATTTTGCAGACTCCAAAAACCGGCACCATCTCATCTTATGTCACACAGAGGAGTTTTATTGTCTGGCGCAGAGTTGCTCAGACACAGAAACAATTATAAAAACAATATAACGAAGCGACAACCAGCGAGCCACCGGGCTTGCCCGGTGTACCCCAACAGGATTGGCATTTTGGTTGCCGGTTTGCGGCTCTGGCGGTTGCCAGCAGCGCGATTGCCATAATCCATCGAACCGACGCCAAGTTGCCGCCAGCCGATTAATGATGAATACCTACATGCCCCGAGTCGCAGTTTTCAAGCCCGTGACCGCCAACACGATGGCGTTGATCCGGGCGGGTTGAAATTCTCCTGGCAGCGCCGCAAAAGCCCCGGCCGCCGCATGCAATGTCGATCCGGTCGTGCACACATCATCCACCAGCCAAACCTCCTGCCCCGACCAATCCACCGGCTTGGATGCAAACGCCCCACGCAAATTCTCGCGCCGCTGATGGACACTCAATGCCGTAGCCTGCTGACCGGAAGACTTGCGACGCACCAAACCATCGTAGGCCGTTACGCCAATCTGGCGGCCCAAAAAACGTGCCAGTTCCCGTGACTGATTAAATCCCCGGCCAAACTCACGTCGCCAGTGCAGAGGAATGGGAACCAAAACATCCATACGAGGTTGTCCCGCCCGCCGCCACGCCTCAGCCATCTGCGCGGCTAAAAGCGGGGCCAGCCCCCAATGGCGGCTGAATTTAAATTGAGTAATCAACTCCTTAAGGGGATGGGCATATGCACCCACGCGGATAATCTCGGCGATTCCAAGGCGGCGATTGGGACAAAATGGACAACTTGCCGTGCCCGGCAGACGATCCGCTCCGCAACGGTGGCAATATCGCCCCTGCACCAACGCTGCCAATTCCTCCTGAATGCCGGGTATCAGCGGCACGCCGCCATTCTGGATGGGGGCGCCCGTCAGCCAGCAGGTGCGCGGCATCAACAGGTCCAAGGCATGGGCGGCTGCGGTACGAAATTGACGGATGTTTTTCATCTCAGGCCCGGATTATACACCGACACCATGGCCGCAAGTTCATATCCACCGCCCCGTCCGGTGCGGTGCATCATCATTGGTGCGCATTTAACCTTTAATGAATTGCCCCAACGTAACGGCAAAATCATCGATCAGGGCCTCCGCCTGCACGGCGCTCACCGCCGTCTGCCGATAGGTGAGGCATAGCGTCAGGCGATTATTGAACGTGGTGGTGGCCCAGACCAGCGGTAAAAGCGGTCCAACCGGCGACACGCGAAAATAATTATAAATTTCAAAGGTGCTGGCCGCAGTGCGGCACATCCATTCGTCTGTCAGATTAACATTGGATATGCCAGCGAGCAGAGGCAGATTTTTGGAAAAAAATATGGCGTGATGGCGCTGTTCATGATAAAGATTCCAGAAAAACCGCGTCACCTCCAGCGCCGCCAGCGACGCCAATGGTGCCCGGCACTGCTTCTGCTGGATGTGTTGCCGATGCACGGTCCGCAATAGTTCGTCCATGGGCGTGCGTTCAGGTGATGTTGTCAGCGTGGTGGTAAACCCCAGCGACACGCCGAACGCGTACCCAGCGCCGGTACCGCCCACCAGTGATTGATCCGTCGGTGCGCCAGTTGTTGATGATCGTATTAAAAACTTACGAATATCCACAATCGATCCGATGGCCACCCGATCGCGTGCCGCATGTCCAGGCCGTCGGCGGGCATAGCGGTCTTTTTTTGTCAGTTCTCCCATAAGCCGGGCGATGATTGTTACAAAGATATCGTGCACCGATACGCCGTGCGTCCTGGCAGCCTGCTTCAGGTGCGCGATGGAATCTCCATCCAGCACCCGCACGGCCATGCCCGTTTTGAAATTCATTGGGTCGATAAAATTCAGCCGGGCGGCCCGGCGATGACGCAGGTATTGTCGCAAGCACTGTATTCCGCTTTGCAGCCAATGGGCACGCTGTTCGGACGCCGTCAGAGGGGCAAATTCCGTCGTAAACGCCTGATCGCGGGCCTGAAAATAAAAGCACCGCATCAATTCACGAATAGACCAACTGTCCGCCAGCCAGTGGTCATAAACCACAATCAGATGAAAACTCTTTTCGTCTTGCACCACGCATAGGCGAAGGGGGCATTGGCCATCGGCGAACGGCATATTCATGTGGCGAACAATGGTTTCCTGGCTGGATGTTCCGATACCCCAAACTTCAAAAGGCTCCAATGGCGGTAGCGGAGGAATCCGCTTTTGATTCGTCAACTGTTCCAGCACATGGTTGGCCGCCCGCTGCCAAACGGCGATGTCGGCCATGCCGCTGACCTCAATGGCCTGCACGGCGTTGTAGGGCGCAAGGGTCGTCCAGCATTGCATGAGCTTTTGAAAGGAATTTAATCCATTGCCTTCCATGGTGCTGTTTCCACCTTTGCCCGCTATGTCATTCATGACCGACCCGGCCGCCAGGGGATAAACCGCCCAACCGATTGCATATAAGACTGGTAATCGGCCCCATGCACCGAAGCAAGGTAATGTTCCTCACGCCGGGCTTCAAGTTGCAGCATCGTGATGTGAATGACGGCTGCCGCCACCATCAGCGGGCTGGGGATAACCGCAACGCTGCAAAGCATCAGCAGAATGGATAGGGCATAGATGGGATGGCGCACCAGTCGGTATGGGCCGGTGATAATCAACTGCGTTTTTTCGTTGGGATCAATGCCGATGCGCCACGAGCGGCCCATCTTTCGCCAGCAAACAAAGGTGGCCCACAAAGCCAGCAAACCAAGCCCTGCTCCGACAATCGCCATGGCAAGGGCTCCAACGCTGCTCCCGCCCAACGGGCGGATGATGGCGGGCGGCTGATGGGCCGACCAGATGGCGGTAACCCACGGCAGCATGCACCACACCAATACGGTTGGGGCCCAGATAATTCGCAGACGCCGACCGGTTTTTTCACGCGGAATCACATTCGGATCACGTCCGATTTTGCGTGCCAGTCGATAGCTTTTAACCAGCACCGTTCCCCAGTAAATCGCAATTTCAATCGCCAGAATAAATTCCAGCACGCGATGGGCAATCAAGATTTTCCCCTGCCGCCATATTGACCCTGCCGCCATTTTAACGCGGTATGGGTATCGCGCGGCATAAGCCAGCTTGTCCAGCGTTGCAGGGAATCGTCAATATAGCGCAGCATCATTTTTTGTACGCCCGGCACGGCGCTGATATTCATATGATTGACCGGGCCAGTATTGAAACCCACCTTGGCGTAACGCAAATTGATATTCGTTAACTGCGTAAATTCCGGGTCGGCGGCGTGAACCGGCACGCCACGCAAAAAGGGCAGCCAGTCTGTCAGCGGGTGGCTTTTGTAAATATCCACACACCGCTGCACGTTTGCCGGTATGGTTGGAGGGGTCACAGGATCAAGCAGCAAAAGCAGTGTGACCTCAATGTTGTGCCGCCCCAAATACCGTGCCGTCCGTATCTGATCATCCGCTCCATAAGAATGCCCGACCAATATCAGGGGCCCGGTCAGGTCTCCCAATTGGTAGGCGTGCACCAGTTGCTTCCGATAGGTGCCGGCCGCCTCGTCAGCCACCGCCGCCGAAAGCAATACGTGTCGCTGATTAAGTGTGCGGCACAGGGTATCCATACCCGTACTGAAAATGCCCAAAAAGCCGCGCATGGCATAAAGATGGCCGGGGTACATATAGGCCTTCTGGGTGGCGGGCGGAAAGGTCCGAGCCACCGGGTCGCTGGGTTGGTTAGTCAGATCCACGCAACCGGAGATGGCCAGTAGCGACACCATGGCCAGTGCCAATATTACTTTCCACAGGCGTTCATATATCCCAGCCGCCCGATTTACCGATGCGGAGCAAAAATGTGTCAGCTTTATTTTGTCGGGTATGTTCAAGCGTTATTCCTTATACGCTTCCAGCCTGATGGTCATCCGCCCGTCCCGGTGCCGGTCAACTTGGTACGATACCAGTCAACGGTTTGTTTAAGGCCCTCATCAAAATACACCTTCGGTTCGTAGCCAATCACTTCCCTGGCCCGTGAGATGTCGGCCAGAGAATCGCGCACATCGCCCGCCCGCGCCGGCTGGTGTTCAGCCGTGATGGTTTTGCCCAACAACTTGCCAATTTTCTCAAGCAAATTCAGCAAACTGATATTCTGGCCGCACGCAATATTAACTACCTCCCCGGCCAGAGGGCGCGGGCATTGCCCCGCCAGCATATTGGCGTACACCACATTATCCACATGGCAGAAGTCGCGTGTCTGGCCACCATCACCATAGATCACCGGTCGCCGTCCCTCCACACCTGCCGCAACAAACGCAGGTATCACCGCCGCGTATTGACTTTTGGGATTTTGGCGTGGCCCGAAAACATTAAAATATCTCAGCGACACGGTCGAAAGTTGGTAGACCGACGAGTACACCGCCGCATAAAGCTCACTGGTATATTTTCCCACCGCATAAGGGCTTTTTGGGGATGGCATCATCGATTCTTTTTTCGGTAATTCCACGGTGTCGCCATACGCGCTGGAACTTGCCGAATAAACCACCCGCTTCACACCACAGAGCCGTGCCGCCTCCAGCACGTTCAATGTGCCATTAATATTCACCATGTTATAGCCGATCGGGTCCGCCACCGACCCGGGCACTGACCCACGTGCAGCAAGGTGAAAGATCACCTTAACGTCGGCGGCCGCTCTACGGCAGACGTCCAGATCGGTGATGTCGCCTTGCTCCAGTTCAATATTGTCGCGCACCTCCGCGAGGTTTGCGATATCAGAACTGAAAAAGTTTTCCAGCACCCGCACCCGCGCACCGGCTGAAAGCAGACCCCGCACCAGATGTGAACCAATAAAACCGGCACCGCCGGTCACCAGCACGCGCGTGCCGCGATAGTATTCCACCATTATTCTCCTGTCGATCCATCAATAGCCGATACCGCCGGTCGGCTGTCCCATATCTCCGGGGTACAGCGCAAAGTATTAACCCGCCACCACCACGCCCACGGTACCTTCCCGGCCACCGCCGGGCTTCACGGGCGGGCGGCCCACGGCATGATAATGCAGACCGGCCGCACTGACTTTGCCGCTTGCCAGACAGTTGCGGCCATCAAATATGTGCGTGCCTCGCATGATCTGCTTGATGCCATGCCAATTCTGCGTGATAAATACCGACCAATCGGTGGCCACGATCACGGCGTCTGCTCCGGTTGTGGCCGCGTGAACATCCGTTGCATAAACAATGGCATCGCCCAGCACGCGGCGGGTATTTTCCATCGCCTCGGGATCAAATGCCCGCACCGTGCAACCCGCCTTTGCCAGCATACGCGCAATATCCACCGCCGGCGATTCCCGGATGTCGTCGGTATCCGGTTTAAATGCCAGTCCCCACAGGGCAATAACCGGTTTTCCGCCGCCCGCCACTGCGTCCAGCACTCGTGTGACAAAATGCTGCCGCTGCTGCTGATTTGCCTTTTCGATACCCGAAAGCAGATGTGGCTCAATATCCAGCGACTCCATCTGATGAACCAACGCGGCGACATCCTTGGGAAAGCACGACCCGCCATAGCCGATGCCTGCCTTCAAAAACGCCGGGCCGATGCGCGGGTCTGAACCAATCCCCATCCGCACGCTTTCAATATCCGCACCCACAGCCGATGCCAGTCGCGAAAGCTCGTTGATAAAACTGATGCGCATCGCCAGCATGGCGTTGGCACCAAATTTGGATAGTTCCGCGCTGGCGCGGCCCATCGAAAGGATATGAAATCCCTTGTCAATCAGCGGCTGATATATCTCCCGCAGCACCGCCAGCCCTTCCGCCGTCCCTGCTCCAAATACGATGCGGTCCGGATTCATAAAATCGTGAATCGCCGTCCCCTCCCGCAAAAATTCCGGATTGTTGACCACCTCAAGTCGGTGCGCTGATTTGGCGGCCAATTGAGCCACCTTTTCCCCCGTACCGGGCGGAACCGTGCTTTTAATAACGATGGTTTTGCCGCTCTCGGCGGATTGAATAATATTTTCCACCGCGCCAAAAAGCATGCTTAAATCGTATCCACCGTTGGGTGATGGGGGGGTGCCCACCGCGACAAAAATCACCTGTGAATCCCGCACCGCCGCCGGTAAATCGGTCGTAAAACCCAGCCGTCTCGCCGCCGTTTGCTGAAGTATCATCTCCGAAAGGCCAGGCTCATATATGGGCACCTTTCCGGCCTGCAGGGCGGCCACGCGCTTCGTATCCACATCCACACCCGTCACCTGGTGCCCCAGCGCCGCCAGACAGGTACCGCTCACCAGCCCGACGTAGCCACAACCGATCACTGCAATATTCATCTGTGCAATCCCTTAATAACTCAATAACATTAAACCGTTCATTGGTCACATTGATGCGGGTGTCCGCCCGACCTCACCGCCGTTACCGCTTCGCTGGTCGCCGCATCCAGCAAAATCTCCACATAACCATCGGTTACACGCGATGCCACTCTGCAAAGGGGATTAAATTTTCGCGTGCCGACCGATTCACCCGTGGCAAGATCGAACACCCCATTGTGCATTGGGCAGATGACACAATTACCCTCGCGCCGGGCCGAACTTAAGGGAAAGTCAGCATGCGGACACCGATCCGTTGCCACAACGATTTCACCATCGACGGCCGCCACCAGATAGGGCTGCCCATGCAGCATTCCCCGAAACAAACCATCTGCCGTTATATCACTGGTCGGCATTAAACGCTCGTAAACCTGCAATCCTGCAACTCCCGCAATCAGAGTATTTTCCCGCTCGGAGGTAAGCCGCTAAATCAGCCATAGCGGGATTAAATCGCCAAACGGCCTTGGCGACAAGGCCTGGCAATTCGCCTGATATTATCGGATCATCCCTGCGATCCGCCAGAGGGCGGCACGACGCAGCCATTGTGGGGCGGGCATGCTTATGGTTCGGACGGGGCGACGGATTCCATATTCATCCGAAATGAAAGCTGCTCCAGTTGCAAAGCCAGATCGACGCTTTGCACAAATACATCCGGTGGCGTTTTCAGGTTCGTCGGTGAAAAATTCAATACACCACGCACGCCCGCCTTGGCCAGTAAATCCACCACTCCCTGCGCCGCCTCGGGCGTCACGGCAATAATGGCCATGCGCACCTGTAGTTCGTGCACACAATCGTGCAGCTTGTCCATGGGAAGGATTTCCAATTCTCCAAACCGCCGACCCACTTTGGCCGGGTCGGCATCAAAGACTGCCTCCAGCGAAAAACCCTTCCGCAAAAACCCTTTATAACTCATCAGAGCGCGGCCCAGATTGCCGGCACCGATTAATATCACCGGCCATACCCGGTCGGTGCCAAGAATTTTTTTCAACCGCTGTATGAGTTCCTCCACCCGATAACCCACACCCGGATGGCCAAACTGCCCAAAATAGGTCAGGTCTTTACGCACTTGCGCATCGGTGTAGCCCAATGCCTTACCCAACTGCTTGCTGCTGACGGTTTCATGTGCCGTCCGCTGCAGGCTTTCAAGCTGGCGCAGATAAAAACTGATCCGATATACGGCTGGACCCGGTATGTCCTGCATGTCTGGTCGAGCTCCGGGGTGCTAACTCATGTTGGATGAGGTGGCAGCTTGCCTTCCTTCTGGCAAGTAATCTAAATGCAGCGGCGCGTGCGGTCAAGGATTGCCAATCACCATTCCCTCAAGGAGATTATCGGGCGATGGCAGGTTTTCAATGCCAAAAACCCCGGACTTTTCAGGTCCGGGGTATGTGGAAAATTTCCAGCTCTGGTGCGACCATCCCGTCTTACGGATTCGTGGAGGCTGGCTTTTTCGCCGTCGGCGCTGCGCTGTGCGGATGCATCCACTTTTTGCCGTAGCCCCAAGCCCCTTGATGGTGCCACATCGGATGGTGCATCATCATCATCGGTGGCCCGAATGGTGCCATGCCCGGCAGTATCCGCACCCGCCGCAGACCGATCAAAGCGCCGGTCTTCGGGCTGTATATGAATTGATATAAACCGGGAGTTAAACCCATCATCATGGCGGCCCGCCGGGCCATCATCATGTGATGCCAGCGATTGATAAGCATCGCCGGGCGATGCATCATGCCACGCCTCATGCCATGCATCATCCCGTGGCCATGCATGGGCCCCATGTGGCCGTGATGCAACCCACCCATCATGCCGGGCTTTCTGCCGCCCATCGGGCTGAACGCGAGGCCGCCGGGCCCCATCATTGGATGCCCGGGTCGCATCAGCCCACCGGGAGGTCCACCGCTCGGCAACGCATCAATAGCCCGAATCGGAGGCGGCTCTTTCAGGTGTCCCTTTACGTTGATGCCCATGAGTTCCCACCCATTGGCCAGCAAAATAGAATTTTTATGATGTGAAAATGGATTGTTGAACTTTGCCACATACGGCTTACTGAAGTCAGGCAAGTAGATAATCTGCAGCATCAGCATTCGCTGTGCGGCCGCCTTCCGCACCATCATCGGCATCGGGGCCATGCGGTGCATCCAGCCCATCTGCGGGCCGTGATGCATGGGCGGATGTCCATGCATGCCACGGTGTTCCCCATGCCCCGGCATGGGGTGCGGCCCGCGCATTGCCATCCCCGGCCCGTGCGGGTGCATGCCCATAGGACCGCGCTGGATCATCACCTGCGGAGGCGTTGGCATCTCGGTCACCAATAAATATGGCGTGGATTGATAAAACCGCACTCCGCCCACTGCTGGGTTGCTGGCGTCGGCCACGCTAACTGGATGTACACTTACCGAGGCGCATCCACCCATGAGGCCGACTGCACCCAGAAGGGATAATGCCGCCAATAATTTTGTCCGCCGCATATCGTATAACTCCTTTTCGAAAAGTCCCCCAAGCTAACCCCACCGCGCCGCCAATGTCGCTGCGCCCGTAAGCATAAACCGCCGTATAAACAAATAGTTGCAACAAATTGCCAAATCCTGTTGCCCGCCTTTGCGGTAAATCAGGGTAATTATTTACACCGCCAAGCGCCAATGACGCGAAGATTTTCATTGGCAGGAGAAACGCGCCGGGACAAGCCCGGCGGCTAAATGGCGGCATCGCCATATCGACCATTTTAACTGCTAACTTTGCGAATCTCGCGATGAATCAGGTTAACTGTTTGCACCGCCAAGCGCCAAGAGCGCGAAGACCGGCCAATCTGATTATTCGTCTTTTTTTAATTTTCTCTGTGTCTTTTTGGCTCTGCGCGAGATCGTAACTCTTCCCTGTGCGAGTTAAGGTATCATGCCGTTGGCATGATGAAAGTTGTTTTTTTAGCGCGCAGAGAAAAGGAGCCACAGAGGTTATATCACCGGATCATTCGCACCATATTGGCCGCATCACGACAATTGGGCATGTCCATATCCAATATGCTCGGCGTCTCTTGGCGTCCTCCGCGCTCTTTGCGGTGAATCAGGGTAACTATTTGCACCGCCAAGCGCCAAGGACGCGAAGATTTTCATTGGCAGGAGAAACGCGCCGGGACAAGCCCGGTGCTATGTATGCGGCCCGGGAACGCGGGCGTAATATCGCCCTCGGCCGGTACGGTATTTACCTACGGCGAGCCGTGCCGAGACTCCCAAAGCTCCTGCGCTTCAGGCTTGCGGAGATAAAGCGGCAGCAGGGCCTCTCGGGTTGTAAATTCACCACGATCGGCTCGCCAGCGGCCGAGGCGGTACAGTGCCGCCGCACGCGGTATGGCTGTTTCAGGTGCCAGCACACGCGACTGTAATCCGGCACCGCCTACGGCATCTCGATGGTAGGCGAGCCCCTCACCCAACAACTGAATATTTCGCGGCCAGCGGGCCAGTATATCTTTGGGATCGGCCAGCGTCGGCTCCAGCAGGGTTTGTAATACCGGCCCCGCATCGTCCGTTCCAACCTCCGCCGATGCCGACTCCCATTGGTAGCATGCGGCAAATATCATCCCGCGCCGGGCATCGAGCACCACACCAATCGGCGCATTGCCATCTTGTGGGGCGTTTAACGCCAGCACTTCCGTTGTCGGCACACCCACAAGCCGACACCCCAACGCCTGCGCAAGTGTCCGTGCCGCCATCACGGCAATCCGCACGCCCGTAAAAGAACCCGGACCAATTGAAACCACCACATCTTGAATATCGGCGGGGGCAAAGCCAAGGTCGTCCATCAGCGATTCCACGGCAGGCAGCAATTCCGTTGCGTGCTGCATGGGGCCGGAAAAAGTATGTTCCCGCAGACATTGGTCGGCTGTTCCTATGGCAATCGATCCCATACGACTGCTGGTCTCCATGGCAATGGTGACGGATTTCTTTGCTGCGCCGCCGCTCGGAGGCATCCGGCCAGATTCAGTCGCTGTGTCAGATTCTGTCACTTACCGTTCACCCTTGTTTGCATACCGCCCATACCGCGCCGTAAACTCCGTCAACGATTGAGGGTTGACGCAATGTCTGTGCAATTCATACTTGGGCGCGCCGGAACTGGCAAGACGCAGCATATCATTACCGACATCGTGCGTCAGGCGAAGGCGCAGCCGCTTGGGCCACCCATTTACTGGCTGGTGCCCAACCAAGCCACATTCATCACCCAACGGCGATTGATGGAGCATTTACCGGCCGCCGCCCGCATCGAAGTGCTGGGTCCCAATCGGCTCGCTGAAAAGCTGTTGCTGCGTCTGGGCAGCCCCACACCGGATCATCTCTCCGCCGCCCGTCGTTTGCTTGTGCTCAGCCAAGCCTTGAATTCCGTGCGTGATCGACTGATCCACTTTCGCGCCAGCGCCCGCCTGCCCGGGTTTATCACCGCGCTGGATGTCACGCTGCGCAAATTAGTCCGTGAAAATCAGACGGGGGACGGCCTTCGCTCCGCCGCAGTCCAACTTTCAGAAAGCGGACAAACCCATCTCGCCGCCAAAATGCACGATCTGGCCCTGCTGCTGGAAGCGTGGTACCAATCGGTGGGTATCGCCAAGTTTGATCCCGACCAACTCCCCAACTACCTCCTGAGCCAATTGTCGCAGGTCAACCAACCCCTGAACCATGTATGCCTTTATATCGATGCGTTCAGTTCCATGAGCGGCATCGAAATAGATTTGGTTTCCGGCCTGGCGGCACACTGCAAGTCGGTTGTTATCAGCCTGCTGCTTGATCCGCACGCAATAAATTCTGCCACGCCGCATTTCAACGGTGACGGCGGCATATTCCGCCGAACCATGATCCTTTACCAGCGCCTGTTGCACCGATTCAACGTTGCTGGCATCGACGTGCGCGCCCCCATTTGTCTCTCCACACCCCACCGCTTCGCCAATGCAGATATTCAAAAGGCCGAAGCCCGGCTGGCCGGTGAGCCTGAACCCATCAGCATCGGTGCGGCCCATACATCCGATTGCGCCAGCGGCGAGGCCGCCGGCATCACGCTCGCACTGGTTCCCGATGTATTGGCTGAAGTGGTGTACGCTGCCCGGGAAATCCGAAAATTAATATGTGGCGGCATGCGCTATCGCGACATCGGCATCATTACCAATGCCATCAATGCCTATGACGAACCAATCACGCGCATTTTCAACAGTTACGGCATCCCCGTGTTCATCGACCGCCATAAGCCCGTGGCACTTCACCCGGTGACATCCGCCGCCCGGGCCTTGCTTCGGCTGGGTGCTGCCGATTACCGCTTTTCCGATGTTATATGCCTGCTGCGCAGCGGTTTAACCCCATGCACCGATGATGACATAAACGCCTTTGAAAATTTTGCCCTTGCCCATGCTCTGACCCGCCACCCGCTCAGCCAGCCCTGGGTCAGTCGCGATGCAGGCGGGTCTGCGTCCTCCACCGATGCTCACCGTCAGACGGCCGCCAACCGCGTACGCAAATCACTGCACCAATTGCTATCCGACTGGCTTGGCCGGGCCCATGACCGATCACTGCCCGGCGACCGGTGGGTTGACGCCTTCCGCCATCTGCTGTTTTCGCCCGCGGCCCGGGTAAAACTTGAAGCGCAAATTGATCAGGCCATCGCCACTGGCGACCCTGCCTCCGCCGAGTTGCACGTCGCCATCCGCGAACAAATGGATGAGATTTTTGACGCGGTGGCCGCCGAACTTGCAGGACAGACCATAACCTTTGCCGAATTTACTGAGCTTATAACCACCTTGCTCGACGGCCTTTTACTCCGCGTTATTCCACCTACCATCGATCAGGTGCTGGTGACATCGTCGCAGCGATCACGCCACCCGGAATTTCGTGTGGTGTTTATTCTGGCTTTCCGCGAGGGGCAATTTCCACTGGCCACCGATGACCATCTTTTATTAAATCCGTCCGATCGTCAGCGGGTCGGAGTGCTTCTGCCGGATTTGTTTCCCCAGCGCAATGACGATGTGCTTGCCGCGCCATTTTTTGATTACGTCGCCCTGACGCGTGCCTCGCAACGTATCCACCTCACCCGCCCGCGCGTGGATAATGACGGAGCGCGTTCTGCAGAATCCATTTATGAATCTCAACTGGCCGATTTAATTATGCCCTCCGGCCCGCCGCCCGATGCCGGTCGTCTGCAATTGGCGCAAATTACCAGCCCGCATGATGCGCTGCTGTTCGCTGCACAGTCGACAGGTCGAATTGTCCAAGAAAATAATAATACTTCTGCGGATCAGTTCCTTGCCACGCTTGCGTCGGACGCCCCAGCTCCCTTGCGCCGGCAATGGATCGAGTTACGCAATCGGATTATCCCATCGCCGCTTGGGCGGGTTGATGCTGTCGCATTGCTGCAGCGGCCCGACACCACAATGCCAATCAGCGTCTCAGCGCTGGAAACATACGCCCAATGCCCGCTTCAACATTATTTCAAACATCTATTACAACTGCGGCCGCGCGATAAATGGAAGCCGGATGCCTTGGAAGTTGGTTCCACCACGCACGAGGTGCTGGAACTTATATTTAAGGACATCATCACCCGCCGTGGCCCGCTGGCCGCCTGGCCCGACGTGACCGACACACAGATTCGCGCGGCGGTGCGGGACCGATGCAATGCCAGCGGCGTTGCGGCCATTGCCTCCGGTCAGGCAACAGAGTTGCTTCCGCTGATTGATCTGCTCGCGGTCAACATATCGGGTATGCTCGGCTATCAGGCCCGGCTGGCGCGCACGCTGCACATGCGTCCCAAGGCCACCGAACACCGTTTTACGGTAAAACTTCCGCAACTTTGCCCGGTTGGCGATACCGGTCACGCATGCGAAAAAGACAATGGTAGCCCGCAGCCCCACCCGGGCACTGCCACCGACGTTATCAACCGTATTACCATCATCGGCAAGATGGACCGGATCGACATTTCTGCGGACGCGTCGTCGCCAATGGCATTAATTTTTGATTATAAAAGCTCCGCCCGAAAGTTATCATCCGAGCGGATTGCCGCGGGTCTGGAACTGCAACTGCTAAGCTATCTGCTGGCCCTGCGCCAGTTACCCGAATTTGAAGGCTTTAATCCCATCGGCGCACTTTACCAGCCCCTGAGGCCAGAAATCGCTACGTCACCAGACGGCCCGGGCGATCAGCCATCCGGTGACGAAACGGAATCCGAACCACAGCCACGACTCACCATGATCGCAAACGGGTTGCTCGATTACCGGATGATCGGCGCACCGATCTCTGAAATGGCCCATCTGC
>JAKAEB010000028.1 GCA_021818445.1 Planctomycetota bacterium
GTAGGCATCGGTGTCGTACGCCTCTACGATGTTGCCGCTGGAATTGGTTAGCGCCACCGCCCGGTACAGCGTATCCTGTAATAAATAATAACTACCGGCGGGCAGATTCTGCGGCCCGGCCGGCACGAGCAGCTTCAACTGGATGCATTCGTCGGTATTGAGGCTTCCTGTGCCCGCGTTTTGCGGCCGAAATCCCGTCTGGGCCACCGGCCCAGTGAGCGCCGCCGCGCCGGGATAGGTGCCCCAGACGTATTGCTTAGTCGGTGTATCCGTGCTGCCGGATCCGCCAAAGGGATTGCGTTCCTCCATGCACCTCCAACCCATCCAGCAGCAGTCCGTGGTCCCGTTGGAAACGTTTCCTGTGACGCCGCCGTTGTTGATGGTTTTACGCACACGCCGATTCATGGCGTCGTACGAATACGCTCCCACGATTTTCCCGTCCGCCACCCGGCTGCAGGATATTAACCTGTTGAGTGCGTCATACCGGAATATCAGGTCCCCATCGTTCGTTATGCATCCGTTACCTTGCTGTGCCGCATTCGATGCGGAGTTGCTGTTATTGCCGTGATCGTAACTTATGGGTATCAGGTCCGGCGTGCAGCCATCTGTGGTGGCCGCGATGAGCATCAATTGGTTCCGGTAGTTGTGATTACGCGCCTCCACAACTGATGCGGTTATCCCGTAGCCCACCACCGTCTGATAGCTGGTGTTCCGCCAATTGCCCAAACCACCAAGTTTGTAGCTTCGCTGCCGATCAGTGTTGATTACGTCAATCGCTTCGCCATCCACCACGCTTCCACCGCCGTTATTCTGATAGCCGCCGGAGCTGTTGAGTTCTCCCCGCTGGTATTGCAGCAGGCGATTGACACTGTCATAGCCCGGCAGTGGCGAGGCGATGTTGCCGCTGTTATCCACCGGCTGATACAAGTTGCTGCGTGTTTCGGCCTGCAGGGCGGGCAGTTCGCCGCTATTGCTTTTGTTCTGGCGCATCGCCGTCTCCCTTCCGACGGGACCCCTTGCGCCGCCGCCCCTCGGTTTGGATGGTGAGCCTAAGGCCGCTACTTTCAAACCGCAGATGGCTCGTCGCCCACGGCCCGACCACATCCACCCACGCCTTTTTCACCGCTTTCCCTGTTGGTGGGAAGGTACCTATGTCGTTGTAGCGTCGCACTTTACTATCCTGGAGGTTGAGGTCGCTAAGCACCGTGCGCTCGACGAAGCTGAGTTGTTCTTCCAGGTCAGCAACGGACCGCCCGTAAATTTCAATCCGACCGGAGGCATCATCAATGCGGTCTCCACAACGGTGCAGTCCTAACATCGCCTCGCAACCGCTGATCACCCACCAACCCGTCTCCGAGAGGTCCAAGGAACCGACGCGTAGATAGCTTGTGTAGTCCTCCTCGATCAGGAGGGCTACGCCGAGCGCCTCCCATCGCGCCAGCCGCTCCCTTATTTCACGCAGGCCCGCCTCGTCGAGATGTCGTATCAGCCCCTTTTCCATGCACGAGTGAAATGCCTCGGCGTACCGCGCCACCACCTTTGCGGGCGGTTTTTCGCATTGCTCCTTGGCTCCGTGCACGGCGAACGCGCAATGGCTGGCCACTGTCTCGGGATCAGCGGATAGCCCGAAGAGAAATTCAATCTCATAGAGCACGCTGACTTCGGCTCGGCTGACGCCGAAGGCATTGAGGGCCAAGTCGTAAAGGGCATTGCTCCAGAACGGGGATGGATGCCGCCGGGACTCCTCGCGAGGCGGCAGGAACCTGATTCCCGGGAGGAACCGCACGGGCACGCTTGCTTTATTCTTTTTTGCCGACACGTTCATAACCTTTTCGGCCTTCGTACGACCCATTTATCCAACAACTTCGGACCCGTGGCCGTGTCGAGGCAGCAGGTGCCGCCGTAAAAACTACAGCGCAACCCCAACCGGCGGTTTTCTGCCACCCCGTGGAAGCCGATGACGTACTTCGATGATTCGGACACCTCACCCTTGACGGCGTTCTTTTTCGACCCACAAATGGTCCCCGGTCCAAGCACCACCTGCGACGCGTACCTGCAGGCCGCGGCAAAGCCTTGGCCTTTGGGCACCTCGCTCGCGATTGGGTATGGCAGGTCCTCGCAGAGTATATACGGCCGCGACTTCGTGGAATTCAGCTCTTTACAGTTTCTGGCGTTGCACTCTGGCTCGCCGTCCCTCCCCGGCGGCGAGGGCCTCGGGTTCGGCACCGGACGCGGCTGCGCCACGGGCCTTGGTGCGGGGATTGGAATTGGCGGCGGTGGTGTCTGCGTTGGTTGTGGCGCGGTGCCGGGTGTAGGCTCGGTGTACCCGCCCCCGGGGCCTTCGGAGAAATCCCCGTCGTAACCGCCGCCAAGGTATGGCTCGTCCGGGTTGAAATAAGGAGGTGTCTCCACCTCAGGGTCCAGAATTTCGATAAAACTGAGAGGTTCCACGAAGCGCGTGGGCGAATTCTTCTCGAAATCGTAGAGATTCAGCCGCCCTTGAATAAAGCCCCAGGGATTTCGGTTCGTAAATCGTCCGAGGTTTGGCGAATAGTAGCGGGTACGGAAATAGTAGAGTTGGGTTTCTGTATCCAAGGCCCGCCCTTGGAAAATGATGTCGTTGGCACCATAGCTGGATTGCAAATCATCATCGGTAAACCATGTATTATCCGGCCCCGGGCCGGTGAAGATCAGCGTGTTGCCATACGCGTCGGTGTCGTACGCCTCTACGATGTTGCCGCTGGAATTGGTTAGCGCCACCGCCCAGTAAAGGGTATCCTGCAATAAATAATAACTACCGGCGGGCAGATTCTGCGGCCCGGCCGGTTGAAGCAGATTCAACTGGATGCATTCATCAAGGTAGGTGCCCCAGACATATTGCTTAGTCGGTGTATCGGTGCTGCCTGAACCGCCGAAGGGATTGCGTTCCTCCATGCACTGCCAACCCATCCAGCAACAGTCCGTCGTCCCGTTGGGAACGTTTCCTGTGATGCCGCCGTTGTTGATGGTTTTACGCACCCGCCGATTCATGGCGTCGTACACGTAGGCGGCGATTGCCAGCCCGTCCGATACCCGGTTGACGGCAATAAGACGATTCAATGCATCGTACTGGTAGATGAGCGTGCCATCGTTTGTCAGATTGCCATTGCCCGGCGATGGGGTGGCGTGGCCGTCGTATTCAAACGTAGCCGCAACTACACCGGCCACGCTGCGCTGGGTGATCTGATTGACGTAATTGTTGTTCCGATGGTCGGTTTTGCTGGCGGTGCTGCCCTCCGGCAGATACGCGCTCTTTTTCCAATTGCCAAGGCCGTCGAGGCTGTAGCTGCGCTGGCTATCGGTGTTGGGCAGGCCAATGCCCGTAGTCACGCTTCCACCGCCGTCATTCTGATAGCCGCCGGTGGCGACAGTGCCGTTGGCACTGGACGCCAACATTTTCTTATCATCTACGACCATCGCATCGATCTCAACAATTCAGCCTTATGCGTGCAATATAGCAAGCCGTGCGGCGGGCGGCAAATTTGGCCCGCCGGGCCAATTCAATCCCAACTTCGCCCGCAGAAGAGAATTTCGCGCGGCTTGCCCCGGCTGAAGATCGTCAGGTAATGACACTCACCTGCGTCCAACGGAGCCAAAATGGCGTCCATATTTCTCTCAATCATCGCTCGCGTCGGCTTAACCGTCCCGTAAACTTCCTTAAGCCACTCAGGGTCCATCGGCGAAGCCGACCCCGGTTCATACTTTGAGGACACATCCCTGATGTCCAGAATGGAATGCGTGCCTTCCTCGGCCGCCGCCTCCTGGGCCGCCTCAATGCTCTCGTGGCCGGGTCCCGGACCGGCGGCCTCGGCGTCAATGGGATATTCCTCGATGACCGTCGCCGGATAATACCGCCCGGCGCGGAATTCCCTTTCTTTAAGCTTGCGCAGTGCCTCGGCCACATCGGGCTCCCAAGGCACAAAATACCAGTAGAAATATGCGGGCACACCGGCCTGTTTTTCAGCCCCGTCCGCCGAGGCGTCTGCAAGTGCCTCCGCAACATCGTCCCCGGATTGGTCGGCGCTCGGAATGAATACCGGCGGCGGCTTGAGCCGCGCCGGCTCGCGCCACACCCCGTCGGGCGGCAGGAAGGGATTGATGGTTTGCCGAGCCTTTTCGATAAATTCGTCAGGGGACATCGCCGCGAAACCATGCGCCGCCTTACGGTAATGCTCGGCCTCCTCGCCCGGGTCATATGCCGTCACCAGCGTGGCGGCGGCAATCCTAGGCAAAAAGCCCCAATCATGGGCCCAATCGGCACTGCTGTGGGCGCTGGTCATATCCTCACCGTCGCCGCGGTATTTCAGCAACTTTCGCCCGCTGTCCAGCCGCTGAATTTCCTTAAGCCTTGGCAACACCTTGCTTAGCCAAAGCGCACACCAGCGCTGCAGGTCGGGCGGCTCAAAATGGACCTCCCAAAAGTCTGCGCCGACCACCGCGCACAGCACACCCCAAAATTGATCCATGGTTTCCAGCACCATGCGCCGCCAAAGCGGTACCAAGGCGCGCGGCTCAAGCCCGCGTTCATCGGCGACCCACCGCCAAAGCATGCTTACCTCCTCATCTTCCGTAAGCATGCCGGCGAACATGATCCTTTCCCCTTTCGGGGCAAATGTTCGGGCCATGATTCGCTTAATATAAATCCCTTCCAGGGAACTGATGGGCACCGGCTTCAAGGCCACGGGGTCGTCAAGCCAGTGGCCGGCGGCCAAACTGGCCTTGACATATTTGCGGGCCTGCTTGCGTGCCTCCATGTAGCTGGAGGCCACCAGAAAAGCCGGTACATGATTGTCATCCATGGTGATCACGGTTAAAGCCCCTTCGGACGGGTCGGAAGCAACGACTACCAGCCGCCGACCTCGGCCTCGTATTCGTAACTGGGATCGACCTCGTCCGTCTCGCCACCCCATGGTGCGGTGCCACCGCCTGAGCCGGAATCGGTCCCGCCGTCGCCCCAGCCCGCGCCAATCCCGTAAATGCTTTCCCCGTCGGTCCCCTCCCCCGATGCGGGGGCGGTGCCTTCCGCCGGGAACCCACCCTCTTGGCTGGGAATGAAACCATTATCCATCTCGTCGAGTATCTGCCGCCTGAAGTAGCCGCTCTTCCAGTAGATTATCACCCCGGGATAAAAAAACGAAGTGGTCCATTTGTAGACCGAACCGTTTACCGTCGCCGCGCCGGATGTCCCAGGGCCGAACCTCGACCCGAGGCGTGCCCTGACGCAGGCGTCGCGCAGATACCCAACGTACCGCTGGGCCTTGCTGTGTGCGGCGGTGTCCCCCGTTTTTGCTGACTTAATCTCGCAGAGCCTGCGGCTTACCTTGTCGAAAATGTCGGGGCGTTTGAGGCGGGTGCCCGGCGGAAGGCCCGCCACGTGCCCATGCAAATCACGCACAATCGTCACCAACGCCGTGTCGTAGAATCCATGGGCCTGCGTGGCCAACTCATAATTGTCGGTGATCTTATCATGTATCTTTTTGCCGAGGACCAGTTGCGGGGGCGACGCCAAACCGGAGGCATCTGCCTTCCCCACCGGGCTGCTTTGGACGTAGGCGTAAAGGTTGATTCCGCCTTGGTAACCGATCGGATCGCGGGTAAGCCAGCGGCCAAGCGTCGGCAAATAATACCGATTCCGCACATAATAATTCTGCGTCTCGGCGCCAGCGTTGTATCCGCTACCGCCCGCGAAAATTTCATTTTCAGCAAATGCGACCATCAATCGGCCTCAAAACTGCAATCAATAATCCGCAACATAACGCGCTGAGGTGGGGCGTGCAAGGAGGACGCGGCGATATGTCGCACACGAATGCGTTATTGGTTATTGAGCCGGGCTTGTCCCGGCGCGCTTTAATCTAATGAAAATATGCTGGTGCTATTTGCGCGCCCATGGCGGTGCAAACTCGCCTTATTCACCGCATTGATGTCGGCTCCGTTCGCCAGAAATAAATAGCACTGGGATTGCCCGGGGTTCGCACCCCCGCAAAACCTGCCGCCGTCTTTCGCGGCATCGGCGCAATGCCTTTATTGCCCCTGACGCCGCCTATGCTTCATCGCGCTGTCGCCCACGGTGCCCGCGCAGCATCAACCGGATGGGCACCTCCCGCAGCACGGTGCGAAGGCGCAACTCGCGGATGAAAAAACGCTGATATTCTTCCGTGACCGCTTCGGGATGATTAACAAAAAGCACCATGGTCGGCGGATGCACATCAATTTGCGTCGCATAATACACCTTGATCCGTTTGCCCTGATGACTGCCCGGACCGCGCAGGGCGACAATTTCCTCCACGGCGGAATTCAACTGTGCCGTCGGCAGACGGATGCCCGACTGCTGATGCAGATTCATCGCCAATTGAAGCGTTTCAATCACATTGTCATTATTTTGAGCACTGATGCACGATATTGGCGCAAACGCCAACTGCGGAAACAACTTGCCGAGGTATTCACCAAAATCGGTGGGTGTGGCGCGGCCTTTGACCAAATCCCATTTGTTAACCACAAAAATCACCGGTTTGAAATTTTCCGCCACATAACGTGCCAACTTCTGATCGACATCGCCAGCTTCCAAACTGGCATCCATCAGCATCAGCACGACATCCGACCGCCGAATCGACCGCTGAGCGCGATGGTATGAATAAAATTCCAGGTCGTCACTGGTCATCTTCGACCGCCGCCGCACACCGGCGGTGTCAATCATTAAAAAGGTTTTGTCATCCATGCGGATGCTTACATCCACGCTGTCACGGGTTGTGCCGGGCGTATCGGATACGATTACCCGCTTTGATCCCGAAAGGGTGTTGATCAGTGTGCTTTTGCCGGCGTTACGTTTACCTACCACCGCCAGTTTTAATATCGGAGTCGATTCATCCGCCGCAGGTGCCAACGTGATGCGCGATGCAATGGCATCGAGTAACTCGGCGCGGCCGCGATGGTGCGTGCACGACACGCATACCACGGCATCGGCAAAGCCCAGGGAAAAAAACTCGCTCTGCGCCTGGGCCTGCCCCGCCCCATCCACCTTATTGATTACCAGCACCACCGGCTTGGAAAACCGCCGGATAAATTTTGCCACCGTCTGATCCAGCGGCGTAACTCCCGTTTTGGCATCCACCACAAACAGCAGCAGCGAGGATTGCTCCACCGCCATGCGGATTTGCGATTCGATCTCATCGGTCAGATTGTCGCGGTCTTCCACACCGTGGCCGCCGGTGTCAATAAGTTCAAAAACGCCGCCAAGATGTTCAAGGGTTGTGGTGATGCGGTCGCGGGTGACGCCAGCCGTCGGATCGACGATGGAAATGCGCCGCCCGGCCATCAGATTAAACAGGCTGGATTTGCCGACGTTGGGACGCCCTACAATTGCAACACTCTCAATGGTCATGGCCGAAAGGCTCCACTGCGGGTTCGCCGGTGCGAACCAAACTCATTCTCAGGCCGATTTGCCACAACATTGTTTGTACTTTCGTCCGCTGCCGCAGGGGCACGGGTCATTTCGGCCCACCTTCGGTTCAGCATTGACAATCGTGGCCACCGGTGCCACCTCTTCCTCTTCCTGTGGTGGGGCCTCGGCAACTTGTTCCGGGGCGGCAAATCGCTGGGCATCCACGCCAGTGGATTCCTGTGGATCAAACACTTCCTGCTGGGCGGCATAGACGTTTCGCATTTCTTCCGGGCTGGCCACCTTGATTTTGAAGATGGTATCGGTGACGCGATCCCGCAAAACACGCAAAAATTCTTCAAACAGCCGCGTGCCTTCCCGCTTGTATTCAATGACAGGATCGCGCTGGGCAATGCCCCGCAGACCGATGGTGTCGCGAAGCTGATCCATCGCATAGAGATGGTCCTTCCATGCGGTATCATAAATTTGTAATAGCACGTTACGCTCCAGCTCGGTAAGCTCGATGCGCAAAAACGCCCGCGCCAATTCCGTAATCCGCTCAATCCGCTCTTCCGGCGGCTCGCCTTCAAATTCATCCGCTTCGGCGGGTGTGGCAAAGCGATCGGTCACCCAGGCAGCCAGCGTCCTGGATTCCGGCAGTTTCTCAACCGCTTCCCGTACCTGTTTATCAATTTGTTCAACCGCCGGGCGGATACGGGCCAAAAGTGATTCACGCACTTTGTCGGCAGGTATGGCCCGAATGTCGTCGCCGGTCATGTTGACGGCATACTTGGCCTTTAACCAGCCGGCAAGCTGCTCCGATGCAAATACATTCGCTGTGCCGCCGCTCAAATCGGTCACCATCAGGGCATAATCCAGCGGGTAAGCCAGCTCGCGCTCCTGATACAGCGTGCGGGCTTTGGCCAGCAGGATTTCCTCCACCTGCGCTGCGGTTTTGCCTTGAATGTCGGCCAGAGGAATATGGAGTTCAAATTTTTCCTCCGCCCAGTTGCACAACTGCCGGTAGCCGTAATAACTCACGAGATATTGGCTCAATTCGCCGCACGACTTGTGTTCAATCTGATCCAATGCCCGTTCGACCAGTGTTTCGGCAATGTGCTGCCGATCCATCTTGCGGCAGTCGGATGGCGAAATAATCACATCAAACTGTGTCTTGACCCAGTTGGAAAGGCCGGCATAGTCCCAATCTTCGGGCTGTGCATCCGGATTCAAAAATTCTGAAAGCGACTGATAAATGCTGCTGCGGGCTTCATCCCGGGCCTTGTCCTTTATGGTCATTTCCAGCACGGCCGTTTCGGTATCGCGCAGTTCACCGGGATCAATCGTCACATGAAAATGCTGCTGGGCCCAGTCTGCCACCCGGCCCGGCACGTAGTCGCGGTCGAGATAATATTCCACCGAATCGGCCACGGCTTCAGAAATAATTTCAAATATTTTTTCCTGCAGGTTACGGCCTTCCAGAATCTCCTGCCGGGTTTTGTAGAAGTGCGTCCGTTGAAAATTGCGCACCTCATCATATTCCAGCAGGTTTTTCCGGATGCCGAAATTGCGTTCCTCCACCTTTTTTTGCGCCCGTTCCACGGCCTTGGATACAAAGGGGTGTTCGATGGCTTCATCTTCCTGCATGCCCAGCCGCTGCAGCGCACGAAGGGTAAAATCGCCGGCGAAGAGTTTCATTAAATCATCTTCAAGGCTCAGATAAAATCGGGTCAGGCCGGGGTCTCCCTGCCGTCCGGCGCGGCCGCGCAACTGATTGTCAATTCGGCGTGATTCATGCCGCTCGGTACCCAGCACAAATAGACCGCCGACGTCGGCCACGCCCTCGCCCAGAGAAATATCCGTGCCGCGTCCGGCCATGTTGGTCGCGATGGTGATGGACCCGACCACACTGCCGTCCGGCCGCCGAACCTGCTGGCCAGCCTTGGCGATGATGTCCGCCTCGCGTTCATGGTTTTTGGCGTTGAGCACCTCATGGTCCAGCCCGTAGTCGCCTTTAAGCAGTTTGGACAGGCGCTCCGATTTTTCCACGCTTGTGGTGCCCACCAGCACCGGTTGCCCACGGGCTGCCGCCTCGGCAATGGTCTGTCCAATCGCCTTCCACTTACCGCGTTCCGACATAAAAATTAAATCTTCATTGTCCTGACGCGCCACCGGCCGGTTGGTCGGTATGGCTACCACTTCCAGCGAATAAATCTTGGCAAATTCTTCGCTTTCCGTCATAGCCGTGCCGGTCATACCCGCCAGCCGCTTGTAGAGTTTGAAAAAATTCTGCAACGTGATGGTGGCCATGGTCTGGGTTTCCGGTTTAACGGTTACGCGTTCCTTGGCCTCCACCGCCTGATGCAAACCGTCGCTCCACTGGCGGCCCACCATCAACCGCCCCGTGAATTCATCGACAATGACGACCTCATCATTCTGCACGACGTAATCTTTGTCGCGTTCGTAAACCACATGGGCCCGCAGGCTCTGCTCCAGCAGGTGTGGCCAATCCATGTTGCTGCCGATGTAGAATGAACCCACGCCCGCAAATTCCTGCGCTTTTTGTGTTCCTTCGTGCGTCAAGTGCACCGACTTGCGGTCCAGTTCCACCTCATACATGTTGACTTCTTTGGCCAGGGCGGCCTCCGCCTCGATTAACTCGTCCTGCCCAACCCGCACGATCTGCTCATATTCCTTAATCTTGTCCTTATCACCCCGGCTAAGTTTGATTTCCCCCTCTGCGGCACCCACCCGTCGTTTAATCGCCTCCACCCGATCCTTGGCTCGCTGCCACGGTTGCTGGCAGGCCAGTATCTTCCGTACCACATCATCAACAGCCCGATAACGCGGCGAATCATCATGGGCCGGTCCGCTGATAATCAGCGGTGTGCGTGCCTCATCAATGAGTATGCTGTCCACCTCATCGACGATGGCAAAATCGAGCGGGCCTTGCACCTGTTCCTGCACGCTTTGCTTCATGTTGTCGCGCAGGTAATCAAAGCCAAATTCGCTGCTTGTGCCGTAGGTGACATTGCACTGGTAAGCCGCTCGACGCGGATCGTTATCCATGTGCGCCTGGATATATCCCACTGAAAGTCCGAGTGCGTAAAACGCCGGCGCCACCCAGGCCGCATCACGCCGTACCAGATAATCGTTCACGGTAACCACATGGCAGTGCATGCCGCGCAGCGTCATTAAATAGCATGCCAGCGGCGCGACAAATGTCTTTCCTTCGCCGGTAGACATTTCTGCTATCTTGCCGTCGTAAAGCACCATGCCGCCGATCAACTGCACGTCAAACGGTCGTGCACGATACGGTGGTCGCGCCTCGGGAACCACCGCCCGGATGCCCTCGTATAGTTCGGGCGGCATGTCCGCAAACCGCCAGTCGTGCTCTTTCACGCAATTGGCCTTCGCCTGCTTGAAGAGTTCCTGCGATGCCGGGTCCAACCGCTCAACATTAAAGTTGCGTTTCGGGTCGAGCACATTTCTCAACCCAATGTGCCGATCCATGGCCTCACGCATGATGGCAAAGGCTTCCGGCAGCACGGCCGTATCTGCTTCACCCTTGGCGAGCCGCTCGCGAAGTTCTCCCGTTTTGGCTCGCAGTTGGCTGTCGGTTAATTTCCGTACGGCAGGTTCCAAGGCGTTGATGGCTATTACCCGCTCGCGGTACGCTTTGATGAGGCGGTCATTCCGCGATCCAAATACTTTAGCTAACGAACGATTAATGATATTGGTTACCATGGTTTCACCCAATGCTTAGGTTTACAGGGATTATTAAATTCATTCCGCGGTGCGGCGGTACGCTGAAAAGTCAAATTCAGCAGCAGGGGGGTGGCATTTGGGCCCGCAGCAGCGTGTGGCCAATAAAACGTATCTCGTGGCGCGGCACCGGCGGCAGATGTCGGCTCTCACCGTTATGGACAGGTGCCACCTTGCGCTTTGGCCTTATCCCAATCAGCCCACCGATTAACCATCCGATAGCCAGATAATTACCCCAGGTGATTGGCCACGCCGATGCGGTCGCCCGCGGCGATCGGGGCACTGCGGATATCGGGCTCGCGAGCATCCCACGTCGTGATTGGCCCTGCATGCCAGCGCCTTGAGCCTGCCCCTGCACGCTGGCAACTACGGCAATAATCGTCGCCAGCACGGTACCGGCCATGGCCAATTGCTTGAGAAATGGAAGTCGAAGCATCATTATTCCAACTGCCGCAGCACACCGGATCACTACGAACCACTAAGTTCCAGACCCATCTTACAGAACCCTTGATTCTATACGGCCTGCCCATTTTTGCCAAAAACGCCTAGGTTGACGGTTTGGTGGGGCGTGGCAATACATGCTAACCCTTGAACCAACCTTCCTGCAGCACCATGGCAATATTCAAAATGTATTGCTCATCGCTTAAATGCTCGTACTGATCCGGTTTTAAACCCAGTTTTTTTTGCATGTGGCTGGCTGCCAGTTGAAATAATCCCTCGCGGGCCACAACATCGAGTTGATCACGACGCAGAGCCAGATCAAAAATCACATCGCGCTCGGCGACCGATATGCGTTCCAACAGGCGGGCCCGGATGGCGGCATCAGCGAGAAAACTGTTGTCCCGGCGACGCATATCCCTGATGCGTCCGATCGGCAAGGCGCTGGTACGTTCACGAATCACCACCGTCTGGGCAGCAAAATCTCCAATGCGCCGGTGCCACCTGTCCACCAGCGCCACCATCCCACCCAGAAACATCAACTCCGGTAAAAAATCCACCAGCCGCGCCATATTGCGAATGATCACCGATCCGGCCGATAGTCGTCGCCCGTCCGCGTCGATCACACGCAAACCCATCATGCGTTTCCCCGGCGTCCGCCCTTGGAGATAAATTTCAAACACGGGAAAATAGCCGAGCAATATCCCAAAGGTCACCAAAAAAATCGATGTATACGCCAGATAAGGCGATAAGAAAGTCAGCGTCAGGGCGCTGGCAAAATCCAACACGATAATCGACGCGACGATCGCCGCTGCATCCACGAGAAAGGCCAGGGCACGCGAGTATATGCCCGCAAGTTCAAATTGCAGATTGATCATCTCGGGTGTGGTGATGGTATAGCGACGCATCCATCCGATCCTGTTTGCTGCGGGTCAGCACAATGATGGCCAAGCGCCGGGTAATCTGCCCGGCCGCCGATACGAGTATAATACCCCGCAGGAAAATGTTGTTGACCCGTCGATAATATCGATTTTTGGCCAGCGCCATGGTGCTGCAGGCATCAATGGTGATGGCCATGTATACCGGGGCCTTTTGAAAGTCAGGATGCAATGCTCACACGTAATAGATGGTTTCCGCTTGCTCTCACCGGTTGGCAATATTGGCTGCCGATTTTGTTCGGCGGATGCACGCTCACCGCCGCCGTCGCCATCCTTGTTTCCGTTGGTCTTTCGCTCGTCCCGGCCGTGGTTACCATCGCCTGCCTGCTGTTTTTTCGTGACCCCGTGCGGACTATTCCACAGCAGGCGGACGTGATGGTTGCGCCCGCCGACGGGATGATTACCGAGTTGGCTGTGGTGCCATCGAATTATCTGCCGGGCGAAACGTTGCGTGTAAGCATTTTTCTCAGTGTGCTTGATGTGCACATCAACCGCAGCCCCTGCGCCGGAACCATTCAAGCCATCACCTTTGAAGCCGGCCGGTTTCTCGACGCGCGTCATCCGGAGGCAGCCATCAAAAATCAATCCAATAACTTGCGCATTGATACCGCGTATGGACCGATTGTCGTGCGGCAGATTGTTGGTGCCATCGCCCGGCGTATTATCTGCCCGGCGCGCGTGGGCGACGTGCTGACCCGCGGCGAACGTTTCGGTATGATCGCCTTTGGAAGCCGGACAGAATTATTAATTTCTCAACCCGACCGGTGGGTGCCCTGTGTAAAGGTGGGCGAAAAAGTCCGCGCCGGTGTCACCATTCTCCTGCGGCATCGCGGCAGCACTGGTTAACGGCATGTATGAAGCCCGTCGGTGCCGAAACCGAACGCCGCCCGCCTCACCGGCGTCGTGGCTCGCTGAAGCGCCGGCGATAGGCACCGGGTGAACTTCCCTCTCGACGCCGGAATACATGCGTAAAATGTTCATAACTCATATAACCCGACTCGTTGGCAACGCGCGGCAGTGGCCAGTTGGTTTCGGACAATAAACGCTTGGCTCTCTCCAGATGGACGCGCTCGATCTCCTGCCGCGGTGAATGCCCCACAAGCAGCTTGAATTGCCGCTCCATATAACGGCGGGATATGGGCATTGCGTGCAGCAATTCCTTTACAGTCAGAGGTTTATTGGCATGGTCACGAATGATGCGCATCGCTTCAACAATATCGGGGTCTTCAATGGCCAGGCTGTCGGAACTGCGCCGCGTAACCACGCCGATAGGGGGGACCAACAGTCGCTGCGGCCGCGCGCGGCCGGCCATCAAATCCGCCAGCATCGCCGCCGCTTGGTATCCAACTTGTTCAATGGCGACCGCCACACTCGACAGGGGTGGATTGCCCAGTTCACAGTTAATTTCATCGTCATCGACTCCGACGATTGCCACCTCTTCCGGTATGCGGACGCCAATTTGATAGCTTGCCTCGGCAATTTGCCGCGCCCGACCGTCGTGCCAGCCGAGGATGCCCACCGGTTTGGCAAGAGTCTTTACCCATTTGCCCAATTCGCCGATGTCCGCCTCCAAGCCGCCGGCATATCGATGCAGGCGTTTGGGCTCAAAAACGGATACCGCTGCGCCCGCCTTGGCGGCTCTCTGTTGAAATCCCGCTAATCGCAGGTCGGCTGCGGCGTGCCCCGCCGGCCCCGAAAAACCTAATCGTCTGAAGCCACGCGAGATGAAATAATCGGCGGCCAACTCCCCAATCGCCCGGTCGTCGGGCGTTACCTGCGGCAAAGTCAGGCCGGGTATTACGCCTCCCACATCGACCACATGGATGCCGCGGGCCTTCAATTCCATCATGCGCTCGCAGCGTTCATCATCCCATATTTGGGCAATCACGCCGTCGCCCCGCCAGTTTTTCAGATTGCCGATCGGCGGTACCACGCGCCGAGGCTCACCGCGCAGGGCCCACCGTTCCTGCGTGCGCAGATACCGACCGACGCCGAGAATAATATTTCGTCCATAATGTGAAAGGTAGTCGACCAATATGCCGACCACTGGCTCGCGGCCCATAAGCAACGACTCCATTCGCTTGGGCCTTGAACTTAGCCGTTTTGCAGGGTGCTTGATCATCTGGCCGCATTTTAGCAAATTTTATGCGCATTTCGATCTAGGCGATGGCCCATTGCCAAAGTAGACTCCAATCACTGGGTGCAGCATGCGGTCAAATCGCGGCGTGCTTCTCTCAGACGCTGGTCGTTTACCGGATACGACTGTCCGTGGATCGGCCGATCGGCGAAGCGAATCTCGTATGGAGGTGTTGAACTGTGCGCATGCACGACAAAAGGTTTTTTGAAACATCCGGGCGGTGCAGACGACTGCATCGCGCATTCACCTTGGTGGAACTTCTGGTGGTGATATCGATCATCGCAATTCTGATATCGATTCTGTTACCGGCTCTGGCCAAGGCAAAGGCTGCGGCCAATGATGTAGCCTGTCAGGCCAACATCCGCTCGCTGGCCCAGATAGCACAGGAATATTCGTCTGCCAATCGCGGCTTCTATCCGCTTATGCTCAACAACTGGTACGACCTGTATTACGTGCCCAATCCGGCCTTCAAGGTTCTTCGCAGCGGATACAACAACAATGGCAGTTGGATCACACCGTACGTGCAATGGGTGCTGGCACCTTATCTGCGGTCCGGTAAGTATGAACTTGATTGGGCCAATAATCCCAACTATGGCACGCAGGCGCAGAGCCTCACCAATAATAAAACCCTGCCAATTTTTATTGATCCTTCCGTGGTGGCCAATCAGGGCGGAGCGGATGCCTCATTGCTGCTTGGTCCGGGTGCTGGTGATTATTTTTATAACGATTGGATCGCCGGTGGCACACGCGATGCAGAAGTGCGTACGCCTTCGCATGCGGTACTCTGGTTCTGTGAAATTTATAATAACTGGGGGCCTAAGCAGTATCCGCACCATCCCAATTCGCCGGATCCGTTTGTCAATGTCGGCTACGCCGATGGGCACGTCGGTATTGAGCACTACAGCACACTTAGCCGCGATGTTAAAGCGCCGGCCATCAGCTTTGCGTTCATGGCCAACGGTGCCGCTACCCCTGGTACCGGGCAGTTCGGCTATACCACATTTTTAAGCAACGGGTGGAGCGTGCCATGGTGGAATATTGACTTTGGCGGATCGTTCTGACGGCTGGGTTTTGCGCCGTAGGCACATCGCAATCAGGCATGTGGCCCATGGGCACCGGATTGACGAAAGCAATCGGTCTTAAGGAGTATGTACTTGTTTTGCCGGATTAATTGGTGGAGTCGGCCGCTGTGTGTGATGCTGCTGGCGGCTGTCGGCGTCACGGCCGCTTCGGTGCCTGTGCGGGCGACCATGCCAGCGGTGACCGCCCGGGGAACGCAGTTCATGGCGGGAGGAAAGCCCATTACCTTTCGCGGCTGCAATCTGGGCTGCTGGCTGCTTTTTGAACCATGGATGCAGGGCTGGTCCTATCCGGATCAATACACGGTGTCACAAATACTCATCAAGCGGTTCGGCAAAGCGCAGGAACGCGCTATCATGCACACCTACCGCGCCAACTTTATCCGCAACCGCGATTTCCAGTTAATACGCCAATTTCATTTCAACCTTGTGCGCGTACCGTTCAATTACCAGCGGCTTGAGCATATGCATGCTCCGTATGCCCTGCGACGTCATCCGTTTTACTGGCTTGACCGGGCCGTTAAACTGGCCGCTAAAAATCATATTTATGTAATACTCGATATGCATGGTGCGCCCGGCCGCCAAAGCATTGACAACCCAACAGGACGGCGCGGCCGCGATCGGCTGTGGACCAGCGCCAAAGATCAGCATCGTTACATTGCCCTCTGGAAGCTCATCGCAAGGCACTTCCGTCGCAATACCGATGTGACGGGCTATGACCTGCTCAATGAGCCTTACGGCAACTTCAGCGAGAATATGGCCCCCAAACTTCTCAAGCTGATGCCCCGTGTTTACCAGGCGGTACACTCGGTCGATCCCCATCACATCATGTTCATGCCCAATTTGCTCTCGGGCTCGGTGCGTTTCTGGGGTTCGCCGGCGTCGCATGGCTGGAAAAATGTGGCCTATACCTCCCATTTCTACCCGGGGCTATTTGGTGCAACCCCGGGACTTGTAACGATGGCCCATTTTATGAAATGGCGATTGCCGCACTTTGAGGCATTTCTCAAGTCGGTGCATACACCCTTCCTGGTTGGCGAATTCAATGCCGTTCTCAATGAGAACGGTGGCCCGGCCATGATGCGCTACGAATATGACACGTTCGCCCGCTATCATTGGGCTGCCACCATGTGGGCCTACAAACTGGTCAAGCCACAGGCCGGAGCGGGCGACAACAGTTGGTATATGGTTTCCAATAAAAATAAGTTACCCGTGATATCTCTTCGGAAAAGCAGCCTCGCCGCCATCATGGCGTATTGCCAATCAATGGGAACGATTCCACTGGCGATCAACAAACCGCTGCTGGCCGCACTCACATCCCAAAAACCACCGGCAATCGATTGGCCGAACATCGGTCCCGCGCCGGTCTTTCCAAAATCCGCGCCGCGGCAAATCGCCATGCGCGGATGGAAGCAGGCGGATATCGGTGGAGCAAAACCCGGTGGCCAAAAACTTGCTCGGTCCGTATTGGATGTATTCGGCAGCGGATCAGATATCTTTAACCAGCATGATTCCTTCCATTACCTTTACACCCGTGCCGCCCGGCATTGTGGCCTGACCGTGACTGTCCGCAGTTTGCTTTGGAGCAGTTCTTACGCCAAGGCGGGTATTATGCTCAGGGCCAATGCCCACCCTGACAGCCCTTTTGCCATGGTCAATGTTTTTCCGACGGATTCCATCGCATGGGTATGCCGTGCGAAAACTGGTGGTGGCACCAGCCAGAATCTGGTCTCCATACCGCAACTTCCTGTGCAAATTCGGCTGATACGCTCGGGCGGACGTGTTGTTGGATATTACCGCGCCCCGCACCATCCTTGGGTGCAGATCGGGTCCACGCATGCGGTGTCCATAATGGCGGCCCGGCATATCGGTTTGGCGGTGCTTAGTCATAACCCTGCGGTCTTAACCCGAGCCCAATTTTCAAATATTCGTCTGCAAGACGGACACGGGCACAATGAACGCTTTGCAGTCGATTCGCGGGTCAGGCATGGCCACCACATCAAGGCGGTGGCGGCTGTAGACCACGCCGCAGATTGAGTGGTTTTGTTCCCCGCTAGCGCCGGTGCGCAGCGGCATCGGCAGGCGGGATCACTGGCGAGAGGCAGAAAAGAGCAAGCTGGCGGCATAGCCGTCCGACGCCTGTGATTGATGGGCAGCGTGGTGCTGCTTATTGGTTGTTTGTTCTTTTCTGTTATCGGAGGAATTTTATGAAACACCTTCTCTCTTTCGCTTTACTGGCCGGCGCAACGGCCGTGGTTTTTGCCGGCACTGCGGCTACGGCGTCGACCATCGCCCCCATCGCCAGCGACACCGCATCCAATTATGTATCGCTTAGTGGCTTCAATGGTAATAACGAAGGCACGGGCTTTGGTGCGTGGAATGTCAACTTTGCCTACACCGGACCAAGCGGTGGCGGCGGTGGTGGTGGCAGCTTTGTCAATACCTCCAGCGGCCTTCCCGGTTCCGATGCATTCGATATCTACGTTTATCCCGGCTCCGGAGGCGATACCGGACTCAACACCGACATCACGACCGCCACCCGATCATTTACTTCGCCGCTGGCACCGAACCAGACCTTCACCACCGATTTGTATCTCAACAACGGCAATCAGAATCCGGCCTTGGCCAATACCAGTCCCACGACAGCCGATTCCAATCTTGGTTTTTCGCTGCTCGATTCCAGCGGTAATGTGCTCTTTTCAATGACAGCGTTTGGCGGCGGCGAATATTGGGCACAGGACGCCACCAATGGCGGAGCATATTTTGAACCGGCATCGGGAAATATCCTCTACAACTATCACGCCGATGATACGTTCGCCTTTTCGCTGCTCAATTCCAACGGTGACTACAGCATGACCGTCTCCGGAAACACCGGAACCGGTTCGCCCGTCACTTTTACAGGCCAAATCAGCATGGCCAGCGGTGGCCCCGCCGCCGTACAATATTTTGATAACAACGGCGGCAACGGCAGTGATGTGCAGTGGAGCGCGATGTCCGTTACCAATAGTGCGCCCACGCCGGAACCAACCTCGGTGGCACTCTTCGGTGTTGCTGGTGGCGGCCTGCTTTTATTTGGTCGCCGCCGAAAATTGGCGTAAGGCCACAGCCCAAAAACGCCTGCCTGCCAATATTTAAGGCATCGCAGGCAATTTACCCCTTAGCCATCGGCTTGAGACTCCCGGTGTGTGTTTTCCACCGCAACCAAGCCGATGGCTTTTTTCTTGTCCGCCGCCGAGCCCCCACTTTGCCCGCAGGAAAAAAGATGGGCATGCATTTTTGCACCCCTGCCGTCGCCGATGTACACTCACGTCTGGTCGTTGTTTTTTAATGTTCCGCATGTCGGGGTTTGCAAAGATTGCTTGAATCGCTGGTGCTGATGGCGTTTCTTATTGCCGCGCTGGCCGGTTTATTATGCGGCGCATGGTGGTCTGCGCAATTGGGTCGCCGTCAGGGGGCGGTTGCCGCCACCATCAAACGAACCTTTCATCGTCCACATAAGCTCATGCACCATGTTACGTTGCCAATCCGCACCGGCACCACTGAAATTGATCACATCATCGTGGCCGACACCGGCGTGTTCGTCATTGAAGCCAAGCATTACAGCGGATGGGTTTTTGGCAGCGCGGGCGACGCCAAGTGGACACAGGTACTCTACCGGACCCGTCGGCAGTTTCAGAATCCGGTTCGGCAAAATTATGGCCACATCAAGGCCATCCAGGCATTATCCAGCTTTCCCGATCAGCACTATATATCGGTGGTAGTGTTTACGGGCACGGCTCAACTTAAAACCGACATGGGCCCGGGTGTTATTCACCTTGCCCAACTTGGCGATTTTCTTAATGCACCCCGCCCGGTCGTGTTCACCCGCGACCAGATGGCGTTGATCGTCGGTCGCATCGAATTATCGCGCCTCGATCGGTCGGCTGAAACCGATGAGCAGCACATCAACAATGTGCAAAATCGTCTGCAACGCCGACATCGGTAACGTCGAATTGCCTTCCACTGCGCGTCCAGCCGCATGCGCCCGGTTGTGGGGGCGGCTCGGTCGCGATACAGCGCGATGATTAAAGCGCGGTGCGAGCCCGCATTCAAAAGAACCGCCGCCAGCGGAATTATTTGTCGCGAACGGATTGCGGGCATACACTTTTGGCAGGTAAATGGAATCGGGACTGCAGAATGCCAAAAGTCGACTTGGGAAAAATCCGAAAGCACATTTCAAGCGAAGCTCTCGACGGTGGATTCGCATTTTACAAAGAAAAAAAAGTCACCCATGAAAGCGTTGACATATCTACCGGGATCATCACGGCCCGAGTCGGTGCAAAATGGCCGGATTCACTTGCCGTCCGGATTACCGTCGGCACCGAGAATGGCCAACTATCATCTCTGGCCACCACCTGTCAATGCGGTAGCACTGTGCCTTGCAGCCATGTGGCAGCCGTCCTGATTGCCATCGGCGGCTGGGATGTTATTGCGGAGTTTGCCGAGGAGGTGGCCGCGCCGGATGGCGGGCATTACCGCATTGAGGTTTCGCGGACGGAGCCGCTGTTTCCATCCGATTTTTCCAATTTACCGCCGCCATATACGATGACGGACCTCGGTGATTCGATCGATGCCCTGCCACCCGAGATTCGCGACTGGCAAAATCGTTTGGCCGTGAGTCACGTGGCTGAAAATCCCGCGGCGGTGGCAAATGCAGGCCGGAAGAACGTTATTATTTTTATACTGATGCCAACAGGAAATGCTGATGGCTATGAGTTGAAAATTGAATTTTTCCGGGCGTCCGTTCGCAAGGACGGATCGTATGGACGGCTCGATCAATTTGACCCTTATTACGGCACCTACTCTCCAGATGTCGTCGCGAGGGAGGATAAAAGTATTTTCCGATTGTTGGCTGGTTTCGCCGTGCGAAATGGCTATCTGACGTCGGTGATATCGGACGAATTTACCACCCAGACTCTCCAGAAAATTGTCGGCACGGGAAGGTGCTACTTCAAGGATCCGTTTCGTCCGCCACTAAAGTGGAGTGAATTGAGAAAGGCTGCTCCAAGCTGGACCATTGATGACGATTGCAAACTTCACACATGTTTGACGGTAGATCCGCCCGCGGCGGTATTCATGGGGCAGCCACTCATCTATCTGGACGTTGAAAATAACCTCATCGGTTTTGCTGAAACTGATATGCCGAATGCGATCGCGCTGCAATGGCTATCCGCTCCGACAATTGATCCTAAGTACCAGGTGCCCGTCGCAGAATTTGCCCGGGCGCGCTCGTTGCCACCGCCGCCGCCACTGCCCGAGGCCGAAATCATATCCGATGCGCCACGACCGAGGCTGAGGCTGTTCAGTGCGAGTAACAGGCAGACCGACGGCGTTGATTCTGTCGTCGTATCATCACGAACCCATGACCATTGGGCCCGGGTGTGGTTTGATTACGGCCCCGTCTCCATTCAACCTATGATGAAGTCGGCAGCCGTCATTGATCGTCGCATCGGCGAAAAACGCTACAAGGTTCGCCGCGACCGACTGGCCGAGGACACGCGATTGACCGAGCTCAGGCAGACGGCACTTACAAATGCCACGGTAATTCCCGCCCCATTGAAGGATGGCTCGATCGCGCCTTCCAACTGGTTGCTTTCTAATAATCGCATAGCCGACTGGAAGGCATGGATCGATCAATGGGTTCCAAAACTGGAGTCATCCGGCTGGGTAGTGGAATTTGACCGATCATGCGTGCTGCGCCAAGTTGGGGTAGACGACTGGTTTCTTGATACACCGGATTCTGATCACGCAGGCAATGACTGGTTTAATATTGACCTCGGTATCGTGGTCGAAGGCCAGCGTGTGAGTCTGTTGCCGGTACTGCGAAAAATATTCTCCGACCCTGACTATCTCTCCGCCGTAAAAGAGGGAAAAAAGACGGTAACGGTGATGCTGGCAGGCCGGTGCAGTGTCAAGATGCCCACCGAGCGGCTCGAAAAGATACGCGAGATGCTTACCGAGCTTTTTTCCATCAATGGCAACCCGGACGACCTTTTGGTGGTGGACCGTTTGCGGGCCGCCGAGTTTGCAGGAGTGGACGGATGGCGTTGGACGGGTAGTCAACGCGTGTATGACCTGGCTAATAAGCTCAAGGGGCCGAAGTCGCTGTCTGTTTCGCCGCCCGCCCAGCTCAATGCCACGCTGCGGCCGTACCAGTTGGAGGGCCTGACTTGGCTGCAGTTCCTGCGCGAATCGGATCTCGCCGGCGTGCTGGCTGACGACATGGGGCTGGGTAAGACGATCCAGGCACTGGCGCATCTGCTGACAGAAAAGGTCGCTGGCCGTCTCGACCGACCCTCTCTGGTCGTAGCCCCAACCAGCCTGATGGGCAACTGGCGCAACGAAACCCGGCGCTTTGCACCCGATTTACGCCTGCTGGTGCTTCACGGCTCGGCGCGGCACGAACACTTTGAAAAGCTTTCGGACTATGACCTCATCGTCACCAGCTATTCGTTGCTGCATCGAGACCGCGATGTCTTGACGCAACAGCCCTATCATCTTGTGATTTTGGATGAGGCCCAGACGATCAAAAATCCGTCGACACTTTTTGCCCAGGCGGCACGCAAACTCAGTACGCGGCACCGCTTGGCGCTCACCGGCACACCGATGGAAAATCATCTTGGTGAATTGTGGGCAATTTTTGATTTCCTCATGCCCGGCTTCCTTGGAAATCGGCGGCAGTTCACCAAACTCTTCCGCGATCCTATTGAAAAGGGAAACGACCAGAAACGTCGCCAGACCTTGGCTCGGCGTGTTGCACCACTGATTCTTCGCCGTCGTAAAAGCGAAGTGGCAATCGAACTGCCGCCCAAAAATGAAATGGTGCAGTCCATTGAACTTGCAGGTGCCCAGCGCGATCTTTATGAAAGTATTCGTATTTCCTTGGAAAGCCGCGTGCGCGAGCAAATTGCCGATCTCGGCCTGGCCAAATCGCACATTGTCATTCTTGATGCCTTGCTTAAACTCCGTCAGGTCTGCTGCGACCCGCGCTTGCTGAATATTCCCAGCGCCCGGAACGTAGAAGAATCCGCCAAACTGGAATGGCTTGTACAGACGCTGCCATCAATGGTGGAAGATGGCCGGAAAATTTTATTGTTTTCCCAGTTCACAAGCATGCTGGACCTCATCGAGCATAAACTTTACGGGCTGAGGATACCCTTCGTACGCCTGACAGGCAGAACGCGCGATCGTGAAACACCCGTGCAGGAATTTCAAAATGGGAAAGTGCCCGTGTTTTTGATCAGCCTCAAGGCGGGCGGTACCGGGCTTAATCTGACTGCCGCCGACACGGTGATTCATTACGACCCTTGGTGGAATCCGGCAGTTGAGAATCAGGCCACCGATCGCGCTCACCGCATTGGGCAGGATAAGACGGTGTTTGTATACAAACTGATCACGCTGGGTACTGTGGAGGAAAAGATCCGTGCGCTCCAGCAGCGAAAGGCGGAATTGGTGGCCGCACTGCTGGACGAAAGTGGTCATTCCCCACTGAAAATCGGTGAGGACGAATTGCGGGCGCTCTTCGCACCGTTGCAATAAAGCCCCAAGATGGCAACCGGAGGAAGATATTGGTGACGGCTCATCTGGCGTCGGTCGCGGCACGCATATCCCCTTCCAGCGTGTCAATAAAACCCCGGTAGCAGAAAAGGCGGTCCCTGTCGCGACCGGTTATTTCTTCCAATAAGCCGATCTTCATCATCTCTCCAATACATTTTGCTGCGGTCACGATACTCACACCAGCCAACTTGGCAATTTCCGCCACCGACGCCACCGGACGTTTTGAAAATCCCTCAAGTGCTCGAATGGCGCTCGCTGATTGGCGCCCAAGGTTTCCCAAGCGACTCCGATCATCATCCAGCAATCTATTAATGTTTGTCACAGTTTGGAATGCCTCCTTTGCCGTTTCAGACACAGCGAGGAAGAAAAATTCCAACCAGTCTTCCCATACGCCATTCATCCGGACATTCATCAGGTGTTGATAGTATTCCTCGCGGTGCTTCTTAAAATACATGCTAAGGTACAGCAAGGGTTGCCTCAGCACCTTTTGCTCATGAAGGATAAGCGTTATGAGCATCCGGCCAAGCCTTCCGTTGCCATCAAGAAACGGGTGAATAGTTTCGAATTGCACATGGGAAAGCGCAGCTTTTATCAACGGTGGCGATGATATCGGATCATCATGCCAATATTTTTCCAAAGTTCCCATCGCCTCCATCAGCGCGGATGCTGGCGGCGGAACAAACGCTGCGTTTCCCGGTCGCGTGCCGCCGACCCAGTTCTGGCTCCTCCTGAACGCCCCCGGAGTCGCACCGCTGGAACCTCGACCGGAAACAAGCAGTTTTTCGTGCATTTCCCGCACGAGCCTCAGCGATAGCGGAAATCCGTTACTAAGACGGTGCACACCATGATTGATCGCTTTAAGATAGTTGCTTACTTCCGCCACATCGGTGCTCGGAGTGTTCTGGCCATTGGACGCTTCGAACTGGAATAATTCTGATAAGGATGATTGAGTACCCTCAATCATCGATGAGAGCAGTGCTTCCTTTTTGAGGTAAGCATAAATAAATCTGTCGGGGGATGGCACCAGGACACTGATTGTGTCGAGCCGTCCAAGATTCACCAGCGCATCACTGTATAGCGCGTGAAGCGAGCCGGAGAAGTTGACGGGTGGGTCCGGCGGTAACGGCTTGGGAATAAATGCCCGTACCTCTTCGTCGCTGTGCGAAATGATCAAAAAATTACCTTGCAGGCCGCGCTCCATGAAGGAATCTTAATTCACATCCTTAATTAACGCGAGTCGTTAATTAAGGAAATGGCCTCATCCTTAAATAACGTTTCCTTATAATCATTAAAATGAACATTGTTTCCACTAAAACGTTATATCGTCGGCTGAAAAGACGTTGACGGCCTATAGACCCCATGCCGTGCATTGCGTCCGACCAAAGCTGCGCTCATGCAAGCAATCCTGCGCCCGTGCTGATGGATAAAACTTACGCGACCACAATTGGTCGCTATGCCAGTCGGTGGCGCATGGGTGGGAAACTCAAGTAATAAAATTAAAATATCACGCCCCCCCCCATAATCTGCCAGTTAGTGGGCTTGTTCAGTCGCAGGCAAACTCGTGCAAAAAAAAGCGGCGGGTGCGGATGGGCCCGCACTCGCCACTAGAGAAACACCCAAATGCAGAAACGTTATGCCTTGCTGCGTGCCCGTCGACGCGCTGTCAAAGCTGCCAATCCAAGCCCACCTGCCAAGACGGCCAGAGTTGACGGCACCGGCACGGCGGAAACCGCCAGATTTGTAAACTGCACATCGCTGCCGCCACCCGCACCGCTGACAAAAAATGTCAGCCCTTCTATTCCACCGGTCGAATCGGAGATTGTCCCCGAATGGGCCAGTGATCCGTTGACATCAAAATTGTAGGTAGTCGGGCTGGTGAGCGTAAAGCTGGCGGTGTCGAGCGTCCGATAGTTATAGGCGACACCGACACCTGAGGTCGTACCGCTGGCATCCGTAATGTAGCCGGCCACGGATGAGAATCCCGCCTGTTCAAATTGGAAAAGGGAATTATTGCTGGCGTCGTTGAGCGAGAAGCCAACGTGGCCGCCCCCAGCAGCACCATTGAGAACGAAATCAAACGAGACGCTTTGACCAACCGCCAGTGCGCCGCCGGTAAAGGGACGCGTGGCGGAAGTTGTGTTGACGTTAGGTGTGGTCGAGGTGTCGTAGATATCAAAAAATGGCGTAATGTTGCTATTGGTTGCAGAATTTATGAAATACCCGCCGGTTGTGCTCGCTGAAAGCGACCAGGCACCAAATCCGGTCCCACCATTCTGTCCGGTGGCCCAACCTGCCGGTGTTGTCGGCCCCTGCGTGGGGAAATAAGGTGAATTGCCGGCATTATCCATGGCCGCATTGGATGCGTGCACCGTTCCACTCATGCCGACGATACCCAATGCCGCGATCGCGGACAGGGCGAGAAGCTTGGAGAGGCCAACCTTCCCGCAGCAACTTTTGTTCCTACCCATACAAAACTCCACAAAGTAAATAAAATACATCAGTCTTTGGCGTTATTGCTCGCACGAGCAAATAAAAAAACGCCCAAGATGACCTGGAAATTCTTATCTCCGCAACGCCCGGCAGCCGCCTGTATCAAAAAACGGCAACTGCGCAGCGCGGCACACTCCCGCCCATCAATCCCACGCCATCTCCAATCTGCGTGTGGAAACCAACTCAAGTAGCCCGTGTATGCAAGCCGAGCCGCTTTCCGGCTCAACAAAATACCGCTACATCCCTGCTCAAAACACTTCCCGATGCTTGGATGGACTCGATGTAAGCTCCAAGCACACGTTAATAGCTTAATCCATTTCACTCCACTTGTCAAGAACAAAGTGATTAGATTTTAAATACTCTACAAAAAGTCATTATTCATGGGCCACCGATGGCGATTCTGCCGTAAAAAGTCGGTTCTAACGCAGTTGTGAAATCGCTGACGCATCCAGCCTCGGTATCGATGGCCCCATATTATCCCGTGAATGTCGTGCGCACCTCTGCCGTCCTGCTGCGGCAAAAATCTCCACCCCATGCGACAGCCAAGGCACACACTTATCGATGTGTGAAGTGTCATCTAAATGAAGAGGGGCTGTCTGAATATCATCAATTCCCGCACGGCGGCACTGGCGCAATATCCCCGAAGGCAACCATTTCGCTTTTCGGCCATTTGATAGCAGTATGCCGTAAACGCCCGGCGGGTCATAACGCAAGCGGATTGACCGATTGGCAAATCCACTTCATGGCGGGGGAGCGTCTTATGGCCCCGGCCCCTCGTCATCGGGCGTAATTTCATCGTCCGGCGTTATCTCGTCCGGATCAGGTGGAGCGGCATTTTCTGCCGCAATTTCTGCCTGGTCGATGGCCGATTGCCGGGCATATTCCTCCCGTTGCTGCTGCTCCTCTTCCTGAACCAATTGGGCACCAATCGCAGCATTTAGCAGTTGCTGCTGCCTGTGGGTAAATGATTGCGATGGATGTTGCTGCATCCGGCTTTGAATAAGCAAACGAATGTTAGTTTTTGCTCTGGCGTAATTTCCCTTGGCAGCCAGCGCATACCAATGAAGTGCCTTGCTAAAACTGGGGGCCACTCCCTCACCATTCTGATACATGACACCGAGATTATTTTCGGCGCACAGGTCATGCTGCGCGGCAGCGAGTTTATAATAGTGTAAAGCCAAGCGATAGTTCTCCGTCGTCCCTTCGCCGGTTTGGTAGCAATAGCCAACGAAAGATTCACCCGCAATGTCGCCGAGCGCCGCAAGCCGTTTGAAAATCAGCATGGCGCTGGCGTATTCAGGGGTAAATTTATAGTGCCGATAAGCCCCAAAAAATTCTGCATAACCAAGGCTGTATTCGGCCTGAATATTTCCATCTTTCGCCTCCTTGCGCAACGGTGCCAGCCATATCCGAGCCTGCATCACCTGTGCCGCAGGCCAAGAGGCCCTGACGGCCAAGGTTAGCCATGCCTGCATTTTTGTCCGGCTCGCCGCTGTTCCCCAGCCGTATTTATAGGCCCGGGCCAACTGGTATTCTGCCGCAGGTACACCGGACTGAGCCGCCAGTTTAATAAGTTTGAATCCGCTCGTGCGATCCACCGCAACACCGTCATATCCATACATCTCTATGTCACCCAAGGCCAGTTCGGCCGGAACATAACCCCTATTCGATGCCTGCGTGCACCAGTAAACGGCTTTTGCAGGATCAGCCGTGCAGGCAGTTCCGGTCTGGTACATATCTGCGAGAAGTATCTGGGCCCGGGGAATACCCGCCGCCGCCGATTTACCCAACCATTTGAATTCATGCTGTTGTAATATCGCGTAGAAAGTTGCGTACATGGGTGATCCCTGCCCGGCGGGCACTTCGGGTATTTGTCCCCACACCCCATTGGTACCTGGCTCGCTCAACCGGCGGTAAAGCAGGGCTAAGTAAAATTCCCCCTCCGGATCGCCGCGATCAGCGGCAAATTTCAGGTAGTTGTACATCCCACCCTCGGCACTCAACGATTCACCCATTGATCTCAAATTGGCACGCTGCTGCCGTTCAAAAGGATAAGGGCTGAAACGTTGCCACAACATCTGGAACGTCTCACCATTGTCGGCCTGGCGCTCCAAGCTGGATCCGGTTGCGGCCGATATCGGGCCTGGCATCGCTTCGTTCATGGCCGCCTGCTGCTGCGACTGCATGGCCCATTGACTTACTCCCGGGATGGGGCCGAAAGCCGACAATTCGCTGGCCGAACAGCCAGCCAAACCCATCAGGCCGGCCATCGCCGCTAAAAATAACAAATATTTAAGCATAAACCTGTCTCCATAAAAACGGATTCAGGGGTCAATAGATGCTGTAATTTTAACGCCCTTGAGGTAAGCAGCAAATCCACAGCGCATAATCGAGCGTCCCGTCGTTGGCCGCGCCAAGGCGATCCCGGCGGAGTTTCCAAACAGGCTCTCAGGCATCCTGCCCAAGCAATTTCTCAAAGCCCGCCTCGTCGAGTACGGTTATCCCCAGTTTTTGCGCCTTTTCCAGCTTGCTGCCGGCATCCGCTCCAACCACCAGAAAATCAACTCCCTTTTTGACGGTTTCGCTTAATTTGCCGCCGTGGCGCTCAATGGCCGCCTTTATTTCCGACCGCGTATATTTCTCCAATGTGCCGGTCACAACGATCAGTTTTCCTGCCAGCGGGCCGTCAGTTGCCGCCACCATTTGCCTTGCCGCTGTGGATACCCCGAGCGATTCAAGTTCTTTTAATAATTCGGCTCCACCCTGGTCATGTAAAAAACGATGCAGACTCTCCGACACCACATCACCCACACCTGGAACACGCTGAAAATCGTCCAACCGCGCATTGACCAATGCCTCGCGATTCGGAAATGCGGCAGCAATGTCCTCGGCCGTGTTGATCCCCACATGTAAAATGCCCAGCCCGGCCAGCAGTCGCGCCAATCCCCTGTCTTTGCTTGCTGCAATTCCGGCGACCAGATTCTCCGCCGACCTTTCCCCCATCCGTGGCAGAGCGGTTAAATGCTCCTTCTGCAAACGGTATAAATCCGGTAGCGACCGTACTGCACCGGTCTGCGTTAATTGTTCAATAACCGCCGGTCCGAGATGATTGATATCCATCTGATCGCGTCCGCCAAAAAAGCGGATGCGCTCCACCACCTGCGCCGGGCACATCGGGTTCGTGCAGCGAATAAATCCCCCGTCCGGAACCACCGGGCCATGGCAACTGGGGCATTCCTCAGGTGGCGTAATGACAGCGGCCTGCGGCGGCCGCTTCTCCTTTACCGGGCCTACCACATAGGGAATCACCTCGCCCGCTTTTTGAATCGTTACCACATCGTGCAGATGGATGTCCTTGCGGCGGATTTCGTCAAAGTTATGCAAACTGGCCCGATATACATTGGTACCACTGATAAATACCGGTGGGTCAAATTCCGCCACGGGCGTTATCGTCCCCGTCTTGCCTACCTGAAACACCACTCGCACCAGCTCACTTTGGGCCTGCTCCGGCTGATACTTAAATGCGATGCACCAGCGCGGTGCCCGGGCGGTTGCGCCCAATTCCTCCCGCTGGCTGAAAGAGTCCAACTTTATCACCACGCCGTCGGTATCGTAAGGCAAATGACGCCGTTCATCGGCAAATGCGTGAATGTATCGATATACTTCGTCCAAGCTCCCCGCATAACTCATGTATTGACTGATGGTAAATCCAGCGGCACCAAGATACGCCATCCAATGCCGATAGGTTATAAAGTCCCAGCCTTCAACGACCCCTTGCCCGTGCGGGATAAATTTTAAGCCCCTCCGCGCCACCACACGTGGATCAAGCTGCTTAAGTGTTCCCGCCGCGGTATTGCGCGGGTTGGCGTATGGTTCAAGGTCCATATCTTCCTGCTGCTGATTGATGGTGGCAAATTGCTGCCGCGTCAAAAATACCTCTCCACGCACCTCCATGATGGACGGCATCTGCGCCGGCGTTGGCCATTGCTGCCCCACCGGGTCAACCAGCGGATTTGAAACCGGGTTCAGTCGCAAGGGGATGTCTCTGATCGTTCGCGCGTTGGCGGTTACATCATCCCCGCGCTGGCCATCGCCCCTCGTAGCCGCCTGTACCAGCCTTCCATGTTCATAACGCAGCGAAAGCGATACACCGTCAATTTTCGGTTCGCAAATGTAAACAGGCTTCACTTCGCCCAGCGTTTTGCGCACGCGCGCATCAAATGCTGCCACCTCACCTTCACTGTAGGTGTTGTCGATGGAAATCATTGGTATGGTGTGGACGACGGACGCAAAACCTTCAAGCGGAGCACCACCGACTCTCTGCGTCGGAGAATCCATGGTCACCAGTTCCGGGTGTTGTTTTTCAAGTCCAATGAGTTCCCGCAGGAGGGCATCGTACTGCTGATCGGAAATTTCCGGCGTCGCGAGTTGGTAATACAGCCGATCATGGTGTTGTATCTGCCGCCGAAGTTGTGCAATTCGTTCGTGGGGTGCTACCATTCGTTCCTCGATTTCCATGGGCGGCACGTCATAGCCACCACCTTACCATCCACGCCAGTGCGCACAGTATCCTTAAATGCAGGGGCCGCGCTTCATGGGGCGATACCCTTCGGCTGTGCCGCAATTCGTAGGCCACAATACTTCTTGCGGCCTGGGCGAAGGCTTCCGACTTGATCACTGCCAAAAATTCCAGATTGATCCACAGGCTTCGTGGGTCCATATTGGATGATCCGCAAATGGTCCAGCGCTTATCCACGATGACCAGTTTGGCGTGAAGCATGCGGTTGGTGCGTTCAAAAATCCGGATGCCACGATTGAGCAATTTACGATATAAATATTGACTCGCCCGCCGTACCAGTGGCATATCACCCAAGGCCGGCACCACCACCAGTACTCGCCGCCCTTGCCGCCGAAGACGCAATATCGCCCCCAGCACCCGACGCACCGGTACAAAATAGGCCATGGCAATCACGGCTTCGTGCTGCGAACCTCGCAATATCCGCCGAAACACCCGGTCTGCCCGGCTGAAACCCAAACCGTGCCCGCTGTCAAAAAAATGGATCGATTCGGCGCGCTGCGGCAGATGCACGCGCCGATACGCCTTTGGTCTTGCGGTCAACATCCGTCCGTGGGCCTGATCCCAACTGCGTGCAAAACTCGCCGCCACCTGCTGTGCCGCCGGCCCCTTCAATCGCACATGAAAGTCACGCCAGCCGATGGTTGGTGCCGCCTCCTCGGTCGTATCCATAAACCGAAAATCGCGCCCATGATCTACAATGTTCATTCCGCCGAAGTATGCCACCTCGTCATCCACTATCAGCAATTTGCGATGATCCCGGCGATTCATAATCCGCAACGGTGAGAAATGCCGCAGCGCCTCAAACAACGTGTGATAGGCATGCACCTCCACACCCTGTTCCCGCATGTCGGCAAAAAATGATTTTTCGGTCTGGTAAGATCCTACCGCGTCGTACAGCACCCGTGTTTCAATGCCCGCGCCAGCCTTGTTGCCGATGGCCGCGGCAACGCGATAGCCGCTCTCGTCGTCAGCAAAAATGTAAGTTTCCAGCCAGACTCGCTGCCGGGCACTGCCGATGTCCGCAATCATCGCCGCAAACAAAGGGGCGGCCTCGGCAAAAATGGTCAGTTCATTGCCCGCAACCATAATCGGCGGAAGGACAGCCCTCCATCGGCTCACTGACTGCGCCGTCGTCACGCCGCTCATGGTGTCCTCGCTTCACATCCGCATCGGGCATCAACTGCAATTGACAGGCTGATGCACACGTGCCGGAACCAGGCAGATAAATTCAAAATCCGCCTCGCCAACATTGCGGAATTGATGCATCTGATTGGCCGGTACATACACCGCATCGCCCGGTGAAAGCAGCCGATGCGATCCATCGGGCAGGACGGCCTGTCCTCGGCCGGCCAGCACCAGCACCTCGTGCTCGTAATCGTGCTGATGGTGTGGCGTGTGGCCACCCGGATGCACGGTGAATTTGCGCATTGCAAAATTGGGACACCCATCGCCCGGGCCCAGCAGCATCTGCATATCGGTGTCCGATGCACCCGGCATGGTCACCGGCACACCGGCAATCGATGATGTTGATTTAATAATCATAAATTAACCTTTCCGCATTTTCTCTCCGGCAGGGCCTGCCCCTCACTGCGCCTTGCCGCCACTGGTGTCATATACCCAATGTTGCAGCGCTGGCTGGTAGGTCAGTAATTCGTCCGCTTTAAAAAACCGGGCAATTTCAACCTTCGCCGCTTCATTTGAATCGCTGCCATGGATTAAATTATTGGCCCCCGACATTCCATAATCGCCCCGGATGGTCCCCGGTTCCGCCTTAAAACCCGCTGTCGCGCCGATCAATTTGCGGCACACATCCACCGCATGATTTCCTTCAAGCACCATCAGCACCACCGGCCCGCTGGTCATAAAGTTTACCAGTGATCCGTAAAACGGCTTTTCACGGTGCATCTCATAATGTGCTTCAACCACGCTGCGCGAAAGCATCGTCATCTTCATGCCGACGGTCGCAAGTCCTTTGCTTTCAAACCGCTGGATGATGCCGCCCATCAGGCCTCGCTGCACGGCATCGGGTTTGAGAATAATTAATGTTCGATCCATAAAAGCCTCCTCGCCAGTATTTCAATCGGGCGCACAACATCCCTCGCCCTTCCCGCGAGATTTTACGCCCGGATCATCTTTTCAGCGAGTGAGGCCTATGGTGTCACGGCCGTTTCTATGCGACGATTGTAGTTATTGCCCCAGTCAGGTTTCCCCCTCACACATGTATCAATTCCAATGCTGCACGCGCCACCGGTGTAATTGGCGGCAATTCGCTTGCCTTGCGCTGCACATCCGCCGGGGTAAGCTGCATCAATCCGCTGTGCTCATGGTTCACGGCCAAGTCAACCGTCCTGCCGCTGCGCACGGCCCCCGCCCAGACCAGTTCCGGCTGGTGCAGGTTCGGTTCATGCAGCATCCCGCATAGCAGTGGGGCGGTTATCAAATCGGATGCGTCTAACCCCAGTTCCTCATGTATTTCACGCTGTAATTCATGCATAACATCCACGCCCGTTGTACCCTCCGCCAGCGTCAAAATGCCGCCAAAAAGATGCAGATGTTCCGCATACGCCGCTACCGATTTACTCCGCAAACCTAATATCCCCTGGCCCCCTTGCGTCAGCAGGATGCTTGAACCGACGGCCGGCCGCCTGAAAGAATCAGCAAAACGATCTGCATGCCGCACGCATGTGATCTGAAATTCTGAATACCGCGCCGGGTAAAGCCTCAGTGTCAATGCTGCATCCCGATGCTCCCAGCCCGCCAATGCCGCAATCGGGCCATCAAATAATACCCGTCCCCGCGCCGCCGCCTTATCGCCTTCAACCTTCCATAGCTGGTCGATCAGTTGTCTTACATCCTTTGGTAGCTCCGGCGGCGCTACCCATTCTAAATGCAAACTTCCTGCACTCCAGCGTCCCCAAACCAATTTCTCGGCTTCCTGCATAATTAATTCCTCATTCCTGCCGCCAGGATAGTTGATATTGCCGCGGCACGTTTGCATGATAACGGCTATCTTATCTGCCGTCTTGCTTGCGGAGTGTGCCATGGCAATCGTGGGTTACGGTATTGATATGGTGGAGATGAAACGCATCGAATCCATGCTGGATAAGCATGGCGACGCATTTCTTGTCCGCTGCTTTACCGATGCCGAACGCACCTGGCTTGCAGAATATAAATTTCCATTGCCGCATATCGCCGGCCGTTTCGCCGCCAAGGAGGCCATCGTTAAAGCCCTTGGCACCGGTTTTCGCGACGCCATCTCCTGGCTGGATATGGAAGTTCTGCCCGATCGGCTTGGTAAACCGGTCATTACTCTGCGCGGTGCCGCCTCCGAAAGAGCTGCGGCTCTCGGTGTCCGTCATTGGCATATCAGTCTTAGCCACACCGCCACCGCCGCCGTTGCCAGTGTCATAGCTGAAATTTAACTCACCGGCCCCCAAACTACCGCATACGGCCCGGTGGAAATGATCATCGCTCGAAATTCCATCAGATCATCGGCCGACAGGGTCCACATAAAGCCATAAATATTAAATGTGCCGCTGATGCTCCATCCGCCGGGTGCTGTAAATGTAATATTCACCGCGTTAAATACGCTCCCCAATCCCGGTGCCGCGCTGTTGGCCCAGCCGCTGATATCCCCACGCAGTTGCTGGCCCGTCATCAGGCTGGCAGTAAAACTGCCGTCGGAATACGCCGTGCTGTCCACCTCGCGAAATTCTTCCTGCAATTGTGCCCGCACCACATTCAAGCTCACGCCCGCCGGCAGCACAATCTCCGCCTGCCATGCCGCTGTGGGGATTAAACCGCTCATCCAAGGCTCCAGTCCGCAACTTATTTGCCCGCAAACAGCTTTCCGCCCACCCGCCATCGCACCCGATACATCGGCACGCCCGCTGAATTGATCACCACCAACGAGCCCGCCGCTGACTCCACCGCGCGGCTCGCCAGAAGCGTCATACCCTCGAGAGCAAAATTTACTCCGTCCACCGCCGCCCGAATCGCCTGTGCCCCGGCTACGGCCGTCGCCAATTCCTGGCTGTACACCGCAATGTCCGCTTCCGCGTCGATGTACCGGTTCAGCGCCAAATCATGCCGCACGCTTGAGGCCCCGGCTGTAATCACCACCAGCGGCAGCACTGCTGATTCCGGTGCCGCATCCAGATAAACCGCCGGCACAGTCCCCATAACAGCGCCCAAGTCAGCACTGTTGATTTGCGCGATAATGGCCGTTATCCATGCCTGCATCCGGCTCTCCTGCTGTGGCACCGCGGCGGCATCCGCATAGCGTACGGCCGCGTCGGTGCCTATTGGCTGCTTTGCGGGTCAATCCATGCGGCGTATATGCCCCACGCCGTGTCGCGATCGCCCAGATTCATCACCCACTGCACACGGTAATACCATTGGCCGTCAAAAATGCGGTCATCCAGCCGGGCACCGGTGTCGACGGGCGTCATGATGACTGTATCGACTTCCACCGACGCCCGGAATGCCTCCGGCTGCCGCCTCGCCCGCACCTTGAATACGCACGCCGGCACCCCGCTGAGAACATCGGTCCACACCTGCTGTTGTGATCCATCCGCACCGGCCAAAACCGTCGCCCGCTGCAAGCTGACCGTCCGGCGGCATAATAGTCGCAGTGTCATAAATTAAATATCCATTAAACCAGCGCGTCCCGGTAAGGCATCAGTAAATTGGCTACCTCGGGTGTGAGAAACAAATCCCCCGGCCGCACCACATATTCATACCCCACCGTCCGTCCCTGCGATTCGCGTGCCTTGGTTAAATCCGCTTGGTTGATTACATTGCCCACCATCAGCGCTGCCGCCAATTGAACATCCAACGGTATCATGGCCCCCAACAGCGGCCCGGCACTGTGCGCCATCGCAAAGGTGGCCGTAAAGCCGGTGCTGCTTACCGCCGTTATTGCCACCGTTTCTTGTGTGCTTATTCCCGCATCAACCGTAAGCAGTTCGCCGGGCTGCAAACTCCAACTCTGGCCTTGGCTTAGCCCCGAAATGCTCCCTGTGTTGATGGTATTTACGCCCGCCGCAATCGCCCCGGGCACGCTGATCAGATACCCAAAGCCCGCAATATAATCCACCTCAATCGCGTCGGCCCCCGCAATGGGCAGATCGGCAAAGGGCCAATTTTCCACGGAAAACCAGGCCATCGCGCCGGGGCGAAAAATCACCCGGCCTACCGCAGGCCGCAGATCAAACTGGTCAGGACTGAATGTCATTGGAGTGGTACTTGTGGGCATTAAGGTGACACTATTGAGTGCCATGACCGGCGTTTGCCGCAACATCAATTGCCCGCTGCGGGGCGCATCATAAAGTTCCAGATATCGGTTGGGGATAAAATCCCGGCGGCAATATTGCACAATGCGGCGGCTCACGGCTGAAATCGCCGCTGCCGTCATCGCTGCCGGGGCATTGGCCACCGCCGCCGACACGCTCTGTGCATATTCACTGCTGATTAAATCGCCCATCCGGAGGCTGTAGCTCTTTACAATAAAAATAACCCGCCATCCATTGGCGATTATCGCATCACCCCGGCCCGCGCTTGATCTCACGCGGCACTCGTTGGCACATTGCATGCTCAGAGCCTGTTTGGCAACTCCGGCGTTTCCCGCTGCGAACCCGCAAAGTTCTAACTTTGTGCTGGACACCAGGGAGAAAGTTTCTATAATTTCAATAAGAATTGAAAGTTCGTGCGGCGTCGCTGCCGGCGCAGCATAAACTTTCAGGAAGGAGCTTACTCTATGCCACCCCAACTCCTGGCCGATGGCATTGGCCTGCTGGAAACACGCCTGACTGAAGTGAAGGAGCTTTTCGAGAGTGAACTTGCCGGCTCGGCCGATGCCGTGATGCCGCTCGTCCGCCACATCAGTCATTTTCAGGGCAAAATGCTCCGCCCCCGGCTGGTGCTCCTCGCCGGTGCGGCCGCCGTTGGCAGGCCGTCTTTGGGCACCGATCACATCGTGCTGGCCGCGGTGGTGGAAATGGTGCATGTTGCCACACTCATCCACGATGATGTGCTTGATGGGGCGGATGTCCGCCGTCGGGCCGCCACCATCAATCGCCTTAAAGGCAATCAGGCGGCTGTTCTGCTGGGCGACATGCTCATCAGCCACGCCTTTCATCTCTGCAGCGGCCTGGAATGCCAAAGTTATTCTCGCCTCATCGGCAAAACCACCAATCTGGTGTGTGAAGGTGAGTTGCTGCAAAATCTCGCCGAGCACAACTGGCATCTGACCGCCGATGCCTATTTCGACATTATTTACCGTAAAACCGCCAGCCTGATTGAAACTTCCTGCCGTTTAGGTGCGATGGCGGCAGATGCCGATAATCAGGTTGTTGAGGCCCTCGCCCAGTACGGCCGCCACGTTGGCATCGCATTTCAAATTGTCGATGACATTTTGGATATTGCCGGCTCGACGCGCGTAGTGGGCAAGTCGCTGGGCACAGATATTCAGCAGGGTAAGCTTACGCTGCCCATGATTCATTTTCTCTCGGCCGCCGACCAGCCGCATCGGGATTTGCTTATCGGCCTGCTGGAATCATCCGATCCGGATCGCACCGACCATGTTCGTAAACTGCTTCAACCTACGGAAAGCATGGCGTTTGCCAAGGCGGAAGCACGCAGTTGCGTAAACCGGGCCATCAAGGCAGTTGACATTTTGCCTGATTCCGAGTTCAAATTGCAGCTTATCGAGATGGCTCGATATGTAACCGAGCGCGAGAAATAAGCGCCCGGCCGCCATCGCTGGGAGGTTTAAGTTATGACCACATCGCTCGCCGCTGAACCGTTTGCCACCGCTCCTCTTATGTCGGCCGCCGAACTGCAATCACCCGCCCTTGACCCGGCGACCATATCCATCGCCGATATTCGCGATCCGGCACTGCGGCCCATCGCGATAAAGCTCCTCGCCCGGGAGCGTCTCTCGGCCACGGATGGCATGGCCCTTTTTGAAACCCGCGACCTCCACTCCCTGGGCATGCTGGCCGGCAGCGTCCGCCTCGCCCGGCACGGCCGAAATGCCTTTTACAACATCAACCGGCATATTAATTATTCCAATATCTGTGCTCTGTCCTGCAAATTTTGTGAATTTCATCGCAAGCGTGGGGAGGAGGGGGCGTATGAATATTCGGCTGAAAAAATATTTGAAATGGCCGACCAAGCCGCGCTGGCGGGGGCCACCGAACTCCATATCGTCGGCGGTTTACACCCCTGGCTGCCATTTAACTGGTACACCGACCTGCTGACCCATCTGCGCCGGCGGCATCCGAAACTGCACCTTAAATGCTTCACCGCCATTGAGATTGACCACTTTTCTCGCATCGCACGTCTTTCGGTTAAAGAGGTGCTTATCGCGCTAAAGCAAGCCGGCCTGGGGTCCATGCCCGGCGGCGGGGCGGAGGTGTTTGACGATCGCGTGCACGATGAAGTATTCAAAGGCAAGCTGCGCAGTGACGGCTGGCTGGATATCCACCGTACCGCCCACGAATTGGGCCTACGCACCAATGCCACCATTCTCTACGGCCATATTGAAACCCGCCGTGAACGCATTGAACATTTAATCAAATTACGCGAATTGCAGGATGCCGCCCCCGGCTTTCAGTGCATTATTCCCCTTTCGTTCGTGCCCGATGGCAGCGAATTGGCGCATCTTCCCGGCCCCACGGGTCTGGAAGACATCAAAATGCTGGCGGTCTCACGCCTGATGCTGGATAACTTTCCGCATGTAAAGGCATTTTGGATCATGCAGACCATGAAACTCTCACAGGTGAGCCTCAATTTCGGTGTTGACGACCTCGACGGCACCGTGGTGTGGTATGACATTACCAAGCGCGAAGGTGGCCTCGGTAACCGCCACCAGGAACAGACGGTAGACAACATTCGCCGCCTGATCGTAGAAGCGGGTTACCTACCCGTTGAACGCGACACCCTGTATCGACGGGTGGAACGTAATCCTACCGGCTGGCACATCGCTTAAAATGCCGCACGACGGCCGTGAGGCGGGGTAGCCGCCGCAGCGCGGCACGCGGCTTGACGCTTTGGCGTCAGGCAAACTCTCAGCCGCCGGGCTTGTTCCGCCGTGGTTGGGCGTCGCCATTAGCCTCTTACTTACGTTGAAACCTTGCAGGCGCGGCGAAAATTGCCAGACGCCAGCGCACATTGATCCCGCCGGCTATCCTGATCTGCCCTTCGATTAGTAATTTTTTTGTAAAACTAAGATCGGCGATATCGGTCGTTGGTGGTGTTTCGCGTGGCGAGTCCGATAGTAAATATGGTAAAAACAGCCCTGTTTTTGCGTGTTTTTAGCCTAAAAACACCCCAAAACTTCAAGTAAAAAAAATCACAAATTTCTCAAGATTTTTATTGACCTTTTGCCTTCAGGTGTTATACTTACGATGTCGTCAGCGGGATCATCCGAGAACCGGTTCCGCTGGCCGTGCACCGTAGAAAGGTTGCCAAGCTGCGATATTTGCATCGCGGCAATATGGGAGTGTGGTTTCCAGAGCAAGAAACCTCCTTACATAAAGTTAAAGACAAAGCCTGCTCGGTGTGGGCACTTTTCTGCACCGATGTTGTTTTCAGGCAAGTGCTTTAAGGAGATGTTGGGTAGAGCAAGCATCAATGCATAATGGGCGTATGGCCATGTATTGATGCCCACCCGATGGGGCGGTTTGTAGCGGCCCCTCCGCACGAAGCGGATCGTCAAAAACGAGATGCACCAATACGTTCTGCAGTACGTCGGGGCCAGATACTCCTCGGCATGAATTGCAACAGGTGCGCCGGAAACCCTTAGCGGGATAGAAGTTATCACTTGGGCCTTTTGCAAGGGGCGTGTGTCCTTTCGGGCCTTTGGTGTTCCAGAGTTATGTTTTAGCATGGAGTCTTAAATGAAAATTAAATTGACCATGGCAGTATTACTCGCCGGTGCCGTGATGGCCGCAGCGCCATGCGCGGTGCAGGCGACCCCGGAACTGACGGTTACCATCGGGGCAAACAGTCCGCAGGTATTCACCTCCGGCGGCGCTTTCAACATTCAGAATGCCAACAGTAACAGCGTTACGGTGAGCGTGTCAGGGGCGTCAAACGTTTACTCTACATCGGCGGGTGATAACAACATCAACGCCAACTCGATCAACGTCACCAATACCACGGGATCGACACAGACCCTCACCATCGACATCCAGGATACCGGGTTTATCGCCAACGGCACGCTGAATAACGAACTTTACAACGCCCAGGAAAGCTTCGGTGGCGAAATCGCCGCGGGAACCGGCCAGTTCGTGTTCACCACCACCGCCACCCCGAATGATCCTGCCAATCATTCATCGGCCCAGATCGCCTACTCGTCGGCCACCTACTCGACCAGCAGCAGTCCATTCGCTGTGGGAGATCAGACCTCGGCCAACAGCTTGGTGCTTTCACCGGGCGCAGGTTTTACCATCGATTCCAAGATGGTCATCACCTTGTCGGCCAATGCGGTGGCAAACTTGGACATCCTTAATGACAACACCATTTCAACGGTCGCCCCGACGGGTACGGTAGCACCCGAGCCGGCCGCCGCGGGACTGGCGATGGCAGGTTTGCTGCCGATGTTCTTCCTGCGACGCCGCAAGGCCTGAATATCCGGAATGGCGGGATGAATTGTTTTCATCCCTTCCCGTAATAAAAATAACTTGTTGTGTTTAATTATTGATTGAGCAATTATTTATGCGAGGAATTCACATGAAACTTCAATTTGCAGCCATCGCGGCAGTTGGTATGCTTGCCCCCGTGGCGTTGGCGACGCCAACTTATCCGTCGCTGCCGTCCGGCAAGCCTCTCGGCTTTTACCTTTTTCAAGGCACGAGTTCAAGCACGGATTCGGTGACCAGCGGAACGACCTCCGCGAGTCTTGCCGGCCCATCGCATTATGGCAACATAGCGGTCTCCAGCACCAACGTGTATGTGGATACGACGGCCAACGAAAATTTTCAGCTTGGCGGGACGAATAATCTGACGAACTCAGGCAACACTGCCGAGAGCGTCAATCTTTACGTTACTTACAATGATTTCACCACCCCTCCGGCCAGCCAAAAATACGGCACGATTACCGTCAACCCCCTTTCTGCCAGCTTGTCTTTCGCCAACCCCGGCCAAGGTGGCAGCCTGACCTTCACGCAGTATGCCGATCCTTCCGCTACCGCTTTTGGCATGGCTGACTCAAGCAGCACGCAGACGCTGGCACTTACGGCCACGGCGGCTGTCAGCACGGTAAGGGGTTCGACGGGCGTGATCAACTTTATCCCCAGCCCCAGCTATCCGGCGCAGCCCTATTCTGTTACGGAAGAATTTACCGTGACTCTCGATCCGGGATCCACAGCTACCCTGACGTTCGTGAACAGCACCGTCACGGGGACTAACCCGGCACCCGAACCGGCCTCCATCGGTCTTCTCGGTGCGGCCGGTGTGGGTGCACTGCTGATCGGGCGTCGCCGCAAGGCCTGAAGGGTATAACCCGCCACACTTTGGGCACGCTAAAATATCGCAAGCCCGGTCGCGCACGATCGCGATCGGGCTTTTTATTGTGCTGTGATTGCCGCAATCAGGCACGCTGCTTCAATTTAACCCATCAGTTACCACGCTCACTGGTTCAGTCGGCCCGCGTTCCAATTTCGGGCGTCTCAAAAAAAGCAGGTTTTTTCAAGATTTTACTTGACACAGCGTGTGTATGGAGTATACTTTCGGCAAAGTGCGGTTTTCCGTAAGAGAGCAAACCGTGCGGTTGACGCGACCTCGCTGTCTTTTTTGCGGTGTGCGCGTAGGGCGTTGGTGAGAGCAAGAAGCCAATCGCAACAAAGAATTTAACTCGTGTGTCCGGCTGTTGCACGTCGTTGCGCTCTGAGGCATACAGTGAGGAATGCCAATCGGCTTGGGCGTCCTCTGGGGCGCGATTGTTCGCCCCCACAGTAACTTGCCCAGGGCCTTCTTGCTCGTGCCCTTGGATGGTAGTGACTAGATCGGCTGAATTTTGATCGGGCGGCGCGGTCGCCCGCGAGTTCCGGCCGTTTATCAGTAGGTCCTCTTTTTTAGAGGGAGCAAGAAATGATCAATAAATTATCAATTGCCGTACTATTGCTGGGTGCCGGAGTGGCTGTCGCCCCAGCCGTCGCGCATGCCAGCCCCATACTCACCATTACCGGCCCGGCAGGGGCGATCGGGCCAACGCCACTGAGCGGGGTATACACCATCCCCAGCGGGCAGGATATATCAGGATCGATTGCAGGCGCGTCAATTCCGTCCGCATCCAACACCGGAATTAACGAGATATCCTTTGCCTCCATTAACATCACCAATACAACTTCCTCGCAGCAGTCCTACACAATTGACGTATCGGATAATAGTTTCACCGCCAATGGTTCGCTCAGTAATGAACTCTACCAGGCGATCGAGACCTTTGGTGGCGAAGTGAATACAGGCACGGCCGATATGACTTTCACAACAACGGCCTTTACCAACAGCTCATCTGCTTCCGTAACGCAGACCGAAAATATTACGGCCGGCACCGGCGGCACCTCCTTTGGAACAGGGCAGGGCACCTCGGCACCAACCTTGGTACTTTCTCCGGGCGATCAATACACCATTGATTCCTCGATGCAATTTACCCTCACGGCTGGTGCGAGCTTGGAACTATCGCAACTGAATTACAACGGTTATTCCGGCACCATTCCGACGGGCACGACCACGCCAGAACCACAGTCGGCGGCATTGGCCCTTGGTGGGATGCTGCCACTGTTTTTTGTTAAACGCCGCAAAGCGGGGTCGCGGTAAGGTGTTTGCAACCTGATTCAGATTGGTTCTGAATCGGTAGTTTTTTTGGTTCTTTCAACCTCAGGTTTATGAGGGAGTGTTGTTCTTATGCGAGGTACTAACATGAAATTTCAATTTGTAGCCTTGGCTGCGGTAGCGGTTATGTCCAGCGGTGCCATCGCAACCGCAACGCCCAATATTAAGGCGACGTTCACCACCGGGTCGCCGTCATCAACGGTGAGCTACGCCGGATACGGTACTGTTGGGCTTTTAACGTCCCCGTTGACCTTGGGAAACTTCAGCGTCACCGAATTTATCGCCACCACCAACTCACCAAGCACCGCCGGGGCGATCAATGGCCTGAGCTTGGATGTTCAGAATACCGGCAAGTCTTCCGATACCCTTACGCTTGAAGTATCCTCCAACGGCTTCTACCTTCCGGGACCGTCTACCCCAGTTAATGTGTATGGCACTGATAGCTTTAGCACGTCTCAGGCATCCAGCAGCGACCAGGTGCAGTTCACAGAATATGCCGACGTGAGCAACAGCTTTTTTGGTACCGGAACGTCAAGCCCCACCGACACCACCACCTTCGCAAGCGGCACCCCGGTGTCGACTTATCCGAAGGGTGTTTCGGTGCAGTTGACACCGGTGCTTGACGAAGCCCAATTTTCGGTGACCGATAAGTTCGTAATCACGCTTGATGCGGGTTCCAGCACCACCTTTACCTTCGCTAATCAGGTTAGTCCGACTCCCGAACCGGCCTCCATCGGTCTTCTCGGTGCGGCCGGTGTGGGTGCACTGTTGATCGGGCGTCGCCGCAAGGCCTGAAGGATATAACCCGCTGCACCATTTGGGCGCACTAAAATACTACAAGCCTGGTCGCGCACGAGCGCGATCGGGCTTTTTGTTGTGGCGGATACCTTGTAATTTGGTCGTTTTCGCTATTATTATAGGCCCTAATAACCTGGGCGATAATAACAGAAAATGCACAAGATTTTTCAAGATTTCTCTTGACAGATTCAATTCATGTGTTATACTCTCGTCCGTGTCGGGTGCTGTTTGATTCGACGCGGATTATCATGGGGCATTTTGCGGCCTTGTCGTAAGGTGTTTCTGTGGTGTCCGATTATGTGTCTGCGTTATGCAGTTGCTTAGCGCGGCAAAGCCTACGGAGAGCAAACGTTGGCTAATGCAAGAAGCCAACTTGGATTTAATAACTAAACGATCCCAGCGGTGAGTTCCATGCAATAAACTGTTCGCTGGATAGTTTTACTGAAAGGACGGGGTTTGGGTTGAGCAAGTGTCAGTTTGTTTGGTGGATTGCTTCTACCAGATAACTGATTCATACCCGAATGGGCCATCTGTTTCGGCCCTGCCGCAGGATGTGGTGCCTTAAAATTTAATTAATTTGTTGTTGTGTTGCCGACTCTGGTCGCGTTGTGTGCGATGACTGCACCGGAGTTTTTGCCGACGGCCCTTAAAGATTTAATGGGCCATATGGTTTTTCTGTGAGTGAGCGGGTAGAGAGCAAGACGCTCCGGAAGACTCTGGAGCAAGAAGCTCTGGAAGGTTCCGGGGCAAGCGGCTTGGGAAGAGCCGAGAGCAAGAAGCGGCGCTGATCGAAGTAGAGAGCGAGCAGCCTCCGCAACCTCACTCAAATGTTGGGTGAGTCGAGAGCAAGGTTGGAGTTGGAGAGAGCAGAGGGCATGCGGGCCGACTGTTGAAGTAGAGAGCAATGGTTGGTCATGGGTCGCGCGAGGTGAGCGAGTAGAGAGCAAGACGCTCTGGAAGACTCCGGGGCAAGATGCTCTGGAAGGTTCCGGAGCAAGCGGCTTGGGAAGAGCCGAGAGCAAGAAGCGGCGCTGATCGAAGTAGAGAGCGAGCAGCCTCCGCAACCTCACTCCACGCTGGGTGAGTTGAGAGCAAGGTTGGAGTTGGAGAGTGCAGAGAGCAAGAAGCTCTGGAAGACTCCGGGGCAAGACGCTCTGGAAGGTTCCGGAGCAAGCGGCTTGGGAAGAGCCGGGAGCAAGAAGCGGCGCTGATCGAAGTAGAGAGCGAGCAGCCTCCGCAACCTCACTCCACGCTGGGTGAGTTGAGAGCAAGGTTGGAGTTGGAGAGTGCAGAGAGCAAGACGCTCTGGAAGACTCTGGAGCAAGACGCTCTGGAAGGTTCCGGAGCAAGCGGCTTGGGAAGAGCCGGGAGCAAGAAGCGGCGCTGATCGAAGTAGAGAGCGAGCAGCCTCCGCAACCTCACTCCACGCTGGGTGAGTTGAGAGCAAGGTTGGAGTTGGAGAGTGCAGAGAGCAAGAAGCTCTGGAAGACTCCGGAGCAAGTTGGCCGGTCGTTGAAGTAGAGAGCAACGGTTGGTCAAAGGTCGCACGAGGTTAGCGAGCCGAGAGCAAGATGCGGTAAGGATCGAAGTAGAGAGCGATCATACGAAATCCGCGAAATCGAGGTTAGCGAGCCGAGAGCAAGAAAGGAGCGTGAGCGGGTAGAGGTCAATTTGTGCAAAATGGGCCTGCCATCACCGTGGTGGCGGGCCCTTTTTGTTTTGGCCATTTACCTGCCCATAACTGCCGCATATTGCTGCCTGTTTCCGCTCCGCACAACAACCCCGCGCAGTTGCAACATTTGGGCTTTTACTTCATAATAAAGGGCTTTACCAGTGAGCGGGCGCTGATGCCCGGCTGGCTTTAGATTTGAGGATTATCATGGCGTACGCAATCGTGGAAGACAGTGGAACCCAGTTCAAAGTCCAACCGGGTGATACCCTGAAAATTGATCTTCGTGATGTGCCTGACAATACCACCAGTATTACCTTCGACAAAGTACTTTTTGTGTCCAATGACACAGGCGTCCATATTGGCGAGCCTGTTCTCAGCGGTGCCTCGGTCACGGCCGATATCCTTGGCCAAGTTAAAGATGACAAAATTTATGTTGAACGCTTCACGCGTCGCAAAGGGTTTCATCGCCGCGTTGGTCATCGCCAGCAATATATCGCGGTTAAAGTAACTGCCATCAACGTTTAACTTCGCCCGTTTGGCGGCACACGCTCTGCGACTCTAGATTTTTCGTCGGAGCAAATCACGCGATGGCTGGGCCACCAATGGCAATTGCGGTAGCATGCCAGCAATTTCACACCCGCCACACCACTTAGCCGCGTGCCTTGTGCACGCGCGTCAAAAATATATTGGCATCGCGTGCCACGCCTCGAAAACACGCGCATTATTTTTACGATTCATCATACGCTTGCAGGAAAAATCGCCGGAAATCCGTACCAATCATGATCTCTCAACCTGAAATCACGTTTATTTTAAATTGTTCTGGAATCAAGCTGTAAAAAGCGCGCGGCGGCTGCAGTGTGCTTCCGGCCCACTGCAGCCGCTCGGGCGTTGTACCCTGAAAATCAGGGCCGCCGTGACAGCGGCCCACGCTTGCCCATCAGTCCCAAAATTCCCACCGCCATCAGGCCCAGTGCGGCTGGTTCGGGTGTCGTTCCCGCTGGATCTTTTATCGACCAAGCGAGTGCATATGTTTCACTTGCACTTACAAAACTGCCGCCCAGTTTCATCACTGCCAGATCATAATTGCCGGGCGTCAAGCCATTGAGGGCCAGAATCTGCAAGTTATCGGTTGAACTTACGCTTTGGCCCACGATCTGCCCGGCAGAATTCAGCAGGTAAAGGTTCAGGTGGTTCATCTGCGACTGGTTAACCTGCACATTCCAGTCCAGCGTGGCGGTCAGGTCATAACTGTTATTGCCAATTTGCGGCATGGAAAAATCATAATGGTCAACCGCCGCCTGGGTGCTGCTGCTGGTGATGGTTGCGAGATTCCAGCCGACCAGCGATTGTTCAATCGCCGCCTTATCCAGTTGAAACTGCACCGCCGATCCCGCCGCCTGCATGGTGGTGGTGGAGGCTGCATGCTGGCCACCGGCCAGATTCTCATACGAGTTATAGGCATTCACCACGCCTGCGCCGTAAACCGGATCCAGTGGACTGCCACTCGCCGTGGCCGACGTATTCGACCAGCCCGTGGGCTTGACTGCTCCATTTAGCAGAAGTGCCTTTATGGTGCGTACGTCCGTCGCTGCGGTCTGCGTGCCCGCTCCGCCCACATCTTCCCGCGCCGCCTGGATCAGATCGGTGGCCACGCCCGACACCAGTGGGGCGGTATAGCTGGTCGCCCCGCCGGGCGCGGTAATATCCGCTCCAGTTACATTGGGCAATCCCAGTGCTCCAACCGAGATGCCGTTGTAGGCCGTGGCCGGCGGATTGACATAACTCGGTGGTGTGGTGCTGGTGGTGGTGCCATCGCCGGCGGCTGAAACAAACAGTGTGTTGTAATACGCGGCGTAGTTATCGTAGCCCAGGTTGTATTCAGATATCGTGCTGGAGTCCGCCCCTTCCCAGATAAAGCTCTGGTTAACCACCGCCGGCGACGACCATGTAGGCACGCCAGCGGAACTGGAATTCAGCGGTGCTGTACCGTTGGCCACCACATTATAATAATAATAATCAGCCTCATACACATCCACAGCGCTTACGCCCGTCGCCACGCCACTGCCCGTGTTGCCGTAAAACAGACTGGCGACCGCCTGGGCGTGTCCGGAATATTGCCCGCTGCTGAAAGTCGTCGGTGTGGGCGAATAATCAAGGTAGGTGAATTTGCTCGCCGGCTGGTTCAGGTTGGTCGGGTTGGGTTCAAACACGCTCATGTAGGCGTAGGGGTCACCGGGTGGATTGTAATAGCCGGCCGACGCCTCCACCTGCGCAACGGTAACACCGGTGCCGTCAATGGATGGATTCACCTTCTGCAGATCGGCAACGCCAATCTGCACCAAGGTGGGATTGGTGGTAACAGCGAAAGCGCTCCCTGTCATGGGAAGCAACCCCGCCAGCGCCGCCGTCACGATCGATGCAGCTCGCAAGGAGCGCATCGTCGTCGTCGCCGCTGAAGTCTCATCAGTGCGTAACCCGTTACCGGTTTGGTTTTTCATAGCAGGCATCGTGCAGGCTCCAGTAAACTTGACGGGCCGCATGAAACAACCCGTCGGAAAGTTCAACAGCCATCTGAATCGGCGTTCATCCGCGAAAGGGAAAGCCAAAATCAACAGATGGCAGTTATGAGCCTTAGCCTCAAGTTCCGGAAATAATCTTCTGGAATTGGGGTGCATATTAGCCGCTGCCACGGCTACTTATACGCTTTTTTATGGGGCAGCCCCGGGTGCAGCACGCCGCAGCATTTGCAGGTGTAAAATGTCAATTATTAAATCGGGTGCATCGTCATCGACCACCACCCGCTGCAGCGGAAAATTACCGCCGCTATACGGTTAATCACCCCACACCCGCGCTGCTTGCCGGCGTAAATCCTGCGGCATTTTATCGGCACCGCTTCGCGCGCCCGGCGAAGCGCCCACGGCCGCGGCTGACATATCCCCCAGCCCCATAATCAAATATCGCAGCGCATCCATCGCATGATCCGCCTTTTGGATCGGCCCCATCCCATCTGCCTGATAGCGGTACTGCGATGCCTCCTCAATTAAATGGCGACAGGTGGTAAGTGCAAAAAGTGATCGATGCATCAACCGCGATTCCACCGATGCAATGCCCGCCTCAACACTATGCACCGGTACGCCCCGTACCGGCAGTTGGCGGCGGCGCAGCCAATCCACCGATTCCGGACGGGAGCGGTCCGCAAACATCACCTCGATGTTCCACCGCTGAACCAGTTGTGTCAGGCGGCCGGCCAGTGCATCAATATCCATGCGGCTTTCATAAAGTTCATCGACAATCCAAAGCTGATCGGCCCCGTCCAGCACACCTACCACCACGGCCGTAGGCTCGTACCAGCCCCAGTCGATGCCCGCTGCGGCATAGACTCCATTTCCCTCCCAATGATCGCGCAAGCAATGGGCAAAATCGTCATACACCAGGCCTTCCGCCGCCGACCATTGGCCATCCAGCAGGCGTTGCCGCCGCGCACCGCTTAAACGCCGCAACGTGGCCAGATAGGCCTCGCCCGCCGGTGTCCATTGCGCTGTGGTCTGGTTGAACCATTGCGGATTATCCGTGTGGCGGCTCTCCAATACGCGCATCAATCCGCTCTGTGCCCGCCGATTAAGCCAATGGGCGGGATATGCCGGGTTGCAATCGGCGATCGCCTGCTGGTAGGGCATCACACCATTGCGCAGACGGGTTAATAATTTTTCCCAATCCTCCAGCGTCAGCTCCGTCGCCTCGCAGGCGGCAATTACGTCGTACTCACTCGACATAATTCGGTCGGCGTTATCCAAACCACCCAGCACCAGTTCAGATCCATTGCCCAGCATGTAATGGCTGCGGTAGCCCCGGCTCGCATCGCCAATCATCGGATGCCCGGCAGGTACCACCTTCTCTTCCAGCGTCACCAAGGCACTTTGGGTAAGGCTGGCGCGGGTTTTACGCACCAGCAGCGCCCGCATGGCGGGATATTTCTGCATGCACAAAAACACCTTTTCCAGGATGGCCCGCGTTTTGCCCGTTCCCGCCGGGCCTACCAGCAATATCTCCGCGCTGCGGTCCTGCAGCAGGGCCAGTGCGGCACCAAAAGGTTGGTACGGCCGGTGGTGCGGGTGCAGCAGATGGGTGACCGACTTATACGCTTTCAACATCAAATTTCACATAGGTTTTAATATGTTTATCGGGCGCATGGCCGGCCGGGTCATCGGTCTGATGCAGATATTGTCTTCCCAGCCACATTAAAAGCCGCGCGTCGCCATCCTCTTCACAAGCCGATTGCAATTGCTTGCTGCGCAGCGCAATACGCAAATTGGCCCGTCCCCGCCGAATGGCCGCACCAAAACGCGCATGGAGAATTTTCCACCGTACACCCAGCGCGCCGGCAATTTCTCCGTTGGTGGCACCGGAACGCGCCAGAGCGTAGACCCGATTGGCGTCGATCACTTCTCCCTGCCAGTCAGCCAGTGGTTTGGTTGACCGCATCCGTCCCCCTTCCTTTGGCGGTGTATACAAAGGAAACAGTCCGCCGCAGATGCCCACTATTTTTCAGCCCGGCTGCGCCCGTGCTGTATGCAACGGCCACACGCCGCCACAGCGGGCTGACCT
>JAKAEB010000029.1 GCA_021818445.1 Planctomycetota bacterium
AAGATGCGACAAACTCTGACCATGATCCGCGCGGATCGTTTGGCAACCTAAAACCGTAGGTGCTGAATATGCAGTGATAGCCGACGATCACGGTGGCACCGGAACCCGTGCTGCGGGAACGCGCGCGGGCACAATGCCCGCGGCTAAATGGGGTGGGCCGATGCCTGCGACAACATTCAGTGGCATGGCGAATCCTCCATTGACACGGCGAGTTGCCGGTTGACCCCGGCGGTACCGGAATGCGGGCATGAATTATGCGGCACGATGGGCGGATTGGGTAGCGGGTGCGGGGGTACACCGGCTGCACACCACGCAATTAAATGGCGATGAATATATTTAGCCGGCGGCATAGGGCCGCCGTGTTGGCGGCGTCGGCAAAATAATGCTGCGGCTTTATTTATTCCCCCGGCATCGTTTCCTGATGCGGCTATACCTATGCATGTCGGCATCGCTGCGTACACGCGTTGCTGCCCAGGTTGCGCCTGGCCCGCACGCCAGCCTCCCGCTGCGCCTACTTGGCGGGGTATCAGCACCCCATCTGGAAACAATCCGCCAATTGAATAAGATAGGGTTTTACGTGGGCGATGACCGCCCGCGACTTGCGAAAGGCCCAATGCTATGTCAAACGCCAGCCCACACCGTTCATTTAAGCCGCAAACCATGTCTACGCCGCTGGGTGAAAAACATTATTTTCCTTTGTCGGCGGCGGGTAAATCAACCGACCATCTGCCGTACAGCATCAAGGTGCTGCTGGAATCGTGCTTGCGGCACTGTGATGGACATGTGGTAAGCGAAAAAGATGTGCAAAACGTGCTGGGGTGGAAACCCCAGAATCCGGCCCCGGTGGAAATACCATTTATGCCGGGGCGAGTGGTGTTGCAGGACTTCACGGGGGTGCCGGCCGTGGTGGATCTGGCCGCCATGCGAAACGCCATGCTGCGTCTCGGTGGCGACCCGAAAAAGGTTAACCCGCTGGTGCCGTGCGATCTGGTGATTGACCACAGCGTGCAGGTGGACGCGTTTGCCAACGGCATGGCGCTGGAGACCAACAGCAAGCTGGAATTTGAACGCAACCTGGAGCGGTATGAATTTTTGAAGTGGGGCCAGCAGGCATTTAATAATTTTAGGGTGGTGCCGCCAGCCACCGGCATTGTGCATCAGGTCAACCTGGAATATCTGGCCAAGGTGGTGTGGGAAAAAGATGGCGTGCTGTACCCCGATTCTCTGGTGGGTACCGATTCGCACACAACCATGATCAACGGACTGGGTGTTGTCGGATGGGGTGTGGGTGGCATTGAGGCCGAGGCCGTGATGCTGGGCCAGCCCATCTACATGCTGCTGCCGGAGGTTATAGGCTTTAAGTTAACAGGCAAATTGCCGGAGGGGTGCACCGCGACGGATTTGGTTTTGACCGTCACGCAGATGCTGCGTGAACACGGAGTGGTGGATAAATTTGTTGAATTTTACGGGCCGGGCCTGGCCGATATGCCGATTGCCAATCGCGCCACCATTGCCAACATGGCCCCGGAATACGGGGCGACGATCGGGTTTTTCCCGGTGGACGAACAGACACTTACCTACCTGCGGCTCTCAGGTAGGGATGAAAAACTTATTAAAACGGCGGAGCAGTATGCCAAGGCTCAGGGGCTGTGGCGGGATGACGCGCACCATATTGAATACAGCAGCACGCTGCATCTGGATTTGGCAACGGTGGAACCGTCGTTGGCCGGCCCCCGCCGCCCGCAGGATCGCATTGCTTTAGGGGCCATGAAAAATCAATGGTTGCAGGATTTGTCCGTCACTTACGGCAAGAATTCCGCCAATGGCGGATCGACCACCGCAAGCTGGGAGGCGGAGGGCGGGCCGGCCAAAACGGCGGTAGCCACTGCTACGGATCGCGGCTTTGAGGGCGTGCCGGTAACCTATGACGGCCAGAAATTTAATTTGAAACATGGGGCGGTGACGATCGCGGCCATCACCAGTTGCACCAATACCAGCAATCCCAGCGTGATGATTGCGGCCGGGCTGGTTGCGCAAAATGCGGCAAAACGCGGGTTGACGCGCAAGCCGTGGGTTAAAACGTCTCTGGCCCCCGGATCGAAGGTGGTGATGGAATATCTAAGCAGTGCCGGGCTGGTCAAGCCGTTAGAGGATTGCGGTTTTTATCTGGTGGGGTTTGGCTGCACCACGTGCATCGGCAACAGCGGACCATTGCCCGAGCCAATCAGTCAAGCCATCAATGAAAATGATCTGGTGGTGGCATCGGTGCTGTCCGGCAACCGTAATTTTGAGGGGCGTATCAGCCCCGATGTGAAGGCAAACTATCTGGCCTCGCCCCCGCTGGTGGTGGCCTACGCATTGGCGGGTACCGTCAATATTGATTTGCGGCATGACTCGCTCGGTACGGATTCCGCCGGTAAGCCGGTTTATTTGCGCGACATCTGGCCCACGCAGGCTCAGATTGAAGGGGCGGTGACCAAGCATGTTCACAGCAGCCAGTTCCGGTCGCAATACGCCAATGTGTTTGAGGGGTCGAAGGAATGGAAGGCCATTGAAACCAGCACGGGCGATATTTTTGAATGGAAGCCCCAAAGCACCTATGTGCAGGAGCCGCCATTTTTTGAATCGCTTACCCGCACGGTGGGCAAAATAAAACCCATCGCGTCGGCGCGGGTGCTGGCCTACCTTGGCGATTCGGTGACGACGGACCATATAAGCCCGGCCGGTTCGATAAAAAAAGATTCACCGGCGGGCAAATATCTGATTCAGAATGGCGTAGAGCCGGCGATGTTCAACAGCTATGGCTCACGCCGGGGTAACGACCGGGTGATGACACGCGGCACATTTGCCAATATCCGCGTAAAAAATAAATTGGCGCCCGGTACCGAGGGCGGCGTCACGAAAGATTTTACCGATGGCAACATCAAGCCCATTTTTGACGCCTCATTAAATTACAAAAAGGCGGATATTCCGCTGGTGGTGCTGGCCGGCAAAGACTACGGCATGGGTTCCAGCCGGGACTGGGCGGCCAAGGGCACTTTCCTGCTGGGGGTGCGGGCGGTGATTGCCCAAAGCTTTGAACGCATCCATCGCAGTAATCTGGTGGGCATGGGCGTGCTGCCGTTGTGTTTCAAGCCGGGAGAGTCGGCGCAGTCGTTGGGTCTCACGGGTGCGGAAACTTTTAATATTGATTTATCCGATGCACTTGAACCGCGACAGGACGTGAAGGTGACGGCGATCAAACCCGACGGGGGCAAGGTGGAATTTATCTGCACCTGCCGCATTGATACGCCCGTAGAGGTGGATTACTACCGCAACGGCGGCATTTTGCACACGGTTCTGCGGCGTATGGCGGGATAGGCTCGCGGCACACCATGGCGGCTGGCCGGGGAATAAATGGTTAGACCGGCTCGGTCTTCACGTGGGCCTCGATATTTTTGAGGCGATCTGACCGAAAGACTTTCTGATGGGTCGGCCAGATTCATGGCGCGGGCGGTGGCACTGGTAATGCCGCGACGCAGTGCTGCGGCTGGGGTGACATGGGCATATAGCCCGGCCAAAAAACCTGCCAGCAAAAAATCACCGCAGCCGACGGTTCGCCTTACAGTGATTGGCTTGTCGTAATAAGCCCAGAAGGCCCCTTCATCCCCCACCCATAGTGCACCGTTTCCGCCGCAGCTTATCACCCGATGCCGGGTGCGGGGAAAGATTTTTCTGGCCGCCATCACGACCGTTGGCGGATCAAAGTCCAAGGGTTTGCCACCGGCTTGTGCAAGTTCAGACAAATTGGGTTTGGCGACCAACAGCGGCTCGCCTGTGCAAGCCTGCAAAGCAGTTCCCGATGTGTCGATGACAAGTTGGGCGTGGATATCACCAATTTGTTTAAGCAGTGCTTTCCATGGTGCCGCACTGCCGGTGGTGATGGCGTCCGGCACGCTGCCCGCCAGTACCACCATATCGCCGGGGGATGTAACGGCTTTAAGTTCTCCAGCGAGCCGGCGCAGTTCGAGTTCGCCGATTTTGAATCCCTCCATGCGCAGGTGAGTTTCACCCTCGGCGGAGAGGATGGTAATATTTTGGCGTGTGGGTTGATCCAAACTGATGAGGCGGTAGCGAATAAACGAGCGCCCACCGGGCTTATCCGCACTCATCTGCCGCGAGAATAAGTCCGCCTCGCTTGTGCCGACAAAGCCCGTTGCGGTGTTAGGCACGCCCATGGCCGCCAGCGCCCGGCTTACGTTAATGGCTTTACCGGCCGCCGACTGTGATAGAAGCTTAACCGGCTGATGGCCGCCGATGGTCAGATGGTCAGTCTGAAGCGTAACATCAATGGCGGGGCTGAGGGATACGGTGATGATGGCCAAATGGTACTCCAGTGCGAAATCGACGGCGGCACCTGTGCAAAATAACGGCAAATGCTGTTTTGCGTCAGGCGACACTCCGCCGTCAGCCGACCGCCTGCGGGATGAGCGAGGCGTGATTCATCTCACCGCGATGGGCTATCCGGTTTTAGCCGCCCGGCGGGTATTGCTGGTCGTCGGGATCGTCGTCCACTTTAAGACGCTTACCGGCCAAAGCCCAGGCGTCAACCAGCGGCTTACTTTTGCGGCCGGATGGATAGCCGAAAATCCAGCGCCGTATTAAAAACAGTGCCAGGGCGGTAAGCAGCGTAGAGCACACGATGACAAATATAATCGCGTAGAGCAGACCGGGCGGCGTGGAGGGATGGGCCGGCGATGTGCTGGCTTTCGGAGCGGCCAGCACCAAGGCAAAAATCAGTTGGCCACCTATTACGCCCATGGGGCACCCTTTCTGGCATCGTAGGGATTGGCGGAACACCACTGATCGAAATCTTTCTGGGCGGCGGCGGCGAGATTTTCGGGCAGCATCACCTGGATGCGACAAAGTTGATCGCCGGAAGGTTTGTTGGGGTAGTGGATTCCGCGCCCCTTGATGCGTAATTTTTTATTGGTATTGACGCCCGGCGGTACTTTGACGGTGACCGGCCCGTCCAAGGTGGGTACCTCAATGCGGGCACCGTGAATGGCTTCGGTCAGGGAGACGGGCAAATCCAGAATTACATCATCACCTTCGCGTGTGAAGTAGGGATGTTTTTGAATATGCGTGATGATGTTCAAATCTCCCCGGCCGCCGTATTGGGAAGGCTGTCCGCGGCCTTTCAGCCGCACCTTTGATCCTTCATGCACGCCCGGTGGAATGGTCACCTCCAAGGTCTCGGGGCGGCGGCCACCAAGGCCGGTAAGTTGCAGCGAGAGTTTTGTGCCGCGGGCGGCCTGCTCAAAGGTGAGTGTTACATCGTGGTTGATGTCGTAGCTGGGCGGTGTGGGCACGTCGGTGGTTTGCTGACGCGGTGCTGCGCCCCGCGACCGACGGGAAAACCCGGCAAATTTTTCAAATATGTCGTTTAAGTCCACGTCGCCAAAATCCGCTGCGGTACCACCCTGCCAACCGCCGCTGGTACGAAAACCACCGGCCGAACCTGTATTGCGGTAATTACGGGGGCCGGGCTGAGGCTCGGGTGCGTCTGCGCGACCGTATCGATCAAAATTTTCCCGTTTTTTTGCGTCAGAGAGCACATCATACGCTTCCTGCACTTCCTTAAACTTGGCTCCGGCCGAGGCATCGGTTTTATTGGCGTCCGGATGGTACTTGCGCACCAGTTTACGATACGCCGCCTTTATTTCATCCTGCGATGCCGACCGGCTAATGCCCAGTACCTGATAATAATCGCGTGGCATAAATAGACATCATCTCCAAGGCGAACGACCACTGGGCCGGTGGTTTTAACCTACAAATTCCACCGGCGTGCAGGCGGGGATCAATCCGGCCCGGCTGCCGGCATCCAGAATCGCATTAACTGCTTCGCGGCCCCGCTGGCCAAAATCCAGAGTCCAATGGTTGACGTACATCCCCACGAATCGATCGGCCAACTGTGTATTCATATCGCGTGCGTATTGCAAGGCGTGGCGGATGGCGGCATCGCGATGTTCCAATGAAAAAGCAATGCTGGCTTTTAGAATGGCTGTCACTTCGCGCATTACGTCTGAACCCAAATCGCGCCGGATAACATTTACGCCCAGCGGCAACGGCAAACCGGTTTTCTTCAGCCACCACTGCCCCAAATCCACCGAGCAAACCAGCCCATTGTTCCGGTAGGTAAGCTGCCCTTCATGGATGATCAGGCCGGCATCGGCATGACCGTTCTGAACGTAATCTAAAATCTGGTCAAAGGGGATAACCACGGTATTGAGGTCCGACCCAAGAAGTAACTGCAGGGTGAGAAAGGCCGTGGTGAGTTTGCCGGGAATGGCGATACGCACCTTTTTTAGTTCGTCCCATTCCATGTGGCGCTTGGCAACAATCATCGGGCCGTAGTCGTCCCCCATCGAACAGCCGCAAGCCATCAAGGCGTATTTATCCTGAATATAGGGATAGGCGTGAAGGCTGACGGCGGTAATTTCCAGTTCTCCCCGGGTGGCGCGTTCATTAAGGGTCTGAATATCCTGCAGGACATGTTCAAAGCGGTAACGGCCAGCGGGCATCTTCCCCGTTGCCAGGCCATAAAACATAAATGCGTCATCAGGATCGGGGCTGTGACCAAGCCGCAGCAATCGAGTTTGCAATTCGGTTTCGGTCGTTGTGTCCATAACAAAAACTCCTTTGGCATTTTAACCGGTTTTCGGCATATTTGCGCTTGAAATAATCGATGGGCAAAGGTGTCAGGCAGGGCGCGCCGAGATGGCGGCATTTTCTGTATTCAATGCTTGCGCTATGCGCTGTACCGCGATCGATTCTTCAATTTGCGCCCGACCAAAACCGGGCAGGGCCCCCATCTGCCGGGCGCTGGTTTGTGCATCGACATAATTGCTTATCAGCATGGCGGGGGGTGGGTTGGTTTGTCGCCGCAGGGCGGCAAGCAGGCTCAGCCCGTCCATTGGCCCATCGAGTGTGCGATTGATCAGCACCAGATGGTACCGGCGCTTCGCAATGAAATCCAACGCCTGTGCGCCGGTACGAACTTGCTCGACGGTCGCCATACATACTTTTTCAATAACTTTACGCATATCGGCGTGATCGAAGCTGCAGGGGCAAACATCCAGAATGTGATAATGTGATGATTTGTCGTCATTTATCATATGAAATGCAAAACTCCTGAAATTACAAACTGTGCAGTGTAAGCGGTGCGCGGCCGGACTCCATTTGCACTGCCAATGGCCGGTCGGTGGTGGCGTAGCTTTTTTTGACATATCCCAGGGCAGCGGTTGCGCCGTGTCTGGCTGGCGAGGGAGCCGCACTGGTTATGTTGCCCACGACCAGCTCGCCATCGTAGATGGCGGCCCCGGCGGCAGGTGGACTGTCGCTGCTGATATCCATGCCCACCAAGGCGCGGGCAACGGTTTTATGCGAGTGCATGCGGGCCACAACTTCCTGCCCGATGTAACAGCCTTTATTCAAGTGTACAGCCTGCAGGTAGGCCGGTCCGGTCTCCATGGGGAGATGTTGATCGGTGATATCAATACCGTACCAAGGCGCGCCGGCGGCGACGCGCGCAATATTAAATGCAGACCAGCCGACCGGTGTGCCCCGACCATCTGCGGTGAGTCGCTGCCAAAGATCGGTTGCCCGTTCGCTACCGACGGCAAGTTCCCACTGGGGCAAGCCCAGGATATCGCGACGATAAACCCACCCGTTGATTTCATCGCTGCACAGAGCTTTGCCGAGGGCGGGCAATTTGATTCCGGCAATGGCGGTTGCCAGTGTTCCAGGGGCGTCAGGGCCGATAACGGAAAACCGGGCAAATTGGCTGGAGATATCTTGAATGGAAACCGCATCGGAAAACAGATAGCGGTCAAAGGTTTGCAGCAATGGGACGGTCATGCGGGCATCGACATCCACAAATACATCCTCATCCAGGGCCACGAGGATCATATCGGCCACGATGCGTCCCTTGGTGTTAAGCATAAAACTGTAGCGGATATCGCCATCAGCAAGGGACTTTACATCCTGCGTCAGCAGGCTTTGCAAAAAATTCAGCCGATCTTTGCCCCGGACTTGCAACACCCCCCGATGGGTTGCGGCAACCACGCCAGCGTGCGAGACAAGGTGATGATATTCATCGGATGGTCGGCCATAGTGGTCGGCGATGATATGCGCGGGGCCATACGGTACCACGGCGGCATGGGCATCGGATAAAAAAGTGGGGGCGGAAAACATGGACAATGTGCAAATCCTCAACAGTCTTCGAGCGGCAAATGGTCGGCAAAGCACCAGCTTGGCCGGGCCGCATGGCTAACGGGGCGGCAGCAATTCGTGCAAGGCATCGGATCGGCCCCCAGCCCACCCTTGATATTATAGGATATGACGGTGGACAAGGCTTCCGGGCCGATATGTTTTTTCATCGGTTTCGGCATCTTGTCAGAGGTTTAATGGGTGCGTCAGATGGAAAGAATATTCGATATGTGGCAACGGTATGAGGAAGGCGTTGCAGGTTGCGCCGGTGCGGCTTGCGGCCCAATTAGGGAGGTTAATTAGCGATGGGCTCTGCTGGGCAGGATGCTGCGGCGGTGGTGATACCCAGTTCGCCGCTGGAGGCGCTGGCGCTCTACGGCCATTGGCTAAAGGCCGTGGCCGTTGCGCGCCTGCGCACAACAGATGGAGCAGACGATGTGATGCAGGAAGTTGCGGCAGCGGCCATGCGAAATTGGTCGACGTTGCAATCTCCGGATAAGGCCAAGCCGTGGCTGTATCGCCTCACGGTGCGGGCGGCACTCATGCATCGGCGGTCGCTGGGGCGGGCGCGGAAGCGAATCGCCCAAGCGGCCGAGGTGCAGGCGATACGCCACGGCCGCCATGATTCACTGGGCGGGCCGGACCCGTTGGAAGTGCTGTTGAGTTCGGAGCGAGCCGCCATACTTCGGCGGGCACTGCAAACCATGCCGACGCGCGATGCGGAGTTGCTGATTATGAAACACGTGGATGATTGCAGCTATAAGGAAATTGCATCACGTTTAGGTGTAACCGTGCCCGTGATTGAAATGCGGCTATTTCGCGCCAGGCAGAAGATGCGGTCACTTTTGCAGCAACAGTTGGCCGCTTAGAGCCTGTTTGAAAAGTCCGATGCGGGTGTGCCAAAGCAGGAACGTGCCGCGATGTTTACCGGCGGCAAGGAGTATGAATATGTTTTCCTGGATGAATGCCAACAGTTTTTCGAACCGGGTTGACGCCGGTGTGCCAGCCGATGAGGCGGTGCTGGACGCCTTGGTGGATGACGAACTTGATGATGATCGGCGGCGGGAATTTTTGCGGCGAATGGACGTTGAGCCGGCGGGCTGGCGGCGTGTGGCGCTGCGATTTTTGCAGCGTCAGGTGGAGCGCCGCGCCGTGCGCGACCTGATCGGCGTTGCCGCACCGCAACCGTCACCTGCCCCCAAGGCGGAGATGAAATTCCTGCGCTGGTACCCGGCATTGCGGGTGGCGGCGGTGGTGATGATAGTAGTTGGCCTGGTGGGAATATTCGCCGTGCCAAGGCACGGGCGGGATGTCAGCACACCCGTGGCGGCGTCCCGATCGGGTAGCGGGGTGGTTAAAACGACAGCCCACAGTATGGCGAGTAACGGGCCCCGTCGGCAGATACAATTTTTTCCGGGGTCGGCTTCACGATTTCTGGGTGCCTCAAACGAGGGTGTACTTGCCCCGCAGTATGGCGAAAACATTCATCGAGCCGCCAGTCGCGAGTTGCTGGTGCCACGAGGCGGCAATCGGGTGACGGCGTACCCGGTGGAACCTCTAAATGCCAAGGGCGTGCCCCTTTATTAATTCGGCAGCGATAAGGTTGGAATGATCATGGCACATGCCCCCACAGCAATACGATCTGCGATTGGCCGGCCCCATCCGGGCGGACGTGCGGCGCAGCGCAGCCCCATGCGGCTTCTGCTGGCAGGCATATTGCTGGCGGGCTGTGCGGGCATGCTGCCGCCGGTGTGGGCTAAATCGTCGGTGCAACCAGGCACCACCCCCGAGCACAAAATGGCCCTTTCTCACCGCGCCCGCTGGATTGGCGTCGGCGTAGAGGGCATTCCGCCGGTGTTCGGTCATTTGCTGGGGTTGAAGGCCGGCCAGGGTTTACTGGTGGTTATGGTGGTGGACGGCAGCCCGGCGGCCAAGGCGGGTTTAATTCCTGGCGATTTGATTGTTCGGGTTAATGATAAAAAGGTGGTCTCTCCATCGCAGTTGGTGGCGGCGGAGAATCGTCGCGTAGGCGGTAAAATTCAGGCCTGTGGTCTGGAGGTGATGCGCGATGGCAAAACTCTTTCAATGAAAGTTGACTCTCAGCCGCGGCCCCATTTGGTGGGATCAAATTTACGGGCGGAGCGCCTGGCGTCGCAGCAGCAAATGACAGCCATAGATGCGCAGAATCCCGCGTCACTGCCACCGGCTTTTGGGCACGTTATGAGGGCTGCCGTGCCACCCATGCACGCCGCTGCCATGGCACCCATGATGCCGATGACATTAACCCGCCGTGTGGATATTTATGGATATGTGCATAGCGCCATTACTTATGCCGGTCGCACCTATCGCATTGCACCGTCTACCGTGACAACCTTGCCGGCTCCGGTGCAGCGTATGGTGCGTGCGCTACTTGCCGAGCATGTGATTGAATTGCAAAAGCCGCCGTCAAGAGCACAAAAGGTGGCGATATTAAAAGCCCGCATCGCCTTTTTGCACAGAGCCGAGCAGCAGGTGCAGGCCGAGTTGTCGCGCCTAGTGAAGCGCCAATCAAAACCAAAGTAATTTCGCAGGCATAATCCATCTGGCCGCCGCACAGCGGGATGCCAATCATCCTGCGGGACGGCCATCCTGCGGACATAGGCTCATTGTGCCCTGCTATGAATGCTTCAAGCCCGAACGATCAATGTTTTACCAATGACCAGAAGCGGCGCTCTACCACTTGAAAGTGCTTAAAGCTGCTATGGATCAAACGCAGATAGTCTGTCACGGCCTTTTTCTGTGCCGGGGTCTTGACACCTGATTTTATTAATACGTTAAGTTCTGCCGTGGTATCTGACAGATGGCGTGCGGCGTCATTAAATTCGCGCACGGCATCGTAAAGTTCGGCATTGGCCTGCTCGTTTTTACCGGGGCGGTATAAAAGTCGCCACGGGCTGTGATGAATGTCGATGGCAAAAAGCTTCAGATTGGATGCCGCCCCGTTGAGCGACCGCAGCATATGACTGATGCGATGCTGATTGGAGACCAGAAGTGAATTGGCATCGCGGGCGGCCGAGCCGGCATTGGCCAGCGTTGTGTGGAGTTCCGCCAGATTAGTCTTTATTGCGCCAAGCAGATGCGGAAGTGATTGCTTAATATCGGTGGTGATGGCGTTGATGTTGGGCAGCGCTTTTTTGCGGCCGGAATGGATCAGCTTGCCAGCCTGATTCATCGCGTAGGTGACGCTGCCGGTAACGCGGTTGTAGTGATGAATGATCTCCGGCAGGCGGGGGTTGATTGCCGCCACTGTTTGTTGTGCTTCGGTGGCCACTTTGCCGGCTGCTTGAACGGTGGTGCCGATACTGGCCAAATCGGTATTGATTCGGGGTAAGGTGGTGGTACGGACCTGGTGCACGATGGATTTAATATCGGGGAAGATGGCTGAAGCACGTTCCAATTCTGATGCCAAACCGCCGGGGTGCCCGTGAATGACGGTATGGGCCGGTAGCGGAGCGCCGGTCCCCAGCGAACTGAAGTTAAGCCAGCTTGTGCCGGTGACCGTCCCCCCCACCGCGAGGTAGACTCCTTTACGCAGGATGTAGCGCTTCGGCATGGTGAAGGTAACCTCAATGCTGGGGTGAGAATTACTGGATTGAATGTTTATGGACTCCACCGACCCGACGGTATAGCCGCCCACGCGCACGTTATCGCCCCGATTCAGACCACCGAGGTCGTCATTGAGCGCAAAGCGGGCCATCACGGTTTGTGTTGGCATAAATACGCGCGCAAAGCCTTTGATGGCGACAATGACAAACACAATCGCCAGCAGGCTCAATACCATAAATACGCCCGCACGCAGCGCGTCACCCTGTTTTTTAGCCATAAGTCACCTGTTAAACTAAATCCTTCTGGAGCAGGTCCGCTTCATACGCCTGCTGGTCGGCTTTCGGGCTTAGCGGCCCGTCGAGCAAACCATCCACAAACTGCCGAACCAATGGATCGTCCGAGCTTTTGAATTCGTCCGGGGTACCAATCAGATGAAATCGCTTTCCGGCCAGCAGGGCCATGCGATCGGCCACCTCGAAGGCGGCTTTCATATCGTGCGTGATCACAATGCTGGTTACGTCCATCTTTTCCTTCAAATCCAAGATCAGGCGCGATATTTGCGCACTGCTGACCGGATCAAGTCCGGCGGTTGGCTCATCATAAAAAAGCGTGCGCGGCTGCATCATCAGGGCCCGGGCGAGGCCGGCGCGCTTCTTCATGCCACCCGACAATTCAGACGGCATGCGGTCTATGCTTTCGCGCAGGCCGACGAGCTGGAGGTAAATTTTTATCATGATCTGAATCAGTTCTTCGGGCAGATCGGTATGCTCGCGAACGGGCAATGCAAGGTTTTCGCGCAGCGACATGGAATTGAAAAGAGCGCCAGTCTGAAACAGCACCCCCACCATCAGTCGCCAGGCATTTAATTCCCGACGCGAATAATCGGCAAATTCGCGGCCATGGATGCGTACACTGCCGCCGTCGTAGGGCAGATGGCCCATGAGAATTCGCAGCAGGGTGGATTTGCCCGAGCCCGATCCCCCCATGACGACGAGCGTTTCCCCGGGGAAAACTTGCAGATTCAAATCTTCGTAAAGTACCTGTTCGCCGAAGCTCTTCCGCAGGTTTTTAAGCTCGATCATCGGCTGCCGGGTTTTATTTTCGATCGCATCCATAGGCGCTTAAAACCCAAGGTAAAAGAAAATCGTGGTAAAAAACAGGTCGGTGAGTATGAGGGCAACGATGGTCATGACAACGGTGCGGCTGGTATTGATGCCGACGCCTTGAGCGCCACCGCGCACCTTAAGCCCGAGAAAGCAGGCGATGATGCTGATTTCCAGACCAAATACGGCGGCTTTGATCAGACCAGTGACAAAATCACCGACGGTGAGCAATTGCACTGCGTGTTCGTAGAATTGCACGGGATTTAAGTGGAGAAAGAGCCCCCCTACCAGCATGCCGCCGACAATGGCTGCCAAATCGCCTACCACCGTAAGGCAGACCATCATGACTACGCACGCCACAAGACGGGGTACCACCAGGAAGCGAACCGGATCGATGGCATGGGCTTCGAGGGCTTCAATTTCCTCCCCCACCACCATGGTACCAATTTCGGCGGCGATGGCCGATCCACCAAAGCCGGTAAGCACCACGGCCGATACCAGTGGCCCCATTTCGCGGAAGGTGGCGAGGGCTACCACATCGGCAGTTACGGGGATCAAGCCAAAACGGGCCAATTCCGGGGATATCTGCATGGCGAGAATGGCACCGATGCTGGCCATCACCAATATGACGATGGGCAGACTATCGATACCAATGCGATTCATCTGCAGCCAGAGGTTGTGCCAGCTAAGTCGTCGGCCCCGCCCCCGGAAGAGGGATGGCCCGATGGCGGAAAGTGAATCGCGCAAAAGCAGGCTGAATTCGCCAATGAGTTCAATGGTCTGTCGCATCGGCACCTTTCAGCGAGGCGGTTGGAACTTCAAAATCCAATCTTGCGCCCTGCAGCAATTCCCGGACCTCGGCATCGGGCATGTCATCAACAATCGCAAAAAGATTATCCAGACGGCCAATTTGAATGATACCCCGCGCCATCTTGGGCGGATTCATCACATAGACCCGTCCACCGGGCGGCAGTAATTGCATCGTCTCGACGAGCCCTGCCAAACCCGCGCCACCAAATCGATCCAAAGCCTGAAGGTCAAGTATGAATTGTTTCGGCTGGTAGTGAGCGATTAATTCAATGATCTCTTCGCGCAGCGCCGGCACCAAAGCGAGCGTCATGGGGCGGCTTAAATGATAAAATACCCTTCCCGCGCCCAGGTTCTGGGCAGTACCCAGCGAACAATCGCGGCAGCGACGGTGCCTTTTCATGATTTGCCTCCGGCCGGTTGTTTTGCGGCGACATGGCGCGATAGCCAATGCTGCCAGTGCAAGATGGCCAATTGCCGCTGGTACTCGGGCGCATAATAGTTGTAACCGAAAGTGCGCCCGGTAATCTGTTTGAGGGCGTAGGCTGAATAGAAGCGTATGGCCGGATCGGTGGAGTTGAGTCCTTTAATTAGAGTCGGCACGGCTGCGGCATTATGCCGGGCGGCCGCCTGTTTGATGGCGGGAATTTTCAGTGACGGATCGCGACTTTTCAGGTTCGGATGGCCCAGTTGAAACAATCCGCAGCCGCTGACGCAGGCGAGAGTGAAAATGGCACCACACGCCGCAGCCGTGCGTTTGCCACCCCAGGACGGTCCCGGCGGATTTTTCAAACAGGCTCTAAGGCGAAAAAGATGGCGGGGCATTTTAATAAAACTGTACCACGGCTGGCGCATCTGACAATTACCTCGCGGCGATGCACATGATCACCACCCGGTATCTTAGGTTATGGGAGGGTGATTGTGCCAGCCCGCATGCGGAAGGCATGTTTCGCGGGCCTCGGCTCGGCTATAATTTCAGCCAGCGGTTTGGTGCCGAGCGTGATGCGGGTGGCGTGGAGTTGCAACACATCTAGATATGGCAATGACTACAATAGATGATGCGGCGCTTTGTGTGCGGCGAATATTACTCGCCGATGCCCCGGCCGCAGCGCAATGGATGCGGCAGATGAGCCATGGTGGGTTACTGACGCTGGCTCACTTTTGGGATCGGTTGCCGCAGACGCCCAAATTTTCTCAAGCCGATCTGCATCTGGTGGCGGTATTGCCGGAGGGGGTGGCATTTTCGCCGGTGGCGGATTGGGGAGTTTGCCGCGGCGTGATGTTGTATGTGCCCCATGCTCACCGAGCGGAGGTTTTTGCACTTGATGCAATGGCGGCGGAGCATTTGGCCATGTATTTGGCGGGCTGGGAGCGCCTATTGAGAAGTTCCGGCGTGGAAGTAGGTCCTATAACCGAAATTGAGCCGCAGTCGCCATTACAATTTTTAACGGGAGATGCAAGCACAGTATCCGCCATACTACCGCAGATGCTGAAATTGGTGCGACGGAAGACAGCCGTGAAGAGCGTGACGAATTATGTTATGGCACTTGGGGGGGAAGCAACGGTCAATTCGCATGCGGATGTGCGATTGGCACGAGTCGAGGATGAAAACGCCTTGAACCGATGGCGGCGTTTGTATGCGCAAGAGCGGGGCATTTTGTTTGAAGCGAACGTATTGGACGGAGTGCGGGCCGGGAAGATTTTCGTGTATGACACAGGGGCGGACATCGCATCGGTTGCCAAATTGGATATGGAACTGCCTGAGCACATCGAAATTGGCGGCGTGTATACATTTCCTGAGATGCGGTCGAAAGGTTTTGGCAGGGCATTGATGGAAGATTTATCGTTCCGAATACGAAAACAAGGTAAGACGCCACTGTTACAGGTGGATGAAAGTAATTCACCGGCTCACCGTCTGTATTCACAATTAGGGTGGAGGGAGATGGGGAAGGTGACGCGGGTGTGGCTTACGGCATGATGTTTCCCGGGATTTGATCTTGCGGTGTTTGTGAATATTGTATGTTCCACGTGGAACATAGGGAGAGGGCAATCACGTGGTACCGGCCCATGGATCGCAGGATGGTGCAGCGATGTTTCTTTTCGATTCCTATCGGGCCGTTGACAGAAAGACCAAATTGTCGCAACATGTTCCACGTGGAACAAACGCTATTCCATGGTTGCCAAAAGGCGGCCTTTGTCATAAACGTGGATTTAAGCAGATGCCATCGTCAAATATGCCATCAGGAGAATAACCGTGCCAATGAAGCCCCGCCTCGGAAAAGGTCTCAATGCCCTCATTGCCCAACAGGCAGGTACACCCCCCCCTGACACTGCATCGCACCCGCATCGGGGCAATCAGATTCATGGTGTTCCAATCGATCAAATAAGGCCCAATCCATCGCAGCCGCGGTCACCTTTTTCAGACGCTGACATTGCCGAACTAGCCGAATCTATAAAAATTCACGGCGTGCTAGAACCCGTTTTGGTCATCCGGAAGGGACCCGATGAATATGAGTTGATTGCTGGCCATCGTCGGACCGCCGCCGCAAAGCTGGCAGGCCTAATGCAGGTGCCAGCCATAATCCGTGACAGCATTACGCCCGAACAGCAAAGCGAATGGGCATTGATCGAAAATATTCATCGTGAGGATCTCAACCCAATCGATAAGGCTATTGCTTATCGGACGTACATCGACCGCTTTCATCTTACCCATCAACAGGCCGCCCAGCGTCTGGGGCAGGATCGGGCATCGGTATCTAACTATTTAAGAATACTGGACTTACACCTCGACGTTCAGGCCTTTATTCGGAATGGAAAGGTGAGCTTTGGGCATGCAAAAATACTGGCCGGGATCACGGATCAGGATCGCCAACTGGAGCTTGCTTCATTGGTGGCGGAGACAGGCGCGAGCGTGCGCGAACTTGAACGCCTGGCGGGAGGTGCGGGGTCGCCGTCCGAAACCCAGGAGACCATTGTCCGTGAGCACGCGCGTAACATAAAAAGCGCCCACGTGATTGAATTGGAGCAGGAACTCTCACGCAAGCTTGGTACTAAGCTGCGAATTTTTCCCGCCCGCAGGAAAGGCTCCGGCAAACTCGTCATTCAATACTATTCGCTGGATGAATTTGACCGTATTGTTGAAAATTTAACGGGCAAGCCGAGCTGATATGGAAAACCTCCCTGCAAACCCGCCTGACTTGCCTCCATCCGGGACCATTTTAGCCCGACTGCGAGCAATGTATCCCGATGCCCGCACCGGTACGCTGCGAAAAATGGTGGCTGCTGGCCGCGTGAGCCTTAACGGTGAACGGGTGCGTTCGATTAAGGCACCGGCCTTGGCAGGAGATGTGGTGCGTATCGATCCGGGGCGGACCAAAGGCCGACTGCCGGGTCAAGATATTATATATTCAGATGCAGATATCTTAGTGTGTGCGAAGCCTTCAGGGGTTGTTACGTCAACCACTCGCGATGAGAAGCGCCCAACGCTCATTGCCTCGCTTGAAAAGCGGGTTGATCGCGATGCCCCCGGTGGAAACATATACCTCGTGCATCGGCTGGATCGCGATGCATCCGGACTGCTGATTTTTGCCCGTGATGTCAAGTCGCTGGCAAACCTGAAAATGCAGTTCCGTCGCCATACCATCACGCGCCGCTACTGGGCGTGGGTGCACGGAAGCCCCGCCCCCGTCGCTGAACTTCACGACACGCTGGCAGAGGATCCCAACGGCCGCGTTATCTGCGACCCCAAAGGCAAACCGGCCCGTCTGCACTATCGCCGCATCCAGGCTGCCGATCACTATTGCCTGTTGGAAGTGGAACTTTACACAGGCCGCAAACACCAGATTCGAGTGCAGTTGGCCCGGCGTGGATGGCCGGTAGCCGGTGACCGTGTTTACGGCAGGGCGGACGGCCAGCCACGCCTGTTACTGCACGCGATTGAGTTGGTCATTCACCATCCCCGCAGCGGGAAACGCATGGCCTTTCGGCTGCCCCCTCCGACCGACTTTCAACCGCGTACGCCCGGGCCTCGGGCAACCCTCCGCCCGGCTGGCCGCCCGAAGCGCCGCAAAAAATAATCAGTTTTTGGGGCCGCCAGCAGGGGCTTCCGGCGGGGGAGCACTGTCATCTTTTATTAAATACACCGGCAGGCGGCGTTTTGGGTCTCCGGCCAGATACACCGTCCGCGAGGTGAAGGCGAATTCGATACCCGCTTTTTCAAATTCCTCCATAAGTTTCAGGTTAAAACGCTGGTTGTAGTCAATAAATCCCCAATAATCGCTGACCGGCCGGTAATAATAATATATGGTGATATTGAGAGAGTCGGCGGCAAAATCATTAAAGTAAACGCGGGGTGGATAATCATTGGGGTTTTCCGGATTGCGCACGGGGCCCCGAAATTCATCGCTTTCCAGTATCCCGCGCACGATGTTAACAGCGTCGCGCATCTTCTCAACCCCGACGTCATAGGTGATGCCGATGGTTAAAAACCGCCGCAGAAACGGCCGCACGGAAAAATTCTGCACGCTGGTGTTGACGATATCTGAGTTGGGTACCGATACCAGCGTGCCATCAAAAAGCCGCAGTCGCGTGGACCGAAAGCCGATATCCTCCACCACGCCGTTAAAACCCTGGTAGGTCACCTGCTGGCCGGTGAGAAAGGGGCGGTCGAGGAAGATGGTTACTGATCCAAAAAGATTTTTGAGTGAATCCTGGGCCGCCAGTGAAACGGCCAAACCCGCAATGCCCAGGCCCGCCAGCCACGAGCCGATATTGCGATCGAACACATTCTGGGCGATAAACAGTACCGCAACAATCAGTACAAAGACGCGCAAGGTCTTACGGATAATCGGTACCACTTGATCGGTCAGCGGCGTTTCGTGGCGACGAATGAAGCGTTTGAGTGCAATCTCCACCATCTCCACCACGTTGTAGAGATACCAGAATACTCCAATGGCAATAAGAAGCATCACCATTTTGCCGCTGGCGTATCGCAGGACGCTGTTGAGGTGCAACTGGCCTAATCCAACCAGCAACGACAGGGCGAAAATAACCAGATTGGCCGGCTTGGCCATAGACGAAATCAGCACCGCCTGAAAATGCCATCCCTTTTTCTCCAGCCGGCCTCCCACGGAATCGAGGGCTGCAATGACGGCCCGTCCGGCGGCCGCCCCAAGAAAAATGGCAACAATCAGTATCAGCCAGTTCAGCCAGCCATTGGACAGCATGAGACGATGCAGATTTAATACATGCATCATATTGCCATAGAGAGTGCTGAGGCTGTGGTGATGCTCTACCTTGGCGGTGGGTGCCGTTTGGTTACCTGCCAGTACAATTTTAATCGGGACCACGCTTGATTTCATGGGTTCATTCCTAACCTTTTTCCATTGATATTTCAACCCCCAACGGGCGAGCCATGCGGTATGGTACCCAAAAGTCGCTGCGCGTATTGAAGGCTCGACCCCCTCTTGCTCATAAGCGCCAACCGCCCGCGCTCGGCCATCGCCTTGGCACCCGCCGTGTCCAGAAGCCAATTTCGCAGGATCGCCTGAAGCCCGGCGGCATCGCATATCTGCTCAGCCCCGCCCACCTCGAGAAGCAACGCGGTTACTTCTGCAAAATTCCATGTATGGGGGCCAAAACAGACCGGCTTAGTTAAAGCCACCGCCTCAATCATGTCGCTGCCCCCCAGAGGCACCAGAGACCGACCCGAAAATATGGCGGCCGACAGTGCATAAGCCTTTTTCAATTCGCCAAATGTATCCAGCATGACTATCTGGTCCGCCGACAAGTCCGCATGCGGGCCACCATCTGGCCTCGCAGTTCGTCGCAACGGCGAAAACCCTCGGCGGCGGATGGCGTCCTCCACTTGGGCGTAAACCTCCGGCTTGCGGGGTGCCATACATAAACGCAAGTTCGCAAAGTGCGGTACCAAAGCCGCGTAGGCGTCAAGCAACGCCTCCTCTTCGCCCGGGCCTGTCGATCCGGCCGTAAAAAGCCAATGTTCAGGGCGGATGCCCAGCGCCGCGGCCATCGTCGCAGTGCCGGCAATCTGTGGGGAAAAATCTGCCGTATCGTATTTGATGGTCGGCAAAACGGTCATGCGCGACGGATCGGCACCTAATGCCAGAAAGCGCTTGCCAATATCGGCACTTTGTACACCCATGTGCCGGACATGCCGCAGCATGCGTCGCATAATCGGTTTAACGACGGCATAGCGGCGGAAACTGCGCTCCGTCATGCGTCCATTGATAATATCCACGGGGATTTGGCGTCTTTGGCAAGCCGCCATAAAATTCGGCCATATTTCAAGTTCTATAAGCCCGGCAACACTGGGGCGCACGGCGTCGAGAAATCGGTTTACAGAGAAGGAAAAATCCAGCGGATAGCGCAGCACCACAACCCGCGACGTGCCGGGTGGATAAACTTTTAATGCACGTGCCATTCCGGTGTCGGTCGTCACCGTTACTACCACCTGAATATCATCAGCCAGTTGCAAAATGTCATCGATCAGGGCGGCAGAAGAGGCAAGTTCGCCGACGGAAACGCAGTGAATCAGCACGCGGCGGCCATCGGACGAGATGGCCGCCCGCTCTGCCGGGGACAATTTGCCCAGCCGTCCGGCCCATCCCCGGCGGTATTTGCCCGTACGCCAACTGCGCACCAATAACCACGGTAAGGATACCGTAAGGGCTATGAGATAAATCAGATCAAAAAAGATGTTTCAACACCTCGGGCAATTCTTACACCTCTTAATCAACGTTTGCAGCAGGGAGAAGAGATCATATTTCCGCGCCAATCAATATATTTAATTCGACGCCAATTGACGGCAAAATCAGCCATCAGAAATCCCGTATTCGCCACGTTCTCCGGATCACCGCTTCTCACGCTGATTTAATATCCAATCACGCAATTGCTTCATTTCACGGGCCGTGGGTGATCGACTTGACGGTGCGGACGATGGTAGCTGCGCCGATCGGCGGCGGAGGTTGCTTCGACTGGGCAGCGTTTTTGCGCAGTCGGGTTTTGGCGCTTCGTCGATGCCGGAGTGCAAATGCGCAGACTGCCCGGGCTGACTTTGCGCACGACGCGGTCGCTTGACCTTGCCATGTGCTGATTCGGGCGTTTTTGCCACGGGGGCGGCTGAGGCGGGTTTTTCGCCTATCGGCCATTGAAATGCGATCCGGTAAAGCTTTTTCCCTTTAGGGGGGATACTTGGATAAATGCGACGCAGTTCGGCTATCAGTTCCGCCAAATTATTAAAGCCGTCCGCGAGGGCGTCCGCATCGGTCAGCTCACTCATATCGTCAATGACATCCACGCCTGTAATCAGCATTCGCCCCAAGCCCGGGGTAAAACTCACCTGGCCAACACTTACGATCGGGCGCGTCCAAAAGCGAAGCGTCTGGCGTTTTTTGCCATCTCGAACCAGCTTCACCAGATGTTTTTTAAGTAACAGCATGATATAAGGATAAACCAGCACCCACAGGTTGACCACATGGCGATAACTGGCGAAAAAAAAAGACGCCGGGCGCGCACGCCCGGCGTCGATGCACACAAGTCAATGGGGAAAGCGTCAGCTTTCCAAACCGCCGCGATATTTCCGCGGACGATCCTCTTCGGTGGCCTCCGGCTCATCGGATGGACCGCCTTGAACGCGCTTAAGCGAAAGCCCAATTTTGCGATCGTCCATATCGACGCGAAGAATTTTGACTTCCAATTCGTCGCCGAGCTTTACCATATCCTGCGGGTTTTCCACCTTGTCTTCTGAAAGTTCGCTGATATGCAGCAGACCTTCCAAGCCCGGCTCCAATTCAAGGAATACGCCAAAGTTGGTAATTTTGGTTACCTTTCCGCGAACAATCATGCCTGGGCGGTAGTTGGTCGGGATGGCATGAATCCACGGGTCTTCGGTCAACTGCTTCATACCCAGCGCGACACGGTTCTTATCCTGATCCACACTTAGAACCACGCACTGCACCACATCGCCCTTCTTGAGTTGTTCACTGGGATGGGCGATTTTCTTCGTCCAGCTCATATCTGTGACGTGCAGCAGACCGTCGATACCTTCCTCAATTTCGATAAACGCTCCGTAGTTGGCTACGTTGCGCACCTTTCCGGTAACGACGGTTCCCGCCGGATATTTATCGGCCAGGACAGTCCACGGATTGGCTTCCGTCTGCTTGATGCCAAGGCTGATTTCCTGTTTTGCCTTGTTTACCTCAAGGATTACCACATCCACCTCTTCACCCACGGAAAGCATCTCGCCGGGGTGATTGATGCGTTTGGTCCAGCTCATCTCGGAGATGTGAACCAGTCCTTCGACGCCCTCTTCAAGTTTTACAAATGCGCCGTAGGTGGTGATGTTGGTCACCTGCCCCTTAACCCGGGTGCCGACGGGGTATTTCTCGTCGGCATGTTCCCATGGCGAGGCATGCTTTTGTTTCAGGCCCAAGGCGATCTTTTCCTTTTCCCGATCGACACTGAGCACCATCACTTCAACTTCCTGTTCCAGCTTCAGTACGTCGCTGGGCCGATTAACCCGGCCCCAGCTCATATCCGTGATGTGCAGCAAGCCGTCCACGCCGCCAAGATCGATGAAGGCACCAAAATCAGCAAAGTTTTTCACAATGCCATGGCGCAACTGTCCCACTTCAAGGTCGTCAAACACCTTCTGTTTAGCCTCAGAACGTTGGCGTTCCATAAATTTGCGGCGACTGATGACGATATTGCGCCGCTCAAGGTCGATTTTCAATATTTCTGCCTCAACCGTGCGGTTGATAAACTCTCCAATTTCCCCTGGTCGGCGCACATCCACCTGCGATGCGGGCAAAAATACCGGCACGCCGATATCCACCAGCAGGCCGCCCTTAATCTTGCGGATCACCTTACCACTGACCGGGTCGCCTTCCTTCTTGGTGTTGACGATGGTTTCCCATCCGCGGATTCGATCGGCCTTGCGTTTGGAAATTTGCACCAGGCCGTTTTCAGACTCCACCTGCTCCAGCAGTACGACCACCTCATCACCGACCTCGACATCGGCGGGATCGTCAAATTCACGTGAAAGCGACAACACACCTTCACTTTTCAGGCCGATTTCCAAAATGACATCATCACCGCGAATGTTGACGATTTTGCCTGTCAGGAGTGAGCCATTGGCAAAGGTCTTGCCGGAATTTTCCAGCATGGTGTCGATGTTGACGTCGCCACCTTCGTAAAGGTCTTTGACCTGATCGTTGCCTGCCTGGCTGTCGAGGCCCAATTCCTTGAGCAGTGCGTAATTAACCATAAGTGATATTCACCTTTCCTCGCCGCTTGCATTCCGCGCCGTTTCACACCATTTTGGCTGAGTTTGACTGTCGAATGGCAAAAGGGATGGAAAAAAGGGCATTTCGAATTTTATGCGGCAACCAAACACTGATCGCAGCAACTGCACCGAAACTTCGCAGCTATCTCCCGCCGAAGCGGCCGCCAGATCAGGCCTCCGCCCGGGTGGAGATAGAACTGGAAGTATACCGGCCAATGAAAATCACGCAAATTGAAGAATTCGGCGGACTGAAAGCGAAGAAATTAATCAGGATCGGTGGCTATTTACGCGTTTCGGCATTTAAGGTCACCCATGAATGGGGTTAACCGAACCGGACGCGGCGGTGGGCGTCACGGTACGCCAGCGGCGTCATTTTATGATGCCGTCGGAACGACTCGCTGAAAAGCTGAGCCGAACTGAAGCCGACGCGCCGGGCTATCTCGCCGACAGAACTTTGGGTTGAAGCAAGCAAATCGCAGGCGCGGGTCATTCGCTGACGCCGCATTTCCTCGCCCGGTCGCCGACCGATACTCCTCTTGAAGCGGGTTTCCAGCGTCGTCCGCGACGTGTTCAGTGCGTGCATTAATTGTTTAATATTAACACCTTCGTGGAGATGATCGCGGATATAACTCGTTGCCCGCCGAACGAGCGGATCGTCGGCGGCCACCGTGTCGGTCGACTGGCGGGAAATAATCAGATGTGGCGGGATCAAAATCTGTGGCACCCGCCGGGATGAAACGCCGGCCCGCCTTTCAAGCAAAGTCAGCAGCAGCCGCATGGCCTTGTAACCGATCCGTTCGTCCTGCAGTTGCATGCTGGATATGTGCGGTCTGCGCATCTGCGTGTACATCTGGTCATCGTCCACGCCCAGGACGGCGGCCTGCTCCGGCACCGGCACGCCGGCGTGCTGGCAAGATTCAATAACACTCGCTGCGATCGTGTCGTTAGCGCAGAAAATTGCCATTGGCGCACCCCCTTCGCCTACGAGACGGCTCGTTAGTGCATCGGCGGCAGCCGCAAGATCCCACGATGTGGAATCGTCGTAGGTGATCTCCGCCACCGATTTACCGCGCGATGACAAAGCGTCGCGAAACCCCTGAAGGCGAAGGTTGGACCAATGGAAATGCTTGTAGCCAAAATACAGATATCGATTAAAACCACGATGCAAAAAATATTCAGCAGCGTGGCGGCCGACCAGCACATCATCGGTAATTACACGCGGAAGTGGGGGTGGGAAGATTTCTCCGGATGTGTCAACCGTGGGTAACCTGCATCCTTTGAATTTTACCGGCAGACGAAGCGAAGGCAGGCATGCCCCCAGCAGCACGGCGTCGAATTTGGGCCGCCTTGACTTGAATACCAATTCGCTTTGCAGATGGTCGCAATGGTACAGGTGGATGTAAGTGAATGCCTCAATCGCGGTTATGGCACCTCGCAAAATTTTGCGGTTATAGCTCAGGGCAAAATTAGCCACCATTACGATTCTCAAATCTTTCTGTACGCTGAGAGTTTTGGACAAGATGGCCGCCCTTAAAATTGGAATCGTATTAAAACGGTGATGAGACCCCAAGGAAAAACACCATGCTGATGGAGTATAACCCATTTGCCGACGGTATACTTTCAACGCGCATGCGCTTTCTGCAAGCCCGGGCGGGCAGTGCGCCAGCGATTGGTTTATACCCAACAGCCATGGTCCGCCGGTGGTCAGCGGCAGGCGTCGGAATGCAGCGTGGAGGTATCGGCAATATGGCGCAGCGAGAGACTAAAATACCTCATATCCGTGAAGGTTTCCCGGGGCAGCGAATGGTGGTTCTACCCCGGCCCACGCTGGAAAAATTACTCGCTGCCGATTTACCGATAAAAATGGTGCCTTCGGATATTGGGTATTTCCCAGATGCCGCAGGGCACCACATTGCGCGTCCCGACGGTTGCCCGCAAAGCATATTCATACTGTGTGTTCGTGGCGAAGGGTGGGTCATGACGGGGGGCCGCAAGCGACAGGTTGTCCCCGGGCAGTTGATAACTTTGCTGCCCCATACACCGCACTTTTACGGATCTGATAACGGATGGACGATCTATTGGGTGCATGCGGCTGGAATCCGCACGGCGTACTTCACAACCATGTTGTCCCATCGGGGGCTGCTGCCTGTTATGGAATTGCCAACCTATCTGAAATTGATACCGCACTTTGAAGAAATACTTGAACATCTTTCGATGGGCTATTCCAACAGTCATGCGGTTGTAGCCATGATGGCCCTCGGGCATCTGCTGGCCAGCATCGTCACCGATGGCCGTTCGGTTGGTGCCATCCCCTCCGCAGAGCAGCGTGTGCGGTTGGCGGCTGCCAATCTGCGATCGAATTGGCAACGTTCGGTGTCGGTGCCGGAACTTTCAAAGGCGTGCAATTTGTCTACCTCTCATTTCAGCGGATTATTCAAAAAAATCACCGGTTATTCGCCGCTGGATTATTTATTGCGGGCAAGGATGCAGCGGGCCGCGGAGATGATGGATAACACCGCGTGGCCACTCAAACGGATTGCGATGGAAGCCGGGTTTGGCGATCCGCTCTACTTTTCGCGCGTTTTTCGGCGCATATACAAATTGTCGCCTACGGAATATCGGCAGCGCCCCAAAGGCTGATAATGCCAGTCCGGCGGCATCAGTGAATCGTCCATACGGCAAGGCGGTTCGGCTATTCCCATTTTGCCCTATTGCCGGGATGCTCTACGACCAGAATGAATTACCATACGCCAGGAATGCGACCTTGAAACAGCTTACTCTGCCTCCGGCACCACAGAGTCTGTCCGGCCCCGTAAAGGCATGGTCAGAACCTGTTTTCATCGATACCTATCTGCCATCGTTACCGGATAAAAATCCGATGTTTCTTGAAAAGCGCGTCTATCAAGGCAGCAGCGGGAAGGTTTACCCTCTGCCGGTAATCGATAGCGTGTCCACTTCGGCGGTTGCCAGAAGTTGGCAGGCGCTCCATATTGAAAACGAATTTATCCGCCTCATGATTTTGCCGGAAATTGGCGGCCGCATCCATGTAGGGGTGGACAAAACCAATGGCTACGATTTCTTTTATCGGCAAAATGTCATTAAACCGGCACTGGTGGGTTTGGCCGGTCCGTGGATTTCCGGTGGCGTGGAATTCAATTGGCCACAACATCACCGGCCGGCCACCTTTATGCCGGTGGAATGGAGTATAGAGGAAGCGCCCGACGGGTCGCGCACGGTGTGGCTTGGCGACCATGACCCGCTTTCCCATCTCAAGGGTATGCACGGGGTATGTTTGCGCCCCGGAGTGGCGCGGATGGAATTGCGCGTGCGATTAACCAATCGCACGTTAATTCCGCAATCTTTTCTCTGGTGGGCCAACGTCGGTGTGCATGTTCACGAGCATTACCAATCATTCTTTCCACCGGATGTACATTTCGTCGCGGACCATGCGCGGCGGGCCATCAGTGAATACCCCCTCTGCACCGGTCACTATTATGGTGTCAACTATGGCCAGCGAGTGAAGAATGGAATTCCTGATGATCAAAGACCATCGGTTTATCCCCCATCTTCTCAATATCCGCCCAATGATTTGAGCTGGTATGCCAACATCCCGGTACCCACCAGCTACATGGCGGTTGGATCACAATACGATTTCAGCGGCGGTTATGATCACCGGGCGCAGGCGGGACTGGTAAGCGTGGCAGACCATCATATTGCCCCGGGCAAAAAGCAGTGGACGTGGGGCAATTCTGATTTTGGCCACGCTTGGAACCGGCATCTTACCGATTCAGACGGCCCGTATATCGAACTGATGACCGGGGTATTCACCGACAACCAGCCCGATTTCTCCTTTCTCGCACCCGGCGAAACGCGCCGATTTGTGCAATATTGGTACCCAATAAAAAAAATCGGCCCACCGGTCGCCGCCAATGAGCATGCCGCCGTGCACATATCGGCTCAGCGTGACGGAATTTTAATCGGCGTGGCAGTCGTAGAAGCACAGGGGGAACTGGAGCTTGAACTCCTGTCCGGCGGCCGGCAGGTACTGTGTCGGAAGTTAAGCGCCCGTCCCGCTTCGCCATGGGTTGAGCAAACGTCGCTTGCGTCGTCGCTGCTGTCGCAGGCGTGGGGTATGCGCCTCACCCATGCCGACGGCCGGGTATTACTTAGCTACGATGCCCCGTCCCCAACCCCGGCCAGTTCACCGTCGATTGCGACTGAGCCGCCAGCACCGGAGAAAGTCGCCACCAATGACGAACTTTACGTTATCGGCATGCACCTTGATCAGTACCGCCATGCGACTCGCTATCCGGAAACTTATTGGCGGGAGGCCCTCAGACGCGATGCCGGTGATTGCCGCTGTCTCAATGCCATGGGGTTATGGCATTTGAAGCGCGGCGAATTTGCAGATGCGGCAGGGCATTTTCAGCGGGCCATTCGACGGCTCACGCGCTTTAATAATAATCCCTACGACGGCGAGCCTTATTACCATCTGGGACTGGCGCTCACCTATCTGGCGCGACCGGATGATGCGTATGATGCATTCTTCAAAGCCACCTGGAATCGGGCGTGGACGGGGCCTGCGCAACTGGAAATGGCGCGGATTGCATCGGCACGCGGGCAATGGCATACCGCTTTGCAGCATTGTGACGGAGCGCTTCGATCAGAACCTGAAAACATCGCTGCCCTATGTCTTAAAGTTTTAATGCTTCGGAAATTAGACCACTCGGCGGAAGCAAGTCACTGCCTGCATTTGGCGCTTGAACTGGACCCGCTTGACGCATTGGCACGCTACTTGGCGACCGAGTCATCGCTTTTGCCTATCAACGTGCGTCTGGATGCGGCGCATGATCTGGCACGTGCCGGGCTGTTCCATGAATCGCTGCAATTGCTGGACAGAGGTCCGTCGCACGAGGAATACGGTGCCGAGGCAATTTGGCTCTACACACGGGCCTATTTTCACCAGCGAGCGGGTATGAAAGTGCAGGCAACCGAACTGTTTGCTCGTGCTGCCGCGACTGGTGTCGACTGGTGTTTTCCATCGCGTCTGGAGGAAATTGCAGTCCTGCAGGCCGCCATCAGTGCCGCCCCCGGCGACGGAGCCGCAAGGCTCCTGCTGGGCAATTTGTATTACGACCGCAAACGCCATCAGGAGGCAGCACAACTTTGGGAGCAGTCTGCCACTCTTCGTCCCCAAGACGCCCTCGTGTGGCGGAATTTGGGAATCGCCCGTTGCAATGTGCAGCATGATGCGGCGGCCGCCCGGCAGGCCTACCGGCGTGCCAGAGAATGCGATCCCGATGATGCCCGCGTCTTCTTTGAAGCCGATCAACTCGCCAAGGCCGTCGGAGTGCCAATTTCTCAGCGCCTGGCGGATATGGAGTCTCATCGTGATTTGGTCGCCAAACGCGACGATCTGTCTCTGGAATATATTTCGTTATTGAATCAAGCGGGTCGGTGGCATGAAGCATTGGAGATGCTTCTCCAACGCGATTTTCAGCCGTGGGAGGGGGGCGAAGGTCAGGTACTGGCGCAGTTTGTGCGTGCCCGTGTGCTGGCGGGTGAGGAACTGTTGGAAAGCGGCCAACCTCAATTGGCCATGGAGGCCTTTTCCAGCACGCTGCGACCGCCGGAAAACCTTGGGGAAACATGGCATCCGCTTGCCAATCGCAGCGAGGCCTATTTCTGGCTTGGAGAGGCCAGTTGCGCGATGAATCACAAACAGGAGGCGGATCAATGGTGGGCCAAAGCGGCTGAGGCTAAGGGAGACTTTCAGCAGATGGCCCCCACGCCGTATTCTGAAATAACGCTTTATCAAATATTTTCGCTGCAACGCCTGAACCGCCATTCGCAAGCCGCTGATCTTATTAAAGAGGTTACGGCATACGCTGACAATTTATTAACTTCAACGGCGCGCATTGACTATTTTGCGACGTCGCTTCCCACTTTGCTGCTTTTTGATATTGATCTGCAAGCGGAGCAAACCCAAAAGGCGATGTATCTTAAGGCGCAGATGCTGATGGCATCCGGACGGTACGACGCGGCAATCACCGAATTGACGGACATATTGCGGCAGAATCCCGCGCATAGCGGTGCCAACGATCTTAAGGTGGCCATCCGGTTTCTTCGCCGGGGGGATCATCTGCGCGTGCGCAGCGTTGACAAAGTCGTTGTCGGTGGCGAAGGGTAAAGGCGGGAACTTAACATGCCAGATACATCGCAGAATGCGGGTGAGGTCATACCCTCGGGCCGATGGGGGCCGGTCACGTTGATATCGCTGGTGGCGGCGATGGGGGGGCTGCTTTTCGGTTACGACTGGGTGGTGATCAGCGGTGCCAAACCATTTTTTCTGCCATATTTTGGCATTCATACCCCCAATCTCACCGGCTGGGTGATGTCATGCGCACTTCTTGGCGCACTGCTTGGCGCGTTGGGGGGTGGTTACGCGGCCGACAAGCTCGGGCGAAAGAAAATGCTGCTTTTTTCGGCCCTGCTTTTCGCAGTCTCTTCCGTAATGACCGGTTGGGCGGGCAGTATTACTGCATTTGCGTTTTGGCGCATTGTTGGCGGCGTGGCGATTGGCGTGGCGTCCAATCTTTCACCCCTCTACATTGCTGAAATTGCCCCCGCTGAATGGCGCGGTCGGCTGGTAGCTGTCAACCAACTGACCATCGTATTGGGTATCCTGCTGGCGGATGTTGCCAATTGGCTCATTGCCCGGCCCATTGCGGCCGGAGCTTCATCGACCGCTATTGCGGCATCGTGGGACGGGCAATATGGTTGGCGGTGGATGTTCACCGCCGTGGCGGTGCCGAGTCTGGTCTTTTTACTCTCCACCTTATGGATACCGGAAAGCCCACGCTGGCTGGCGGTTCGAGGTCGCTGGGAAGATGCCCATCGTATACTCGTCCGATTGCGCGGCATCGCCATCGACGCCGAACTGGCGGCAATAAGGGCATCGCTGCCGCAATCGCGACAACGCGCCGGACTTTCGCAACTGCTCAACAAAAAGTTGATCCCCATCATCGCCATGGGTGTCGGGCTTGCTGTGCTTCAGCAGTGGTGCGGTATCAATGTCATATTCAGCTATGCACAAAATGTCTTCAGCGCCGCAGGTTATCACGTGAACGGGGTACTGTTTAATATCGTGATCATGGGAGCGGTGAACCTGGTTTTCACGCTTGCGGCGATGCTGTTTGTGGATCGCCTCGGGCGAAGGATGCTCATGCTTATCGGTGTGGCGGGTCTGACCATTATTCATTTTACGCTCGGGTGGATGTTCCACATGCATCTGCACGGGCCATGGGTGGTGGTGGCGATCATGGCGGCCATAGCGTGTTACGCCATGACACTGGCACCCGTCACCTGGGTACTCATATCAGAAATATTTCCCAATCAGATTCGTGCCACGGCTGTGTCGGTCGCGGTCTCCGCCCTCTGGATAGCTGATTTTGTATTGACCCAGACGTTCCCCCTTCTTAAGGCGCAAGTCGGTGCCGCCGGGGCATTTTGGCTCTATGCAGGGATATGTCTGGCGGGGTTCATATTCGTATTCAAGGCCGTTCCTGAAACAAAGGGCAAATCACTGGAAGAATTGGAGGCCCGATTGCACACGCTACCCGACACCGAAACGCTCGATAAGCCCGCGGTGCAATCCTGAGGGCATCCATTACGAAACCTCGGCACGGATGTTTATACCCAATCGACTTTGCGGTATAAATAATGCCGCGGATGTGTGGACCCGACGGCGGCGGTCGGCAATTTTATGCTGGTAGGGTGTTATGATGAAAGCCTGTGGCGCAGCGCGCCTCCTGCTGGTCGCTTCGGTGGCGTGTGTATGGTCGGTGCGGTCAACGCAGGCCTCTGCGCCTCCGTCAAGCAAACACATCATCGCGGCGATCCGCCAAGGTGTTGATTTCTTATTGAGTAAGGAGCGCGGTGCCTCTGCTTGGGAAAGACCCAAATGCACACCGTGGTGGGTCAACGACATCGGCGGGAAAACAGCCCTTGCAACCGAGGCGCTGCTGGACGTTGAGCAGACCCTGCATATGCGACGTTTGAATATTTTCAAGCGTCCCATGCGGACGGCTATTAAATATCTCATCACACACCGCTATCCAACCACGTATTACGCCAGTTTCACGGCCAACGCTCTGGCCCTGCTGCCGCCAAAGCAGGCCTACCGGGCGGAACTTCGCTGGGCCGAACGCTATTTGCTCATCGCCATGACCCGCACCGGCGGATACGGTTATGCTGTTGGTCCCCAGCAGAAAAAATACACGGCCAATCCGTGGGCGTGGGACAATTCCAATTCACAATATGGAATACTCGGTTTATGGGCCTGCGCACACGCCGGTTTTTCCGTTCCGTGGCGATATTGGTCGCATGGGGCTTTTCATTGGCGGCGAAAACAGCGCCCCGATGGGACATGGGGTTACGGACCGTTCCCCGGTACGGGCATTGCGCATCTGGCACCGTTTCGAGAAGCGCCGGTTTTTACGCCAGCCGGGGTGGCAAGCCTCCTGATTTGCGATGAGTTCATGGGTGCCCGGGAAGCCTCCAGTCGATCCCGGCCGGATGAGAATGTCGTGCGAGGCTTAAATTGGATACGGCAGAATTTCAATCCAAGCATGCGCGGCCAGTACAAGATGTATTGTTACGAGCGCGTCGGATTAGCCAGCGGTCTGACCACCTTTGCCGGGCACAACTGGTATAACGATTTCGCCCGCACGATCACCGCACCTGGTGCCCAGCAGGCCGGCGGGTTTTGGTGGGCCAATGCCGATAACGGACATGGCTGGTGGGCCAACGCTTACGAGTCTCAGATTGTTGGTACCGCCTATTCACTTTTGCTGCTGGATCGCGGCTTAAACCCCATCTTCATGAGTAAATTGCAGTATACGAAAAACTATTATGGCCGGTGGAATATCCGGCCCCGCGATTTGGCCAATGCTACCTCTTACATTACCAATCACACAGAGGCACCATTGAGCTGGCAGGTGGTGAATATTAATTCGCCGCTGGCGCAATGGCTCAATTCGCCCATCCTTTACATTTCCGGTAAAACCGACCCCAAATTTACCCACACGCAAATTGCCAAACTCCGTCGGTATGTTGACGATGGCGGAATGATTTTCTGTTCCCCCGTGGGCTATGCTCGCCCCTTTCGTCAAGCCATGATCAAGTATGCCCAGCAGATCGTGCACCACCAATATGAGGTTCATCAGCTTTCCGCCAAAAGCGATCTTTTTACCATGCAGCCGTGGTTTCACATGCATTACAAGCTCCTCGGGCTATCCAATGGGGTGCGGTATTTATGGGTGATGAGTCCTGGCGATATCGGCTCCGTCTGGCAGCGTCGGGCCTTTTCTAATCGTGTTTGTTGGGAGTTGCCGATCAATCTCTACCTTTACTGTACCGGTAAAGGCTACCTCGGTACGCGACTTAGCACCTTGGCCGTCCCGGCCGCCAGCGAACCGGCGTCCTATCATCTGCACATGGGGTTGTTGAAATACGCCGGCAACTGGAATCCGGAACCCGGCGCGTGGCGGAGATTTATTAAACTCGCCGCCACTGATTTCCAGACCAACCTGACCATCTCACCCGTTCAATCATCGGCACTCCACGCCGGGCGAGTCAGATTGATTCATCTCACAGGTACCGATAAGGTATTATTCACACCGGCCCAAATCGCCGCCATTAGGAAATACCTTAACAGCGGCGGTATGCTCTTTGCCGATTCCGCCGGTGGACATTCGGCGTTCACCGATTCGTTTGATTTACTGGCGCAAAAGCTCTACCCCCACACACCCATGGTAAGCCTCAACGCCCATGCCAGCATCTACACCGGCAATCTGCCGGGCGGAGTAAAAATTAATTCCGTGGTATACCGAAAATACTATTCGCTCCGGCATGGGTTTAAATCTAAGCCGCAGTTACTGGGTATCAGAAAGAATCATCGTTGGGTGGTTATTTTTTCGCCGCTGGATATTTCCTCCGGTCTGCTGGGCACCAAGACATGGGGTATCAGCGGATATGCCTCCAAGTCGGCCGTCGCTTTGGTAAGAAATATCGTGCTCTACGCCGCCCAGAATCATCATTGACTGGATCGGCGGCTGACAATGCCCTTCCACCCGGGTGCGCCCATTGGTGGCACCCAGCGCATAAACGGCCGTTGCTGGCGGTATGAATTATCCGGCGGCCCTGAAGATACGTTAAAATCTTCCCCATGGTGAAGCCGCCAATTAGATGGTTAATCGTAATACTTGGTGTTTTTGTTGCGTCAGGAGGATCGCCGGGCAAGATGGCATCAGCCGCGGCCCGGGCGGTGGATCATTCGCCCTCCGCCCAGTTGGCGCAATTACTGGCGAAAACACACTGGCACACATTGCAAATCCAATTCTTCTGCTATCAAAAATCGCCCATGCTTGCCCACGGCTTTGCAAGTGGCGGCCAAATTTTGCTCGCACGCCACCGAATGCGTTACGAGGTTGATTGGCCCGTCCCTTCAGTTTATGTCCTGCGCCATGGCACCGTCTACGCCAAAGTGGTCCGCAAGCCGTGGCACCGAATTCGTACAGACCAATCGCTGCAAATTCGGCCATTATTGGTTTATCTGGATCGTCTCGGTCAGACCAAATACGCGCATTTGCGCATTGGTACCATATCGCGGCTTAACAACCCAATGCCAAGGCCGCCCCTGCGAGATCGGCATTTTGTTCCACCACCCAAGGCAAAAATAATTGGCTTTGGCATAAAGCCTGGGTCCAAGCGGCTGAAGCATTTTGTCACCAGCATTGAGTTGTTTGTGAATGCCCAGAGTGGTCTTCTATCAGGGTTGAAAATATCGTCACGCCAAGGCACCGCCGAGTATTGGTTTTTTGCGGTGCGGAAAAACGCGAAATGTCCGGCCAAATGTTTTCGGCCCGTGGGTGGGGCATGACAGCACCCAAACAGTTGGCTACCAAAAGTAATTCTGATCTGATCTTACGCATCATGCATAGATGGTATCGTGCGCTTGCGCAACATCGAAAGTGGGTAATTGTTGTTTTAATACTCTCCGGCGCTATCCTGGGGGTTGCTTCCACCGCCATCCGATGGCAGACCAACATCCTGCTGTTTTTCCCCCAATCAAGCCCGGAGATGCATTCGTGGAGGGCTGCGTCGCGGCTACCAGTTATCGCCAATCGATTCTACATTGATTTACACTGCCACAAGGTGTATCGACACTCCCTGCCTTCAGCCGCAAAACAATTGGCCGCGAAGTTGGCAAAGCAATCCGTATTCAGTTCCATATGGGCTGGTGTATCCGTCAAGCACATGCAGGCGTCGGGGAAAATATTAAATGCGGAATTACCGGGCTTGCTCAATAAGTCGTCGTTTGAAAAGCTCACTTCACATCTGAAGCCCGCCTGGCTGGCGGAACATTTCAGGCAATTACCCACCATCCTTGAAGCCCCGGGCGGGTTGCAACAGATGGGGCACTTTTTGCGCGACCCACTCGATGCCGAAGGCATACTCGATAGGCAATTGAGGCCAACCAGCCATCCTTCCCTCCACATTGACCGTATGTTCAGCCATAACGGATTACTCTCCGCCCGCGGCGGCACGCACATTCTGTTGATCGCCACGCTCAAATTTCCCCCTTCCAACCTTCGATTAAGCAAACTCATGTTGCAGGCGGTATCGGTGGCCGTGAAGAAAATTAAAAGTAGCTTTCCCCATGTGCATGTGTGGACGATTGGAGCGTATGTTGACTACGCCGCCAATGCCGACCGCATTAAACGCGACGTTATCTGGGTTTCCACTTTGGGCAGTTTGCTGGTGGCGGGTGTGATCTGGTTTTACTTCCGGCGCTTGGGAACTCTGTTCATCTGCATGCTTCCACCCTCTGTGGGATTGGGAACGGCTCTGGGCGTGGCGGGGCTGCTGCATTGCCAACTCCCATTAATGGTGTTGGCATTTTCCGGCCTGATTTTGGGTGCAACCACCGATTACGGCATACAGATTTTGGCGCAGTATGGCCGCCTGAAGCAGGAGGCCGACAAAACGGGAACCTCGGATGACCCCGCAATGGATGCCGCCCGTGCCGCCCTCGCCCTTTTTGGCCCCATCACCATGAGCGCCATTACCAGCGTCGCGGGCTATTCGGCCCTGGCCTTCTCCAACGCTCCCGGTTTACAGGCCATGGGCCTGTTTATTGCCGGCGGAACCCTGTGCATCTGGCTGCTGACGTTTTTAATACTTCCCGCGTTTCTGGGTGAATACTGCCGCCCGCGTCCGGCGGGACCCAGCTTTCACCTGCCCTCAAAAATACGCATCTTATTGGGATTGGCCTTCACCTTGCTGACAATTTTGTTGGCATTGCATGCGGCAAAACTCGGCTACAGCGCCCATCCGTCTCAACTCAATGGTGTCTCGACCCGGCAGGCCCGCATACAGCGGCGTTTTTTTCATATCTGGGGAAACAGCCGACGCCATGGCGTGGTGGTAATTGCCAGCCGACACGCCCAATCGGCATTGCAGCAATCCGAGTTGCTGGCCGCCGATCTTGGTGCCCTGAAGCGCCAGCACCTTATCCGCGGCTACGTGTCGACCGCCACCTTCGTGCCGAGTGAGCATGTGTTTGACCGTCGGCTCAGGCGGTGGTCGGCCTTTTGGACGGTGGCAAGACGACGGATGTTGCGGCATCGCCTGCAACTTTTGGCCCGGGCCGCCGGCATTGCCGATAACCACTGGATCGACCATGCGGTGGCCGCAATTCCCACGCGGCCTTCCGCCCGATATCGCCTTATGCATTCACCGATGGCGTTTTTTCCGGGGGTAATCACCCGCTCCCGTCATTATTACTATTTGTCCAATACCGTATATCCGGGCACCCGCCTCACCCCGCGAATGGCATCCGATTGGGTGGATCAAATTGAATTACTCTTCCCGCACGCCCTGATACTCGACGGCAGCGCCTTGGTGTTTGATGCGGCCCAGCGATCCAAAGCCCAGTTGGAATTCCTCTTCCCCTGGATCTTTCTAGCCGTATTTCTCCCGGTGTGCCTTTATTTTCGGCGAATTGATGTGGCCGTTATCGCAGCGCTCTCTCTCGTGGTCGGCTTCATCTGGCTTTCTGGCGTGGCACAATGGTGGGGCGGCGGGCTGAATTTTCTGGCTCTGGTGCCGATGCTTTTCACGATGGGCGTGGCCATCGACTATGGGATTTATACCGCCAGCGATCCCAATCTCGCCCACCCCGACAGGCGGCCGCGCACCGTTACCACCGGAATCTGCGCCTTGACCACAATCCTTGGCTCCGGTGCGATCATTGCGGCGTCGCATCCGGCCCTGCACTGGATTGGTCTTACACTTGTGGCGGGTATCGCCGGCGGGTACGCAGCAGCGCTCTTCTGGTTAGCCCCTCTTATGCGTCTGCTTCACTGGGCATCCGCCCCCAGCAGGGGGAGGCGTTTTCGCCGGGCAATGGTCCGCGTGGGCTTTGGCACCATTGCAGTATTGGGTGCTGCCAGTGCCCTGTTGCTTACCATCGTGTGCATGGGCCAACTTATTATGACCAGCGAGCGTCCCCGTGGGACTGTTCATCTACCTGAACACCGTGTGGTGCGGCAGGTATCACAATCTACCTGGCGCATTGGGCGTGCGTGGATGCGGCGGATAGGCGGCATCTGGGTCATGTCGGTGGGGGGCAGCAGCGGCCACGTTGGATACGATGATGGTGCATTGGGTGCCCCCATCGACACTCAAATTGAAAATGACATGCTCGATCAGCTTCACCATTTTGTGCCGTCCCTCTGGGCACAATGGGTCATTACCCGGGGCGTTGCACTCGATATGCTCCAACTGCCGCACTACATCCCAGGCTATATTCAGCGCGAAGCCTGGGCTGAATCGGTATCGCACCCCGACATCCACGGTTTTCTCGGTCCCACCTACGCGCGGCTGCTTTCGTATGAAGCATTGGATGACATATCACAAAACCTGATTGACAACCCCCTCATAGACGCCCACGCCGTGGGCTGCACCGGAGTGGTGGCGCGTCCGGCGTGGTCTGGTGACGGATGCCTTTGGTTGGCCCGTAATTTTGATTTTGAAGGTGGCCCGGCCTTTAATCAACAAAAAAGCATCACATTTGTCCGCCCTCGGCGTGGATACCCTTTCGTCACCGTTGCGTGGCCGGGCTTAAGCGGCTGCGTGACCGGCTTTAACGGTCAAAAAATCGGCCTGTTTATCAATGCGGCCGCCACCCGCGGCTTCAAACCGATTGGCGAACCGACCATCATCGTCGCACGCCAGGTGTTGCAGTTCGCACGCAATCTCAAGGAGGCAATTGCCATCTTCCAAAAAGCCGATGTGTTTGTTGCCGACAGCATCGTGGTGGGCGACGGCAAAACTGGTCGAGCCGTCATTATTGAAAAATCACCATTGCACTGTGCCGTTATCCCTGTGCGTAAATATGCGGCAGTCACGAACCAGTTCACAGCGCCCGTTTTTCGGCATGATCCGGTAAACCGACAGCGAATTGCAGCTTCTACCTCGCGCTTTCGCCTCGCCCGGGCCACGAAACTTATCCGGGCCATGCGCGGCCACGTCAGCGCGGTCGGCCTCGCCCGATTGTTGCGCGACAAAGCCAGCGTAAACGGCCGCTTCATCGGCTACGGCAATCGCAACGCGATCGACGCCCTGATCACGGCGCATTCGGTCGTGATGGATCTCACGCGGGGACGGCTGTGGGTGGCCGCATGGCCCTATGCCGAGGGTGCGTATCTTGGTGTGCGGGTGTACCCCATGCTCAAAAGGCATCCACCCCCGCTCAAGCAATGCCTGTTAGCCAGCATCCCGGCCGACCATTTCCTCACCAGCGGTGCGTGGCGCAAGTTCAAGGCTGCCCGCCGAGCGCTTCATGCCGGTTACCGCAAATTGCACACCGGTCACTTCCGTGCGGCACTCCGATTCGCCGCGTCGGCCAAGCGCAACGACCCCGACTTTTTCTCCTCGTATGAACTCGCCGGAAGGGCTTATCTGGCGCTCGGAAACACTAAGCTGGCGACCGACCAGCTTTCACGGGCCTTGGCCCTTGACCCGCCCTATCAGGCGCGCCGGAAAGAATTGCGGCATCTTCTGGCATTGATGCATACCGGCTCAAAACCGAAGAATTAGAAAAGGCAAATTAATAATGGCATCCACCCCATACCAGACCATTTTTTCTCCAGTACAATGGGCCAGACTGCAAATACAATTTCAGCAGGCGGTCAAAAGCCCCTTCTATCGACGGCATGTTGGGTTGAAACAAACCCAAAAGCTGAAATCTGTGGCAGAATTTTTTCGCCTGCCCATTACCACCAAAGCCGATCTGGTAAACAATAACCTCGACTTTCTGGCAGTCGATGCGGCTTGCATCTGCGAATGGGTAACCACCTCAGGTACCACCGGCAAGCCGGTGCGCATCGCCTTGTCCAAGCGGGATATTCAGCGCCTGGCGGAAAATGAAGCCGCCGCCCTGCGCCTGGCGGGGATGCGTGCCGGCGACGGTTTGATCATTGCCGTGGGGATGGATCGCCTGTTTGTTGCCGGTCTGGCATACTGGCTTGGTGCCCAAAAGCTCGGGGCCGTTTGTCTGCGTTCGGGGCCTGCGCTGGTAGACCTTTCCAGCATTTCCATTACACCTTTGGGGCCCTCCGGAAGATGGTTTATCATCGGTGTGCCGTCGCTTCTTGGTGCGGGTTTCAGGTTAGCCGATGGGCTGCCACCCCACATCGGTGGCGTGATCGGCATTGGCGAATCGCTCTGCGATGCCGATCTGAATCCCAACACCATTTGCCGCATCCTGCAGGACTCTACGCATGCCCCCGTTTTGTCCACCTACGCCTCCACCGAAACATGCAGCACGTTCGCCCAGGGGCCACAATGCCGTGCCAATCACCTTAACCCGCGTATGGCCATTATTGAAATATTAAATGACCGCAGCCATCCCGTGGCTCCCGGTACGCCCGGGCGCGTGGTTATCACGCCACTCGGCCAGCATGCCATGCCACTGCTGCGCTTTGATACCGGCGACATCGCCACGCTTTATACCGATCGCTGCCCCTGCGGGCGACGCACGCCCCGTCTTGGCCCCATTCTCGGCCGGGCCGCCCAATTGCTCAAGATTCAAGGTGTGTCCGTATTTGCCACCGCCATCATTGATCTGGTGCGCAAGGTTTATCCCGGCATGGATACAGCCATTCTGGCCGATCGCGATTCACTCGGCGGCGATCGCATCACCATATATGTTGTCTGTCCGGCTCATCGGCGGGATATGCTTAAAAAACGTTTCGACCGCGCCGCCCAAAGCCAACTCAAATGGCTGCCGCCGGTTCAATACTGCCAGGCACAGGCTATCACTGAGATACGCGCCCTGCGCCCGTCTAGAAAAGCCACCATCTTTATAGACGCACGTTATTAACCTGGCCTTTGCTGTAACGCCGTCCGGCTGATGTCGCCACTGCGACCTTGATATCCCACCGTCGGTGGGCCGGTCGGATTGCGGGGCGTGATTTGACATGACTGCCGCGTTCCATACACTTAATGGGCTCTGGAGATGGTGGATATAGCTCAGTCGGCAGAGCGCGAGGTTGTGGTCCTTGAGGTCGCGGGTTCGAGTCCCGTTATCCACCCTTTTGGCTGCCGGTAAGTGCGGCTGGACAGCCGCCAGGAGTCTGTCCAAGTAATAGCCGAGCTGCGATGTGCGGGAAATGCCCCCGGCTATTGCCAATCGGCGTCACCTTGCCGGCGTTTCTTTTGCCACGCCAGAATTTTCTCCAGCGGCCAGGTGTTGAGCACATTCTCTGGTCGCGCCCACGCACGTCGGGCGGTTGCCACCCCAAAAGGCAGTTTGTCAAAATCCGTCAGTTGATGTGCATCGGTGTCGATGCAGAGTGGTACGCCGGCCTCAACGGCCAGCCGTGCATGAACGTCGCGCAAATCCAGCCGCATATCGTGGGCATTGATTTCCAGCGCAGCACCGCTGCGTAATGCGGCCATCACCACGCGCTGCATATCCGGCTCCAATCCGCGCCGTCCGGAGATAAGCCGCCCCGTCGGATGGCCGATCACATCCACGAGAGGATTGGAAACCGCCCGCATGAGCCGCATGGTGGCTGCCTCGGTCTCCTGTGTCAGAGCGGAGTGCGGCGAGGCGACTACCCAGTCCAACTCACGCAGCACCTCGTCGGGATAATCCAGCGACCCATCCGCCAAAATATCCACCTCGCTTCCCACCAGCACGGTAATATCGGGAAATTCCCTGGCTGTGGTGCGTATGGCCTTGGCGTGGGCCATGAGGCGATCAACCGAAAGGCCATTGGCCTGCACCTGGCTTTTGCTGTGGTCGGTAATGGCAATGTATTGATAACCTCTTTTCCGGGCCGCCGTGATCATTGCCGCAATGGATTCATGCCCGTCGCTGGCGGTGGTGTGCATATGCAGGTCGCCCCGGATATCCGATACCTCGACGGACGCCCACCGCGCGGGTATTGTATTTCCAATAAAGTCCAGTCGCGGGTCATCTACGTCCGGCTGGCGTCCCATGGCGGCTTGAAACATGGCGGCGGCAAGTTCAATTTCGCCCCGGTCTTCGCGCATCTCGGGGCAGACGTACGCCAATTCCAGTGCCTGATAAATGTCCGATTCGGCAGTCCCGGCCATCCGCTGCTCTCCCCGGAAAAGCCCCCATTCGTTAAGCTTCATACCGCGATCTGCCGCACGTTGCCGCACGCGCACATTATGTTCCTTGCTGCCGGTGAAATACTGCAATGCGGCACCCCAGCTTTCCCGCGGGACCATTCGAAAATCAACTTGCAGTCCCAGTTTGGTGCGGATGGTGATTTTTGTGTCACCAGCGGCCACCATTTCCGCCATCTCGGGATGGGTTTTGATGACCTTGGCAACGGCGGTCGATATCGCTTCCGCCGTAATGCCCGACCGGGCGGCAAGGAGGATATCCAAATCGCCGACGGTTTCCTTGCCACGGCGCAAGCTGCCGCAATAGGTCACTTGGTCAATATCTTGGATGGGGCGAAGCAAATTCACAAATTCGCACGCGAGAGGATAGGCGTAGCCAAGGCCGATGCGGGCATTGGCGGTTTCCATAAAGGCAAGGTTTTGTTTGATGTTGGCCTGTTTTTTTTCTCCAAAACCTTTAATTCCGGTAATGGTGCCGGCATCGAGCGCCTTTTTAAGACTGGGAATATCGGTAATTCCCGCCTCTTTCCATAGCAGGTAAGCGGTTTTAACACCCACGGTGGAAATGTTGAGCATATCCAGCACGCCGGGCGGTACCTGGCTGGCGAGTGAGTCAAATTCGGCAATATGGCCGGTGCGGAGATATTCCGCAATTTTATCCGCCGAGCTTTTACCGATCCCCGCTATCGCGTCAAGCCGATGCTCCGTCGCTGCGGCTTCAATCGGCTCGGCTAAATCTTCCAGCGCACGCGCAACTTTGCGCGTGGCTAATACACGAAATTGGTTCTCATCCAGCAGGGCCATCACATCTGCGGCACGATTAAATTGCTTCGCTAAGTCGGCATTTTTGCTCATTTTGTGTTCCTATTTGATGGACGCCGCGCCCAATTGAAGTTGATAAATCGCCTGCGCCAGAAGCAAATCTTCGGCGCGCGTTATTTTAATATTCATCGTGGAACCCGCGGTGGCCATCGTCGGTATACCAGCGAGTTCGGCCACCTGCGCATCATCAGTGAGATCGGCGGTGAGATGGCGGGCGATAAGCGACTCAAAAGCGTCGCGCAGCAACCGGGTGCGGAAGCATTGCGGCGTCTGGGCCTGATGGATGCCGCGGCGGTCAACCGTGCGGTTCACCCATTGTCCCGTGTCACTGGCTGTAAGCGATTTAAGTGTCGCAGGCTCCGGCACGGTCGGCAGCGCCGCGCCATGCTGCATGGCACCCTGAAAGGCCGCATCGATGACGCTTGCCGGCGTCAGCGGCCGGGCGGCATCATGGATGGCCACGAATTCGCTGCGGATCAACGGTAGTTTCAGGGCGTTATAGACGGTATCCCAGCGCTCAATCCCGCCGGGCGTAAAATGAATCGGCATGCGAAAGCGACCCGGGTTAATGGCGTCCCAGTATGTCTCAAATCGGTCGGGTGTGGTGGCGATCACGATGGCCGCCGCATCGGTGCGAAGGGCAAAAAGCTCTACGGTTCGGGCTAACACACTTTTTCCGCACAGGTCGGCCAGCAGTTTATCGCCACCAAAACGGGTGCCGCTGCCGGCGGCAGGAAGAATAATGGTAAACGGGGCTAAATCCATGGCGATTGAGTATCACCGGGGAATGGGATAACCTCAACCCGCCGCCTCGCACGCACCCGAAACAGATGCGTATCGAATGCCCTCGCGTGGTTTGAAAGCGTAAGTTTTATATACCGCAGGCAGGGCGGCATTCGCGTGCCCGCCTCGCGTAACAAGGGCCAAATCGCCATCACTCCCCGCGTTTTGCGCGGTAATCAAGCATGGCGGTTTGTGCCGCGTGCCTGATTTACCACCCTTGGGCTTCTCAAGCCGAACCGGTACCACTAGAATCCCCCCCGGGTGGCGGCACTGGTACGTCTGCACATACGCGCCGGGTTTACTAAGCGGGTGGGTCATGAATCAAGTTAAAACCATCACAGTATCGAAGATTGCAGCATCGTTGGTGTGCGGCATTGCCTGCTTGGCGGCCGGCATTAGCAACCTCCGGGCGGCAAATATTCCGCCCACGGCAACCACGGCGCTGCAAATCGTATCCCACATTTCCATGGTTCGGACACGGCCCCCGACACACGCGCCCACCAATCAACTGCCCGATGGCCCACTGATGGGCAACGGCAGTCTTGGCGTCGCTTTACAAGGCAAAAACACGAACAAGATATCCCTGTATCTTTCGCGAAACGATTTTTGGAGTGTGTTGCGCGGCCGCATTATGCCCATGGGCCAATTGATGCTTTCCATACCCCAACTGACCAATGGGGCTTACCGAACAGAAGAAAATATCGGCCCCGCAGATATCACCGGCCAATTCACCAAGCGCGGCGGCTACGCGCTGGCATTCAAAACGTGGGTGGCGAACCCTCAGGATTTGGTCATATTAAAACTCACCAATACGGGTTCCAAAGTACTCGCCATTTCTGCATCATTACTGGACGGCTGGCGGACGTCGGGTGCAGTTGGCATGTCGCATCGCGCAGGGTCCATCGATACGCTGCGCGTGTCGCCCGATACGGTTGATGCAGATGTCGGTAAGCCCAGCGGGCGCGATCCGGCCGGCAACTTTCATGGTCAGATCGCCGACGTGAAAATCTACAATGCTGCATCGCCCCCCGACCGCGGGCATCACACAAGCACGCCGCGTTTTAGATTTCTTACCGCCGTACCGCATACCGGCCACCCCACAGGAGCATCTACCTGCGTGAACGTCGGATTTTTGGCCATGCCTGAAAAGGCGTTTACAGTTACCGCTTGGGTTTACCCTCAATCCGCTAAGGGTAGGCAGGCCATCTTCAGCGCCATGACAAGCGACCGATGGCAGCATTGGGGAGAGCCGGGGCCCAATCCACCGCAGATATCCTATGGTTTTACCCTTTCGCTGTTTCACGGGCGTCCGTCCGCCATGCTGAATCGCGTGCGTGTCACCACCCTGAAGCCACTGCCGCTGCATCAATGGTCACTTGTGACGGCGGTTTATAACGGGCGCACCCTGCGCATTGGCGTGAATCATCACATGGAGGCCAGCACAAATCGGTTTCCCCCGGCACGCGATGTCGTTGGCCCCGGATGGGATTGGAATGCCATACACCCGGGCGATCGCAAACTGCCGTTTGATGGCTGCTCGCCGAGCGGACTGCTGGCTTGCCGAATAATCGACGGACAAGGCAGCGAGCCGCAACATACATTTAACCTGCTCCCCGGTGGATCGGCCTTCGTCGCCGTTTCCGCCATGGATGACCGCGACACACCCGGATATCGGGCCGCCTCCCTGCAGCTTCTGTCCGGCTTAAATGCCGCCGATATTGCCAGACTCTGGAAACAGCATCTGACGCACTGGGCGAAATTCTGGTCGGCGTCTTATGTAAAAATTCCAGATAAAACAATACAGTCGTTCTGGTATGGATCGCTCTATCTGCTCGGATGCAGCATGGCACCCGGGCACATCGCCCCCGGTCTGTGGGGTAACTTCATCACCTCGCCCTACATGGGCTGGAACGGTGACTACACACTTGATTACAATTATGAGGCACCCTTTTGGGCTGTCTATCCCACCCATCATGTACAACTGGCCGATAATTACGACCGGCCACTGCTTGACTGGATGAAACGGGGCGAAGGTTTGGCCCGGCACCGGCACTACCATGGGCTGTTTTATTATTGCCACCTTAGCCCTCTGCCCGGCTGGAGCGCGGATGGTGCCAAAACACTACGGCAGAAAAGCGATGCCCTGTTTGGGGCGGTGAACTGCGTGATGCGGTGGCGTTACACCCGTAACCCCGAATATGCCCGCAAGGTGTACCCCTTTTTGCGCGGCGTGGCGACTTTTTGGGATCATTATTTGGTCAATACGCATGGCGTGTACGTGGATGAAAACGACGCTGCCGACGAACTTCATAGCCCGACGGACGTCAACCCCGCCACCAGTATCGCCTTTCTCCAGATGCTTTATCGCGGGTTGTTAAGTATGAACCGATCGCTGCACTTGCATGACCGGGCGGCAGTAACGTGGCGTCACATATCGCGACATCTATCGCCATTGCCGATTTTTCCGGCCGCGCGGATTTTTGGGCCACCGCACATGCAGGGCAAATCGATCATCGCATTCACCCAGAGGGGTCTTAAGTGGATGGGGCCGGTCATCCGCACCCATTGGCATCTGATCCACCCTCGATGGAATGGCGTGCACGGCTCCAGCGCCGGCATGAACCCTGCGCAGGTAATCTTTCCCGGCTGGGCCATCGGACTGCAAAGCCCGCGGCACCTGCTTCGGGCGGCTCGCGACACGGTGCAGGCCTATCAAATTTGGTACGACTACAACGACACCAACAGCTACTACCCGGCCGCCGCGGATGTGGGCTACAACCCCAACGCCATTTTGCATCATCTAGGCGTGCTGATTGCCCACTGTGCCTACCCCAGTTTTGCCTTTCAGATGGGTGGCGGTGGAGAGGAAAACTTTGCCACCGTACCAACCACCATCTGCAGTATGCTGATGCAAAGTTATCAGAAAAATATCATTTTGTTCCCCGATTGGCCGGTCAAGCAGAATGCCGCCTTCGGTCACCTGCTGGCCTGCGGCGATTTTCTTGTTTCCAGCCGGATACACAGTGGTCGCGTGGCATACGTAAAAGTCATCGCCCAGCGCGGCGGGATGCTGCGCATCGTCAACCCGTGGCCGCACGCCGGCGCTCTGCTCTCTGAAAGGGCCAAGCCGCCGATAAAATTCAGCGCGCAAGTCATCCGTCTGCGCACCACACCCGGCGAGGTGCTGATATTCAGGCCGGGCATTAAATGACCACCACCGGGTGTTGCACCGGCATCACCATTTGCACATTCGGCTCAGACCATGGCGGCGCGACGCCAGCAGCGCGTAGGCGGCTGCGTACAGGCCATGCCAGCCGCGGCAACGGCCGATGCGCCAGAACAATGACTCAACTTTACCGACACCCATCGCTGCGCGAAATTCCATCACCCCATCAACACCCACATACCTGTTTCCGGCAGCATCGACCACATGCAGATAGCGCCGGGTATCCGCGCCGCCCAGACCGTAGGTTTGCGGGTTGAAGGTTGGTGCCGATACATCAATAAACGTCAGGCGTCCGGCCGTGTCCAACTGCCGGGACTTTTGCATTGCCCGCGTGCAAATTCCGCAACCGCCATCAAAAAAGACTTTCAGCGGGTATTTGCTAATTGGTGTCATAGTCCTCTATTCTAGGAGTCTGACGGCAGCCAGAACTGGCGCTTGTGGCCCACATTCGCGGGGAGTGGCGATTGGGCCGTTAAGTTTGCCCACCACGGTTGGCGGCAACGTTGATAGGAACGGGTGCCGATTGGCGGGGTGATAAGGGTAGGAAGCCCGCGTGCCCCGCAAGTAGTGGCGGTGGATCGTGGTGACTCCGTTGGAAATGACCTGCAGGCCGGATAATGAACCAAAATGATGGCCAAAACGTAAATGGTTTCAGCGACGAGAGCATCTCGGATGAGAGGCTGCTGGCCAACTTTATTGCTGGCGATCAGGACGCGTTTGCAAAAATTGTTGCGCGTTATGAGCGCGAACTCTACACTTTTATTCTGCGCTACGTTGGTGAACGATCAACGGCCGAAGATTTATTCCAGGAGACCTTCGTTCAGTTGCACCGCAGCGCGAAGATGTTCGATCCGGACCGCCGCCTCAAGCCTTGGCTCTACACCATCGCGGCCAATAAAGCCCGCGATTTTCTGCGGGCATCAAGCCGCCGGGCCACGCAGCGTCTTGATGCCTCACCGAATGGTGAGGATTCCGGCAGCCTGATTGATCTGGTTGCCACTGCCACTCCCGATGCCCCGGCAGCGGCCATCCTCTCGGAGGATGCCATGCGTGTCCGCGATATATTATCGGGCATGGCACCGATCCATCGCGAGGCGATCATAATGAGCTTTTATCAGCGGCTGTCGTATAAGGAAATAGCCGAGGTGCTCGGCGTTCCGCTGGGTACCGTAAAAAGCCGCCTGCATATTGCCCTGCAGAACTTCGCGCGGCTGTATGAGGCAAAAAACGGTGGACGCGATGGGGCGGCAGATGGCGCGAAATAATACAATGGCCACGGCGGGCAAAGTGGAAGGGCAGATCGGCGGGTTTTGGAAAGGGGCTTGCACAAAGCGTGGCGGTCAGCTTGGCGGCTTCCGGCAAGTTGTAAATACCACCAGATGATGTGATGCAGATGAACGCAAACTTTGATGCTTCTGATTTCCACAAGGCCAACCGGCAGCAAGCCGATGCAGCAGATGGCGCTTCCACGCCGGAAACACCGCTCCCGGCCGATATTGCCGCCCAGCTTGATAGGCTGTTGGAAGGCGGACTAAAAAATATATCCGACCTGAAAGTGATCGATTCACACCCCATAGGTGCGGTTATTGGTCGGTTGTCGCTGCTGGAACTAAGTCCTCCACCCGCCGGTCTGCTGGCCCGCACACTTCAAGCCATGCCGAAACAGGTATTGCCGACCGCGCCGTCGATGAGCACTAAAAAGCACATGGTACCGAGTGGTTTTAATCAGCGGGCGGTGGATATGTGGGTCATGGCGGTGGCTGCGAGTTTACTGGTAGTGGTCATGTTTTTTGGTCTAAGTCAGGCGCGCGTGCACGCACTGCGTTTCGCGTGTTCACGCAATTTGCAGGCCGTGGGCCGCGCCATGGAGCAATATGCAGCCAATTATGATAATCGGCTGCCGGAAATTGCTCCGCCAGCCGATCGAAATTGGTTGCCTCGGGATGTGTCCACAGGCACCGAGCGGTCGGCAGATGCCCATAGTAATTTAGCCAATCTTTCGCCCTTGGTGGATGGTACTGCTCGTTACACATCATGGGAGCAATTGGTATGTCCCGCAACACCAACTTCAGCCTGTGATTTGAATGCCGAACGCTGCCCGCAATGGAGGTCAACCGGTTATAGCTACGTTGACCAACTCGGACCCTACCATCAACACTGGCTTGAGGCTGCAACGGTGCCGATCATGGCAGACGCCAACCCTGTTGTTTACGAGACCGTCTGCCGCAAAGCCACGATCAATTCCATTAATCATGGTGGAGTTGGCCAGAATGTTCTTTTCAATGATGGCAGCGTGGTATGGGAAACTTCTGCCGACGTAGGCCCTGACCACCGCAATATCTGGACGGTGGGCAATCCGCCGGTGCTGCAATACAACGGCACACAGGAACCGCGCCATCGGGACAGCGTCTTCCTTGTGCCGTAACCCGCCCTCAGCGGTGCAAATAGTTACCCCGATTCACCGCGAAGGGCGCGGAGGACGCCAAGAAACGCCAAGCATATTGGATATGCGCTTGACCAATTGTCATGACGCGGCAAATATTACGAGATTTGTCCAATGCCAAAACCTCTGTGTCTCCTTTTCTCTGCGCGCCAAAAAAAAAACAAACAGCATCATGCCATCGGCATGATACATTATTTCACACAGAGAGGTGTTTATATCTCGCGCAGAGCCACGGAGAGAATTAACAAATACGAAATAATCAGATTCGCAAGTCTTCGCGTCCTTGGCGCTCTCGGCGGTGCAAAGGCGTTTTATTCACCGCAAAGCGCGCGGAAGACGCCAAGAAACGCCAAGCATATTGGAAATGGGCCTGTCCAATCGCCATGACGCGGCCAATATCGCGAGATTTGTCCAATGCCACAACCTCTGTGGCTCTTTTTCTCTGCGCGCCGAAAAATAAACATCATCATGCCAACGGCATGATGCATTATGTCACACAGAGAGGGTTTTAATATATCGCACAGAGACACAGAGACATAGATATAATGAAAAAAATACTAAAGATTCAGATTGGCCAGTCTTCGCGTCCTTGGCGCTCTCGGCGGTGCAAAGGCGTTTTATTCACCGCAAAGGGCGCGGAGGACGCCAAGAACCGCCAAGCATATTGGATAGGGACCTGCCCAATCGCCGTGACGCGGCAAATATTACGAGATTTGTCCAATGACAAAACCTCTGTGTCTCTTTTTCTCTGCGCGCCGAAAAAAAGCTTTCATCATGCCATCGGCACGATGCCTTAATCCGCACAGAGAAGAGTTACGATCTCGCGCAGAGCCTCGGAGCCGCGGAGAGAATTAAAAAAATATGAATAATAAGATACGCAAGTCTTCGCGTCCTTGGCGCTCCCGGCGGTGCAAACTCGTTTTCCTCACCGCGAGGTTCGCAAAGCTGACAGTGGAAATATTGGGTATGAGAGTGGCCCAGCGAGCCGCCGGGCTTGTCCCGGCGGGTAAAAAATTGACGCATCCCTGCGCGACATATCGCTGCGCCCTCCTTGCACCCTGCACCCCCGCGCGTT
>JAKAEB010000030.1 GCA_021818445.1 Planctomycetota bacterium
CCGCAGAATCTGCCCGCCGGTAGTTATTATTTATTACAGGATACGCTGTACCGGGCGGTGGCGCTAACCAATTCCAGCGGCAACATCGTAGAGGCGTACGATACCGATGCCTACGGCAACACGCTGATCTTCACCAGTCCGGGGCCGGATAATACATGGTTTACCGATGATGATTCGCAATCAAGCTATGGTGCCAACGACATCATCTACTGCGGCTACCGGTACGATGCCGAAACGCAGAATTATTATGTGCGGAACCGGTATTATTTGCCGACGCTTGGCCGCTGGCTTACCCGCGACCCGATCGGTTACCAAGGCGGAATCAATCTTTACGAGTACGTCCAAAGCAGCCCGGTGGGGAATATGGATGGGGAGGGGATGTTGGGGGCACCATCCGTTGGGCCTTGGAAATGGAAGAAACTCCCGAATGGTACCTGGAAGGGCAGCCGCGCGGTGGTGCAGTTTCTTGGGACAGTCGTTACCAACGGGACCAACCCGACCGACTACCACCTCCTTACCTACATCAAGGACATAATGAAGCTCACACCCGTAGGGCAGGCCATCCTCGACGCGGTCAACCACGTATTAGACCTGACGGATTTTTCCGAGGTGCGTTGGCGCTACGGCATTGAGGCGGCTTGGACGGAGCACGAGGAAGTTTGCAAGAAGGGGGGTAAATGGCATGCGTCAAAGAGGTGGGTTACCGGGCGGCATGGGATATCGCTCCCATTTTACGGGCCGAACGGAGGGGTGGTGTTGCCGGGAGACCGCGAAACGAGTGACAAGGTAATATCCAGTGCCTTCGATGTCGCGAAGGAGATATCCAAATTTATTTCGGGTGGAGGATAACGATGCGCGCCACCCAATTTGGCTGGCGACGGAAGTGCGTCTCGATGGTGCGGTCGCGCTTCGCGGCTGCGGGGGCCGTTGCCGCCGCCCTCTACGTACAGGCGATTTGTGGCGGTTGGGTGCCTGCGTCAGCGGCCTCGCGCCCGCTCGCGCGGATACGTCTGGAACGGGATATACGTGTGCGGGCGTTGCGCATCTTACGGCCTGTTGCGTCGAACCGCCTCTTCGCCATTCACGACGGTGCCGTCGGCGTACTTTCCCCGCTGACTTTAGGGATGACCGACACCTGCGGCACAACTTGGACCAAGATTCTTGGACGCCACCGTCGGCGAGCGTCCGCGCGGGCAACAGCGTTCGCCGCAGAGCCGTCGTTTTCGCCAGATGGATCACGATTTGTGGCATTGGCGTTCAGCGGGACCGGTGGTTCGCGGCCAATGGGCGCGGGCCTGAAGGCGCGGTGGCAGATCTGGTCGTTTGGAAAGAAGAAGCCCCTCTCAACCCTGCACACCGGCACCCTTGGGCCGCTGCCGATCCCGCCGCGCGGTCCACAGAGGCTGCTCTACGTCGACGGCGGCCGCAAGCTGGTGGGATTTGGCGGTGGAGCCATTTATTTCTTTAGTGCGAAGACCTCGCAACTGCTGTTTTCGCCAGCACCGCTTATTTCCTACCACATTGTTCGGCTTCAGTCGGAACCCAAGGGCCCGCTTTTGGCCGCTTACTGCACCATGCCAAGGCGCATTGAGGTATGGAACAGCCGAAGCGGAAAACGGGTCGTGGTGATCGCACCGCCAGCCGGTACCAGATGGGGTCCGGCGACGTGCTACGCCATAGGAGGCGGCAGAGTCGCTGTTGCATGGGGGAGGCACCTGGCGCTGTACAGCGCGGTCGACGGCCGCTGCCTCGCGGAGGCCGGATTTCCCAGCCAGTGCTACGCCCCAGCATTTACAATTTCCGGCTCGGCGTTGGCCGTCTGCACCGCCGACGCTCCAATGGTGAGGAATGGCACGGCGGGCGAGAGAAACCGGGCAACGCTTCGTGTCTGGATATTTCGGGTGGAACGGAAGTTGGTTGCTGCAGGCAGATCGGTACCCTTTCGGTGCGGAACATCGGGCTATCGGCAGCTAACTTGGTGGGGAAAACACACGCTGATCTTTTGCTCGAGCCGGCGGGCCCTGAGGTGGCAGGTTTCATGGAAATTAAGACGTTAATTCTTTTCAGAAATTTGTCGAGGACGCGTCGCGGCGGTATTTCCACCGCAGACCCGGGTCTCCCGCCCTCCCCCTTGCCACGCCACTTTTGGGCAGAAATTGGCGGGCGAGAGTGCCCCGGCCAAGTTGCCGCCCGCTTCCGCGTCGCGGTATTGCGTGCGTAACGCCGAATTATTGAGGTCGGTACCACGGTTGGATTTAATAAACAAATAATCGGGTGGCGTTCTGGCCTCGGCGCACGATGTGTTGAAAAACGGGGCGGCCGGACGGGGCCATGCATCATCACGTGCACCATGCACGCGGCTAAATGGGGTGGCGGATGTGACATTCTTGTCACAGGGGCCGCAATTTGGAATTGAGATTAGCGCCCATCGCCCGGCGATGGCGCTAAACATTGAGTACGCGGGTGAACGCAATTCGCGGTCATAAAACGGTGTGCGAAGGGATGCAACGCAGCGGGACGGTATCCATGCGGGCGAGACGTCCGCGCCACGACGGCGCTAAATATGGAACATGCGGTCGCAGAATCGCCGGCGGATGCGTTGGCGAAAAAAATGGGGCACGCGGGTGAATGCAATACGCGGCCCCAAAACGGCATGCGAATGAATTCGACGCATGGGGACAATACCCATTGTGGACGTGCAGCCCGCTACTGGTGCCACGGAGTGCGGCCCCGCCGGGCTTGTTGTCGTATTGCAATATTGTTTTTGTAACTTCCTCCGTGGCGCTGAGGCGCCGTGCGAGATATTAGAACCGCTCTGTGTGGCATGAGTCCACGTTCCGATGATTGGCTCATGCCTGCAAGTTGAGCAACTCCGGGCAAGCCCGGAGCTTTATAAAATCGCCCCGGGTGATCCGGGCCTGTCCAATATTCCACGCGGGGGTGGAATCGCCGAAAAGAGGGAAATTTGCGGCGTTTCCCGGGACCTTCCCGAAAGGCCCATGCGGTGAGGCCAACCGCGTGCTCAGGGATACCCGGAGAAATGGCCATGGTCACCCCCTGCCACGTAAAAAATGCAATTGTACATCCGTGTGCCTGCGGGTAGATTGAATGCACGGTCGGCTCCATTGCCACGAACCATCTGACAGGCCATTTCGGAGTGCGAATTGCTACTGGAAACGATTTTAGCGCAGGGGCGGCGGCGAGGATCACAAACTGCCATTGTGGACGACCGTGGCGAGGTGAGTTTTTCGCAATTACGGGCGGCGGGCAGCATTATGCTGGGGCATCTGAACCGTTGCCGACGGAAGACCGAGCGTTTTGGCATATTGATTCCCCAGTCGGCCGGATGTGCGATAGCGTTTCTGGCGGCGCGGCTGTCCAATCGCGTTCCGGTCATGTTGAATTTTTTGCTTAAACCCGCCGAACTCGTTGAAATCTGCCGCGACGCCCAGTTGGAATTCGTTCTCAGCATCCGCTATTTCAAAGAGCATAATGCAGCCCTCCGAGACGCCGGTCTTGAAGTTATGCTGATGGATGAATTGTCGTTCCGGCGGATACCGTGGCCAAGGCAAGCTCCGAAGCGAAGTAAAGATGATACCGCCGTGATTTTGTACACCAGCGGCACCAGTGCGGCGCCAAAAGGTGTGATGCTGACGAATCAAAATCTGGATTCAAACGCGCAAGCGTCCATTGAGCATGCGAAGTTCAATGGGCAAATGACTTTTCTCGGCGTGCTGCCGATGTTTCATGCTCTGGGCCTGATGGCCACCTGTCTGATTCCGCTGAGCCTCGGCTGCAAAGTGGTTTATATCACGCGGTTTAATCCGGCGGCGGTGATCGATGCGGTTCGAAAACACCATGTGCAGGTGCTGGTGGCGGTACCCACGATGTACGCGATTTTAGCCCATTCTAAAGCCGCAACGCGTGAGGCCCTCGCCAGCGTTCAGTACGCAATCAGTGGAGGCGAGCCACTGCCGGTTTCCCTGATTGACGAATATCAACAGCGGTTTGGCATACCCCTGCTTGAGGGATTCGGGCTTACTGAAACGTCGCCCATGGTTTCGTTTAATGTGCCATGGGCGCGGCGTCCCGGTTCGGTCGGCAAGGCCATTGCGGGTGTGGAGATTCGTCTGACGGATGATTCTGGTGTCGATTCTGCACCCGGTGAACCGGGAGAACTTTGGATTCGAGGCCCCAATGTAATGAAGGGCTACTACAACCGCCCGAGAGACACAGCCGAGGTGCTTACGGCTGACGGCTGGTTTAAGACGGGTGACATTGCGCGCCGTGATGCAGACGATTTTTTATATATCACCGGGCGAAAAAAAGACCTGATCATCATGGGCGGAGAAAAAATTGTGCCAGCGCAGATAGAGGAGGTGCTGCGGCAATTTCCCGGGGTGGTGCTGGCGGCTGTCATCGGTGTGAAAGATGCACAGCGTGGGGAGGTGCCAGTGGCGTTTATCCAATGGAACGCCGATCTTGCAAGTAAACCAAGCCCGCATGAATTGCGGGCGTTTGTATGCCGATCTCTGGCGGCGTACAAAGCCCCACGTGAATTTTTCTACGTTGACAGCATGCCGCTGACGCCCACAGGCAAAATATCTAAAAGACACCTTACACCACCGGCGGCGGCACCCTCCACAGTGGATGCTTGAAACTCGCCACTGTAAATAAATATTACCCGTGCCGTGTTAATACCGATTGCGGCTATCACTGATCTTTGGCCGCACCGGCATCTACAGTGGCCACCGTGAGCCAGTCGGCAATGGGGCTTGTGGTGTGGCAGTTGCCGCAGGTGATCGGGACGTGCGTATAACGCTGGCCGCAGCCGGGGCACACGGCACTGGCGGCAAAGATATCAAACTGCGTATTGCATTCCGGGCATTTAATATTCAATCCGGTTGGGGGACTGTTGTGACATTTGGGACAGTGGCAATTGGCAACGACACCCGATGGTGCGGGCCGCTGGCCGGCGGCCATATAAGCCCGCCGCGCGGAGAAGAAGAGGAAGCCGATGATCAAGATGGAGTATATATTGCTGCCGACCCCGCCCCCGCGCGACAACAGAAATACCACCAGAGCAACCGAACCGAGCATGCCGATGCCGGCCGCGATACGAATTGCCCGCATTTCCTTCATAAAAAGCCACAGGATACTGGAGAGTATCTGCCCGCCATCAAGGGGATAGATGGGCAAAATATTAAACACCAGCAGCACGATGTTCATAATTTCCAGGGCGGATAGAAATTTGATTAAATTGGGGTTCAAGCTGGCGCTATGGGCAAGCGCCAGATGGGTTAAACCCCAAAACACCGGCAGCAGAATGACATTCACCAGCGGACCGGCGGCAATGGCCCAAAGCGTAGCCAGCGGTCGCCGTGGCGCATTGACAAAGGCAATACCGCCAAAAGGCCACAATATGATGGTATCGGCCTTGCCACCCACACTGCGGGTAGCCAGTGCATGGCCAAATTCATGGGTAAGCACAATGGCAAACAGCCCGATGGCTTCAGCATAGTTCCACCAGGCACGGGAGTAACGTTCAATGGGTGACTGCGCAAAAAATAGAACGGCCAAAAACCATGTGTAGTGCAGATAAACCGTGATACCGGCTATCCGAAAGAGTCTAAATGCGCCGCGAAACATTGGCAAATCCTTAATTACGCCGTCCACATCGCCAGTCAGCTGGCACACCGCGTAAGTATCCCCGTATCAGACCACGCCCATCACTATAGGGCAGGATGCCGCAATTGGCGCGATTTACCCGGCGGGTTGATCGATGCGAAAAGGCCGATCCGGGTCCCCGTTATATCTGGAAGTCGGGCGGGAGTTCCTGCACAAATTCGCGCGGCGGCCGATTGCGGTACTGCAATTCCGGGTGTTTTACGCTGACGCGGGTATTGGATGGCACCGACTGGGTGACAAAGACATTGCCATTGATGGTGGCACCTCGACCGACAACGGTTTCGCCACCAAGAATACTGGCATTGGGGTACACCATGACATCATCTTCGATGGTTGGGTGGCGTTTGGACCCCCGCAGCGATTGACCGCCGCGGGTGGAAAGCGCTCCGAGTGTCACGCCCTGGTAAATTTTGACATTCCGGCCGATGATGGTGGTTTCACCGATTACCACGCCGGTACCGTGATCAATAAAAAAATACTCCCCTATGCTGGCACCGGGATGGATGTCGATGCCCGTCACACCGTGGGCATACTCCGTCATGGCGCGGGGAATCAGTGGCACGCCGAGGCGATGGAGTTCATGCGCAATGCGGTACACGGTAATGGCAAAATATCCCGGGTAGCTGAAGACGATTTCATCAATGCTGGCAGCGGCCGGGTCGCCATCAAATGCGGCTTGAGCATCGGTGCTCAGCACACGGCGGATTTCCGGCAGCGAACCGAGAAATTCATCCACCGTAGCCAAGGCGGTCTGGTCACAATCGGGACAGTCTCCCTTGCCGCCGCGTTGATGCTGATGGCGGATGGCCCGGCGCACCTGATCGAAAAGCAGATCGCGCAGGCGCGTCAGCAGGGAATTCACATGGAAGGATAAATCGGCACTGGTGAGATTCTGGCGGCCAAAAAAACCGGGAAACAACAGCTCGCGCAGCAGCGAGCATATTTCGATAATCGTGTCGCGATTCGGCAGGAAATTGGACCCGACATAGGCAGTCGATGCATGCACCTCGTAACTGTTTATCAAGGCTTCGGTCAGCTTGCTGATATCGCCAGGGACTTGCCGCATTATTCTGCCATCTCCATTGATGCCACCTGCGCCGCTTACCGTGCGGCAGGCCACCTGATTATAGTTGAATTGGATGTTGACGGCTTAATTTGCCGAGGGCGATGCCGAGGCCAGCAGTTTAACGGCTTCGGCCACGTCCAATGTGGCCTCGTAGATCGCCCGGCCCACGATAATGCCGGCGATGGGCAGATGCATCAATTGTTCAATGTCGGAGATATTGGCAACGCCCCCACTATGGATGATGGGTATGTTCGGAGTGAGCGCTGCCAAATCGGCCGTGGCTTGCACATTGGGTCCGGCCAATGTGCCATCGCGGGTGATATCGGTGAAGTTGATGGCGGCCAGCGGCCAAGCTGCCACGATGGTGGCAATTTCAGCAAGCGTGACGGACTTTGCCTGGCTGCTGGTCCATCCATGGGTGGCGACCACGCCATCGCGTGCATCGAGCCCCAACGAGATGCGGCCTCGAAAGCGGGGGTCATGGACTGTTTTTTCAAACCATTCAATATCTTGTATGGCGCGCGTGCCGAGGATAACGCGAGCGGCACCAACGGCAAGCAGATATTCCATCACTTCCTCGGTGCGAATTCCCCCCCCTACCTGTACCTGCATGCCACTGCGTTCGATAAGCTTTTCAATAATCGTTAAATTAACGGGCCTTCCATCCTTGGCACCGTCCAGGTCGACGACATGCAGCCATTGGCAGCCCGCATCTCGGAAGCGCCGCGCAATATCGAGCGGGTCAACATCGTAGACGGTTTGCTGCAGGTAGTCGCCGCGAAGCAGGCGCACCACGCGACCACCGCGCAAGTCAATAGCTGGGTAAAGCTCAATGGGCACAGTCATTTATCTCGATTTACAAAAACCACATTCAATCAAAAGCGAACAAAATTTTCCAGCACGGTGCGGCCGGCCGCCTGGCTTTTCTCAGGGTGAAACTGCGTGGCCATGACATTATCCTTCACCACAGCCGCGGTCAATTTTACGCCATAGTCTGCCACCGCAGCCACCACGCTGCCATCGGCCGGCTCCACATGGTAACTATGGACAAAATACATATAGGCCCCCTCGGGCAGGCGGTCCAGCAATGGTGCACGATGGGCAGGATCAAACTCGAGCGCATTCCAACCCATGTGGGGTACCTTGAGATTCAGTGGCGGCTGGTCAACGGTTAAGCGGACACAGCGCCCGGGAATGATGGATAACCCGGTGTGCTGACCATCCTCGAAACTTACATCCACCAGCAACTGCATCCCAAGGCAGATACCGAGAAAGGCCCTTCCCGAACCTACAAAATCTTTGATGGCGGCGTCCATTGCCGATTGGCGGAGGGCCGCTATCGCATCGCCAAAGGCTCCTACGCCCGGCAATATAATTTTGTCCGAGCGTTTCACGGCGTCGGGATCGCTGATAATCTGGACGGGCGTATCGAGAAGCGCCAGCGCCTTGCGAACGCTTTGCAGATTTCCCATGCCATAGTCAATGATGGAAATCATCTCTTTTAGCCCGATGCCCCACGACCAAGGATCCGGCAGAAATGAGAATGACAACGCACGCATGCCCGGCAATCACATGCATCCAAGATGTCGGCGGCTATGTTGGCAGATTTAGCGCCCCGCATCACCGCAGCACAATCACTTCAACGCGGCGGTCGAGTGCCAAATCGGTGTGCGACACCATGTGATGATCGCCAAAACTCACCGCCCGCATGCGCCTCCGCGATACGCCGTGTCGCGCCAGGAAATTTTCGACTGATTTGGCCCGGGCCAGCCCGAGGTAATAATTATTCCTGTATGGATGGTGGATAGGGGTGTTATCGGTATACCCTGCAACCATGATGTGCCGACCGGCATAGCGGCGACGCAGTTCATACGCAACGTGCAACAGCATATGCGTGGCACGCGGTGAAAGCCGGGCACTGCCGGGGGCGAACAACAGATCGCTGGAAAGCACAAAGCGATGCATGGCAACCTGGCGGCGCGGTGCGGGCCGCATCCGGCGCGTCTGCATGTGAGAATTCCCGGTTTGCATATGGCCTGATGGCATTGACGGCAGAATAGTTGAATAACCGCTGGTGCCGGAAGGCTGCGTGGCGGCCGATGCCTGCTGGTTGGCGGCCGCCTGCGCAGAAGCGGCGGCGGCAATCTGCTGTTGCTGCTGGAGCTGCGCACGGGTTGAAGCCAGATTGGCTTTCGTTTCCGCCAATTGCTGCTGCAATTGTTTATTTTGCATAATGAGTTGGTTACGCTCGGTCACCAGCTTGTTGCTGGTGCAACCGCCAATAAATACCGTGCCTAAAAGCATAACGCCAGCCGTCAGGCCCATCCGTGTCCACTTCTGTTGAAACATATGCGCGATCTCCATAGAAACACCACCGCCGAAGTATGTCGACCAACGGGCCGACCTTGGGGACTGATTTTAACCTCTGCCCGGCACAGGTACAATTTGCACTATTCTCACGTCCACATGCGTCAATCCGCCCACCGGCAGGTCTGCGACCACATGTACACGGATAGCTGCGTAACATGTGCCCATGCGTGAGCGATGCAGGGTGCGGTCGTCTGGGCGATCAAGTTTGATTGACTTCGTACCACCAGTGCGGTTGAGGTTATGCATGACCAGCTTGCAGGATGGCGATCGGGGTTAAAAGCGTTATCTGTTGGACACACATGCGGTGTGGTTAATCCGGAGCGCAATTAAAAGCCCGTCATATTTCAGACGGGCTAAGAGTTTGGGAGGAAGAAGCGGATCGTGAACCGATCCGAGTAATTGCTTACTTGCGCTTGGCTGCGGACTTCTTCGTGCTTTTCTTGGCCGTTTTTTTTGGGCTTGCCGATTTCTTCGTGCTTTTTTTGGCGGCCGGCTTTTTCTTAGTTGGCATCATGTATCACCCCCTTTCAATGATCTAGAAGCCATTACGTTAAGTTATCGGCGACTTGACAATAAATTCATCAGATATTTACAAATATTTCGGTTTTTTTTCAGCCGGCCTGCGTTTTTTTTTCTCATTCAGCGCCCGTGGTAGCGCGATCGGGAAAATATTATGTGCGGACGTCCAGTGCAAAACCCCCTGTGGAAAGGGCTAAACGCGCGAGGGACGATCCATGTTGATGCAGCGCCGCGCGATACGCATGGATGCAATCTGCATCATGGCGCGCGAATATTTTTTTTTCTGTTTCCATGTCCACCAACTCATTATGGAGTAGCGGCGACGGATCAATCTCCGTCTGTGACAGGACACGCACCAGATTCATCCGACGATTGCACCGCTTTGGCAGCGTGGGCGCATGGGGCAAAAAATCGCTGATGATCGTCATCGCCTGCGCCCCCGATTGACGCGCCGCGCCGATGGCAATGGCGCGGTCCATCTCGATGACGCCATCCGGTGTGATGGCCGCCAACGCCTTGATTAAACGAATTAATTTTTCCGGTGCCTTTATTTTTTCATCTTTTTGTATCGACTGCAAATGATCGCCGGTGATCACGTCAACGCCTAATCGATAACCGTGCTTCCAGCATTGCACGGCGGCATCCATGATGGCCCAGCATGCCGCACTGAATTTGCCGGGCGAGCCGTAACCCATACTTTTTGATGCATCAATCAGCAGTAACTGCGGATTTGCATTGATCGATTCAAAAAGCCGAATGATGGGCTGATCCAACCGCGCCAGCGCCATCCAATCCAGAAAGCGTGTATCGTCGCCCGGTGCGTAAGGTCGAAAGTCGGCCAAGTCATAGCCACGATTCGACGTTTGTCGCGACAGGTTCTGTCCCAAATGCAGCGCGCGACCAGACCGCCCGGTTTTAACCTCACGCAAAAGCCGCTTCATTATTTCTGCGGGCTGAAGACTTCTGAATTCGGGCCGCGTTTCATGGATCAACTGCATCACCGCCCCCTATGCCACATCGGCCAATAAAAGTGTAGATTCATAGCGGCGATACACCTCGTGGCGCAGCCGGGCATTTTCGGGTGCGATCAAATGGGGGTCGGCGGCAATGACTACGGCGGCGTCGCGTCGGGTCATCTGCAAAAAGGGAATTTCCAGCAAAAAGTCAGGAAATAAAAATTCAGGCATGCCGCTTTGCCGCGTGCCCACCATTTCTCCCATACCACGAAGACGGAGGTCTTCTTCCGCCACACGAAATCCACTGGCATTTTTAACCAGCGCATCGAGGCGTGCTTTGGCTTCGTCTGAATCGTCATCACTGCACAGAATGCAGACAGATTTGAGGTTGGATCGGCCAATTCGTCCGCGCAATTGATGCAGTTGCGCCAGGCCGAAACGCTCCGCCTGCCGGATCAGCATGATGGTAGCATTAGGAACATCCACTCCCACTTCAATAATCGTGGTAGAAACCAGCACATGGATGTGCCCCGCACGAAACTGGTCCATGGTCTGATGGCGCTGTTCCGCGGCCAGCCGCGAATGCATAGGCTCGACGCGAATGTCCGTCGGCAGGTGACGGGTTAAATCGGTCAACACCGCCGTCACGCTGTCCAACTCTGAAACCCCATCTTCAATGGCGGGTGCCACCACATACACCTGCCGACCGTCGCGTATCTGCTGCTGCATGTATTGATACACTTCAGGCAATTGCTCGCTGGTGACTTTTCGCGTGATGACAGGGTGGCGGCCGGGCGGCAAGCCATCGATGATCGACACATCCAGATCGCCAAAGTAAGTCATGGCCAGCGTGCGGGGGATGGGCGTGGCGGTCATTACCAGTGTGTGCACGTTGGCCTGCCGATGGCGGAGCATGGCACGTTGCTGCACGCCGAATTTGTGCTGCTCATCAACCACCAGCAAGGCGAGGTGCCCAAATTCCACCGGGTCGCTCAGCAGGGCGTGCGTACCAATAACCAAATGCAATTCGCCGCTTTTCAGGCGGGCGATAATGTCCGCACGTTTGGCGGGTGCTGCGCCGGCTGTGAGCAATTCAACTTGCACGCGGCTGCCAGAGAGCAGATGGCTGATGGATTCAAAGTGCTGTTCGGCGAGTAGCTCGGTGGGTGCAAGCAGAGCAGTCTGCTTACCGGCCGCCACCGCCATCAGCATGGCGTAGAGCGCCACAACCGTTTTTCCACTTCCGACATCGCCCTGCAAGAGCCGATTCATCGGATCGCGGTGCGACAGATCGCGTCGCAAATCCGCAATGACACGATTTTGAGCCGGTGTGAGTTCAAAAGGTATCAGCGCACGGATTCGCTGGTCCACGCGGTCATCGGTGCGTAATTTTTCAGCCACTGTCGAATGCTTTTGGTGATAGCGTCGTATCTCCAGCGCCAATTGGAAAAGAATTATTTCGTGATAGGCAATGGTGCGCTGGGCCCGGACGATCTCGGGTGTACTTGTGGGCTGGTGCAATCGGCGGTACGCCTGCCGCAGGGGAATTAAATGCCTCTCCAAAAGATAAGCCTCGCTGAACCACTCCACAATGTCCGCAAGGCATTCTTCCAGATGCTGAGCGACCAGATCGGCGATAAAACGCTTGGATAAATCAGCCGATGCGGGGTAGACCGGTTCAATGCCATCGCGGGGTGGGACAGCTTCAATTTTTTCGACCAGTTTAATTTCCGGCTGTACGAGTTGAATGCGTCCCTTGTAGGTTCCCGCCTTACCGGCGGCATGCAGCAAGGTTTCCGGTTTTATTTTGTCGGCCAGATCGCGCCGGTTGAACCAGGTCAGAACACATCGGCCGCTGGCATCTTCCAACAATGCCTCGAAACGCATGGGACGCCGCCGGTGCAAGCGTGTCTGTACCACCATTCCCTGTACGGTAACCATTTGTCCAGCCTTGATCTGCGTAATGGGCAGGCCATTTTGAAATTGCTCATAACGCCGTGGCAACCAGTTGAGCAAATCAAGCGTGGTGATAATACCCAGTTGTGCGAGTTGAGAACGGCGGCGTGGTGTCAGGCCGGCAAATGCCAAGGCACGACCGCCCACGGGCGGTTCGGCGGTGACCGGATTTTCTATCGGTGCGTCCTGCATCATCTGTCAACATACCATCCCCACCGGCAACCACAAGGTGCCGTGCTGAAAGCCGGATTATTCCAGGCCGACGGAACGCCGACCCAAGCGTGGGCGCGAATGCGGCAATGCATCCGACCGCCGGTGCAAAATTGGCAGCGAGATCGCTTAACCTCAAATCAATTCCTGTTACTGCGGGTTATTTTTCTTTTTCGCAAGGTATTGCTGTCGACCCGATTCCCAGATTTCTTCATTAACCGCGGCGGCATCTTGTTCGCGGATCGAAGGCGTCTGGACGTCAGCACTACGCCAAGGCGGGGTATACGGTTGGCAAAATTGGCCATGGAGTTTTTTCAGCATCGGCACGCACCACCCGCAGCCCGTGCCCGCGGAGAGGCAATCGGATATTTCCGATGCATACTTCGGTTTTTCAACCTTGCAGAAGGTTTCAATTTTCTGCAGGCTTACCTTGAAACAGAAACAGACTGTGTCGTCGGGCCTTAACGCCATAAATGCACCTTACCTGCTGAAAGAATCACCAAACCCAACGGGCTACATCCCCCGCGACATGCCACACAGGCCCGGGACGGGTGTACTAGAATTTAGCGGCGGCCTTTTCATCAAAACCTTTAAATCCGTAACACTTCCACACATTGAGCGTCTTAAAAAGCACATGATGATAATAGAGGGGTATGTGCATCATAGGCGACACCTTGACAAACGCTGGCTTGATAACGTGGTTGAAGATGGGTCCTGAAAACGACCCGGTCAGCACGGCATCCCGCCCGGCATAGCGCAATTGCCCCGCCTTGTTTTTTTGATCAATGCCCGGCCATAGATCATATTGACTCTGCCGACCTCCGCTTATCTGACCGATGCAAAACACAAATGGGTTGCCATGAATATAAAAATCCAGGCTGCTGGCCACATCCCAGCGATTACTGATGACCAATGGCTTGGGACCTTTGCCACTCCACATGGATAGCCGAACTTTTTGGATTGCATCGGCCCGCAATTTCATACCGTGCAATCGCGCTGCCGGGTCCCAACGCGGAAATGGGATACCGTGATGTTCCCAGGTGGCGGCCCATGAATAGAGCCGCTGCACATTTTCGGCCAGTACGGTGAGCGAAAATCCCCACGCTACGGCCGCGATAATCCAAAATCGCCACGCCTTTTGCAATTTACCGGGGTCATTGAACCAGTGCGTTGCCAGACCAGCGAGCAAAATGATGGCGGTAAAATATCCCGCGGCCGGCCAGTTTGGTTCAACTTTTGTCCAAAGCGAGAGAATAAAATAAAAGCCAAATATGGGCAGCGTCATGCCCAGTAAAAAGGCCATGCGGACTTTTTCAATATCATCACCGGCGCGTCGCATTTTAGCGATGGCCTGCCAGATAGCCGCCACCATCAGGCCAAATAATATTCCGGCCAGGATGCCGGCCTGCGATGCGATGTACAAGCCGACGTGCGCGGGTAATTGCTCGAGATGAGCCAGCACGCCGGAGTGGCTTTCCAAGCCCCCCTCGCCACCAATGTGCAGAAACATGATCCAATGATGCTGCGCATTCCAGATAAGTGTTGGTATCTGCATGGCCAGACCCAACAGTACAGCGCCCAGCGCATGCCAGGTTGCGAGCCGTCGCCGCAGGTAAGGATGCATGAAGGCAGCAATCAGCGCCGACGGCGGCAGGAACAACAGCACCGGCTTGGCAAGAATTCCCAGGCCGAACAAGGCCCCTGCCAGATACAGCCAGCCGGCAGGTGCCTTCCCGGTGGGAAGTGTGCCATCAGTTTGGGGTTCAACCGCCATCCACAGGCACACCACGGCCCATGCCCAGCATAAATACATGGGCGAATCGATCGTCATGATTAAACTGCCAACGGCAAAAACCGGCGCACCGGCCGAAAGCAGGATGGCCATAAGTCCGGCGCGATCATCGCGAAACATCCGCCGTGCCAAAAACCAGGTGGCGATTCCGCTTAGCAGCGAAAAAATGACTGCGGGAGTTCGTATGACTGGCATACATGCAAGTGGTGCACCAAATAGACGGCCTATGTGCGTGGCAACATAAATAATGGCCGCGATTCCCGGCCCCTTAGAATAATATCCCCACGCCATGTGCTGCGACCAAAGCCAGTAATGGCTTTCATCTTCCGACAGATCAAATGGGCAGTTGTGGTAAAGAAAAACCAGATTTGAAATAAAACTGACCACCAACAGCGTGATGGCCACCACGCTGCACCACGGCCGAGAGATAAATTCACCCAATTTTTTTGCGACAGGCGTACTTTGGTTCATTCCACATTTTCCGCAATTTGAAAACTGCGGTTTTTACTCCTTTATGATGGGGCGGTGATACACCCCTTGAAATTTTTCCGCGGGGTATTTGGCGGCATTGCGAGCCATCTTTTCCCTTACGGCCGTTGCGATATCAATGTTTGCCGCTTGCGCCAGAGACACCAGAAAAGTCATCACATCCGCCAATTCGTCACTGACCGCCTGCCGAAACGCGACATCGGCCATTTTTTTGTCCGCCTCCTGCGGAGACAACCAGAGGAAAAGCTCCAGTAATTCCGCTGCTTCAACCGAAATGGCCTTGGCCAGATGTTCCGGTCGGTGGAATTTTTGCCACTGCCGGGCGGTTACAAATTCTGCCATTGCCTGTTTCAAATCGGCAATAGTAGTTTGAGCATCATTCATTTTCCGCCGCCTGCCTACGCACCATCACCGAGGAAACAGTACTGGAATTTGATCTCAATCGCCACCGTCGCGGGGTCTGCACATCCGCAGCCTGGCTGTGCGTCGGCGGTAACCTTGGTGCCAACTAATCTCTTATGCCAAAAGCCCGTTTCTCCATTTCCGGCCGAGGCAATACACCTCCGCATGGCTGCGGGAACCCCAATGCTGACCAACTCCGGAGGCGCACGCCATAACTGTTTTTAGGTTGAAGGGCGTTAACAATAGAAGCCATGGTGAAACCGTGTTATTCTCATGCTGGAGGCGGGGCACCCTTGCAAGAATGGCATAGACGCTTTACCGTCTTTCCGGTTGTCGACGGAGAACTTCCACTTGGCTGCAAAAGAGCGCATTTTGACAACCCTTCGTACCTACCCAGTGATCAGCCAGAAACATATTGAAACCGTGTGCACGGGCGGCATTAACGATAACGGAGAGTGGCGACGGCTCTATCCGGTACCGCTGCGTTACTTAGAGGATAAAAAACAGTATAAAACGTTTGACATCTTGGAGGTGCAGTTAGAACCGGGAAAGGACACCCGTCCCGAAAGCCGTTTCCCCGTTATCGCAAGTATGCGTGTTACTTCCAGCCTGAAGGGTTGGGCGGAGCGCCGACGCTGGGTGGAACCAACTGCTTTTAACTCTTTGCATGAAATGGAGGCGGCAGGCCGATCGCTCGCACCCGTTCGGGTGAAGAAAGTGCTTGAATTCATCGCAAACCCCGTCTCCGCCGACTGGACCCCTGCACAGTCGGAAAACCTCCGACAGGGCAACCTTTTTATAGAACGTAAACCACTACAAAAAATTCCGTTCGATTTTCGCTTCCACTGGATCGACGGTGCCGGGAAGGAATACAATTCTCATGCGATAGCTTGGGAGTTCGGCGAAACTTGGAGAAAGTACAAGATGTCGTACCCAGATCCCGTGGCCGTCATGCGAGATAAATGGATGAACGACTTGTGCTCACCAAAACGCGATTTACTTTTTTTCATGGGCAATGACAACCGCTTTCGGGATCAGTTTTACTTGTGCGGCATATTTGGGCCGCCAAAGCCAAAGGTATCTGATGGAATCCTCTGGTAAAGAATTTGGGCGACGCAGGGATCGCAACGCTGCGTCAATTGAGCGGGCTTTTGGCATAACGGTCGCTGAGCCGCAGGCGACCGGGCGAGCAACCCGATACCGCACCATCCGCGAGGGTGGTCCGGCTACCGTTTTCACTGTCGGCTACGAAAAGCGCGACGGTGAAGAGCTGATGGCGTTGCTTAAAGATGCTGGAATCGATTTGCTGGCAGACATTCGCGAGAAACCTCTTTCGCGCGTGCCGGATTTTCGCGCAACAGCCTTGCGGGGCTTCTGTGAAAATGTCGGCATTGAATATCGAAATTGGCCGGCTCTCGGCTCCACAGAGAAACTTCGCGAAAATCTAAAACTCACTGGCGACTTTGGGCGGTTTGAACGCGAATTTCGTAAATATGTAATCCGGAACGGCAAGGACGCACTGCACGAACTCGCCAATGAGGCGAAGACGAAATCCACCGCACTGCTCTGTTACGAGCGCCTTCACGAAGAGTGCCATCGCAGCACTGTTGCCGAATTATTAGCTGACGAGCTTGGTGCCGGAATCGTCGCCATTTGAGCTTGTTGTTTAAGCCGGAAAATAACACGGACTTTCGGCATAAGGAAAAATATGGTGCCGTGATGAGGGGCTCTGTATGGGCCCAGTAAACCGCTACGCTACGACCAAACCAGAGATGAATATCGCCGTTCTTGGGAGTCAATGCCCGAAAACGGCGTGGTATTTCCGATAGGTAGCAAGAAACATGGTATCAATTCATGGCTGGCGTTGCTCCGATGCCACGAGAAACAGACAACATAGTTGCAAAAACTATTAAACACCGGGACACTTCTCGGATGCGGGCCGCCAGTGTACCGTTCGGCCGATATCATCCCACCACCCTAAACTTCGCGGGATTATTTATCGCGTCCAGGCTGAGAGAGCATGATCGCCGGGGTTTCATAATTTTGGGCACTGCCTGAGTGTCCGCCGCCAACGCAGCAGTCTAAGTGAACAGCCCTTACACCAGTTGCCGGGTGCGGATGCTAAGATAATGGTTGATGACATTTAAATTCAATGCATTGGCGTCGGATTCTATCACCACTACGCCAGCGCGGGAAAGTTCCACCAGCGAACTCTCCCGCTCGACCGATAAACTGCGCGCAGCAAGCACCTGGGCCACGCCGACGACAGATGACGCGCCGGAATCCGCCACCGCAGAGAGTAACGGATCGCGCAGTGAAAACACCGTTACGAGGTGTCGCCGCGCAATGGCCGGGGCCACCATACGGAAATTTTCAACCAGTTGTGGATCATTGAGATCGGTGAAGATGAACACCATACCGCGCCGCGCCTGACGCGACCGAATGGCGGACGCCAGGGAAAAAAACGACGGAAATACCGGTTCACTGTGCACTTCAACTAATTTTTCAATAATTCTATTTTTGGCCGCCTCACCACTGGCCGGTTTGACATAGCCGCCGACCATGTCTCGAAACACCAGCAGACCGATATTGTCGCGTTCAATGCCCGCCACATGAGCGAGCAGAATCGCGGCACTCACCGAGTAATCCAAGGTCGTGCGGTCGCCCGATGGCCGGGCCATGAGTCGGCTGGTATCCATGCAGATAAGCACATCCTGCCGACGTTCAATCTGGTAAAGATTGGAAATCAGCCGCTGATGATGGGCCGAAGCCCGCCAATTGATATCACGAAATTCATCGTCGGGCAGATAATCGCGAAGTTGTTCAAATTCGCGCCCGCTGCCCAGCAGGCGGCGGCGGTGCACACCTGAAAGCCCCAAGGCGCGATGCCGACGCAGCGATTCATATTGCCGCACTGCGGTCATATCCGGATAGATGCGTACCGGGTCAGAAATGGGGGCTTGAAATCTGACCGCTGCCCAAGGGATGGCAAAGCTGACGGTTACAATCGGCGGTGCAAACGACATCAGGCCGCGTTGTTTGGGCAGGCCGACAAACTCGCAAGCCCCTTGCGATTGCGAACCAACCACCAGACGCGAAGCATTTTTGGTGCAGGTAAATTCGTCCGGCCATTGCATTTCCACATGCACTTTCACCTTCCGGCGGCCGGGATTGGAAATGGCGAAAATAAGTGCAAGCGGTGCCCCAATTTCACCGCGCCGGGGGCAATGAAGCGTTGCGTTTAAATCGATGCGTTTGAGAATAATCCCCTCGATAATAATGATGGCCAGTGTGAAAGCGTCCAGCGCAACGGCACCCCATACCATGGCGGGGTAAAGGGCCGCGGCCAACGCGCAACCTGCGGCCAGTGCCAGCGCGATGAAGCTCATTTTGCCCGGTACTATCATCGTGGAATTTCCTGCTTGGAGACCAGATCGGCCAGTACGGCCGTCTTGTCGGTTCCCGATATTTCCGCATCGGCGGTAAGCATCATGCGATGTTCCAGCACCGGATTAAGGACACGCAGCACATCGTCAGGCGTGACAAAATCGCGGCCCTGCACAAGCGCCCAGGCTTTGGCGGATGTCAGTACCGCGATCGATGCCCGCGGCCCCCCACCGAGCTGGATCGATTCATGATCGCGCGTGGAGCGGACGATCCGGAGGATGTAGGCCATAATGCCCGGTTCCACACGCACCCGATCCACCACACGCTGCAAACCGATTACGCCATCAATATCCAACAGGGGTGAAATATTTCCCACATCGAGTTGGTCGGGGGGATGCCCGTCGTGGACCGCCTTTAATATCTCACCCTCAGCTTCCACTGGCGGATAACCCACGCGAATTTTCATCAGGAATCGGTCCTGCTGGGCTTCGGGCAGGGGATAAGTACCCTCAAATTCAACCGGGTTCTGGGTGGCAAATACGGTAAAGACAGGCGAGAGCAGATGCCGCACGCCGTCGATGGTGGCGTGGCGCTCGGCCATAGCCTCCAGTAATGCCGCCTGCGTTTTAGCTGGCGACCGGTTGATTTCATCTGCCAGCAGCAAATCGGTGAAGATCGGGCCACGATGCAGGTGAAATTCATTGGTTCCCGGCGTAAAAATGGTGGTACCCAAAATGTCCGACGGCATAAGATCGGGTGTAAACTGCACCCGTTTGAAGCGGCTTGAAAGCAGCATCGCCATCACCCGCACTGAAAGCGTTTTGGCTGTGCCCGGCACACCCTCCAGGAGCCCATGGCCACGGGCCAGAAGTACAGTCAGCATCAGATCGATCACATCCGCCTGTCCGCGGATAATCTCCGCCATCCGTTGACGGATACCCCGTATCCCTTCTATGGCCGCGCTGTAATCGGCTTCATGATTTTCGGTCACGCTTAATCTCCTCACATAAAATGGCCGACTGCGTCAGTAATCTTGCGCAGTGCAGTTTTTGTGCCCGCTGTGGGCGGTTTTTACCATCGGTGGCTTTAAGGAAGCGTTCAGCATCCGAAAGCAATGCGCTGGCTCTGCCCTGCAAATCAAAACGCAGGCGACTGACAGCTACGACAACATTTCCGGGTGGAACTTTCATGCAGGCGGCGAGGCGCCGCTGAACCTCGGCTGCCACCCCCACACAAAAATCAGCATCCGACATGGATTGCTGATAAAGCCGTCCCAGTGTGGCAATCTGCTCCACATTCGATGCCACCACCGCCCTGTTGGAAGGATGTTGCCGATGCGAAAACCGCCGCGCTGCCCATAGCACCGCCACCAGCAAAACCAACACCTGCACACCGAATGCGTCGAGTCCAAATTGTGAAAACATTTCCAAAGTGGTCAATTGGCCACCAATCCCCAACCCCCATTCATTAAATATGACCGGTTTAGGGCCGATAATGCTCATTAAAAAATTCAGATTGGAACCAAGGTTGATTCCGCCATTCAGCAGAGGCCATGGCGATCCAAGCAGGACGATGTGCCCTTTGCCGCAGGGGCGTTCAATCGCCAGTGCCTGGTGCTGATACATCAGCAACGGATGCCAGACCGGTTGGCGGCCGGACTGCCAACCCGTGAAGCGACTGGGCATTGCCAGCCAGACGGGCGGCTGCACGCGAGCGTTTGATGCATGGGCCGGCGACGAATTAAACGCCTGCCAGCGCGCCGGGATCAGAATGGAGTTGTACCACTTCGGATTGCGATGCGCACTGTAGAATTTATCGACTTGCCGCAGATGCATTTCTGGCGGAAGTTGCGTTGGTTTGAAGCCGTGCTGAATGTGCTTTTTGCCGGTCGGTTTGGGGTTTTTGATCTCTGGTTCGGCATTCCGATGCTTACTGTCGCGAGCCGCCGACGGCCTGGCTGGCGGTGCGTTTGCGCCTTGGTGCCCAATAATACCGGCCGCGTTTTTCAGTTTGTGCGGGAGTGATTGGCTTTTTTTACCCGGGCGGGCCAGCGGGGCAACGCTCAACCCTTCGTGTCTGGTGAGATGCGTATTGTGATAGGTGACCTCGAGGAGCGTATTGCCCCGCCGCACCCATCGCATTAGTCGTGGGTGATAGTGCGTGGAAAGAGTTGCGGACAAAAGAAGATGGCCACCCGACCGCGGTGGTTGAATATCAATTAATACACCCTTCCATTTTTTGTTCATGGCCGGGTGTTTCAGCAATCGTACGTGTGTGCCGCCGTCCTGCAAATATTGTCGAAATGCCGCCATGCCCAAGGGGTCGTAGCGGTAAACGGAAAACAGCGGCACACTTCGCCCGGCCTGCAGATTGACCAGCAGACTTTCCGTCAGCAGCCAAAGGAGCAATGCGACCAGAGCACCCACAGCCAACCAGACTTGCACCTTACGCATGGGCCACCGGCGGCTTGAGCAGCACCTTCATTTGCATATCAATCCCCGCCCGGGTTTCTGCCGGAACCGGCTTATCGCCGTACCAGACGCGGTCGAAGATGTCAGTTAAGGTGGAAAAGATTTGAATTTCCTCCCTGGGACCACGATACCGATTGACATACGCATGATTGGTAAGCGACTTGCGAAAATGAATTCGACCCGTCTCATGCAGACCAGAGAGCAGGGCCAGATACATGGCCCGATAGGCCATTCGCCAATCGCCGTCCTGTCCCAACTGCTGCGCCAAGCTCAGCCACGCATCGGCATTTTGCGCCAAGGCATCGCCCTCGTTGAGTGCTTTTTTCACATTGACCACCGGAGGTACGACCGCTGATTCTTCCGCCGTTCCCCGCCGCTGACTCCAAATTGTCCACACAATCCAACCACCAAGCCCCATGGCAACGAGCGCGAGCACGCACAGGAGCAATTTTCCAAAAGCGCCGGCGGCCGAACCCAAACCCCATGCCCCGGATGCACCATCACGATGGCCATAGTGTTCATTCCTCCCGTTGCTTGTTCTTTTAATGTGCCATTTCCAATGCAGCCACTTCAGCAGCGGATTAATAATGGTGCGTTTGAAGTTGTGATACATGCGGTCAAGTAACTTAAACACGGGGTTATGGGTCGCTGTGCGATAACCGTGATGAATTCTCCAGCGCCGGTATTGCGGCAATTGGAGAATCCGGTCCAATCGCCTGTGTGATACAGCCGATACCGCCAGCCCCCTCGACGGCACCCATGTGACCGCCAGTACGAACCATAGCAATATCAAAGCACCCATCCTCATGACGATGATTCTCCTGCCATCGCCAGCAGACGGGCCTTCAGGTCTGCACCCGTCTGGCGGAACCCAATTTGCTGACTTAGCAGAACCCCCGCCGCAATCCAAAACATATCGATCGGCACCAAACACAACGCAGAGACGGCAAAACCAAAGGCGCGGCTTTGCACCATAAGCTGCAAATACATGTCGTGAATGCCCAGGAATGATGGCAATATGGGTTTGGCGATCAAAGCGAGGAAGGCATAGGCCGCCCCACTGATCACCAAGTAAATTAACGCCATCATAAATAGACCGGCGATGATACGGGGAAGGGAATAGGGCATACCGATGAGACGACGGACGGTAGAAAAGTTCATGTTTGGCTGATCCATGACAAACGGGGCCGCCAAGGTGGAGCCAATCAAGGAGGCCATGGATGGAATAAGTGCGATGAAGGCGGCAGAGATGCCAATTCCACAGAGCATAAACTTAAGCACGATAATGCTCCACATTCGACGCCAAAGCGGCAGATTCAATTTGGGCGATATGGTCAACAATAACCGACGCTGCATGACGGCGAGCACCACCCACCGCCAGGGGAATGCCAGCGTCGCCAACACTGCACCCATCAAAGCCAAACCCGCATCATGAGCGCTTATGGCATTAAGACCCACAATTAAAGCCAGCGCCAGCGGCGCATTGGCCAAGATGTAAGCGGGCACAAACCATCCGGCAGAATCGCGGGTCAATTCAATAGCGCTGTCCATCAAAGCGGCGAATTGCTCTGATTCAGGAAAGTAATCTTCGGCAGACAGCGACAAAAGCTAATTCTCCTCCATTACAGGGCGCTGGAGACGCCCATCTATGTAACCGCCCCGGCGTCAGCGGTGCTGCATCAGATGAATAAACAGCAAATACAGGCACGCGCCCATCTCAATAGCCACCAGCGGCGAAAGAAGCGAGAAGATCAACAGCCACATATTTCGCCACAACCATAGACCCCGGCCCGACGCACTACGCGACCGTCGCAGGATTTCCAATCCCTCGCGGCTGTAATTGACGCCATCGTATTGTGTTGAACATTCAGTGCAGATGGGACGGTGGGTGATGACACAGCGACCGACTGCAAGTCGATCCGGATGATTAATACAATAATCTCGCTTGAGCGACATAAAATTTACATTACCGTTGGACGCTGTAAACCAATCAAATAAAGCCTATGCGAGATTGCAGTTGACCGCAATATTGACATGGAGCCGGCGATAGATGCCTTCGCGACACATTCTGTCGCAGGCAGCCATTTCCGGTGTATCGCAACATATTCTTGGCGGCTGGCCCGCACCATGGCCCTTGCTCATACGGCCATCGACTGATGTCATTGCCTGCACGCCGATGGCGCAACGCCAACCCGAGCCATATTCATCAAATGCGGCAAGGTAAGTTCAAGGGCGGCGGCCATATGATTCACCCTCCGCCAATTGAAGTGAGTGTGGCGATCACTTTCGGCGGGTGGCGAAGAGCTCGGCACCAATGGTGTAAAAAATCTTGGTCCCCGCACCAATGACACCCCGAATCGTGCCAGAAATTTTGGACCGTCCAATCCGGCGTCGGTAGTCGACCGGGACTTCTATAATGCGCAACCCCGCCACCACGGCCCGTATTTGCATTTGAACCGTCCAGCCGAAGTTTTGATCATCCATATTGAGCCGATCGTAAGCCGTTTTGCGAATCGCACGAAAGGGCCCAAGGTCGGTATAACGGTGATGCCACAGTAAACGAATCAGGAAGCATGCCAAAAAGCCGCCAAAGCGTTGCTGCGGCAACAGGGCACCGCGCTGGCGCTTGCCCATGGTGCGGGACCCGAGAACCATATCCGCCCGGTCATCTGCAATGGGTGCGACCAAAGCGTCCATGTGCTGCGGGTAGTCGCTCAAATCACCATCGACAAAAACTAAAATGTCGGCATCGGTGGCGGCGGCGCATCCCGCCAGGCATGCACGCCCGTAGCCGCGCTCCGGCACATGAATCACCTCGGCACCTGCGGAGGCTGCCTCCTGCGCGGTGGCATCGGTGGAGCCGTTATCGCACACGATGATCCGCTTAACCCAACGCGGCACGGCCCGCACCACCTGCCCGATGGAGGCCTGTTCATTAAGGGCAGGGATAATTACGACCACGGATCGGCCGGAAAGCTTCAATTCGGTGGCATCATCCATCACAAAGCCCCCGGCAACTTGGGGTTGGTGGCTGGGACGGCCGGTGCGACCGGGGGGAACCATCGGAGCGTGGGAATAAAGGCCTCAAGAATAAACAGCAGGATAATCGGTGCATGTTCAACCCATATCAATCCAGGATAAATATAACTGAGATGATACAGCCCCAGCGTGCACGACCAGAGCAGGATCGAGAGGCGCGGACTTAACGCAAGCATCGGCGTCAACCAGGTGTAGTACCAGGGCAGTTCCGTGGGGGAAAGCAGAAATATAAGGGCGGTGAGCCAGAGACCCAGTTTTATTAAATCAATTTCATCTTTGGGCCTGCGCCACATGAGACCGCACACCGCCAATGCGTACAGCACCATCACCGTCATCCGGCTGGCACGCTGAGCTGCGAACCAGGATGTCATAAGCCCGCTCCACACATGTGAGATAAGGTGAAACACCAGATCGTTGGCCTCCCAGTAATGGGCGTAGGCCTGCACGGAAATAAACGCGCGTGGGCCGGTGAGCAGCATGGGGGATAGCGCGATGCATGTGGAGAGTATTAACGCTACCAGCGTTGCGGCCAGGCGTTTGGGATATTTCCAGTATTTTCGTATTACAATAGAGATGAATACCAACGGCCAGAATTTGGCCCCAATCGCCAAACCCAGCGCCACACATGCCCAGATGGCGCAGTCACTTACCAGCAGCAGAAAGAACAGGGCCACAAAAAAAAGGGCTATCGAATCCAGATGAGCTTCATTGGCAAAGGAGTTAATGACCATCGGATTCCACCAGTAAAGCAGCAACCAGCCGGACGGCAGCCGTAAATGGCGCAGCGTCAAGCCGATGGCCACCGCCGTGCCGGCATCAAAAAGCACAAGCCACCATTTGAGCATAATGGTGCTGGACGGCGCCATAAAGGCGGCGATAGCAAATACCGCTTCGCTTACCGGGGGGTAAATGGTGGGAAGCTTGCGGTGGTTGATGTGCGAAATTAGTGCCCGGTGCCGAATGGCCAAGGTGTGCAGGCCAGCGGGAAGACCGGCTGCCTTATTGGACAGGGCCGCAGCCGGGCTTTGCGCCCATGGGTTGTAGCCGTGTGTCCAAACCAGTCCATCCCACAGGTAGCGGAGGCAATCGGTTTGGCGCACGGGCGGCGCGGGGATTAATACCAGCCGTGCGGCAGCCCCGACAAGAACGATCCAAAACAGCATCCAGCGCGGCTGCACAAATTTCATGCACATGGCGCTGGCGACAAAAAGCAGGCCAACACCGACGCTTCCTGCAACCAGAGGAATCCGGGGCACCTGCGAGTTAAGTGCCTCGGCGATGATTGCGGACCAGCCCAGCAGGACGGCGGCCAAAACCAGCACCACGCCCGTGATTACCAGCAGGACGTTCGATGCGCGGGATGGAGTAATATGCCTACCTGCCACCAGTTTCAGTTCCCCCGGATTTTCGATTGGTTGGATGATACCCAGCGCCACACCTGAAGTTGAGAGAGATGTACAAGAAGTGGGGCATAGATCACCATATCCAATCGATATTTTTCTACGTAAGATCATATGGGTTGGGACGACTAAGACAAAGGTTCAGGCGGCGGCTGGAGCATGGTGGGCTGCATGTACAACTTTCGGCAAGCGAAACGCAGAGCATCCGCCGGGCAGACCGGTCGATCGGTGGTGTTCCACCATCTTGATGACCCGGCCCGGAATTCAGGTTGGCGCATCGGCATTGTGATACCTTGCAAGGGGGATCAGGCACTTTTGCCGTCTTGCCTGCAGTCACTGGAGCCATTCCGGCTGGCGGGTGATCAAATTGTGTTGGTGGATGGTGATGGAATCGCCGACTTGGCGGCCGACATGCGGCTGCAGGGAATACATTACCTGCATGCCGAAGATTCGCGACGTGGTTCGGTCATCAATCGCGGCATTGCGTGGCTATTACAGAACGCAAACGTGGATGTTTTAATGGTATGCCACGCCGATATGCGAGTGGCGATTGATACCCGAGTTGCCATGGTCGAGGGGATGACGGCCGACGCCCGGCACCTGTGGGGCTGGATGGGGCACCGTATTGACGATCGGCGTTGGCGATACCGCGTGGTAGAATGGGGCAACAACTGGCGCGGGGCGAGCCTGCACCTGCCCTACGGTGACCAACTAATGTTTGTCGGGGTGGATTTGCTGGCCCAAAGTGGTGGTTGGCCCGGCCAACCGAATATGGAAGATATTGAATTATCGCTGCGGCTGCGAAAAATCACACCTCCGATGCGTATTAAAACGCCGGTACTTATCAGTGGTCGGCACTGGCAAAGGGGCATCATAAAAACCACGCTGCGGAACTGGCTGACTGCCACACGGTACGCCGCCCACCGAAAGCCAATACAGGATGAGGGAGCATGTCTGATACCCAAATCGTAAACGCTGGGGCAGATGCCGGGCGCATAGCATTGATTCTGGTGGCAAAGGAGGCGGTTGCCGGGCGCGTTAAAACGCGGCTGACCCCGCAACTTTCGGCGCAGAATGCGGCGCAAGTTTACCGGGTATTTCTGAAGCACGTGCGCCGTGTGTGCGAACAGACAGCAAATCGCGACCAGCATCTGCAATTGGTGCTGTTGTTTGACCCTCCTCATTCGATTGAATCGTGGCACGCGTGGTCTCGATGGTTGAAGGTCGCGCAGAGTGCCGGCGATCTGGGTGATCGGCTCAGGCAGGGGCAGAATACTTTGGCGGAAACGCATGCGGGTGGATGCCTATTTTTGGGGGCGGATGCACCGGAATTAACGACCGACCAACTCCTGTGGGCGGCGCGCGAGGTGCGGCGAGGTTACTGCATCATGATACCGTCGAACGATGGGGGATATGTGGTCATTGGAATGCCGACGGGTGGCCCGGCTCTTTTTGATGGCATCACATGGAGCACCGCGATGGTGGCGGCCCAGACGCGCGAGGCGGCGACTCGGCAAGGGGCCGAAATGAAGGAGCTGCCCCCCGTAGCTGATATTGATCATCCCGATGATCTGGCGAATCTGCTTGCCCGCCTGCAGAAATCGTCATCTTCAGCAGACATCACTCTGCGCCGGGAACTTATGCATGCGATCAGGCCAACAGGGGCGTCAGCCCTGTCGGAGCAATAACCGCCAGCATTACCGGTTAAGTTTTAATATAAACCGCAATAGACCGGCCGTGCGGGGTGTCAGCCGCTGACGGTTGAATGCGTCGCCGGCGCGCTTAATAATTTCGGCCTGTGTGGGATACGGGTGAATTACCGATCCGAGCCTGCCCAATGGCACACCCGCCGTCATGGCCACCGTCAATTCAGATATCATCTCTCCGGCGTGGGCTCCAACCAGTGTTGCGCCGAGGATGCGCCCCTTATTTTTATCCGCATACACCTTGAGAAAGCCCTCACCCTCACCATCAAGCACGGCGCGATCCACCGTATCCATGGGGATGTACACGGTTTGAATATCGCCGGGGTTACGCGCGGCGGCGGCGGCCGTCAAGCCGACATGGGCCACTTCCGGTGTCGTATAGGTACACCATGGGATCAGCAAACTGGAGGCCTTTTTCCGGCCGAAAAACAGGGCATTTTGTATGACGATCCGCGCCAGCGCATCGGCGGCGTGCGTAAATTTATATTGGGAACAGACATCACCGGCCGCGAAAATCTTTTTGTTAGTGGTACGCAGACAGGCATCCACCTTTACGCCTTGGCGAAGATCAAATTCCACACCCGCCGCCGATAAATTAAGGGCCTCCACATTGGGTGCCCGGCCCACGGCAATCAGTACCGCATCGGCGGAGATTTGCTCCGACGCACCTTGGCGGGTGAGTTCAATGAGAGATTGCGCCGCCTGCCTTTTTACGGCGGTTATTTTGGCATGGGTGATCACTTTCACACCGTCCTGCCGCAGGCTCTCCTCGACGATTTTGCCCGCATCGGGGTCTTCACGCGGCAGTATGGTTGATCCATCGGTTAAGACGGTGACCGCCGAGCCAAGCCGCGCAAACGCCTGCGCCAACTCGCAGCCGATCGGCCCGGCCCCGATGACCACCATTTTCTCCGGCAGGGACGTCAGGGTGAAAATCGTCTCGTTGGTAAACGCTTTCGCTTCCGCCAAGCCGGGAATCGGGGGCAAAAAAGCCCGCGCACCGGAGGCAATAACCGCCCGCTTGAATGTGAGCCTTGCACCGGCGACTTCCACGGTGCTACCGTCAACAAATATTCCTGCGCCCATGAACACATCGACGCCGAGTTGCTTGAAGCGATCGGCAGAATCATGCGCACTGATATCGGCGCGCAAAGTTCGGAGGTGCTCCATCATGGCGGGAAAATCAGCAGGAGTACTATTTGGTGCAGAGGACGCTAGCCTGGCAAGCCGGCGCGAGTCGGCAACCAGCCGCGCTGCATGGATCAGCGCCTTGGACGGCACACAACCGACGTTTAGGCAGTCGCCACCCATCAACTCCTTTTCAATCAGTGCCACCTTGGCACCAAGCCCGGCGGCACCCGCGGCACAAACCAACCCCGCCGTCCCGCCCCCAATCACCACCATGTCATAACGTGATGCGGGGGTTGGATTAACCCAGCCTGCCGGGTGCACATTGGCGGCCAGACGTGCATCTTGCGCATCTCCATCAAGGATGGAGGGATGTTGGTATGTGGTCATGAACGCTCCAACTCATTATTTGGCGGTACTTCGCTGGTTCCCAAAAGTTCAGGATGGCCGATTGGTGATGTTGTCCATGTTCCAATCGTAGCTCTTATAGACGATGGTGGGCGGATGCCCGGCTGTAAGTTCCGCCGCGACCTGCTTGTTGAAGCGGGCGACAAATTTCATAACCGACCCGGCCGCCTGTGTGAAATCCCCGCTGTACCAGTCATAAATGCGTGTGAGATGCAGTGTTTTGCCATTGGCTGACAGCCGTACCCAGCGCGGGGTATTGTTGACCAGTTCAGCCTGCGACTGCAGTTGCGCATTAATGGTGGCCGCCTCATAGGCATCCTGCCGGAGCGGGGGGCAGCCAATGGAAGCGCAATTGATGCAGAAGTGGATGCGTGGGTCGGCAAAATCCTTGCGGAGCATCAGTTCAATCTGATCCAGGCTGTAGAGTTTGCCGCCGATATTCCAATGCACATAAACCCACCGTGCCGATGAGGGAATGTCCATAATGGACTTTATGTGCGGATAGTATTTCAGCATCAGGTGAAGCGTAAAGGCGTTGTAGGCGTTGATGAGCAGGGCCAATTTATTATTGCGGCCCAATGCGGCAAACGGTGCCTTGGCTAATGCGGCAAGGTAGGCATTGAGATTTTGTGGGTGAGCCGCCAAACCCTTGTAATCCACCCAGCCGCCCTTGTGCACATAGCGGCTCACCACTTTGTTGAAAAGGGCATTGCTGAACTGAGGCCCGTGCGGATTGGATTTGAATTTGTTTACCAGTTTGACTGGCGGCGGTCCGAATATTCCGGAAAGCACATTACGGTTTACCCATGAGCAGGCCGTAAGCGTCAGCATGAGGCCGGCGGCGAGGGCCAAAATAATGGGGCGCTTCCAGGTTGCATGGGGCGCGGAGGCGGTTGCGGTGTTGCCGGTCATATCGGTTACTCCTTCTTCAGACGCCAGAGCTTTCTTGGCAAGACGCGTGATGTAAACGGTAACAATCAAGATCAATGCCAGTCCCACGCCCACCAGCACCCAATGCAGGACACTGCTGGATTTTCCACTTCCGGCGGCCTGGCTGGCCGCATACCCCAGATACACATAAAGCAGCGTGCCGGGCAACATGAAAACCCAACTTACCAGCGTGTATTGCCAAAAGCCGATGGAGGTAAGACCAAAAAAATAATTACTTAAATTAAACGGTACCACCGGCGAAAGGCGCAGCAGTGCGACGATCTTGGGGCCGTTTTTTCCGATGGCTCGATCGATGGCGGCAAATTTTGGTTTTCCTTTGGTGGCCCGTTCCACCGAGCCGCGAAAGGCATACCGCCCAAGGACATACGCCCCGGCGGCACCAATCGTCGCCCCGATCGATACCACCAGAGTACCGACAATCGGGCCATAAAGGACACCCGCCAGAAGCGTCAATGCCGAGCCAGGAATCAGCAAAATGGCAGCTACCACGTAGATGCCGACGTAAATTAATATCCCAAGGATACCCATGGACGCCAGATACGTTTGCAGTTTATCAATGCCTGTACCAACAGGGATGATGCGAAAGAGCACAATCAGGCACGCAATAATCACCGCGGCGGAAAGCCATTGCACCAATGATTTAGATTTGGAAGATTGCATAAGTGTCACCCATTTAAATCAGCTACCCCAGGAGCCTGTCCGAGTACGCAGCATTGGTCGCAGGCATCGATCAATACTTACAAAATAGCCTCGGAAAATGTATCGGTGCGAAGACCGCAAGACGGCAGGCGGACCCGCTGGCAACAGTCGCATGCCCGCACGCGCCCTGGCGATGGGCATGGGCCGGCAATCGCAGCCATCGGGGCATCTCGTTTTGTCGGCTCTGCATCGGCCCGAATCGCCCTGCCCATCAAGCGGCGTTGCAACGGGGCTTTGCCGATGATGCCGCTGACGCCTCGCTCTTGTCGGCTAAACTGCCGCCGCAGGATGACCCACAACCGGCAGTGCAACCGAAGCAATGATCACCGGTAATAATGGTTCGCGCCAAAAATGCGCGCGGGTCGAAATTTTGAATATGCCCCGCCCGGGATGGCAGGCCGAGCGCATAATTGAAATCGCAATCATAAATGGTGCCATCCCAACCGACATGCAATTGGTGGCGGCACATTAACTTTTCCACGGTGGCGGCATTGAAACTGGCTTGCAGCAAATGTTCGTAACTTTCGGCTTTGCCCTGCCGGGCCAGATCGTGCATGAATCGGCCAATCGGCAAATTGGTAATGGTGTAGAGCCGGGTAAAATGAATGCCAAAATGACTGGCCAACTCGCGACGATAGACCGCTTCAAGCTCTTGCTGATCAGGCGGCAAAGATGGCCCACCAGGGTTATAAACCAGATCAAGCGGGAGATCTTCCCGCACGCCGTAACCCACGGCATTCAGCTTCTGAAGCACCTCCACACTTTCCTGATATACATGTTTACCGCGCTGCCGGTCTACATTGGTTTCCAGATAACACGGTAGCGACGCCACGAGATGAATATGACGCCGGGCGTAAAATTCCGGCATGTCGTGGTATCCATCTTCAAGCATGATGGTCAGGTTGGTTCTTACCATCACCTGAAACTTTTTACCCAGCGCAGCATCAACAAACTGCCTGAAATGCGGGTGCATCTCTGGTGCCCCGCCGGTGATGTCGATCGTGGTGGACTGGGCACGAGTGGCGGCATCCAGCACCTGTTCCATCGTCTCCCACGTCATTTCCTCGCGCCGGGATGGCGACGACTCCACATGACAGTGCCGACAGGCCAAATTGCACCGCAGACCGATATTTACCTGCAAGGTTTCTATGCTCAGCCCGCCGAAATGCTCGACGCCCGCCGATTGCAGCCGCTGATCAAAACGGTTGGGGTTTACTGAATCGACCACCGATAGTTTCATCCAATTATTCCTTCTTGTGTGCCAGCTTACCAACAGTCGGAACGACGGCAAGCACGGCATTACCCGTCTCGACTTCTAACAGCATCCGTCGTCCGTGCAGCTTGCGCCGCCCTGCATTGTTGCATCATATTCCAGCCCTTTGGTCTGCCGAGGATGCCGCAGCGCGGCTGCTTTGCAGTCAAACGGTTTGGCCTCGTCTACAGGTATATCAACCCGTGGCGGCACCGGAAATAGACTCCTGGCGTATGGCCCATCGGGATGAGTCATGATGTGAAAAGTTTTATCGCAGACCGCCATCGGCTTGCCACGCACCAGAACATGCCCGTCATCATCCACCACCTGTTTCCACGGCCCGGCGTAAATCACAGCCTGACCGCGCTCCAGGCACGGGCCCTGTTTTCCCTTGCGGGCCACGACGGTGACACTGCGGAATTCTATACCGCGAACGGTTCTCCATGGCTGGGCGTCGCGTTTTACCAGTTCAATGCCAAAAAATCCCGCCTGCTCAAACGCCTGCAAAAACAAATCTTCCCGCATCGCCCCGCTGACGCAACCGGACCAGAGATCAGGATCACGCTGCAATTCCTCCGGTACATCCTCATCGCTGACAATATCGCTGATGGCCGCACGACCACCTACTTTCAGCACGCGGAAAATTTCGCCAAAGAGACGTGGTTTATCTTCCGACCGCACCAGATTTAATACGCAGTTGGAAATTACAGCGTCAACCGATTCATCAGCCACCAGTGGCCGCTGACGCTTCTGCAGCAACTGATGCTGCTCAAACCGATTCAGATCGGCGAGACCATGGATGGGATGGTCTTTCAGATAGGCCTGAGTTTCAGCGAGATCAAGCTGCAAATCCTGAATCATGCCCTTACGAAATTCAACATTGCTGTAGCCGATACGGTCGGCCACCATCGACTGGTTTTTACGCGCCAAGGCCAGCATATCGTCATTCATATCCACGCCGATGACGTGGCCGGCAGGCCCGACAACCTGCGCTGCAATAAAACAGATTTTTCCGCCTCCGCTGCCCAAATCCAGCACGGTGTCGCCCGGGCGGAGAAATTCCGCCGGGTTGCCGCATCCGTAATCGCGTTCCAGAATTTCTGCCGGTATGGCCTTGAGATATTGAGGGTCATAGGAGACGGGGCAACACAAACTTTCCTGCCGGGCAAGGGCGGCGGCCGAATAGGTGCTGCGAACCGAATCTTCAACGCTGATCATACCGCTGGTCATTAAAAATCTCCTGTCCAGAGCCGCCCGGTATCGGATTTTATCCGTCGGCACCCATCAATGGGTCAATTCCACCCGTGCGGTTTCCGGCAGATACATCCATGTAATGAATGTCGCCGCCCCCATCGATCGGCCGCATGCACTAAGGCTAATCCGCCGATGAGCATGCTGACAAACACGGCAGCCAGCATCATACCCACCGCCGCAGACGTCAATTTAAGTTGTGATTTCATGTCCAGAAGGGCAATGGCGGCAATAAAGTTGTTGTACCCGGAGAGAAACAACCCCAAAAATGCCACCATCAGAATGCTGCGTCGATCCCTATGGTTCATGTTCATACCCGGCGTGTCGGGCTGTCCATTCATACACACCTCATCATCCGGTTGCGCCTCCAACATAACTGTTTCCGCCATTACCCTTTACGGCCATCAAGGCCGAATTGGATTTGACCGGAAGCCCACTTTACCGCTGAAACGCTGCTTCAGGCCGACGCCATCGCCTATTGGCAGCCGCTTGGTTGGTTGGTCGCGCTTTGGGCCGATTTCTTACAAGCATCGCACGGCGTGGCGGAATGCACCCGATGCAGGGCGTCGGGCCGTCGGCGACTCTGATGAAGATGAGTACAAAAACGCCGCTATCGGATGACTTTGCGGATTCTCTCTTTTGCGTCTTCCGGCAGCCCGTCGGCATCGCGTTCAGTCGGATGATCGGTTGGAGGTACGGCACCTGCACGGCGGGCTACCGCATCAATCAGGGCCAACTGCTGATCAACGAATCGGCATCCCGCACAAATCAGCAGGTGAAAACCCAAGGCGAAACGATCATACAGCCCGAGCTTACCGCCACTGAGCCGACGGGATGTCATTTCTGATGCCACATGGCAATTAAATAATTTGGGTAAGCGAAACGCCATTTATTTCCCGACACCTTTTTTATCGAGACAATCACGCAGTCGTAAACGCGCCCGGTGCAGTAACACATAGAGATTGGTCGCCGAGACGCCCAAAGTTTTACACACCTCACCCGAATCGCCATCATCCATGACACAGAGGGTAAATGCACCCCGCTGAAGGTCCGGTAACGCATCAATACATTGTGCAAGCATGTGTTCAAGTTCAGATTCCATGGCGGCATCCTGCGGATTGATTTTCCAGCGATGCGGCATCTGTTTCCAATTGCCAATGGACGCGAACATATTGTCCACCATGGTATCGTCGGGAAGAGATTCGGTCGTCTGGTGGTACGCCTGTCGCAGGTGATCAAGAATCTTGTGCTTCAGTATTCCCACAAGCCAGGATGAAAACTCGCTGTCTCCCCGGAAAGAATCCTTTGATTTCAGGGCGGCAAGCAGCGTCTCCTGCACCAACTCTTCGCATGCGGTTTGATCGCGCAGACGCTTTCGGGCAACGGAGTAGAGCAAATCACCAAATTGGTCCACCCACATTTCCGCTGGCGGCATTGAAGTGGGTGCTGATTGGCTCGGTGGGACCGATTCCGGCATCACGTATACCCCATTGCATGAACTTCTTCCGTGTCCGCGTCCAGCGATAGTAATAGAGAGCAGATTCGGCGGCAACTAACCATCCACCTGCCCGAGCGATCTTCGATCGCTCTATATGACCGGCTGCTGAGTTACGCCAATATCGACTACACGCGTTACGAGGCAAATTCGTGCCTGTCCGTCACATCGCATCGATCATATCACCCACGCTGCCAAGTTCCTCGTGTGTGACGATATTTTTTGCCAGCAGCACGCGTGTCAAAGCGCCGATACAAAGTTTCAGCTTATGATTTTCATCCGACAACTGCTGCATGGCTTGCGCCTGCGATGCGGCGGACTGCTGGTTATTCTGGAAATAGGCGTGCAATGAGGACACCTCACGCTCCAGATCGTCCAGATTCATTTGCGTGCCCCAATCGCCAAGCAATAGCGTGCGTCCCCAGCCCATGGATGACCTCCTTAAATTTTTCATTTTTTTCAGGGGGTGCGAAACGCCGCTCGCTCCAACACCACATGAGTTTCTGTCGGGAAGATAGCATCGCCATGGTCACCATGCAAGCCTTTTGTCAGGCCTTAACAGCCACCGCCTTTTACCTTCAGCCGACCACCTCACCATGAATATTCACTTCACTTAAACCTCGGCCATCAACCGGTGCATGAATCAGCACGATGCGAACATACCGCGTCATTTGATGGGGCGTAAAAGTCAACGTGGCTTCGTGGGTTCCTGCCGCAATTTTTAAAATTCTACGTCCCGTCCAATGCCGCCCACCAACCGAAAATTCCACTTTGCAGCGGTACGGCCCAGGCCGGGGCGTTGTAATACTTAAATCTTTAATATTATATTTACCTTCAAGGTCAACCTGCCACCAAGGCTGATCGATATGAGCAGGTGCTAACCAGAAGGTATGCTTCTCTCCATCATTGGCAAAATCTCCGGGGTGCCCCGGTGCAAAGCCGCAGGAAATGGTTGGTCGATACAGGGCAATATCTATATGACGCGACATATGCTTTAAATACGATAATTGATTGGGATGCGGCACTCGATGGTATGGTCGCGGTCTGACTCTTGGAGTCTTACCGGGAATGAAGCGCGGCTCGCCAGTGGTTGTGATGCGCAAATACGCAGGCTCAAGTCCGGGTGATTCCGCCTTTAGCACGGTCTGCCCAGCGTGGTAGGAGCGGAATTCAATGGCTGCCAGGCCGGCAATAATGGCGATATCGGATTGGTTATTGAACGTTATGCTTGGACCGGTGGGTAGCTCGCCCGGGCCGGATACTATGCGAAGAGTCACATTCGGCGCAGCATCACATAGCCTTCCCCCTTCATCGAGGACGCGCACCAGAACGTGCGCATCTTCAAAAGCGTCGGTACCGCGAATCACCAGCCGGTCAGCCGAGAGATGCAGCCGGACTGGTTTGCTTGAAACCGCCGCCGATGACGGGGGGACGTGATCATTGTACATTCGGTACCAGAACCACGGATTTTTTGGAATTCTGTAATAATCAACCATCCCCATTTTGCCCGTGAAGCCCACCCACGTGCCGTAGTCAAAGCCGCACCATATGGCGGCCCCGCTGCGCCAGGCGAAGTGTGTGGGCTGCAAAAGTCCGTCATTCGGGCTGTATGGGCCGGGCCGTACGGATGCCACGGACCCATATTCCGTTACAAGATTCGGAATGCCAGGATTAATGAAAAGGGTGGCACCATCACCGTTATAACCTGCAATGTCGCCAAGTTTGTCTACATCGCCGCGCTGCGCACCGCCAATGCCGGCAGGCCGAGTCGGATCAAGTTCATGGCTACGGCGCACCATTTGAAGGAGCAGATTTTTCATGCGATTGAACACGGATGATGCGGTAAAAAATACCTCGTTGCACATGCTCCAGGCGATGATACACGGATGATTGCGATGCATGGCGATCATCTCGCTGAGTTGATCCAGAGAGCTTTTTTCAAAGCCCTGCCAGTGCTGCCGTTTCACCGGATAGGCCGATGCCCGCCAATCCCCGTCCGGTCCAAAGCCCCCTACACCCCAGAAGCACATCTCGCTCCAGATGAGTATGCCGTAGTAATCACAGGCATCCATAAATGCCCGACTGTGCGGATAATGCGAGGTACGGATAAAGTTGAACCCGGCTTCTTTAATAAGTCGCACATCGCGCCACGCCCCCGCGTCCGTCGCACCGGAAGCCCAACCGGCGTGATCCTGATGGACATTGGCACCATGAATCCAACAGTGGCGGCCATTGAGAAAGAAGCCTTTTTCCGCTGTCCACTCAAACCAGCGTAATCCGAATCGCGACGTTTGCTGATCTACCAATTGCTTACCATCAAAAACGCGGGTTTCAATGCGGTAAAGATGCGGGTGATCAGGATGCCAAAGCAAAGGATCAGTTATTTTTGCACTTCCTATCAGCCGAGTTGGTCGGCCACCGGGAGGGACGGTGGCGGCCGTATGAATGGTGGCAACATGCCGACCGATGGGACTGATTATTTTTGACTCCAAGTTACATTGCAGCGGTGTGTCGTGATGATTTTCAATATCCGCCTCAATCCGTACCTCGGCGGTTTGATGCGATACATGCGGCGTGGTAACACAAAAGCCCTGATAAGCGATATGAATCGGCTTTTTTACTACCAGCCAGACATTACGGTAGAGACCACCATCAAAAATGTGGTCGCCGGCTCGGGGAGCCAGTTCGGCATTCCATAAATTATTCACACGAACCGCCAGTATATTTTCGCCGGGATGGACGAAATCGGTGATATCAATTTGAAAACTCGTATAGCCACCGCGATGGCTGCCAGCCAACTGGCCATTGACAAAAATCTGCGTATCCTGGAAGGCAGCCTCAAATTCCACGGCAACGCGATGCCGATCCTTGGTGGGATCAATTGTTATATTTCTGCGGTACCAACCGTAACCCACATAAAAATCAACGCCGCGGAAATAGGGCAAACTGAACGAGTGCGGTAACCCGACAATGGACCATGTTTGGTCATTAAAGCTGGGTGCCTGGGCACCGGGGGCGTCGGAGCGTAAAAACCGCCATTCGCGGTTCAGGCTGATTCGGCCTTGGTGGGTGCCGGCAATCCATGCCGAAAGATCGGGGACTGGCTTAACTTCAACCGCCGCCTTGCTTGCACCGGTAAGCATGGTCGCACCGGCTGCACCGGTCAATAATAAAAGCATTTCGCGGCGATCGAGCCCGCTGGCTGAATGTTTCATGATATGTATCTCACTTTTTTTAAGGCTGATTTTTGTCACCACTGGTCACCGTCAAACCTCGACGGCAACATGGGGTGGCCGCCAAACCACTGCCAGTTGTAACATGGCAAAGATACAAGTGCTGAGTGATATTACCCATGCGCTGGGCGGGGGTCGAACCCACAACCTTCGGCTTCGGAGGCCGACGCTCTATCCAATTGAGCTACCAGCGCGACAACTTTATAGATGGTACTCGACCGGGGGCCTAATCGCCATGGAACTGCCGCCAAAACTCTTCCATCATGCGCGACTTCACTGCATCTATAGACGGGCATTGCGCCCCCAGCAGGGAACGCATCGATGTGACCGGTCGGGAAAGCCCGCATGGATTGATCAAATCAAAATAGGCCAGATCCGTAGTCACATTAAGCGCCAGTCCGTGCAGCGATATCCAGCGCCGCAATTTCACTCCCATCGCGCAGACTTTTTGCAAATTCGCCCGCTGGCTTACGCATTGGCCGGCTGGTACCAAATCCGGCTGCGCGATTTTACTTGGCCCGGCAACATCCACCCATACCCCGGTAGCGCAGGAGTCGCGACAACCACGGATACCGAAAGGCTCCAAGGTATTAATGACGATTTGCTCCAGCAAACGCATATATTCCAGCAAACCCAATCCGTAACGGCGCAGCGGGATGATGGGGTACGCCACCAGTTGACCGGGACCGTGAAAAGTTATGTCACCGCCACGGTCGCTTTGTACCACTTCCACGCCGCGGGAATCAAGTGTGGCGGGATCGGCCAGCAGATGATCCGCCGAACCGGGCCGCCGGCCAAAAGTCACTACGGGTGGATGCTCGACGAATATAAGGGCACCATCTGGCCATTCTCCTTGTAGTACTTTTTCATGAACTTGCACTTGCCTATCCCACGCCGGTTGGTACCGGCAGAGATGCAGATCAATGATCGGGATATTCTCCCGGCTGGCGGGCGGACGATTCATACCGGTGGTGTCCTGCGAGGGGTTTCCACTGGCGGCCATATCAGACCTGCCTTGGCGGATTGACCGATGACGCGGACCTATTTTTGCCCACCTGCGAAACGGGCTTCCGCGCCGCCGATCGAGATAGCGCCTGGTTATGCCCCGCCGCAGCGGCCAATGATGGAATGGCGATGTTGATGAGCTCATCGACGTTGTTGACGTATTCGACTGTCATGCCTTTGAGCGGGGGCTTGATCTCAGAAACATCCTTTTCGTTGCGCTTGGGAAGTATTGCCACCTTGATGCCTGCGCGGTGGGCGGCAATGAGTTTTTCCTTTACGCCGCCTATGGGCAGTACCAATCCGCGCAGGGTAATCTCACCGGTCATTGCCACCTCCGGACGCACCGAATGTCCCGTAAACAGGCTAACCAGTGCCGTGTACATGGACACGCCAGCCGAGGGGCCATCTTTGGGTACCGCACCGGCAGGTACATGGATATGAATATCCGACTTACTGAATTCCGCCGCCTCCAAATTAAACCGATCACTGCGGCTTTTGAGCAGCGAGAGCGCCGCCTGCGCCGATTCACCCATCACTCGTCCAATCTGCCCGGTGATGGTCATGCGGCCCTTGCCCTGCATGCGGCTGGCTTCCACAAATAGAATATCGCCCCCCACCGGTGTGTATGCCAGGCCGGTGGCAACGCCCGGCGATGCTACCCGCAACGCCAATTCACTTTCAAACTGCACCGGCCCAAGATAGCCGTGCAAATCCTCCGGTTGTACCACGCACAAGGGCGCTTCAGGTGGAAGTTTCATGCTCGACGTTGGTTTGGCGCCGGATTTAGCCGCCGATTTTGAATTGGTCCCGGCAGAAGGCTGGCTTTGCGCCTGATCGGCAGCCCCGGCATCGGGCTTGTTTTCAGCCGGTGCTGCGCTGCTGTCGACGATAACCGGCGGCAGTGTTTCAGCGATTTTCGCAGCCACACCCCGCATCACAGCCGCTATATTGCGGTTCAAATTGCGTACACCCGATTCGCGCGTATAGCCTTCCGCTATCGCCTTAACGGTCGATGAAGGGATACGACAATGCTCGGCAGAAAGGCCGTGCTCGGCAAGTTGCTGCGGAATTAAATATCGCTCGGCAATCTGCAACTTGTCGGTAAGTGTGTAACCGGGAATTTCAATAATTTCCAGCCGATCGCGGAGTGCGTGGGGTATCGGATCAATGGAATTGGCCGTGCAGATAAAAATGACGTGGCTCAAATCGAAGGGTAAACTAAGATAATGATCCTGGAATGTGTGGTTCTGCTCCGGGTCAAGTACCTCGAGCAGGGCCGATGCGGGATCACCACGAAAATCACTGCTCAACTTGTCAATTTCATCCAGCATCATGACGGGATTGCGGCTGGCGCATTTTCGCAAGCCCTCAATAATTCGTCCGGGAAATGCCCCCACATAGGTGCGGCGATGCCCGCGGATGTCAGCCTCATCACGGACGCCGCCGAGACTTAAGCGGAAAAATTTGCGCCCCAGCGCCCGGGCGATCGATTTGCCCAAACTGGTTTTCCCCACCCCCGGCGGCCCGACAAAGCACAAAATGGAACCGCGACCGCTGGGATTCAGTCGGCGTACAGCGAGAAATTCCAATATGCGCCGCTTGATTTTTTCCAGGTCGTAATGGTCTTCCTCTAAAATCCCCCGCGCACGCTTAAGATCAAAATGATCCGGCGTCTCGACAGACCACGGCAGTGCAGCAACGGTTTCCAGATACCCGCGAATCAGCGAATATTCCGGCGAGGCCTGCGGTATGCTCGAGAGTCGATCCAGTTCACGCTCAACTTCCTCTTTCACGGCCGATGGTAATTTGGCGTCATTGATGCGCTGGCGCAAGCGGGCAACGTCCCGAAGTTCAGGGTCGTCATCACCGATTTCTTTCTGGATGGATTGAATCTGCTCCCGCAGGAAATATTTTTTCTGCTGGTCGTCAATGCGAGATCGGGCATCACCGCGAATTTTATTGATGAGTTCCATCATTTCAATTCGTCGTGCTATCTGCCGACCCACCTCATCCAGACGCTGGTAAACATCATTCTGCGCCATGAGTTGCTGCTTGGCTTCAGGCGGCTGGTCCAGTCTTTCAGCCAGAAAATCAGCAAGTGCTGCGGCCCCCTTAATCTCGTTGAGCATGGCCGCCGCTTCCGGCGGAATATCGGGGGATATCTCGATGAGACGTATGGCAGCGGTGCGTACCGCCTCAAAAAGCAGTTCCAGTTTTTCTTCCGAGGCACCGGGCACGTCCGGCATAAGGCGAACCGGGGCACTGAGGATCGGGTCGGTGGTAATTTCTCCGTTGATGACCACGCGCTCAAAACCGTTGAACATGGCACTGGAGTTCTGTTCGCCGTCGGGAAATATTTTCAATACAAGGCCCAGCATTCCCACCGTATGCAAATCTCCTTTGCCGGGGGATGTGATCGCCGGATTTTTCTGTAACACCACCGCCACGAGTTGCTCGGTCTCATTGGCAAATTCCAGTACCCGCCGAGCCTCATCGGTGCGAATGTTAATTCGCACCGGCGATTCCTTAAATGCCACCACATCAGCGGTCGCCAATATCGGCACACGCGCCGGCAAGGTGATAAGTTCGCCCTTAACGGGGTGGAACAATACCTGATCCGAATTCACCGCCGAGTTCGGCGAAGCCGGCGTTTCCGGTTGTGACGATTGGGGGGTTGAAGTTTCTTGCGTCATTTCGAAAAACGAATCACCTTTCTTTTGATCTCTCCGGCCGCCCGACCGCCATCGGCGGCACCTCCGCACCACATATTCTATCGCCGCCGATGGCCGCCGCCGACTCTGGCCCGGACCGCAAGGCGATCGGCATAAATAAATGCCCCTTAATCGCTGCCCGATTTGCGTCCGTCGGTAGGGGCTGGGCCCCCGGCGGGAATTTTAGCGGCCAGCTCATGCAGATATTCGTACGTATAAAGCCCCGTGGCATGATGATCAGACCAGATCATCCGCAGGGCATAATGCCCGACCAACTCGGCACCACCTGCAGTAATCGGACCATCGTAGCTGGTCTTAACCACCGGCAAAAGTTGCCGTCCCAGCAGATCCCGTTCGCCACAGCAACTTGCACAGGGGCACATACGACGGAGAAAGCGCAATGGGTAAACCGCCGTTTGGCCATCTGACCAGTCGATTTCGAGGGACTCACTTTTCTTCAGCCGAATGGCCAGCGGCTCTGTACCGGGCATCATGCCCTCCGCATTAAAAGAGGAGACCGCCACGGAACCGTTGAGTTCAGTGGCGGCCCCTGAAAACCGATAAAATTTTTACCGATCACTTCACTTCATATTCAGCGTCGATGACATCGTCCGGCTTTTTACCGGCATCGCCACCGCCTTGAGGCGGCTGCTCGCCACCGGCCGCACCGGCACCCGCACCTGCCCCACCGGATGCACCGCCGGCGTCGCCGCCCGTGGCCTTGTAGATTGACTCACCGAGCTTGAGCCGGGCCTTGTTCAGGCTCTCCAACGCCTTTTCAATGGCCTTTTTATCCTCGCCTTTAAGCACCTCGCGCGTCTGATTCAGCGAGTTTTCCAAATCGGCGCGTTCCTGCGGCCCAACCTTGTCGCCATGCTCCTGCAGTTCCTTTTCAACCTGCAAGGTAACAGCTTCAGCCTGATTTTTAAGGTCGACGAGTTCGCGGCGAGCCTTGTCTTCGGCCGCGTGCGCCTCGGCTTCCTTCTTCATCCGCTCGATTTCTTCCTTCGACAGGCCGCTATGGCCGGTAATTTTAACCGTACTTTCTTTACTGGTGGCCTTATCCTTGGCCTTGACATTGAGGATGCCGTTGACATCAATATCGAAGGTAACTTCAATTTGCGGCATGCCACGCGGAGCCGGCGCAATGCCGGTGAGTTGAAATTTGCCCAACGTGCGATTGTCCTTGGCCATTGGACGCTCACCCTGCAAGACATGCACCTCTACACTGGTCTGATTGTCCGCCGCGGTGCTGAAGGTTTCCGTCTTGCTGGTGGGTATGGTGGTATTGCGCGGGATCAGCGGGGTCATTACCCCACCGAGCGTTTCAAGCCCAAGTGTCAACGGCGTAACGTCAAGCACCAGGATATCCTTCACCTCGCCGGTTGTGATGCCACCCTGTACCGCGGCACCCAAGGCGACCGCTTCATCAGGATTGACCGATTTATTACCCTCTTTACCAAAAATTTCCTTCACCAGTTGCTGCACACGTGGGATACGCGTGGAACCGCCAACCAGCAGCACCTCATCAATTTGCGATGCAGTAAGCTTGGCATCCTCCAAAGCCTTAAGCACCGGCTGACGGCACTTTTCAATCAATTTGCTGGTGAGGGATTCAAATTTGCTCCGTGTCAGACTGGTTTGCAAATGCTTGGGCCCACTGGCATCGGCAGTGATAAACGGCAAGTTGATGCTGGTTTCCATATTGGTGGAAAGCTCAATCTTGGCTTTTTCAGCCGCCTCTTTAAGCCGCTGCAGGGCCATGGGGTCTTTTCGCAGATCCACACCCGTCTGCTTGCGGAACTCTTCCGCCAGATGATCGACCAGTATTTGATCAAAATCGTCGCCACCGAGATGCGTATCGCCGTTGATCGACAGCACCTCAAAAACACCCTCGGCAACATCCAGCACGGATACGTCAAAGGTGCCTCCGCCAAGGTCAAACACCGCTATCTTGCCGCCCTTTTTCTTGTCCATACCGTACGCAAGTGCTGCGGCAGTCGGTTCCGGCAGCACACGTTTGACGGTAAGCCCGGCAATTTCGCCCGCCTCTTTCGTGGCCAGGCGCTGTGAATCGTTAAAATAGGCGGGGACGGTGATGATGGCGTCCGTGACCTTCTCACCCAGGTAATCTTCAGCGGTCTTTTTCAAATCCTGCAGGATCATGGCAGAAATTTCCGGTGGGGTGTAGGTTTTGCCCCGAACTTCCACCTTCACCAACTCTTCCGGACCGCCAATAATTTTATAGGGGACAAGTTTTTCCTCGCCGCCCACTTCACTATGACGACGCCCCATGAAACGCTTGATCGAGAAAACCGTGTTGGTTGGATTGGTCACCTGCTGATGCTTTGCAGGCAAACCAACGAGCCGTTCCCCTTTATCGGTAAAACCTACAACTGATGGTGTCAGGCGCGACCCCTGCGAGTTAATCAGCACCTTAGGTTGAGTGCCCTCCATAATCGCGACGACCGAATTTGTGGTTCCAAGGTCAATTCCAATTACTTTTGGCATAGTTAAAACATCCTTTCGTGGCGGTAAACCCGATCCAAGACGCCAACGGCACAGCCACCGACGCCCGCGAAGACTCTCGGTAGGACACACGCCCCCGATGCCACACGGCTAACCGCACCAAGGTCATTAAAGCAATGACCGTGCCGCAGGATAAACATAGGCTGACAATTTAACCATTAAACCTTATTATACATGCACTTACAATTTTTAAATTAACTTGCCGGCACCTGTGATTCCGCCGCCTTCATTGTGCCGAAAGTGCTGTTCCCTGCCATGCTGGCAGGAAACCATGGCTTAATTTATGCACACGGAACCATCGACGCAGCCTTCACGATTGGATGCTGAAAATGGCGTCTGCGTTAAACCTGGGAGTTTGTACAAGTGATAGCTGAGGATGGCCAAGGGCGCGGGGATTTTCATTGAAAAGACACCCGCCGGGACAAGCCCGGCGGCTAAACGGGCCGTTCTCATACCGATTATTTTCACGGTTAATTTTGTGAACCTTGCGGCTCGGCGTTATTTCGTAGCTTTCAATTCTCTCCGTGGCTCAGCGGCTCTGCGCAAGATCGTAACTCTTCCCTGTGCGAGTTAGTGTATCATGCCGTTGGCATGATGAAAGTTGTTTTTTAGCGCGCAGAGAAAAGAGCCACAGAGGTTTTATCATTGGACAAATCTCGCGATACTGGCCGCGTCACGACAATTGGGCAGGCCCATATCCAATAGGCTTGGCGTTTCCTGGCGTCCTCCGCGGCCTTTGCGGTGAATCAAGGTAACTATTGGCACCGCCGGGAGCGCCAAGGACGCGGGGCACTATGTCGTATTTTTTTAATGATCTCGGTGGCTCCGTGGCTCTGCGCGAGATAATGGCGCCTGTCCGTGCGGCGCACCATTTCGTGCCGATGGATGGCAGTTTGGCGGCGGCAGATACCCCCCGAACGGTCGCTAAGGCACATGGGGACCGGTGGCGGCCCGCAGCAGTTCCTCCCACCTGCCCGTCGCGATACCTAATACCAGTGCCACAGTCACGCCCACCAGCCAAAGGCCCCAGACGAGAGCGACAAGTATATGGATTAACAAACGTGCCCTATTTGGCGCTGCGCCCCCGCCGAATCTATTATCCAATCCGACGAGCCAATCGCCCATGAGGTATCCGAAAACCGGAACAAGAAGAAACCCGAGCACCGGGAACCATCGGGACGCGAAAATGGATAGCGCGACGACCGCGCAAACCACAACCATCGACGGGAAAATACCAATTTTCATTGAGAGACTGGGCAGACCAAATATTCCCCCTTCCCGTGCAGCAAGCCTCTGGCTGTGACGGTCCATATTTGTTCCTCCACGCAGGTGCCAGCCGCCCCCTAAGCGCCGGAGCCATTGGCCTTGCAGTATCGGTTCACGGTCTCTCCGGCCAGATAGCGTTTGGTCACCACGGCACTATCCGCCGGTAGCAAAGCGCCGCCTGGCGCACGTTCATTTTGCCCGATGCCAACCCTATGGTGGCGCGGGACATTCCTATTGCCCCGTTGGCGCACCAAACGGCAGCGGCGACAAAATCTCTATTCCTGTACTGCCAAAGCGATCGGTTGGCATCGACATACCAAGCGCCTTTGTACTCGCTCAGGTAAACCAGCCTACCACCTGCCTCCTTCGGCAAGGTGCAATGGGCCAAGCCTCCGTTCATAACGAAGTGTAGCTTTCTAATCTCCTTGTCGCTCGGTACTAGCCGGGTTTTTCGTAGCGAGCGCAGATGCCCCGGGTAAAGTAGGCGTCGGAATTGCTGACGGCCGCGCGCACCGAAACGTTCAAATATCGCCCGCCGCAAAGCCAGTCGGAGTACGCGGTACTGCGTCAACGCCGCCCGGTAACAAAGCCCCGCACTGGTTCCGCGCATGCAATCCATGCATTTATCGATATCCCCGTCATGCAGCGCACGCCGGTACTTCTCCAACACGGCGGCGGGCGAGGCTTGGCCTTTAGGGTGTACCTTCCAAACCAATTCGGGCCCCCGTGCCGCGAAATGGTATGGGCTGTACGTGCCGTTGGCGCGCTGCCCCCTTGGCTGTCCGGTGGTGGTCGCGGGCGCAGCCCAGAGTCCTATGCCGACCCCCGTACCAAGGCCTGCGGCGAATAATAAAAACAAAAGCGAGCGTGCCATCATCATGGTAACACCAACTGGCCAGTCCCGGCCGCCTCACCCATCACGGTAAGCGCCGCGGAAAAGTCGTCCCCACTCACGCCTGACACCGACGCAAATGGTTTAATATCCCAATGCCATGGGCCCTTCGGGAAGGGGTATGAACCGATGTACGTGCCCGCGGTGGCCTGGCCACCAAGGCCGAATAGCGCAAATCCAGCCTGCACCTCTGAATACACGACAAGATCGAACCTGATGGTGTTCTTGCATCTTCGACAATGGTGGGTGCCCAAACCGCCCGAGCGGCTTGGGGCACTTGAGGCTCCGTCTGATGCAGTGTCCCTCTCCACAATCCCCTCGCCCCAGCCGACACCGACCGACACCGTGCCAACGAACATCCTGCCAGCGGGCCCTTTAGCGCTGGTACACGGCACAATCTTTCCGTACGCGGCCATTTCCGCGACAATCATGCCGAAGGGGGGGCGGCAGCTCGAGCACCGTGTTCTTCAATGCGAATCCGACAGAGGAGCCAATGGAATAGCCTGCGAGCTTACCCAGTAGAATCTTGCCGAAGTCCGGGCCGGACGGGTAATTGGGGCCGGTGTTTGGAAGCGGTGCCACGCCGCTACCCGTGCTGTAGAGATTGGTATCCGCGATCGACGTTGGCGGGGGCGTGTACATGCTGCCCCAAGGCGGTGCGCCCCACCCCTGCAATCCGCTGGGGTCGAGGCGCGTGGACGGCGCGTCGAATGCATATTCGTAAAGGTTGATTCCGCCTTGGTAACCGATCGGGTCGCGGGTAAGCCAGCGGCCAAGCGTCGGCAAATAATACCGATTCCGCACATAATAATTCTGCGTTTCGGCATCGTACCGGTAGCCGCGAGTGCCTTGGCGAACTTTATTTTCAGCAAATGCGACCATCCATCGGCCTCAAAACTGCAATCAATAATCCGCAACATAACGCGCCGAAACAGGGCGAGCAAGCGATTGAATCCGCCCGGTCCGTCACATCGCGAAACAGCGTTGTTCGGTCCGCCACGAGGCCAAACACCAAGCGCACCCGACCGGCGTGCTCCTCGGATGTCCAGCTACCCACTCAGTCCGAGCCAAGTATTATTTTCACCACCGCTTCGGCTATGCAGTTCCCTCGGTTTTCTGCGGCGTTTCTAGTGGTTGGTTGGCACGGGGACGGGCACATTCAGGGTCGACATTTTTCCGCTCCGGTTGATCAGTGTGATCTTTAGGCCGTGGCGCGCGAACCAGAATCCTCTGCTGTTGTGGCCGGCCCCGCAAAATTGGTTCGGCCCAATATGCCCGAGAGCGTTGTACCGCCAAGCGGGTGCCTCAGCAATACCAAACCGCCCATCGCCCTGCACCACTAGGACGGAATTCCGAGCACCTACGACCTTCCGAATTCCGCGAAACCCACCGCGTGGGCGGATGACCCGGCGGCCGATGGTGAGAGATTTTCCCCTTTCCCCGACAATAACCGGTACCCCGCCCGCCACCGCTGCCAAATAGTCGTTGCCACCCAATTTCATCAACCGCTTGTACGCAAGGGAGAGCTTTCCCTTGCGTACGATCGGATTAAATACGCGCAACTGGGGGCCGGCTGCGGGCTCAGTGCATACGCAGAGTGAATGGCCTGCGAAAGCAAGTTTTACCGGCGCGCCATAAAGAAGGGCCTTGGCTGTGCGACCCGTTCGCAGATCGAAGAGCTCAACCCCAATCGGCGTGCCACTATCGAAGGTCATTGAACTGGTTCTAGCCCGGATATTTCATAGGTTTTAGTCAAATGGGGTCTGGTGGTGCCAGTTGGGGGTGTCACGGTCCACTGTTTTTGTATTTATCACGTTTAGCGCGCAATAGCCCCCCGCTTCAACGTCCTTAT
>JAKAEB010000031.1 GCA_021818445.1 Planctomycetota bacterium
TCCGATCTGTTTATGTTGTTTGATCGGCATAAAGCACTCACCATTCCATCTGATCGAAAAAGCCCGGCACCGCCGGACACCTGTTAATAAATTTCCAGCTTATGATCGCCGTGAACCTTTACAATCGCCTTCTTCCACGTTGAGGTGGTCTTTTCACCTTTACGTGTCCGCTTTGGCTTGCCGGGCACCACGATCGTCCGCACGTCATCCACCTTCACTTTGTAGATATCTTCCACGGCGCGGCGAATCTGTTCCTTGTCCGCCCGACGATCCACTTCAAAACTGTAAGCATTGAAGCGCTCGCCATAGTGATAACTCTTTTCAGAAATCAACGGCCGTTTAATCACATCAGTTGGAAGCAATTCCATTGTTATTCCTCACAGCGGCCCACGGGCCGACCCATCAAATATTTGCCGTTAACGTCGGCTTGGCCGACGCCTGCAGTAACGTCTCCATAGCGTCACGCGTCATCACCAGCATTTTCGCCTTCAAAATGTCATAAGCGTTGATTTCCATGGCTGGCTTAATACTGGTGCGGGGTAGATTGCGCGATGAAAGCACCAAGGCCTTATCCGCCTTGGCCGGGGCAATCAGCACCGACCGGTCAATCTTCAAAGCCGAAAGCACACGAGCCATTTCCCTGGTCTTGGGCTGCGGCAAAGAGAGTTGATCAAGAATTTTAATTTGTTTGGATTCAATTTTGGCGAGGATGGCGTTATTACGGGCAAGGCGGCGTTGGCGGGTTGGCATTGACTGCCGAAAATCACGGGGGCGTTTCGCAAACGCCATACCGCCGCCCTTCATGACGTTGGTACGGATATTGCCGCGCCGAGCGCTACCTGTGTGCTTCTGTTTGTAAAGTTTCCGCGTGGAACCTTCCACATCCCCACGCCCTTTGGTCGCCACTGTGCCTTGACGCAAATTGGCGTGGTACATCACCACCGCCTGCTTCAGCAGGGCGGCGTTCACTTCGCCACCGAGCAGCTTTTCATCAATGCTCAGCTTGTCAATTTCCTGACCGCTCTGATTGTATACCGGCAATTCAATCATTTTTTCATACTTCCGCTTAGTTCAGCCAACCCAGGTGGCCAGCTCTTAATTCCAAAGCCAAACGCCTGCCCGGCGTTCTGTGCATCGTCCTGATAAACCGCGACTCCTTACGCCTCGTGCTTAATCGTCTTGGAGCTGCGCACAAACAACAGGCCGCCGTTCGCCCCCGGTACCGTACCCTTGATCAAAAGCAGGTGTTTGCTTTTATCTACGCCCACCAAACGCAGATTGCGGGCCGTCACCCGCTCATCGCCCAAATGACCGGCCATCTTTTTACCTTTTTTAATACCCCGGCCATGACCACGAGTACCCTGACCGCCACCAATGGAACCCGGCGACCGGTGCTTACGCTCGGTACCGTGCGACCCCGGCTGACCACCAAAGTTCCAGCGTTTCATCACGCCTTGGAACCCCTTACCTTTGCTGGTGCCGACCACATCAACAAATTTAATGGCATCAAATTGCGATACATCCACAGTGGCACCCGTGGCGACCGTCGGCTTATCATCCAGGCGAATTTCACGGAAAAACTTTTTCGGCGTGGTGTTGCCCGTCTTCTGGCAATGGCCAATGATGGGCTTTGACGCCCGCTGGGTGCGAACGTCTTCAAAACCCAATTGGACGGCGTTATAACCATCGCGTCCATCGGAGGTTTTGACTTGCGTCACCACGCACGGGCCGGCCTGCACGACCGTCACCGGTACGACAGCACCTTTTTCGTCATAGATACGGGTCATGCCGACCTTACGGCCTAAAATGGCCGCAATGGCAATAGATGATGGAGAACCAGTTTCGCTCATGGCATACCTCTACCGTCGTTTACGCTCATCTGGGAACCCGTTTTCCGCAAGCGACTGCGGTGTCAGGTTCTCCCGGATATCCCGTCCGGTCGCGGATAAGCCCAGGGGCTTTTCACTAACCGGCTTCGAGATGGGACTGTGTTCGCGGCAAACGCCGACGGGTTACAGCCCATCCGAGATCACTCAGGTGGCGATGAACAACGAAAAAAAACTTCTGTTCATGCCGACTTAACCACCAAGGGCGGTCAAGCCTTAATTTTCACGAACACGCCCGCCGGAACCACCAGCCGATTTAAGGCTTCAATGGTCCGCGGATTCGGTTCGAGAATGTCAATCACCCGCTTGTGGGTGCGAATTTCAAACTGCTCCCGGCTCTTTTTATCAATGTGGGGGGACCGGAGCACCGTAAAACGTTCAACCCGGGTGGGAAGCGGTATCGGCCCCAACACTTTCGCACTGGTCCGCTTTGCATGTTCCACAATCTCCCGGGCTGAAGAATCCAAGGACCGGTGATCGTATGCTTCCATGCGGATTCTAATTCTGTCGTTCACTGCACCCGCCATTTTTATTCCAAACAGACGTTATATTTTAAGCCGATCCACAACAACTCAAACACCCTGCCTGCCGTAGTTCTGGCCTGTTACCGGCCTCGGCTTGGCCAGTACGCCCAGATCGCGGCAGATCGAAACGCAGCGAGCCAACAGCTCTCCTGCTTACCCGTGTATCCGCCTGCAGGCAAGACCCGGTAGTCTACACCCACGCAAAACTTTGTCAACAGGCCAAACATTTCGGCAAGCACGGGCGAACGCCCCAAACAATAAACATCCGTCGGGCCGCAATCCATCGGCCCGGTTGCGGCCTGCCGCATTTTTCCGGCTGAAGCAGTAAATAGGCCCCCAAGACGTGATGCTCACCTTGGTAACCGCCTCGGCAACGTCGCGGCGTCGAACTCGCGGACTGCCGCAAAAACTTGATACAGCGCTACCGACGAATAAATCTTAACAGAACCGCCCCACTTTCTATTCACGTGATGAGGTGATATCATCCAAAGTAGCGTATACACCCGGCTAAGAGGTGCGATGTAGCCACTTATAAGGCACGCCGCCGGGGGTCAATTCGCTGAAATGACGGTTCGGATGACGATTGGCGACCATTGCGGGCAGTAGCGTTCGCCCTGCCGAATGCGCTATACAAGGTGCGTCTTGAACCAAATTTGCGGCCCTTACGTATCGACAGGCAGGGGTTGGATTGTTCTTCAGCCTTCGCACGTCAAGTGCCGATAATACCGCAGTAGGCATCACCATCGCCCCGGATGGGCCTTGGTGCTGGCGCGCCGGATCGCTTTGCGGTAGGCATATTGGTGAGGTTGGCCGCCAGTTTTGCAGACGGAGATTTCATGAGTCAGGCATCAACAGCCCACGAGGGCCATGGCCATAGCCACGACCATTCCCACAAGCATTCTCATAACCATAAGCACGATCATGCTGAGGTTGACGGCATCGGGTGCGCCTGCGGCCATGACCATGGCGAAGGCGGCCACACCCACGCTGGCGTAGGCTTGAATTTTCAATTGACGGTTATCGTTCCAGTGACGGTGGCATTGCTGATTCTCGCGATCATTTTTTATCAATTTCCACATGAAGTTCCACTGGCCCGGGCGTTGGGCTTTTTGGCGGCGTTGATCTCCGGCGGCCCCATTATCCTCTCCGCTGTGAAAGGCTTGTCGAAAGGGCAGACCAACGTCAATGAACTCGTAGCGATGAGTATCATCGGTGCCATCGCCCTCGGCTGGTTGATCGAGGCGGGGTTGGTGGCGCTGATCCTGCAAATTGGAGCGCTCATTGAACAGGTGGCGGCGGAATCGGCCCGCAACGCCATCCTTGCTTTGCAAAATCTGGCACCCGTGCATGCCCGCGTGCGCCGGGATGGCGTGGATACAGTCATCGGTGCAGAACAACTGCAAATTGGAGATGTTCTGGTTGTGCAGCCGGGTGAACGCATCGCCGGCGACGGCGAGGTGATTACGGGCGAAACCAGCGTAGATGAATCAATGGTCACAGGTGAATCGATCCCCGTGGACAAAGCCAAAGGATCGATTGTTCTGGCCGGTACCATCAATTTGACCGGATCGGCGGAAGTGAAGGTTACGCGCATCGGCGAGCATTCAGCCCTGGGGCACACCATCGCATTGGTGCGTCGGGCGCAGCAGTATCAGCCACGGATTATCCGCGCCGCCGACAAGTTTTTTTCATTCTACACGCCGATCATTCTGGTGTTGTCGGTGGTGGCCTTCTGGGTGACGCGCACTCCGATGCGTATGGTGACGATGTGGGTAGTTGGTTGTCCGTGCGCCATGCTGCTGGCGTCACCATTGGCCATTATTGTGGCCTTGGCGCGGGCCAGCCGCAGCGGGATTCAGGTAAAAGCCGGGCCGTTTGTGGAAGCGTCCGTCCATCTGGATACCGTGGTATTTGATAAGACGGGCACGTTGACGACGGGCAAATTTGTGGTCAGCAGCGTAACACCAGCACCCGGCGTGACGGAAAATGATCTGCTGCACATGGCGGCCACCATTGAAAACCGCAGTTCCCACCCTCTGGCCAAGGCGATTGTTTCCTATGCGATGGAACGCGGTGTGGCGGTAACGCAGGCATTGGATATTAAAATATTGGAAGGTTTGGGGGTGGAGGCGATCATCGATGGCAACCGCACGCGGGCCGGATCCATCAAGTTGCTTTCGCCGGCGGCGGCCGAGGCGGTTAAATCGCTGGAAACCCAGCAGAGTGAACTGCCCTTGGTGCCAGTGTACATCACGCAGGGAGACCGGCTGATTGGTGCCATCAACCTGACGGATGAAATTCGACCAGAAGCCCGGCGAACCATCAAGCGGCTGCGCAATTTGGGTATTAAGCGTGTAGTCATGATGACCGGCGACCGTCGCGTAACCGCCCAGATGGTGGGTCGGGCCGTCGGTTGCGATGATGTTTATGCCGAGCTTTTACCGAACCAGAAGGAAGAATTGGTTCGGCAGTTGCAACGCGGCGATCACGGTGTGGCGATGGTGGGCGACGGCATCAATGATGCCCCATCATTGACGGTGGCCACGGTGGGCATCGCCATGGGTATTCATGGCACAGATGCCGCGATTGAGGCGGCGGACGCCATCCTGCTGAAGGATGATCTGACGCGCATCCCACTGCTGATTTATCTGGCGCGGCAAACGCGTGTGGCGATATTTCAAAACCTGGGGTTTGCACTGGTGTTTGCCGGTGCGGCAGAAGTCGCTGCGGCGTTTGGTCTTTTCGGACCAGTGGTTGCGGCGCTTGTGCACATGATGGCGGTTGTGGTTATTGCGGTTAATTCCGTGCGCTTGGCCGGTGATGTGGGCGTGAATCGCAAACCACTGCCAGCGGCCGATCCGCAGGATGGCGAATTGGTTATGCCGGCACCGTCATCGGCCCCGGCCCTGCAGCCGGTCTGATGAAGGAAGCAACCGACCATACTTTAGTTCAAGGATGAGATGCATGACGGGAACATTTCCTGAAAAAATCTCGCCTGTGGTGGTGTTTTTCGGTGTTGCTATTTCCAGTGTGGTATTTGATGCGGATTTAATGGGCGTCAATGCCGAAATCTGAATTCGACTGTATCGAGGACTGATTCTAAGTGAAACGAGCTGAAGTAGTCGCCTTGTGGGTCGCCATCGGCCTTCTGATTGTAACGGGCATACTGGGTATCGCGGTTTATCAGTATGGAACCGTGTGCTTTTGGGCAGCCGCCCTGGCGGCCGCCACCCAGACGCTCATGGCGTTTCTGGCATGGTGGGGGCTTAAGCTAACCCGCCAGCAGCGGGCTTTGGTCGACGAGGTCACGACCAAGAGCAAGTTTACACCGCTGGCACCGCTCGGCTCGTTTCATATGAGCTACTCCGACGACACAGCCCCCGTGCAGGCTCCTGCACCGGAGGTGGAGCCTGAAGATATCACCAGTTTGGATACGGGCTTTCAGCGGGTCATCATTGGTCTGTGCGCAGCGGCATTTTTTGTTGTTGCCGCCATCATCGGCTACATGGTCTGGAAAAACTTCGCTGCGGTCATGCCGGGCCAACCAATTGTGATTTCGCCGCACCCAATCGATCCGGGTGCGGTGGTGGCGGCCGTTTTTGCGCTGCTTACATACCTGCTGTTGGCGTCATTTTCGCGGGTTGATCGGCGCACCGAGGGTTACGGCGAAGCCTCTAACGGCATTGTGATTCTGGGTATACCCGGGGCGGCCGCATTATTTGCAGCCATCATCGCCGGCTGGGCCGACACATCCTACGCCACGCAGGCCGCGGCCATTTTTATTGCCGCGGTTACCGCACTCCAGGGTTTGGAACTGCTGATTAACTCGCTCAAATCGATGGGGTCGATTGAAGAGTTGGAACAAACCGGCATCGACTTGCAACAGATGCCGCTGGTTCCATTGATTGCCAGCGGATGGATTGTCGGCCTGCGGGTACTGCTGGCCGAAAGTGCCAGTATGACGCGGCAGCAATCGACAGCGCTGCAAATTCTGTCGCGGCTGGTGCCTCGCATCGCCCTTGCAGCATTCATTTTTCTCATTGTATTAAGCACGTTGCGGGTGGTGCCGACGGGTGATGTCGGTATCCGTGAACACCTGGGCGTAACAACCAACTATGACCTTCAGCATCCCCTGCCGGCGGGTTTGCATGTAATGTGGCCCTGGCCCATTGATAAATTGTCGCTGGTTCCAACGGAAAAAATTCATAGTGTGGTAGTTGGTACAGAGGAAGAACACAAATCAAAACTCGGCGAGAGCGTGTTTTCGTTCTGGTCATCGCATAAATCCAAACCCGGCTATGAATTTGTCACTGGCGATGTGGCCAGCGGCGGCAGCAACTCGTATGTCAATGTCCAGGTACAAACCAAAAACTCCACGTCGCCGGGGCAGAAGGTTCGGATCTCGAGTGCATCGCAACTGCTGGACGGTTTTGTGGTGGCGTGGTGGCGTGTAAAAAACCCCGGTCTGTTTTTTCATAATGTTGAGAACCGAAATATTATTGAATACGGTGGGTCAGCCGGTTTTGGCCACACACCGCATTCACTGCCGATGGATCAGGTGCTGACGCATCAATTGCTGCTTAACGCCATCACACGGGTATTTGCCCGGCATTCACTGCACCAGATCATGGAGTCGGAAACCCCGAAGATGGTTGCGGAAGTAAAGGCATTTATGCAGAAGCGGCTGGATGCCATGCAAAGCGGAATTCAGATACTCAATGTGGATATCAAAGATTTGCACCCACCGAAGGGACTTGGTGGTTATCGCAGTCCGCGCACGGGCCGCTTGATACCCGGACCGGCTCGCGCCTTTGAAGAAGTTGTCAGCGCTCGCGAGGAGAAGCACAGCCTGATTCAAGAAGCGAAGATGGAGGCCTTTCAGGATGTAACCGTGGCGAGCGGAAAGGCCCAAGCACTGGTGTCAGATGCAGAAGGTGCCGCGGCCAAGCGGGTTGATGCGGAAAAAGGAAGAGCCACGGCCCTGATGGCCGAGTCGCAGGCCTTTGCCCGCGCCGGCGCGGCAGCGCGCGTGTGGGCATTTTACCGGGCGATGAGTGAAGTGTTTCCGCAAATCAGCAAGGTCATACTGGGTCCCGGTGTAACGCCACCGCGCGTTTGGCAGTTGGGTCATACGCACGCCCAGATGCCGCTGGCACCACCGACCACGGCCGGTGATGTAAATTCCGGGCTTAATGCGCCCAATGTGGCCGGAGCTATGGGCGCGTCGCCCCAGCAGCAGTAAGTTTTAATTGACAGGATTGTATAAACCGTCGGGGCGGTAAAAATGTTTGTCCCCGGGCTAAAAAGAGGTTTACCCCTATGCGTAAAATAATCGTTGGTGTTTTTCTTTTTGCGGTCATCGCCGTTATTGTGCTGGACACCTGCACTTTCGTCGCCAAGCCGTATCAAAAAGTTCTCATCAGCCGTTTCGGCAAAATCATCACTAAACCAACCCGCATCTGCTACAACTGGTATCTGTGCTGGCCGACCGACAAGCTCATTCGGCTTGATATGCGGATGCACCTCTATCAAAGCAATAATCGGGAGGTGACCACTTCGGATGGCGAGCCGATCACCATCCGCACCTACGCCCTGTGGAAGATTATCAACCCACGACTGTACTATGAAAAATTACCCGGTGGTACGCCGGAGGTGCAGAGTTATCTGGATCAGAAAATTGAAGGTACCGTACTGACGGTCATGGGCCAGTACAAACTCAGTGCCATGTTCAACGTGGACCGCCAAAAGCTTCAGATGCATGCCGCCGAGCACAGCATTCGTGCCAAGGTGAACGAGAAACTTAAGCCCCTGGGCATTTCCATCAAGGCCCTCGGATTTTCACGCATGACTTTTCCGCCGACGGTGGCCGTGGCTGTTTACCACCACATGAGCGCCGAGCGTGAAAAAATAGCGCATAAGTACCTCAGTGAAGGTGCCAGTCAGGCAACAAGCATCGTTGCGGCCGGCCGGGCCAAGGCCACAGAAATTCTCAGTGAGGCGGAAAAAACCGCTACCGAAATTCGCGGCAATGCCGATGCTCAGGCATACAGCATCATCGGTGGTGCGCAGACCACGCCTCAGGCCCGGCGTTTCTACCGTTTTTACAAATCGCTGGAATTATTCAAGCACTCCATGGGGGAAAGCACCTATTGGATTCTTTCGCCGAATAATCCGGTGGTGGCACCGCTGTTTCAGCAACTGAAGGTGATTGAAAAAAACACAGCGACACCATCGAGTAATACTCACTGAAAACCGGCGGATTTGAAAAAGGGACGCAGTCAACTATGACGGATGTTCAAGAACCTGTTGCAATGGATTCAGCCTCCTCGCGATCGCTGAACGTGCTGGCCTATGAATCTGAATCATTGGGCGGCAATCGATGGTTTTCCGCCCAGTACACGCTGATTTACTTTCTGATTGGCGTGTTTGCCATCTGGATATTAAGCGGATTTTATCAGGTTGGTGCCGGTGAGGTTGGCGTAGTCGAACGCCTTGGCCAATACCTGACCCTGCCCAACGGCCAACCGGAACTCTCCGAGCCGGGCCTGCATTATCACCTGCCGTGGCCCATCGACCGCGTGCACATTATTCCATTGAATCATGAGCACCTGCTGGAGGTGGGCGACTTCGACGCCCCACCCACCGAATACGCCAGCGTGAAGAAAAAGTACATGCGTCAGGGTATCCCGCGTCGAATCGTCGATGCTATTTTTAATCCCTATTTAATCACGGGCGATAAAAATATTCTGCATGCCAAAGTATCGGTGCAATACGAAATTACCGACCCGATGAAGTATCTGCTGGCGGTCTATCAACCGTCCAACGAGCCGCGAGGCTCCGCCCGTGATGCCACCATCCGCATGCTGGCCAGCCACGAACTCATCAGTGAGCTGGCACACGACACGGTCGATCAGGCGCTGTATAACAAATTGGTTGTTCAGCAGCAGTTATCGAGCCAAAGCGCCGCCAACGGCGGAGGGCTGCAAGCCGAGGCCAACCGCGCAAAACTGGGCATTACCATCAAGCGCGTGCAATTGGAATATGTCCACTGGCCCCGGGCGGTTAATACCGCGTTCACGGCGGCCCTGACCGATCAACAGGAAGAGGCGCTCGCGGTGCAGGACGCCCTGCGGCAAGCCGACACGGCGGAAACCGAAGCGGAAGGCAAAGCGCAGGCGATTGTCTCCACCGCCAAAGCGGCCGCCAACCGCACCATCAGCCAGGCGTCGGCCGAAGCACAGAAATTTGTAAGCGTTTACGCGCAGTACAAAAAGCATCCGCGCGTCATTACACTTAAAATAATTGCCGATACGCTTGGCAAAGTTATGCAAAACGCCCGGCGTGTGTTTTTTGTGCAGCCCGGCCAGCGTATGTTGCTATCATTGCCGCCGCCGCCGAAAAAGGCGTCCGCGGTCGTAACACGGCAGCCCGGCAGCTAAGTGCAGTCTGATTGCCAACGGCGCGGCGCCCCGTATTTTTTTTGGAGATAGGTATTCATGGTTGCATCCGGACTTGCCATCCAGACCAGGCAGTTAACAAAAATTTATCCTGGCTTCTGGAAAAGCCAGCAAGTCGCCGCGCTGACCGAACTGAATTTGGCGGTTGAGCGGAGCCAGATATTCGGCCTCCTGGGGCCGAACGGCAGCGGCAAAACCACTACCATCAAACTGCTGCTGGGTCTGATCAACCCGACCGCCGGCGATGCACTGGTGATGGGCAAGCCGGCCGGCGATCAGGACACCCGGCGCGTCATTGGCTATCTGCCGGAAGAAAGCTACCTGTACCGCTTTCTCAATGCGCGGCAGACACTCGATTTCTACGCCCGGCTGTTTAATATGAACCGCGCCGAGCGTCGACGGGCCGTTGATTACTATCTCGATTTTGTCGGACTGGACCCCGCCGTCCGCTCGCGCCGCATCGGCACATATTCTAAAGGACAGGCCCGCCGGGTGGCACTGGCACAGGCCCTGCTGAATAATCCCGATCTGGTGATTATGGATGAGCCGACTTCAGGCCTTGACCCCGTCGGTATGCTGGAAATTAAAAATATGATCCTGCGTCTCAAAGAGGCAGGCAAAACCGTCCTACTTTCCAGCCACCAACTCGCGGATGTTGAAGATGTGTGCGATCGGCTGGTGATTCTGTATCGCGGCCGGGTGGAAATTCAAGGCACACTTAATGATTTGCTTGAAGTAAAGGACACCTTTCAGCTTGAGGCGCGCGGCGTTACGCCCGAAATTCAAGCCCAGTTGCTGGAAATTGCCCAACGAAACGGCCTCACGGATGTTCGCACGGGCAGGCCACGCGTCCGGCTTGAAGATATTTTCAAAAATCTCGTGGATTCCAAACGTAAGGTTGAACGCCGCTAACGGCTAATCGGAGTGCGAATGCACCATTCAATCAATTACATGTCGCTGGTGGCCGACGCGGTCATTGTCGTTGTGCTCATCGCGTTTATTCTCACTGCCTTCCGGGATATTGCACGCATTGGCACTGGCATCAGCCGCGCCTGGGCGGTGGGCCGCACCACCTTCATTGAGGCGTGGCACAATCGCATGTGGGCCATACCCATCATCTGGCTGGTGATTTGTCTTATTCTCGGCTTTGCGATTGTGCGGGGATACACACCGGGCAGTGAAGTGCGGGTGTATTTGACGATCTTCATCCGCGCCCAGGAAATTATCCTGCTTCTGTACCTTGGAATTCTTGCATGTCTGGCGCTGCCCCGCGAGCGTGAACGCAAAACCCTCATCACGACCGGTTCCAAACCGGTTACACGACTTGAATTGCTGCTGGGAAAAATCATGGGCCTTGGAGCGGCTGCGTTGGTAATGCTGATGGTCATGATGTTTTTCACCTGGGCTTTTATGAAGGTTGTGGACCAGCGCATCCGTACCGACGCCATGGCCGTCTACAAAACGGAAAAGACGAACTACAACACGGCCGTTCGCCATGTGCCACCCGATTTTGGATTGCTCTACACCGCTGATCATGGTGTGCTTCAGGCACAGAATTACATCACCGGCACACTCCGGATAGCCGGGCTTATCAGCTATACCCACAACCCACCCACTCGATACATGAAGGGTGGCAGCACGGAGAATGTTTACTTTGAGTTTCCCTCGATACCGGCCAATTTAAATTACCAGCCCGATTTTTTGCTGCATTTTGGTTTGCTGCCTCCGGGCCATCCGGCCTCGGTGCACATCACCGCCATCCAGCGCGACAATCCCATGGTCACAGAGGAGGCCACGGTGAAACTCAACGCCAGCGGTGAGGCGGCCTGGACTCCCAAGCATCCTTTCAAATTTTTTGCTTACAGCGACCCCAAAAGCGGCAAGGTATTTAATCCCGGACCGGTGGTGCTGAAAGTTTCCTGCCCGACCTTTCACGTCTATCTGCAAATTGGAGATGGCACGCACATCGATAATTCCAGTTGCATTGTCACCGGCGTCAATGCCGCCATGTTGAACCAGCACGGCATCGATTACATTTTGCCCAAGCCCAATCCGGTTATCACGGGGTTTAAGTCCAACGGCTGGCAGGAAATTACCGGACCGGGCAAAACGGGACGCACCCCGCCCGAAGTTGCCTCCTGGGAATTCAAGCATCTTAATCCGTTGGATATCCCGACCGCCAAGGGTGATAAATTTACCGTGCACCTCATCTGCGGCGTCTCCAAAGAGACCAATGAGGCTATTCCTACGTTTGCCGCTTTGGTGGCGTATTCAAAGGATGACCCCACCAATCCCGTAAAAATGCTCAATCTCCATATCAATGAAAAACGCGTGACAGACGTACATCTGCCGCGCCGTCTGCTTGATGGCAGTCCGCTTATCATCAACCTCAGCAGTACCGTGCACGGCCATTGGCTCAAAATTCGCACCAATTCCGTCCGCATTATGCAGAAACCATCAACGTTCATAGGCAATCTGTTCAAGACCGAGCTTATCGTCTTCTGCGAAGTTATTTTGCTTATCACCATTGGCGTGGTGTCGGGAACCGCCCTGGGTTGGCCCGTGGCGTTGCTGACGACGCTGTGCTGCTACATTCTCGGCAATCTATTCGAATTTGTAAGTGAACTGGCGAAAGCCAACGGATTTGAATTACTCAATCTCGTTGAGCAGCACCGCCTGCAGGGAGTTTGGTACTATCAATTGGGGTCGTTCATCAGCGGTGTGATGGTGCATGTGCTTGAAATATTGGTTTATCTGCTGCCCAATTTCACGCGGTTTTCTCCATTGCCCTACATCACCGAATCACGTAACATGCCGTGGCTGTTTTTGGCACAAAATATTTTCGCAGCCATTATTTCCATGATACCGGCCATTGCGTTTGGCTACATGGTCATGCGACGAAGGGAGCTTTCCTGATGCCGGATTTAACACCCACCACGCTGCCCCCTCCCCGCGCTCCGGATACCAACCTTCGCGCCCGGTTGAAAAGTCAGGCCCGGCGCGATCAGCTTATCTGTATGGCCATTGCCGTGGTTTTGATCGCTGGTATTTTTTTCCTTGAACCCGCCTTGAAACATAAGCGATCACATCTGGTGCAATCGAGCGATAAAAGCATCGGACAGTTGCTGCTGACGTTTCCGCGTTTGGCGCTGGGCGGCTTTCGGGGCGTGTTGGCAGCGGCTTTATGGGAAAATGCCGAGCATGACAAAAATGTTCAAAAATGGCGCCCACTTGAAACCGATTACAACGCCATTGCCGCCATCGAGCCCTACTTCGCTTCGGACTATATCTTCAACGCCTGGAATATGTCCTACAACTTATCCGCCCAATACCATGGACTGGATACCAAATACAAATGGGTGCTTGATGGCTTGGTGTACTTGTACAAGGGCGAGCATTACGTCCCTGATAACGCCAATATGATCATCAATGAAGCCAACGACTTTTTCCTGAAACTCGGCACCAGCTTTGAACGAAAATATTACTGCGCCCGTTGGCGCTACGACATTGCCCATCTCTATCGTTATAAACCCGGACAGAAAGGCTCGCATTTTGGCACCCTGCCGGAAGTGTATTTCATCGTGCACCAACCGGAATTTAAATGCAAGCTTCTGCCCCCTCTCAGTGGTCATGGTCCAATAGGTCACGGCGTAAAAATTGGAAAAATTCACTATCGCTACGGTCTGAGTGTGTTTTATTTTGCGTGGGTGGAATACGGCCGTGCTATGCACCAACCCAAACTGCCGACCGATTCGGGCATTGAAGTGCTGGATTCCTGGCAGCCCATGGCCCTGCGTCTCTGGTGTCGCGACGACATCTACTACGCGCAGCGACTTACCAACCATATTTTCAGCGAGCCGGAAGGCAAAATGCTGCGGCGGTTTCCCGCTCGTGTGCGCAACATTCTCGATTGCTATCGCAATGTAGCCATCAATGGACCGCGCGACATTAAAGAATGGCACGCCTATCTGGCCAAATATCCCGATCAGTACAATGTCCACCATCAGCATCTTCTGGAGACGCGTTACTTCATCGCTCTGGCCTCGGCGGAAAAGGCCATGTTCCAAGGACTGGTGGCGTGGCAAAATAATAACCGCAAATTCCGGCTCGGCGACAACGCCGACCGCTATTTACTGCTGGCTATCAGCCGTTTCAAGCAGGCCATGGCTTCTTTTCACACATATCTGCACTATGCGTACCCGCGCACGGCAGGCTTTCCCAAAGGGATGGGGCGTGGTGGCCAGATGAAATTCATGCGTGCTATGGAGGCCCGCGTGGCGGGCATCGAGAGTTTTCGTATCGCCGCACAACGCGGAGTACCCAATCTAAGCTTTTTGAACCCGGTAACCCTGTCCGACAGCGATTGATCGCCAAAAGCATCTCCTGACACAGGTCCGTACTTGTTATTTGACGGCATGCGGCGCTGGCGATTATTGTCCAAACGCACGAATCAGATGCGTTTGCCGGGGTCGTACCATGATGAATACGTTACGCTGGGGAATTTTGGGCACCGGGGCAATTGCGGCTAAATTTGCAGCCGGTTTACTGGAATCAACTTCGGGCCGTCTGGTCGCGGTTGCAAGCCGCCGTCGCGATACCGCCGACACCTTTGCTGCCGAAGTACTCTCAGGGCTGTCCGTCGCACGTTACGACCACTATGAAAAGTTGCTCGCGGACAAGGCCGTGGATGCCGTATATATTGCTACGCCGCACCCCTTTCATGCCCATTGGGCGATCGCCGCCGCCCAGGCCGGCAAACACATCCTGTGTGAAAAGCCTATGGCGATGAATAAAGCCCAGGCGGAGCGAATGATTGCTGCTGCGCAGAAACACCGCGTATTTTTAATGGAAGCATTTATGTACCGATGCCACCCGGTGGTGACAGAATTGCGCGGGCTTCTGCGCCAGGGTGCCATTGGGCAGGTGCGTATGATTCATGCAAATTTTGGTTTTCGGTGCGCAGTGGATGATACCCACCGCCTGCTGAACCATGCCCTCGGCGGCGGAGGCATACTCGATGTTGGTTGCTATCCCATTTCGCTGGCGCGATGGGTAGCCGGAGTCGCAGCGGGCAGAGATTTTCTTGATCCAACAGCCGTGGCGGGGGCGGGGACCATCGGCGTGCGCACCGGTGTGGATGAGATGGCGTCGGCGCTTCTGACTTTTCCCAATGAGATATTGGCCTGCGTGAATGCCGCTGTCCGGTGCGATCTGCCAAACGCCGTGCATATCGCCGGCTCCGAAGGGCGTATTGAAGTTCCATGGTTGTGGGTGCCCCGGCGAAGTGGCAATCGCATCATCGTCCATCGACCCAATGGTGAGCCGATGACATTGGCCATTGATGCGCCGGCCGATGTTTATGCGTTGGAAGCGGACGTGGTGGCGGCGGCCATTGCAGGCGGGCTGCAGGAACCCCCGGCCCCCGCCATGAATTGGGCAGATACCTTGGGTAACATGCAAACGCTGGATCGCTGGCGAGAGGCCATCAACTTAAAGTACGGATATGCCGATGAGGCATAAGGCAGCATATTAACTTCTGTACTCAGCGCGGCCAGTTTATGTTGCTTACCTGATGGAAGAATAATCATGCCGTTTCCGCCCGGGAGCCTGTCCGAAGCAACGCATCTCGCCGGTCAAACCCTGAGCCATGTAGGCGGCGTTGGGCCGCGTGCAACGTTGTCGTTGCTACTGGCCATCATCAGGTGTTAAATTAACGATTGACTGGTGCGTTATACTGCGAAATTTATCGGCAGTATTTAAAGTGGTGGTGCCCGTTTGGCCAGTTCTCGGCAAACCGGTAGCCATGTCTGAATGGCCAACACAGCGGGCATGTGCGTCGCTTCGAACACAATTCTGCACTATTTTCAGCTTGAAAAGTCGTATTTGTTCATTATAATATCGAATGAGACGGGATTGGTAGCAATCATGCACGTCTGGGAGAGAATTTATGGGGCCATAGAGTCATTGAGCGGCAGATGAGTGGCCTGTTTATCGGGATGCCTGAGTGGAAAAAGTGCACGGCATGCCCGTCGTCTCGGCCCGGCGCTGTCGCCCAGATTACCGAAACATAGATTATCCGCGATTATCCGCACCGAATTACCTTTTTGACGGAGATGATGGATGAAACTGCAACTTTTGGCCGCGATGGCGGCCGCCGCCGTCGCAACCGGCGCTCACATGTCGATGGCGACAAATTATGTGTTTGACACGACCAATGCCCAAATGGCTGTAGGCGGAGGCACGGCCACCGGCGGCACAATGGTATCCACGTTGACGTCGCAAGGTGCTGTATTTTTATTCAGCGGCAATGTGACGTTTAATCCGGGAGACACCATATCTGTTTCCGGCGATGCACCTTTAATCATCGAATCATATAACGATATAAATCTCGGCAGTGGCGTAACGATCAATGTATCTGCGAACGGATTCAGCGCCGGTCCGGGCGGGGGTAATGGCGGCTCCGGTGGATCGGGTGGGTACGGTGGGACGGGCGGCAATCCGCCAGCGGGAAATAGTGCCAACAACGGTGGGGCCGGCGGTGGTGGCGGTGGAATCGGTCAGGGCGGCGGCAACGGAGCACCGGGCGCTGCCGGGGCAGCGTATGCAGGCTCTCCCGGAACTTCAGGCGGGAACGGCTCTTCTGGTGTTGGAGGCAGCAACGGCTATGGCTCGACGATAGGAGCGGGATTAGCGGGTACAGGTGGAGCTAATCTTGGGCTTGGCGGAGCAGTGGGCCTAAGTGGCAACCCCGGCTCGGGGGGCGCGGGGGGTACATTTGGTCAACAATCGACGGCCGGCGGCTATGGCGGCGGTGGCGGTGGCGGCAAGCCCGGCACCGCCGGCGTTATTGGAGCCTCTGGTACCAATGGGGTAAACGGTGGCAACATCGCAGAACCCAACTACCTCACCGGTGGGGCCGGTGGTGGTGGCGGTGGCGGCGGACAAGGTGGTGGCGGTGGCGGCACGGGTGGCGTTGGCGGCGGTGCGGGTGGTGGCGGTGGTGGCGGCGGGACGATTGTCACAACCGGCGCGGGCGGTGGCAACGGTGGCGCAGGTGGTCTTGGCGGCAGTGGAGGCAACGGTGGCAGTGGCGGCGAAGGTGGCCAAGGTGGTGGTGGCGGTGGGGCCATTGAACTATTCGCCTATGGACGGTTGACTGTTGATGGAAGTATTTTAGCGACGGGTGCAGCGGGCACCACTGGCACCCAAGGCACTGCTGGCACACCCGGTGCTGCAGGTGGCTCCGGTCTCCTCGGCGCGGCGGGTGGCAGCGGCAGCTCGGTTAAGGCGGGTGGCGGTAATGGTGGCAACGGCGGTGCCGGTGGTGACGGCGGCAACGGTGGTGCTGGCGGTTATGGTGGCACCGGCGGTGCAGGCTCCGGCGGTACGATTGAATTGACCGGTTCTTCGGTCAACGCTGCCTATGGTGTATTTGATACCCTTGGAGGCACCTTCTCTGCCAGCAGTAGCAATGCAAGCCTCAATAATGCAACCAACGGACGCTTTTTTGTGCAGACTAACTCCCAAATTACATCCCTGCCCGATGCGGTTGGTGCGGCACCCCAATACGGCTCCGGCCCAAGCGGCACCAACCCGTATCTTCAACAAGGTGCGTCGGCAGTCAGCACTCCAAACATACCGGATCTCGCAGGCGGAGTTGCAGCTCCTTACGGTATTCTGGCCAATCTACACGCAAATTCATCAGTATTGAGCTCGCTGGCGACCAATGCACCGACCCACGCACTGGCTGCGGTTCTGCTTGGAAGCAGCGGCCTGCCGGGATATTCCGACGTATTTCCGGGCTATCAATGGGTTTTCGTCGTCAATTTAAGCGGTAATGCCATAAATGGTCTTAATATCGGCTTGAGTTCAACGTCCACCGCCTTCGCAAGTTCGCTGATGCAGCAAACTTTATCCATTACAGGCAGCGGCGGTGCAGGCAGTATTAATATCCTCAGCAGCAGTGGGGTACCGCTACCCAGTAATGACGTGTACGCTTTTTTGGCACCGACATCCTTAATTGACTCTGGCACCCTGTACGCCACGGCCAATGGAGCGCTGCCGCTGACAATGACATCGGACTATGGGCTTGTAACCCCCGGGTTTTTGCCCGTCGGGTATCTGCAGTCCGCCGTCGTCACGCCGGAACCCGCTGAGTGCTCCATTGCACTCGCGGCCTTTGCCGGGCTGGCGCTCGGGATAAAACGCCGACGCCCCGCGTCCTGATCAACCAGTCATCGGCGACGCGAAGGGATGCCACGTGGCATTAATCGCCAAAACCCCACGCCCACCAGCAGCAACAGCCAACTCGATGGCTCAGGTGCAGGCGACCCACCAAATGTGGCCATAATGCCCGGTGCAGTCTGTTCAACCAATAGCTGATCGGCCGCAGTTGTGGGATGGATGCCGTCCCAAAAAAGGTACTTGTCGGGGTTGACGCCGCGCTGCCCCTGCGCTTCAGCAGTTACATTGCTCAAGCCGTAGCTTGTCGGATTTGTGATTATTTTATTAAACAAAGTGTTAACGTCGACAGCATCCAGCTTCAGGCCAGGGTACGACGTGGACATCAACTGCGCCACATACTGGTTGAAGCTGGAATTAAAATCATCAACTGCCGGAGCTAAGTAAGCCGCAGTCGGGAGACCGCTCCCTTCCGGCGTCAGGGCCAGGTTGGGCAAGTTAAGCCAGATAAAATCGCGGGCACCACTTTGGTACAGTGCCTTGATATTGTCCACCATGTTGGTAGCGGCACTTGTCGCGGCCTGATCGATCGACGATGCCGTTGCACCCGTTGCCTCTGCCGCATTGAGAATATCATTGCCGCCACCCCACAGCAGATACAAGTTATCTGCCGGATTGGCCGGCCCCGAATCTACGTAGCTATTAACCTGCGTGTCAATGCCCGGCACAGTGATGCCGGAATAGGTCAGACTTTGGCCCGTCACCGCCCCGCCGTAGGCGTAGTCGGTTCCCCCGGTCGCGCTCGGCAGCAGCGTAGTAAAGCCCAGTGCGTTATTCAACTGATATGCATAATTTCCGACGATCGTCGTTGACGGCGTTGTCGTCGCCCCGTCCGTAAACATACCGGTTGTGTAGTTGCTAAGGGGCCCCGGCAGCAAACCGTCATCGGCGTGGCTTAAATTGCCGACATCGGTGAGACTGTCTCCAAATACGACAAACTTATTAAAGCTCAGGCCAGTTGCCCCCGCCCGGCCCGCGCCGACCATCATTGCCGCCGCAAGCACCAGCCACATCGGTTTCTGCCAAACTTTTAATGTGGGTTTTCGCATGGATTATGCCTCAGTTCTGGTGCCAACCGGTGCTGATTGCCGGTGCCGCACGGCGGCTCCAGCATGTTTATTGATGCTAACCGCCCCACCACACGAGCGTCAAATCGGTGGCTTACTGCCGCGAAGCGTTATCTTAAGTTGATATGCATGGTCCAATCGGTTCATGGCTGATTCCTTACTGTCGGCGACTATGCACGATACTGGGTATCCCAAATGATATCCACCCAGACTGCGGTAGTCGGATATATCCCGCCATCGCGGGGTCGGCACATTATACACGCGTGGCAATAATGACCGGCGAATGAGACCCGATGGGTGCGGCCCGCACCCGATGGAAACCCGCCGCCGTGAGCCACTGCTTGTACTCCGCCATCGTATACGTGTCACCCTCGGTGGTATTGGTAAGCATGTTAAGTGCGAAAAAGATTGGAAATGGCGGACCGCTGCGCTGGTCATTCGGAATCATATCGATGATGGCCACACGTCCACCGGGCTTCATAGCGCGATGCAGACGTTTAAAAAGCTGGCGTGATGAGCGTTCGCCTTCCGAATGAACAATATTCCCCAGCAGTGCCACGTCAAACCGCCCTGCACCGAAGTTTACGCTTTTAAGATCGCCGGGCAAATAGTCAAATTGGGTTTTAACCTTGTGGCGACGCACATATTGACGCGTAGTCGCAAGCACCCCGGGAAAATCCTGGGCAACAATGTGCGCCGTACGATCGGCCTCCGCTACGGCAATACCCCACACGCCAGAGCCGCAGGCAACATCCAGCACCTGCAATCCATGGTGCGTGGTTCCCGCACCCAGCAGACGGGCCACGCTGTTTGCCGGGCCGCGATTCATAATATGCAAACTTCGCACCAGTGCGGGGAAAAACTTTTCAGCCTTTTTCTGCTGTTCAACTTTACGATACGGTCGGCCCGTGCGGACGATCGACGCCAGCGGTGCCCAGGCGTCCCACAGAGCGTCGTGTTCAAGCATGGAACCGAAATAGTCAGCACTTTCACGCACGAGATAGCGGCTGGCCGTGGGCGTAAGCCGGTATTTGCCGCCCCGTTTGACCAGCAGATTCAGCGCTGTCAGCGCATCAAGCACCATCCGTGTGCCGCGCTCACCGGTACGGGCGGCTTTGGCGACGGCCTGCGCCGTGTCAGCGCCGGCGGCGATGTGTGAAAAAATTTTCAACTGCAGGGCGGTTGATAATATTTTGGCCGGCGCAAATGAAAAATACATATGCACAAGCCGCTCGGGGAATGCCTCTTCATCGTGCGACGGTTTTGCCTTCGTCATCTGTTTTACCACGGTGCACCTCGATACTAAGTAAACACTAGAAATACTTTCCAGACCGAATTGCGCATTATCGTATGCACGATCGATCCGTCATACCGTTTACATGCCGATACACAGTCCACATTATGATCGACTGCGGGCCAGAACATGCAACCCCGGACGTTACCGCCCACCGGTCAATGTCGAATCCGCCGCCAGATTGAACGGGCGTGGCCATTTTTCCGGACACTCCTGGGGGCGCGGGTGCCCTCACCCGTCTGGGGGTTTCAGGAAGGTCCTGGGAAAAGCCGTCAATCGGCTATTTTCCGGCGATCTCACCCCCGCCCGAAAAAATTGCCACACCCCATGTCGATATGAGCCAAATATGACATTGACTGATCTCCGAAATGGGTGTACCGTTTGGTCAACACACCGGCCGCGCCTCTCTTCCGCAAGGTTGATGCGCATGATGGGCCGGTTTTTTTATGCGCCGACCGGACTGGGCGATGAGGAATGATCAGAAGCCAGTCGGATCGCGTTATGGAATACAACCGGACACCCTTAAATCGTGGATGCACCATATGGTGTACGTGCGGAACCTGTGTGCGCACCATTCACGGATTTGGGACAGGGTCTGGTCCATTAAACCAACCCTGCACCACGGGGCTGCGTGGAAGCCGCCGAATGTTCCATCGAACGGTCAGTTGCTGGCAACGTTACTTCTACTCAATCACCTTTTGTTGCACTGCCCGGCCAATACCGCTTTTGGATAATCGCCCCCCGCCGACGGCGGCCGGTGGATTCAAAACCTTGGCCGCACATTACACGGTGTGACACGTGACACATGTGACACACGAAGTCGATTTTTCAGGAAAAGATGGTACTTGTGTCATCCTCGGGCCGGAGCTGGCATATCCTCAAGTGCCTCGCCACCGCCTGATTCCCCCAATACACAACATTTGACAGTGGCCCGTGGGATTTTCGCATCTCGGCCCTGTATTCGCCCTGGCGAAGTTGGAGTGACGCGGCAGCCGAGTTCCTGCGGTGCAAGGATTCACCCCCGTTATTGCAGAACTTCCGCAATTCCTGGCTGGCGGAACCATTTGAGGTGCAGATGGTCCACCTCGCCAGCGAAAGCTTGCAGACCAAGATGCAACCAGTAAACGTTGGCCCCATGGATATCATTCCATCTTGGGCGTCGGTTATTTATGCGACAGCCGATGTCCAGATGGACCACTTCTGGTATGCGATTCGTGCCTGGGGCTATGGTCTTCAGTCACAGCTTATCCGCTCGGGCATGGTATTCTCATTTGATGAACTGTACCGGGTGTGTCTTGAGAGCCTGTTTCCGATTGAAGGCAATCGTGGGCTGATGCGATGTCCTGCGATGCTGATTGATTCAGGGCATAGAACGGACGAAGTGTATGTGTTCGCCCATCAGCGAGCGCCGAGGATCATTCCGATCAAGGGCAGTTCTACAAAGATGGATAAACCTTGGCGATCTACAGTTCTCACACCGCGCAGCACGCAGCAGCCGGTGGACCTGCGAATTCTCGATACGGTGTATTACAAAGATATGTTGGCCAGGCTGATGACCGAAAAAATGCCCGATGGTCGGGACAAGTGGCAGCTCTATGACCAAACTCCACAAGAATATCTGCGTCAACTTTCCAGTGAACATAAAGTTCTGGATCGGCGCACCGGCCGACCCGTATGGCAGCCGGTCACCAACGGTGCGGCCAACCATGCCTGGGACTTGGAAGTTTATCAGGCTGCGGCTGCGGACATGGGCAATGTCGCATGCATTCCGCCGCAGCAGGTGCAGCCAGCAGCGCCGGTTAAGCCCGCACCGCAGCCGAGCCGGGATACAATTACGCGGGAGTTCGACGAGGCACGCAACAGCTTGTCCGGCGGCGGAGGTTCTGGTTGGCTCGATGGACGGCTGATATAAACGCAACCCAGTTTGCTTGCATCCGCGATCCTGGCCCGCGGCGATACGGAACCGCACCCAGCCCTGCAGCACGTGCCAATTCGCTCAACGGCAGGTAGTCGTCACGCTCACCGGGGTGCAGTTGCAGGCGCGAAAGATATGTGACCCGCGCTCCCCCAATCCCTTCTTCTGATCCAGGAAATATGGCGTGGCCGGGCGGAGCCAGATGGGGCGGTTGTCGGGGGTGATTAGGCCCGTCGTCCGCGCGCCCGATCCCGCCTTTTCCTTACCTCGGCGGGACGCTTCTCGGCTTCACGAACCCCGCAGCGACCACATCGTGATCATACCGCCAACCTGCCGGAATGTCACAGATTCCGGTGATGCGCCCATCTCCCGTGCAAGCTTCTGTTGGCGGGTACCCAGTGTGTCCCTTGGTTTTCTAGAACCAATGGGAATGTGGGAAGGCAGTATTCACAGGTGAACTATGCTATTGGGCTACCAAAAAAACAACTGGTGAGCCGGATATTACGGCGGGACCTCAGGCACTGCGATTTGGCGACGGTTCAACGCCGCACGAAATTCCTAGCCCAACCCAGGTTCGGGTCTGTATAATGTTTTTCAACTTGATTAGGAATGATCTTCAGTAGGCGAGGTGCGGAATGGCAGAGGGCAAACTGGTCCACGTTGAAGCTAACGCGAGCCTGATTGGTTCGATCACCAATCACTTAAATTTCTTCTTGAGCGGCGGAAAGCTGTCGCTACCTGAAGATGCGCAACGAGTAGTGGATCGCTTCCAGCAGTTGCTCGATGGCCAGCAGATCAACCGCGCTCAATTATTGCGATTTGTCCCGGAAAATTGGGGCTGGACGTTAGGGCACGTTAGCGAGCCACAGGCGCTGCTGCAGTCTCTCACCGCCGAGCGTATCGCGTGGCTGACCGAATACTTTGGCGTCCGCGAAGAATGGCTCGCAGGCGACGGCACCCGCATATTTGACTGGCCGTTTGGCTACAAGCATCCCGAGCGATTCGTCCAGATTCTCGCGGACATGGGTTGGCTTGATCAGGACCTCCGCATGACCGTTCTTTCCAGCGGCTATCGGTCGGGAAGCAACGGGTCGCTCGGCACGTTTACCATCTTATTCTCAGTGCCATTAGTCGAATGGGACCATGGAGAGGTCACGGTTTACCGCCACTTGAACTTCGATGGGTCACTGATGGACTGGGCCCACCCACCATGTCGTTTCGATGCTTTGGTGCTTGCCCTTTGGTTCCACCGTCACGCTAAGCGTGGTGCGACAATTCCCATCTGTCCTTGCCAGCGCGTGACAGAAATCGCGAATGGGAGAGCGTTTCCGGGGCCGCAGATTCCATTCGGTTACGGAAACCTAGATCGCCTCGAAGATCGGGTGATCGCCGAGTATGGCCACGCCGTCAACGGCCTTGGCGAGGTGCATGCCTATTTCGACCGCTACGGCTTTGCGCGCATCAGCCCAATGGTGCCCAAGGCACTTCCCGACAGCCCGCCGCAGTGCACGCCGCAGTTGCCCGAGTAACGCGTCGCTACAGTTTTTTTCGTTTTTACTGCGGGAATCGGCCAAAAATGCAGGGGCTTCGGTGATTCTGGTTCGGGGTAATGAAGTCCTGAGGTGTGCCAGCTTCATCGAACCACCCAAGGCAATGGACGCCGCCGTTCGGTTCGCCTGCCTCCAAGCGGCCGGTCAAGAAGGCCCGGAAAATCGGCAAAAGCGGGTAAAAGCATGACTATTCCGCCCATTTCGGTATATAGTGGCAAGGGTGGTAAGATTGGCTTAAGGCCATCGCGCCGATGTCCGATAAAGCGAAGGAGGCCTTGTTGTGGGGCTGGCCGCGCGTTAAGCTCTCGGACATTAAGACAGCAGAGGAGATTCCGGATGTCCACGTCACAGGCTCTTACCAAACAGACAACCGCGAGGGAAGTTGCTGGCTTAGTCCAGAAGGCTGTCCAGTTGTTGTCGTCTGCGCAAGGCCAGTCTGCCTTGAAGGAGACCGTGCGTAGGACCGTGGAAACGGCGGATCGGTTGCGTTCTGCGCAGCGGGTTGATCCAAAGGCTCTCCAGGAGCCGATCACGGTTTGACGCGGTGGTATCCTGAATGACCCCCTACGAGGTCCATACTTATTCTAATGCTACACTCCGAGGTTTGCTCGCGGATAAAGCCAAGGCGGACCCAAGGGTAATTGCCACAAAGACACAGTGCGCCTATTTCGACAGCTATTTCGGCAAACTCGCCGCGAAAACCATCGTGGTCGAGAACGAATATGTTGATCGCGATTTCCTTGAAGATTTCGCCGCGTACTATGTTCGCTGCCATCACCAATATGATCGCCGCTGCACACGCCTGCATTTCTTCAAGCACCCCTTCGTCACCGCTGACCTTGTGAAGTTGTTGCGTGGCGAAGCCGGTGCGCTCACGCCGATTGTCCTCCAGCAGAATTACCTCGGATTTATTGTCGTTAAACCGCTTCCATTTACGGTGATCGGGCGCACATGCCTGCACACCTATGACGATGGCCAGGGTTGCCGCTGCTACCCGATCACCCGCCAATACGATGCAAGCTTGTTCGGCATCCCGCTGAACGTGAAAACATTGGCATTTCAGGAGCAGGACAGCGTCGTCGCCGCCTGTGCAACCAGCGCACTATGGTCGGCATTTCATGGGACTGGCATGTTGTTCCAGCATGCGATCTTGTCGCCCGTAGAAATTACCAAAGCGGCGAGCACGAATCTGGCTGGCCGCTCCCGCAACCTGCCAAACTCCGGCCTATCCGCAGAGCAAATGGCGCTCGCCGTGCGCAGCGTGGGCCTTGAGCCAGTCGTTATCAGCGCAACCGACGAGTTTGTGTTCAAGAGCACGCTTTATGGCTATCTCGGTGGTCGGGTGCCAACGCTCCTATTGGGCGCGCTGTTCGATACCGCCAACGGCGGGAATCGATATATGGGGCAACATGCTGTGGCTGTCACAGGTTTTGGAAGCGATGGCGCATCGAAAGCCGTCGGCGGGCCGAGTGGTTTTCTCGCTAAATCATGCCTCATCGACCGCGTCTACGCCCACGATGACCAGGTAGGGCCGTTTGCACGAATGCGGCTCGACGGAGTGACCGTGAACGTTGGCACCGATGCTGATCCGCAAATCGTCTGGTCCCTCTCGACGTCTTGGCAGGATGGTGCGGGCGGCACGAACGCGGTGCGGTTCGTGCCGCAGATGCTTCTGGTACTGCTCTATCACAAGATTCGCATTCCCTTCGAACTGGTTCAATCGGCGGTACTGAATTTTGACGACTTCATCGAGTTCCTCCGCGATCACGGTGTTGTGCCTCTGGCCGAGCGCCTGAAGTGGGATATTTACCTGACCACCGTTAGCGATCTTAAGGGCAACATCTTCGGTGATTATGATAAGGCGCTGTCGCCGGACCTACGCCACGAAGTTCTCTCCAAGCCACTCCCACGATTTCTTTGGCGCGCCACCGCCCGGTGCGCCAACAACCCGGTCGCGGACCTTCTCTTCGACGCTACCGATATTGAGCAGGGCAAGTATTTTGTGCATTCCATCAAGTACGACGTCACGTTCGCGTCGATTCTTGAGGGCGCGCTGGGCACCCCCGGAATTGGCCCGATTCTCGCAAATCTGCCGCGCTCCGCCCAGACTATCCTCGATCAGTTCAAATAATCGATTGGACTGCGTCACGTCCAACGCAGCGAAAATTCGGCGGGTCTTTGTTACCCCATCTCAACCCAGGCAATGAGTTGCGTCGCCAAGGAGGTGCCCTCTCGCAATAGGCCTCGGTGTTCGACCTCGCGCCGTAGTATTTCCGGCAGTACGAGGGCTACTGTCAAATGTTGTGGATTGGGGGAATCAGGCGGCGGCATTTTTGACTCCATTTTCGAATCTAATTCCAGCCAGGACATCCGGTATTAATTCCGAACCATTGAGGCGCAGAAAGCCCCGCTGGGCACTCTGACAGAGCTTATGAACCATGGCCAGACAGGCCTTGCGTCCAGCGTTGTTTCGCGTTTTGTTATGCCTGAGCCGCACCGTCGAGAAGATGCTCTCAATCGGATTGGTGGTGCGGATGTGCGTCCAGTGCTTGGCCGGAAAGTCATAAAACGTCAACAGCTCCTCCCGGTCTTTCTGCAGGCATTGCACGGCTGGCGGATATTTATCCCGATAAGTTTCCAGGAACAGATCAAACGCTTTCTCGGCGTTGGCTTTCGTATCGGCCATCCAGATTTGCCGCATTGCATCGCCGGCCTGGCCGTGTAAGCGTTTGGGCAGTTTACTCTGTACGTTGCGAGCCTTGTGCACCCAGCACCGCTGCTGGCGGGTTTCCGGATAGATTTTCTCCAACGCCGCCCAGAAGCCCAGGGCACCATCACCTGTGGCTAATTTCGGTGGGGTCGTCAGGCCACGGTGCTTCAAGTCCAGCAGCAAGTTCGTCCAAGATTGCTCGCTTTCCCGGTAGCCGTCGGCGATGGCAATGATTTCCTTTTCGCCCTTCGCCGTGGCACCCAACAGCACGAGGATGCAGGCCCGGTCTTCTTCCATTCGGATATTGAAATATACCCCGTCGGCCCAGACGTATACATACCGCTTATCCGCCAGAGAACGCTGATTCCAGCCGGCATATTCCTGCTTCCAGCTTTCCAAGAGCCGACTTACCGTTGCAGCCGAAATGCCCTTGGCCGCCGTACCCAGAAGGGTTTTTAATGGTTCGGCCATGTCGTTGGTGCTGATCCCGTACAGGTACATCCAAGGAATCGCTTCATCCAGACTTTGCGTTCGCCTCAGATACGGCGGCAAAATCTTCCGGTCAAATTTCTCACGCTGGCCTTCGGGACGACGATCTTCAATCCGCGGCTGCTTGATAGCCACTGCACCGATGCCGGTCAAAACCGTCCGTTCGGGAAGATAGCCGTTGCGAACCACTTGCCGATGGCCTTGGGCGTCCAACTGATCGGCACGGGCCTCAATCCATTGCTGAGCCTCGATCTGCACCGCCTGGGCCAGAAGACGTTGCGCCCCGGCACGCAATACCTCCGTCAAGGCATCGCTGCACACCAGACTTGGAAATTGCAGCACTTCGGTCATACTGTTACTCATGGTGGCGTACTCCTAAAAAAGAACATCGAAAAACAACCTTTAGGTTACGCCGCCTTTTTTCCTCCGTCCACAACTTTTGATGGTACCCTAAAGGTGGCCGACAACCGCCTTCAAATCAAGTAAGAGGGGGTTAGCAGAGCGAGCCGCGCAACGGTTTTACTGCCTGAACGGAAGGAATAGTCCCGGTGCGTGAGGGGCGATGGGCTTTTGAAACTGCGTTTTTGAGGCATGGGGAGGACGTTCCAAACCAGCGGCTTACCGGGCGGCGTCCATGCCAAATATTCGTGGGAACAAATTGTAATCACCACGCTGCACAGCGGCTTTTCACCAATAAAATTACCATATCAGCAGCTTAATGCAAGGCCACAACGCGTTTCCCCATCACCCGGCCGAGTATGCGTTCGCCCAAGGGTTTCGTCGCAACTTGACATCGATTGACGCGGTGAGGCACGATGGGCAGATAAACTGGGGAACTAGGATTCGAACCTAGACAAACAGATTCAGAGTCTGCTGTGCTACCGTTACACCATTCCCCAATGCTTATGATGATAATAACGGCAAGCGGCTGGCGGCTCAATGCCCGCCACCGAGTTTGCTCATCGCGAATTTTGGCGCTGAATATCACCAGACGCTTAACGCGAGCCACAATTGGGGCTAGAATTCAGGCGTTCGGGCGGAGTGTATTGGCCGCCCCGCCCTGGACGGTTTTAACCTAGGAAGAGGACGCACACATGCCGCTGGAAATTACGATGCCCAAACTTTCCGACACCATGACCGATGGAACTTTGGTGAAATGGCACAAAAAGGAAAATGATGTCGTCAAGCCGGGAGATATCATCGCGGAGGTGGAGACCGACAAAGCCACACAGGAACTTGAGGCCTTTGAACCGGGAACTGTTGCCAAACTGATTGCCACAGAGGGGCAAAAGGTAACGGTGGGTGGTTTGATTGTGGTGCTGGCCAAACCGGGCGAAAAAGTCGCGGATGTGGCCAAAGCGGCGGGCACTGGTACCGGATCGGGTGGCAAGCCCGCCTCCGACGCCCCCGCCAGAAAAGAAGAACCTAAGAAGGCAGAAGCTACCACAGCCACCCAAGCCGCACCTACTCCGCCCCCTGCGGCTTCCACGCCGACGGCCCATCAGCAAAATGGTGCCCCCATAAGGGTTTCGCCCCTGGCGCGAAAAATCGCCGCCGAGAAAGGGGTGAATCTGGCTGGTATCACTGGCAGCGGGCCGGACGGACGCATCATTAAACGCGATATACTTAATGCCCCCGCCGACGCCGCGGTAACAAAGGCGTCCAGTGCACCGATGGCCCCACCGGCGGCACTGGAGGCGAAAACCATCCCGCTTTCAAACATGCGCCAGACGATTGCCCGGCGGCTGCTGGAAGCCAAGCAAAGCATTCCTCATTTTTATGTCAGTATTGATGTGCAGATGGATAATTTGCTGGCACTGCGCAAATCGGCCAATGAACAACTGGCCCCCGCGAAATTGACCGTTACTGATTTTATTACCCGCGCCGTGGCCGTAGCCGTTACACAGATTCCGGCTATCAACGCCAGCTTCGGCGGCACGCAAATTGTGCGGCATGGGTCTGTGCATGTGGGGATTGCGGTGGCCATTGAAGACGGTTTGGTGGTACCGGTGTTGCGCGATGCGCAGACAAAAAACCTGCGGCAGATTTCGGCTGAAATTAAACAACTGGCCGAACTGGCCCGCACGCGCAAGCTCAAGGCGGATCAGATGACGGGCAGTACGATTACCATCAGCAACCTTGGGATGTACGGTATTAAAGAATTCACAGCTATCATCAATCCGCCGGAGGCAGCGATTCTCGCGATCGGCGGCACGGAGGCGCGGCCAGTGGTTAAAAATGGCCAACTGGCGGTGGGCCAGGTGATGACGGTAACCCTTTCAGCGGACCATCGGGTGGTGGACGGTGCGACGGGCGCGGAATTTTTGAGCAAGCTCAAGGCACTGCTTGAAAATCCGATGATGATGCTGATATGACGCCATCGCGGCAAACATGCGCCATCCGGCGAGATTGCAGTGCAGGCACCCCAGACGCGTAAGGCGGCTGCCGGAAGCGCGGTTCCACGGTCCCGAGGTAGTCGCGGTGGAGTCCTGCCCAGCCACCCCTGAGAGTTGGTGCCGATCCTCCTGCTGCATCGACAACTCACATGGATGAAAACGGAACGCCCGCCGGGCGGAAAGTCTTTGGCCCACCGTCTGCGGTGCGGCTTCCTCAGCGCATCATCCTTGCCCGATACGCCCCCGCCCCCACTTCAAGATATCCGCCAAAATCCATGCCGTCGTAGCCCCGTTATTATTCGGAAAGACTCCTGCTGTTGAAGGTTGGTTTAACCGGCTATGGGCCACGCATTAGCGGGGACCGCAAAGGCACAAAAAAGCCAATGATACAGCCCGCGTCAGAAATGGCTTATACAAGTGAAATACGCAATTGTCAGAGCGGTGCTCAATAGCGTTACCGGCACACCAACCTTCAGGTACTCGATATAGCCCAGTTGAACGTCCTGTGTTTTGGCCTGCTCGCTGACGAGCAGGTTCGCGATAGATCCAAGCATGGTAAGGTTTCCGGCAAAGGTGCTTATGACCGCGAGCACATACCAGCTAAGAACAGCCGCATGCGGAATTGCGGGCTTAAGAAGCAGCACTGCCGGAACGTTATTGACAATATTTGAAAGCACCAGTGTCACGGCTGAAAGTGGAATAAATGCCGCCAAATGGACTCCCATCTTCGCCATGTGATGAATGACTGGGGCGAGTAATTCGCGGCTTTGGATATCGCCAACCACAATGAAAAGCCCAACAAAAAGCAGAATCAAATTCCAGCTTACCAATGAAAACAGATCGCTGGGCCGGGTCTTGCGCGAAATCATCACCAGCCCGGCGGCGGTCATCGCGGAGATGACAATCGGCAGATGCAGCACATCCCCCAGCAGCATCGCGAGCAGAAGCAGCGTCATGATGAAAAGCGTTTTACGGATAACGCCCCACTGCGGATTAATTTTTTCATGAGTTGGCTGGGCTTTGCCCGGCACTGTAGCCACGTTCAGGATTCTCCGATGATAAACCCACCAGATAAGCAATCCGTCGATGACCAGCACCAGAAGCACCAATGGAATCACCGTGGCACTGTAAGCGAAAAAACTCAGATGGGCCGTCTGGCTGATAAGCATGTTTTGCGGGTTGCCGATTAACGTGGCTGCCGAGCCGATATTAGAACTTGTTACCAGCGCCATCAGATAGGGGACGGGGTCGCGTCCGGCGCGTTTAAGGGCAACGCATAAAACCGGGGTGAAAATGAGGCAGATAACATCGTTGGCAAATAAGGCCGACAGACCAGCCGAGACGGCTATGACGCCGCACAACAGGCTGCGCGGGCGACGGGCAACCTCCACAATCCTCAGGACGACCCACTGGTAAAAACCTGCCAGACGTAATTGGGCCGATATCACCATGAGCGAAATCAGCAGCGCCAAGGTGGGAAAGCTGATCTGCCGCATGGCGTCGTGAAATGGCAATCGGCGGAACAGCAACACCGCAATTGCCCCGAGCAGGGCAATCGCGGAACGATCCAGCCGCGTTTTAGGTACCCCTCCCAGCGCCAAGCCCAGATAGGTGGCAGCGAATATGGCAATGTCGGGCCATACGTGCAGCCACGTTATCGCTGCGGGTGGTATCCTCACTTTGTTGAACCACCTTGATGGAAGATATTATTCAGGGCATTGCCGATGTCTTTACCAATGGGTTTGGCACCGCCGGCCCCGGCCTGGAGTACATTGCCAAGCGAGTGGAGAATTAAATTTGAAGAGCCCTTCAATGCCCCGCTCAGCGCCTGGGGAAGATGAGAATTCTGGGCAATCTGCATCGCTATCTGGCTTAAGATCACGGTAGTCAGATCGGCCAGACGCAGGGGACGCCCGTTGGGATCCAGCGGTTTTTTAATGATTATTTTGTGCAATTTGAACGTTACCCCCGCCCCATTGGTCCCTTTAGCCAGCGCCAATCGAAGCGTTACCGAGCAGTTGGGAATAACGATTTCCCCGATGGCAAGTCGCTTGCCACCGGCGGCAGAAGAAGTCGACGGAGCACCGGTTTTCGGGGCAGTTCCCACCGGTGCTGAACTTGTGGTGGCAGCGGAGTATTTGTGCGCATTGGCCAGCACGTCCGCGAGGTTGCTGGAGAGCCCGCTTTGATCAAGAGTAATATGCACGTTGTCGAGATATATCTCCGATATCTGAATCGTTTTGCTCAAAAGACTGCCGGTATTGACAGTCACCGCACCCGTTCCCATCGTCAGCAGGTATTTGCCCTGGTACCCCGCAGGATTGGCGACGGCGAGGCCGTTGAGTGTCAGGCTGCCACCGAGGATATTGAGCGAGGCATTTTGCAGATAGGTCGGCACACCCAGCGCGCTGCTGGCACGTACCTGCACCTGGTTTTTAATAATACCATCGATGGAAAAAAAGCCGATCATAACAACAATGATGATCAGAAACAGTGCTATGAGCACAACACGCGCCAGCATTTTTTTCATTCGACGATCCTCCCGCTATCGAGTGCCACCGGTTCGTGGCTGAGTCGTCCCTATGGACATAAATGGTATTGTAATCACGCAGGGCGGTTGTGTCGCCGGAACCCTGTTCCAGAAAAACGTCGAGGGTAGATGACAAAAAATGATGCGTTCCGTGAGACATTTTGATACTGTTCAAGGCGGGCAAACTGACATATAGTTTCGTGTCTTGGGGAAATGGAAGGTGTTAACGTAACTATCTCATTTGGTGGAGGTTAATCATGGGTGTAAAGGCGTTTATTGGCAAACGGCGTGTGTTGAAGCTTTGCGCGTCGTTCGGAATTGCAGGCTTGGCCGGATTGACAGCGGTTGCCAGCGGGGCATCGCTGCAAATATCCAGCATGTTTTCCAATGGCATGGTGCTGCAGCAAAAAATGGCTGATCCTATCTGGGGCTGGGCGACACCGGGTGCGGCGGTGACGATACAATTTGACGGCCACACCATCCAAACCAAATCCAATACTCGAGGGCAGTGGATGGCAAAACTGCCCGAACAGAATGCAGACTCTCACCCGCAAAACCTGATGGTGTCCAGCGGTGGCGAACGCGTAACTTTCAAGAATATTCTGATCGGCGATGTGTGGCTGTGCACCGGTCAATCGAATATGCAGTATCCGATGGCTGGCTGGTTTGGACGCAAAAATCTTGCCCCGATCCTCGCCAAGGCTCATCATCAGGACATCAGACTTTATCGCGTTCCGATGCTGGAGAAATATTTCACAGGGTACCCAAAATCGACCGTCAGCGCCCACTGGCAGATTTGCGCGCCAAAAACTACGGCACCATTCTCGGCTGTTGGCTATATGTTCGGCCGCAGGCTGGAAAAGAAACTCCATATCCCCATCGGGCTGGTGGAATCCGATTGGGGCGGCACTAATATTGAAGCGTGGATTCCGGCCGCAGGCTACCGCATGGTGCCCCAACTGCAAACCGACAACCGATGGCTGAAGACCATGCTGCCTGAAGTTATGAGAGAAAGGCAGCAATATTTGCGTTCAATGATGCATTGGAGCCAACTGGCGGCGGCCTGCCTGGCGCGTCGCCTACCATGCCCGCCCCAGCCGCGGACATCCGACGCCATCCGCATGCCCCATGCATTCCATTATGACTTTGCACCAACTGGCTGGCAGCCGGATGGACACCAGAACCCGACAACCTTATTTAACGGCATGATTTCCCCGTTGATCCCCTACGGTATTCGCGGTGCCATCTGGTATCAGGGGGAAAATAATGTATTAAGCCATGACCGAAAATATTATTACCATCTGAAGGCCTTGATCGGCGGCTGGAGAAAGCTCTGGCATCAGGGGGCATTTCCTTTTTACATCATGCAGATTGCGCCCTTCAAATACTGGCAGGGTGGTTCTTACGAGCCGCTGGTCTGGCAGGGCGAGGAACAAGCCGCGGAAACCATCAAAAATTGCGGCATCGTGCCGACCATGGACATCGGTGAATTGAAAAATATCCATCCGAAGAATAAACCGGCAGCCGCGCGCCGAATGGCCGACCTGGCACTGGCTAAGACGTATCACATGCCCGGCTATACATGGTCGGGCGCAATGTTCAAATCGGCCACCTTTCACGCCGGGCACGTGGTTGTCACGTTCGAACACACGTTTGGCGGTTTGATGGTCAAAGGTGGCGGTGCACCGGACTATTTTGAACTCGCCGGTAAAAACGGCTCTTACAAGGCTGCCGACGCAAGCATCAGTGGCAATACCGTGGTGCTTTCATCTCCGGCCGTTGCGCACCCGGTCATGGTGCGCTTTGCCTGGAAGGATGTGGCTGTGCCGAACTTGTTTAACCATGGTGGCTGGCCGGCGCTCCCATTCGAGGCGAAAATTGTGACCAAAAGCCCGTAGTAGGCGAGTATGCAATGCGGACGCGCCGGTGCCAGAATTTTTTACCCCTTGGCTGGAGGGGCCGGCAGCCCACTTGCACGATGCGGCGATGGTGGCATCGGCCAGCACCGGTTGAGTCATTGCATCGGCGGCGGATTACCGGCAGGGTTTATTCGGTAACGCACATCCGCGCTGCGCGTGCCAATCTTTTAATCTGATTTTTCTACACCACCGATCGTATGGAATACCGATACCCCAAGCCAATTATTTCCCAGGTGGTTTCAATTCAATCCCTGCATTCCCTCCGTCCGCACCACCAGCGATCAACCTGCAAACGACAAGGGCCTCATTCTCGAAGGATCATTAGTCGATCCTCGCGGGTGGCAGTTTGCGTTGCGGCCATGGTTTGCACCTCACCTTTCAATCAGTTATCGTCGGTGCGCGTCAGGGGTTGGAGGGGCCACATTTTTTTGAGGTGTTTCATTATGTGGGTTCGCCGCGGCGTGCAACCTTCGAGTGCCAAAACCAAGTTGTTTCCATCGGGCTTTCGCTATCTGGTCAAGCTGGCCTGCTGGTCTCAGTGGCTGCTTTTTTTGGTCACATCTCTTCTTTTTACACCGCTTTGCGGGGCGGCACCGCGTGGTTTCGGACTCTGTCTTGTACCTGGCCTTTTGATTTTAACGGCGCTGCATCGGCGAAAGCGGAGTGGGCACTCCGCTGAGACTGATCGCGAGGATTTTGTTCGCATGCTCATCCATATGAGCCTATTTGCATTGCTTCTGGGGTTTCTGGGCATCGTTTCGACGGTGCCCTGAAGTTAAAGGGCCTACACCATGTATCGCAGGTTACTAAGTCGCGCTGTCCACTCCCGCCGCCTTGTGGCGCTGACTGCAACGCTTACGATCGCCATGCTGGCATTTGGCGTAACGTTCTACGCTCTGCTGCATTTTCACGGCATCTACACCTACACCAACAACAGCGGTATCCCGACGGTCATTCTGCCGTTGTATGGTGGTGGCAGCCTGCCCGAAGATTTTGAGGTTATCCCCATTTTCCTGCTATTTTGCGTAGTCGCGGTTGCGGGAACCCTTGCCGTGGCGCAGCATAAATTGCGATGCATCAGCGAGGCTTGGTTGGACGTGTTTGTCATTGCCGTGATGTCATTGGCGATATCGGTGACGCTTTTTTCTTAAGGTCGATTCCACTCCCCGTGTGTTATCGAAGTTTCTCAACAATATTTCGGCACGAGGTGTCTTGCGCCAACGTGAACTGCCGTCGCCGACGAGGTCGAACTTTCTAAGGCCCAGGGACCGATGGACCCTTACGCGAACCGGGGGAAGTAGCGCGGCGTTCGCGGTGTCACCCAATTTTACCTTGGTGGGCCTTGGGTTTTACGATCAATTTCGGCATGTTGTGTATGATTCGTTCTTTGCTGCATTTTCGGCCGTTGCCGTATCCGCCGCTGTAGCTGGTGGAGCATCGTTGCAGATATCCGGCGTGCATTCCAACGGCATGTTGCTGCGGCGAAAAATGGCCGATCCGGTCTGTGGCAGAGCGACACCCGGTGCCGCTTTAACGATATTATTTGCAGGACGTACCATCCATACCAAATCCAGCAGTCGCGCGGCGGATGACGAGGCTCTCGAGGCCTAAAGCCGACGACCATCTGCGGAAATTAGAACGGATCTCATGGGCTTCGTGGCATGCAGGAGGTCTACCCACACATAAAAACAGCAAACCATCATGGAAAATGCAAATTATTTAAAAAAATGCTCTATGCGCGCGGCCTATCATGGTGGGGCGATGGGGGGAATAATTGCGCGGTCAGCCGCATTACACCTGCCGGATGAGCGTTCTACGCTTAAGAGCCTGTTTGAAAAGTCCGATGCGCGTGGATTGGGGTGGAAAATGGATGGTTGCAAGGACGCAAGTACGAAGCATATTCTGGAATATGTTGAGGATCGAGGACGCCGCAGATGGCGGTTTGCCGCCCCAAGACGCTCCCGGCGGAGTTTCCAAACAGACCCTTGGGCTATCGGGCGGCGATCAAAATGGTTCGACACCACGGCCGCCGCTGGAGTAAGCCAATGAAATTGGCCGCTCGCTATCTGGTCGCACCGGCGAAACCCGCTGACTACGCGGTGAGTGCCGGGTTGTTTCTATTGACCGCTATTATGACGATGTGCATTGGCACTGCCGGATTGGTGGCGATCGCATCTATACCGCGCTGGCAAGTGCATGCCCCGGTTTATTTAATAATCGTCGCCATGGGTATTGCGGTTTGCAGCGGGGCATCGATACACTGCGTTAACCAGATCAGAATTGCTGCGGCAACTTCCAACCAAGCGGCCCGCCGCGTGCGACAATTATTGCTGGCCGCTTCAGTCGAGGTTTTAACTTTTTTATTGGCCTTGGTACAGCTTGCTGCCACCGCAATCGTCGTTGTGATAATCGGCATGTACCTGTTCGGCGTCCCGTTGCCGACGCTTCACGCGTTAAGGCAAATCATATCTCATCACCTGTAACAGCCTGCTGCGGCGGCTGGCTAAGTGGTGGTCGTCACCTGACGATTTGCCCGCCGCATTCTGCCAAGCCAAATCAGTTTTGCATACCCAAGATCAACGTCGACGCCCGGTTACTGGGGATATTCAATGCCCCCAACGCCTGAGCGGCCGCCAATTTTACATCGGCGCTCCCGCTGGTCATGGCGACACGAATAAGCCCGTGAATTTGCCCTTTTGTAAGTTTGTCGCCCAGATTGCGGGCCGATGTAGCAACACTCTGAAACAGAGCCGCACGGACGGCAGAGGTGGCACCGGAGCTATGCAACGCCGCACGCACCAGCATCCGCTGGGCCATTGGATCGCGGGTTTGCCCAAGCACCCTTGCGGCGGCCAGAACCACCTTGCTATTGGGGTTGTGCAGAGCCATATGCAGTGCTGATATCGCAGGCAGGACGTTGTAAATTGATGCACGGTTCATGGCGATAAGTTTAAGCTGATGGGCTGCACCTAAGGCGTCGGCCAACTTCAGGCTGGGTGGGATGCCGCCACCAAGTTTACTCAAAACACTGCTGTAGGCCGCTTCAACTTCGCTGGCACCAGAACCAACCGGCAGAATACTGATTGTTTGCTCATTGGCGAATTGCACGCGATAGGCTCTGGCGGCCGCCGAATGAGCCATAATCACCAAGGGCGTATAGGCCAGCCGGGCATCGGTGCTCGCCAATTGATCAAAGTTACGGATGTTGGCCGCTCCCTGCGCCACAACAAGATTGATTATCGGAGATTTGCGGGCCATCTGAAATGCCTCGCTGGTGGTAGCGGCCGATATGACATGAAACTGCGACCGCAGGCCGGCCGCAATGGTATTTCTAGCCTGGGCTGACGGCTCAATGACAACGCATACCGGCTTGCCGCTTTGCGCCAAGGCCTCGGACAAAATAGGTACCACACGGCTATACCCGATAAACGGCTTGAGGGGATTGGCCGCCGCCAAAGCCGAGGCCGCTTGAAAACGAACCTGGAGATCTGGATACGACATCGCCTGAAGCAACGGACTCGTGGGTGACGAAACCAGACCCGACACACCGCCGGTTTTAGTCAAAGCCGCTTCCACCTTCAGGATCAGGCGGCTGTTGCCGACCGCGAGTGCCTCCCGCAAGGATGGATTCAGGTAGCGGGGCCCGGCGGCCATCGCATAGTAGGCGGCCGACGGCGAATGTTTGGGCAAGCTTGGGTCGGTCATTCCGGATGGCAGATCAACTTCGCGCCGAAGATTGGCGGTAATCCACAAACTGATAGCTGGACTCAACTTCGGATCCAGCCGAAGTGCCGCTTCGCAGGCGCGCATGCACTGCACATCGTTCCAAATGGCAGTCGGCACAGCGACTTCGGTCACATTGTCCAAGCTGGGACTGTAATACCAGACAGGATTGGTCGCCGCACTGGGATAATTAGCGGCCAGCGAGGGCCGATGATTAAAATAACCTTGGGCTAACCACAAAAACTGCTGGGCGGCATTGAGATGATTGAAAAGGCCGGTGGGGTCGATCTGGTCAATGGCCGATACCGCCGCCGCACGTTCATCGGCGGGTGCATTTTTATCCTCCGCAATTTCCTTCAGATACGGCAGCGACCGCGAGTATTGGATGTTGCCCAGCACATGAATAATTTCCACCTTCTCGGCGACCGACGACGTGGCCAACTGCTGGACCAAGGCATTGATAACCGGTCGGCCGATCTCAGTCATCATCTGCAGGACATAAGGATGCAACGCTTTTTGCGCTGCGCTGTTCAATGTGTGGATGTAAAATGGTACGGCAAACTCGCCTGCTGCCCGCAATCGCTGGCGCGATACGACGTAAGCACGGGGGCTTTGATCCATAGCCGCAATGGCCTGCATAATGCGCTTGGGATTGCGGGCCACAGCCATATGGCCCTTGGTGAGCAACGCCTCAATCTGGGCGGATATCTTTTTAAGTGACGGCACCTGCTGGTTGTCAATCAGGATTTCAGTAACATTTCGGCCATCGGCGGCAGCCTCAAAGGCGTGAAGGGCATCGACCGGATTGGGCGCCATGTTCAAAATAGTCTTGCCAAAGGCGGCCGCCAACTTCACGTTGCCCACCAGCGAGTAGTGCATGAACAAATCGGCATCGTTGGTGAGTTTTTGAGAAGGGGCACTGGCAGCTACCGCCGAGGGTGGCGTAAGTGCCGGCAACGAGATTGCCGACGCGACACCCGCCACCATCACTGCACCGACTAAGGCGCATTTAAGCGACGCCCGTCGGGCCAACCGTTGTTGTTCACCACGATACTTTGTTTGCAACTGCCGCATAATGCCTCCGCGAAAAGTTGAACCGCCACCCCATTTGAGCCGCTCAAAACGGCTACATGTGGTGCTGATTGACTCGAAGCCTACAAGGCCGATGGCGCATGAAAACATGTGACGCCGAACCAGTCTTGTCGCTCCCCAGAGAGTTGCGATTATAGACCAGCCATTTTTAGTGTCAAAAGTGCCGCAAGACGCGGCCGATATCGCCCGGGCGAATCCTGCACCGCTGATCGGGCATCAGTCAGCCCCCGCCTATGTCAAACTGCACCCCAATGGATGCAGATCGGCATCATTCAGGCAACGGGGACGCATTAAATATGTATGTACATACCATGTTTTGAAAATCGCGCCTTTAATTGAATCGCTTATTGCGATTTGCGGATGAGTGAAAACGATTGGCTGACAGTGCTATTCAAGTTTTTGCCCACAAAAGATTGACACAAGTTTCAAGCGTTGCTATCTTCCCTTGTCGGTAAGAATTCTTTCGGGTGGCCCTGCGGGGATCACCAACGAATAGCGGTGGAAAAGGTGATGGCTGACCGTAGTGTCGGTGGGGTGGCGTGATGCGATTGAATTTCCACTTCGGGCCCATTGTTGATCGAAAGCAAATGTGTCACGATAGATGGTCGATGGTGATGCTGAAAAATTTTAGCGATCGGTGAACCTGCGTGGGGGCGGTGCGACGATGTCGTGGCGAGAATCAATATTTGATGGCACTCGGTTGGCCAGCATGGCGGGACGGCACGAGGATTGCTCCTGAGGCGGGGGCGCAATAATGGTGCGGGGTGTGCAGTATGGTGCGGTTGTGGAACTTGCCGCACCAGAGCCAAAACATGGGCGGGTGGGACTGGTAGAGATGAGGCGGCTTGCCGGATGGTGACCATTCGAGCCGCGACGATGGGTCGGTGGACGCGGGTCTCTGCAGAGTGTGCTTTCGGGGTGGATGGACCATGGCTTTAGTCAAGCGTGAGGATGCGAAGGTGATCAAGTTTGATGACATCACTCAGGACGCCGCGCATCTATGGAATCAAACTTACGACTATCTGCGGCAGTTTCATGGGCCCATCGTGCGAACCTGGTTTTCCGAACTTACGCCGATCGGGCTTAATGCCGGTGTACTTACCATTTCGTGCCGGACAATTGTTCAAAAACGCCATCTGGTGCATCATTGCAAGGACCTCTTCACGCAGTCGGTACAGGCTGTTTCAGGGCGGCTTATCACGCTGGAATTTATCTGCGATGAGCCGGAGTCAGTTGGAACGCATCTGCGTTTAAGTGAAGAGACGGTTCTTTCGCCCGATTTTACCTTTGATAATTTTATTATTGGCCCCACCAATGAATTGGCTTACTCCACCTGCCAGGCCGTGGTACGTGAACCGGGAAAGCTTTACAACCCACTGTTCATTCACGGTGCCCCGGGTCTGGGCAAAACCCACCTGCTTCAGGCCACATGTCAGGCACTGCTTAAAACCGCGCCCGACGTGCATATTGAATACGTATCGTGCGACCATTTTATTAATTTATTCATTGCCGCCGTGCATAACGGCACGACAATGGAATTTCGCAATCGCTTTCGTCAGCGTCCCGACGTGCTGATTGTCGATGATGTCCACTTTCTGGCCAAAGTTGAAACGACGCAGGAAGAATTTTTTCATACATTCAACGCCCTGTTTCAGTCCGGTCGGCAGATTATTCTCAGTTCCGACAGCATGCCCGGCGAGATTCCCATGCTGGAACAGCGGCTTGTATCGCGCTTTGTCCACGGCATGATCGCCCCCATCGGCCGCCCCTGCTTTGAAACCCGCTGCGGCATCGTGCGGCACAAGGCTCGCCTGCGCGGCATCATCATGCCCGAGGATGTCATTGTCACCATTGCCCGCCGCTATGAGGACAATGTGCGCGAGCTTGAAGGAGCCATCAGCAAAATTCATGGCTGCGCCATGCTCAACGGTGGCAAATATGATATGGAAACCGCCGTCAAGGCCCTTGGCGAAGCCACCCCCGCATCCGATCGCATCGTATCACTCCAGCAGATCGTCAGCCAGGTAACCTCGGTATACGGCGTGCGCGTGCCGGACTTGCAGGGTAAGTCGCGCAGCCGGTCCATCGCCCTGCCGCGCCAGATTGCCATGTACCTCGCACGCAAAAAAACGCACCACTCGCTGGCGGAAATCGGCGGCTTCTTCGGTGGGCGCGATCACACCACCGTGCTGCATGCCGTCAAAACCATAGAAGACGCCTGCCGCACCAACCCCGCCCTGCGCCATCGGCTTGAAGAGCTGGAATCGGAAATCGACAAAGAAGCACTGCGCTCCACCGGGTTTCAGCAAAACCACTTACGGCGGCAATTTGGCACCTAGCAGGACGCCCGCTGCCCAGTCAGCCCGGTATGCAATAATTATTTATTTTCCGCGACGACGCTTATCGCGCAGCCGCCGCTTTTGCTCCGGTGTCAGCCGACTGGGCGTTTGATGTGTACCGCCGGTCGCCCCGGCAAAATTGGTATAGATCGACGGATCTTCAATCGCCCGCATACGGCTGGTGGGCGAAAGCTGCGATAACTTCCGCGCCACATTGCGGGCCGATTCAAACCCCTTTACCAGTTTGGATACATCCTCCGGTGCCACCCCCGAACCCCGCGCAATGCGCCGCCGTCGCGACCCGTTAATCTCCTCCGGTGCACTGCGCTCATGCGGTGTCATGCTGCGAATAATCGCCTCGGCCCGATCCAGCTCCTTGTCGGATACCTGCACATCCTTCAATTGACTCGAAACCCCCGGCAGCATACCGAGAATATGCTTCAGTGGCCCCATTTTCCGCAGGCTTTGCATCTGGTCGAGAAAGTCTTCCAGCGTAAAAGTTGCCTTGGCAATTTTTTCCTGCATGCGTTCGGCGCTGGCTTGATCAAATTCCTTCTGCGCCTTTTCAACCAGGCTTACCACATCACCCATCCCCAAAATGCGGTCAGCCATACGGGCGGGATGAAATTCCTCCAGCATGGTGAGTTTTTCGCCTACACCAATAAAACGGATGGGTTTTCCGGTAACCGCCTTGACCGATAGCGCCGCCCCGCCACGTGTGTCGGAATCAAATTTCGTTAATATGATGCCATTAATTTCCAACTCGCGATTAAAGGCCTTGGCAGCGTTGACGGCATCCTGCCCTACCATCGCGTCAACCACTAAAAAAATGTGGTGTGGTTTGACCACCTGCTGTATCTGACGCAACTCCCGCATCAGCGGAGCATCAATGTGCAGCCGACCGGCGGTATCAAGGATGACCACGTCGCGCCCCAATTGACGGGCTTTTTCAATGGATCGACGGCAGATCGTCACCGGCCCCACCGATGGATCGTCCCGATAGATCGGCACATCCACCTGTTGCGCCAGCGTCTCTAGCTGATCCATGGCAGCAGGACGCTGCGTATCGGCGGCTACAAGCAGCGGCTGGCGACCCTTGCTCTTGAGATACAACGCCAGTTTACCGCACGTGGTGGTTTTGCCCGCCCCCTGCAAGCCGCACATCATGATGATGGTCGGTCCGGTGGTAAAGGAAAAAATTTCATGGTCCACCGGCCCCATCAGATCGGTCAACTGCTGATGGACAATGGCCACCATCTGCTGCTCGGGATTGATGCTGGCGAGCACCTTCTGGCCGATCGCCTTTTCCAGCACCGACGCGGTAAAATCATCCACCACCGTCTGATTGACATCCGCATCAAGCAGGGCGCGTTTTACCTGCTCCATCGCCTCACGGACATTGCTTTCCGTGATGCGCCCGCGCCCGGAAATATTACGGAACAGCGACACGAATTGATTGGATAATTGATCAAACATGCGGAAACTGTCTTTCGCGTATTAAGACTGTAATATGGGAAGCGATGCGCCACCGGCCTTTTCGGCCGCGATTTTCGCATAGCCCGAACCCAGCTCGCCGATCGGATCCGGCGGGATAATGTCCACCAGCTTTTCGCCGAGTTTGGCTTCACCACGGTTGACTTTATCCTGAAACAGGCGGCATTGCTCCAGCAGGGCATCGAGGATCTTTTCCTCCGGTACGTTGGCTACCTTTTGCCCCTGCACATAGATGATGCCCCGCTTATCGCCTGCAAATATCGCCACATCGGCCCCTTCGCATTCACCCGGGCCGTTAACCACGCAGCCCATCACCGCAACTTTAATCGGGACGGTGATGTGCTCTTTGAGTTTGGTGTTTACCTGCTGCACCAGTGTGAACAGATCAACCTGTATCCGCCCGCAGGTGGGGCAGGCAATCAGTTCTGCCCCCTTGCGGTTACGCAGGCCCAGCACATAAAGCAATTCCAGCCCATCCTGCACCTCATAAATGGGGTCATTGGCATAGCTGATGCGGATGGTATCGCCGATGCCATTGGCCAGCAGCGTCCCCAGCGGTACCACACTCCGAATCGTCCCCGTCTCCTTGGGGCCGGCATGTGTGACACCTAAATGCAGCGGATGATCAAAGCGGCGCGATATCTCAGTGTAGGCGTCGATGACCAGCAGTGGATCGATCGATTTGGCTGAAATGACAATATCGTAAAAATTCCGCTCGTAAAAAATATCGAGATATTCTTCCAGCTTGGAAATCATGATCGCCAGCAGATGTCCATGGCGATTGTCACTGAAAACCGCACCAAGTTCCTTCAGACGCCGCTGTTTATCCTTACGCTCAACGATGGAACCCTCATTAACCCCGACGCGAATGGGAATGCCCCGCTCTTTGCAGGCGTCAATGACCTTTTCCACCTGCGATCGATCATTGATGTTGCCGGGATTCAGCCGTATTTTCTGCACCCCGGCTTCGACAGCCTCCAGCGCCCGTTGAAAATGAAAGTGCACATCCGCCACCACGGGTACACTCACCTGCTTGAGGATTTCCTTCAGGGCTTCGGTATCTTTCCGCTCCGGAACCGCCACGCGGACAATATCCGCCCCGGCCGCCGCGAGCTTATTGATTTCGCGCACGCAGCCGTCGATATCGTGGGTGTAGCCGCTGGTCATCGACTGGACCGCCACAGGGGCATCGCCGCCGATCAGTACATTCCCCACCTTAACTTGCCGGGTTTTCCGCCGTTTAATCATAAAACACTTCTCCGCTGGGCCAAAAGAGCCTAAAGCAGAATTGTAGCGGATATCGACCGGTTTTTTAACTGCCCCCATCCATGATGTGGTGCAGCGGGTTTTCGCAGGCTCGGTCGTGGTGGCGAAGCGGTGTATCCAGGTTCAGCCGGAACTCGGACATTTTGGCAGGCATAATCAACCGGTGTCATGCTTAATGTGAGTAGGGGATAAGGGACGGGCAAGCATTGTGTGTTCGCATCGCCCATTTAGCCGCGTGCCCCGCCGGGCGGCACTCTCCGGCACGCGCGGTTCATCGCGGCCCGGTAGATGCACCGATGCCAGCGCGGATATTGCCGCCGTGCAGACGCGCCGGGGAGCGCCGAGAACGCGGGGCACTATGTCGTATTTTTATAATTCTCTTTTCTACAAAAGTCAGGCTGTTCATGGCTCTCACGGAAGCCATAAGAAACTATTGATTGTATATTTGCAGCTAATCTGACTGACAATATCTAGTACTGGTCGTCCCGTTTTGTGTTATAATTCTGTATGCGGGTGTTAGTGAACGGGACACTCTGCGGGCTTGAGGGAAGCTTGGCAACAACCTCGGACCCTCATTTAATGTACAGTGCGTTCATCCGAAGTGCTGGTGGAAGGAAATGGGGTAAATTTATGAAAACGTATTACTTTGGCGTTGTGCTCACCGTATCTGCCGTGCTGGTTTTGGCGTGTCCAACCATCGCTATGCAGCGAAAACAAGCCCCCAAGCCGGTCGTGCTTACCTCCGCAGGTAAGAAACTGATGGCCCACTATGCTGCGATTCTGAAAGACCTGCGCAGGCAAATTTCACATGCCGTGCCGCACGTCGATCCTGGCATGGTACACCCCTTTATGGACGCTTATGAAGCGGAGGGGCTGCATCGGCCTTACCTGACGACCAACCACGCTTTTATGAGGGCCATTGCTCAGTGTCGATCCACTGGGGCACCAATTCTCTCCATGGTGGACGGTTTTCTGTCCAGCAGTCGGTGGGATAATAAATTGGCGGAGGCATCCATTATTTCGGACGCCACGCCGCGGAGATTGGCGGCATTCGCCCAACAATCACCTGCTGATGAGCGGTTGATCAATGCCTTGCTGTCCAACCCCGCGCTGATGAAGCAGATGCAGGCGGCGGATGGAGCCCGCAACGGAAACTACGGCCTGACGATGCAGATATATGCCGCCATCGAAAAGGCCAGCCCATATGCACACAGCGGTATCCTTCAACGCCTCGCGTTGGCCACGGCTTTAATGCAGGCACCGACACTGCGGTGGCAGAAGATTTACCATCCCGTAGCGCGTTACATGAACTATCAACGGGCGTACCAGAGAAAACAACTTGATCCGGCGTTTCCGACATTAACCACTTGGCAGTGCCGTTATGTGGTGGATGATCCATTCAGCGATAAAGAGATCAGTTGGTTCCGCAAGATGTACATGAACTACGAACCATACAATATTGCCGGTGAGCACTACGTCAACATTGTGCATACGGATGTAGGCTACAACCGCGAGGACCTGGGATGCGTGCCAGGTTCAAAAGCGGCCAAGCTGATCGCCGGTGGCGGAGAATGTGGGGCCCGCGCATGGATAGGGCGACTTGCCGAGCGCGCCTTTGGCATCCCGACGTGGGGCGTCAGGCAGCGCGGCCACGCGGCATTGAGTCATTGGACGCGCAATGGATGGATTACGCGGTTCAGCGCCGGGTGGGAGTGGCTCTGGTGGGATCATTGCAACGGTCTGAATTTTATTTTGGAAGCGCAGGCAAGGCGTCACCTGCATCAGTTCAAAAAGGTACTCCGAGCCCAATGGATAGCTGCAACCCTCGGAGAGAAAAAGCCCAATCTGAGGTCGTTTGGTACTGGCGGATTTTGGTACGCCATCGCCAACAACGAAGCACGCGCGATTATCGCCTCCGGCAAGCCGACATACCATACACCCAGCAACGCCGTCTTGGCCCGCAAATACGGGCCGACTTTAATTGAGAGAATCGAGGCGTCACCCGTACCACGATCGGCCATGCACATTACGGTGAACTCGGCGGGGGTTATCACCATTCCTGCTGCCTGCGGTCAACGGCAAATAAATGGATTGCACGGCATTATTATCAGTAAAAGCGATTTGGGCGGCACGCAGATTACTTATCACAATGGTGAGCCGGTCAAACACCGCAATATTCCGATCCGCTATGTGGTCGACGTGCCGCACGCGGGCATGTACAGTTTGGTTGGGCAAATCGTATCGGTGAAGCCGACGGAATATCTGAACCTTTCCGTCGCACCGAGCCGCGATCCGGTGACTCTTACCATTCCGTGGACCAACGGTATGTGGCAGATGACATCTCCGGTGGAAATCAGGCTACACCAAGGTAAAAATACGTTGACTTTTCAGGCGGGCAAATATTCAGGTCATCCAATATTCGCGATCACGGTGAGGAAGTGGCTGCTTCGGCCGGTGCATTGAGCCTTCGGCAGTTGTCGCAAGCCGAACGATGCAGTTATCGGACATACTTTCACGCTTGTCGTAAAGACCAGATTTGACGCCCCCTCGGCTATCGGTAAAATGGCGGGTCTGGAATGATCGAAGCGACGTGGCTGGCAGTGACGCACGGTGCGAATGCTGGCTAGTCGATTAGTTACAGGGTAATTGACTATGGCACATAAAAAGGGACAAGGCTCTACCAGTAATGGTCGAGATAGCAATCCTAAATACTTGGGCATTAAGGCCTATGCTGGCGAAGTGGTAACGACCGGGTCGATTATCGTGCGGCAGCGTGGAACCAAATTCAAACCGGGTAAAAATGTCGGCCTGGCGCGGGACGACAGCCTCTTTGCATTGTCCGATGGGCGGGTGGCGTTTGCGGCCAACCATCGGGTTTCGGTTGAGCCTTTGGCCAACTGAAGTCCGCGTAAGCGGATAAGGCAAAGAGCCTACGGGATTACAGCGGCGAGGTGGTTTAACCGGCTACCTCGCCGCTGTTGTTTTTACTCTACTTCGCCCGGCAGCTTCCAAACTTCCTCAACCGAGGGGCGTGGTTTTAATTTTTTCTTTCTGCCAGTAACGCGCCACCGCCTTGGTCGCCTTTTCAATAATTTGCTTTTGGGCGGTCAGTTCGTTGGTAAGCTGTATGTATATTCCCGTTTCGTGGTTGAGCACGGCGGCCGCTTTGTCGTATGCCTTTCCCGCTTTCTTCATGGACGTCAGCGATGTTTCAAGCTGGGTTGTGATCGACTTCACCGATGCCAGCGCCGCCTGTAAGTTGACCGCCTTCGATTTGGTGGTCTGCAATCGAACCTGCAGGTTGTAGCCGCCTTTAATCGCCGCCCGTATTTTGGGCGGCATCTTCGGATATTCGTCCATTAATTGCTTGATTTGGTCGGCATTCGACCCCGCCAGGCTGACAGTCTGGCTGAAATGGCTGCGAATAGCCAGAGGGAATGATTCGCGGTGCTGCGGCATCAGGTCTAATTGCAGCGTGGCGGTGCGCCGATGCCTGCCCGCGGAAAGCAGGCGGCGTTGAACCATAAGCCGACGAGCGACACCGGTGCGAATGAGCACTGTTTTTTTAGTGGAACCGGAATTTACAAAGATCGGA
>JAKAEB010000085.1 GCA_021818445.1 Planctomycetota bacterium
GCAAACGGTGGCGACGGCCGGGGGCGGCCCCGCTATCCGCCGCCTGAAAAAGCCCCAGTTCGGGCTGGCCGGCGGCTAAATTTCCTCGCCTTGATCCAGCGCCCCGCAGGAACCCACAACACCGGCCGACCGCATCTTCCACGCCCGTCCGCCACCACCTCATCAAACCACGGGGCCAACGCGGATGCCCAATTTCCCTCGGCGGCCTGACGCCCAGGATTTCACCTCATTACCGGCCGTCCAACGGCACCATGTGCAGCCAGCACATTCGCTCCGGACGCCATTCCGAGACGCTCCAGTCCAGGTATCGGCCCGGCAGGCAGCGGGTGTAGAGCGTTTTCCACGGAAATTCGCTCCCGCTGCGCTCCTGCTGCCAGATCGTCTGCACGCGGTGTGTCGCGGTAAAACGCCGGGCCAGCCGGTCCGTGATGCCGCGGTCAACAAAATCGTGCGTCTCCACAATCACGCTGGCCCGGCATAGTGCCGGTACCGCCACGGGATCAAGCAGTTTGTCCTCGTAACCCTCCACATCGCATACGACCAACGGCCGACGGGCAGGCTCTATGGCCCCCTGCAGATCGGAAGGCTCGCATTTACCCCGGATCTCGACCCGGTCGGTAACCTTATTAAGCCTTGACATCGCAGCCAATAAATCACGCGCCGCCGGTTCCATTTCAAAGGCGATCACTCGCGCCTGCGGCAGCCGCAATGCAAAGCCCACGGCGTAGTACCCCTCGGCAGCGCCCGCGTCAACGATTATGTCCGGCTGGTCCGCAACCGCCGCGTCAACCAAAGAGGCAAGTTCCCGTTCATAAATTCCCAATATTTTCGGAATCATGGCGCTACCTGCGGACTGCCCCACATGCTGCATGGACGTGAACGGCCCGGCCATCACCCTGCCGCTGCTGCGAAGCATGGCCGTGTGCTGCAGGTACCCGAACGGTCGATATCGGGATGGGATCACCTTGCGTAAAAAGTTGGCGAACCGGCTATCGGCAAAAACCATAGATCACCTCGTCGAGCATAACTTACACCTGCGCATCCGTCCTTGCGCCGCCCCGGGGATGGCAACTTCAACTCCCCGCACCTCCATGCTTTCCATTAAAGCAGTGTATACTACCGCGAGGTGAGGTGTCTGCCCAGCAGCCTCTCCGAGTAATAAAACGGACCGCGACAGGGTTGATTTTAGCGGGCATTAAAAGGCGGCGGGGCGGGCGCTGGCTCGCCATGGGGCTTTTGGGCATGCCGTAGGGTCGATGTATTGCGGGGATTTGCCTTGCCAAATGACCTAGCTGCCGGACGGCTGGTATCAGCGGTACCAACCGCTTGGAAAGTTAAAAGGCTCCTTTGGAGCATGGTGGAAAATACCGTTTATCGCTATTCCTTCCACACATGGTCGGGTTGGCGGGCCTTCCTGCTGCGCTGCTTCGGTGCCAAAATTGGCAAAAACTGCATCATCCGGCGCACAGTGAAGGTTTACTACCCGTGGCTTTTGACAATGGGCGATATGGTCATTGTCGGCGACGCCGCCAATCTTTACTGCCTGGGCCCGATAACGCTCAATGACCGGTGCATGGTAAGCCAGGAGGCGTATCTTTGTGCTGGCACCCATGATTTTTCAAAAATAGACTTGCCTTTGGTAACAAAACCGGTTATATTGGGAAAAGACGCGTGGGTTTGTGCCCGTGCGTTTGTAGGGCCCGGTGTGACAATCGGCGAGGGTGCCGTTGTCGGAGCATGTGCCGTGGCCATGAGAGATGTAGCGCCTTGGAAAATCGTCGCCGGGAACCGGGCAACGGTGGTTGGCGAAAGGCGGCTGCAAGAGTGAGCAAGCCCGGATGGAGAGCAAGTCATGAGTGAGCAAGTGTTACCCCGTACGGTCTCTTTGCGCGCATCGCTGGGGGCTGCTTCGGTCCCGGTGCGAGCCGAGTCGAGCAGGTCGGTCCTTAGCCATTTGCCCGGACAGGCATTGCTGCGTATATTATTTGTATATTATTTCCAGGTGGGATACCCCGGATGGCGCGGTTGGGTGGCACGGATGGTTTTTGCCCGCAAAGTGCGCACACCGGCGGCCCGCCCCAGCATGAGCTTTGCATCTCAGCGTGTTGCACAGCCCGCCTGAGCGCTGGCCTGTGGAGCGTTTCCTCGAGGCCGGCCCCCTATTGGTGGCCGTAAACTCCGCCACCACGCCGCTACGGAAGTGGCCGCACTTGGCGTGTGCCGATTTTTTTTCGCGGCGCTAACCGCGAAGAAGCCGGCCTTTGCTTAGCTCGCGGTGGGTTTCCCCCGCGCGTTGAATCTCTTCGTGGTTCCTCCACAAACTGAGTTCAAGATAAGAAGTCATGGTTAACAAATGTTTCCGGCGATGTGTCAAGCAACCGGCCGGCGAGCGGCCGGCGAAAAGCTTATCCCAAATTCACGTTAACCAAGGTGGCACAGGCATTCTTGCCTGTGATTCAGCTCGAAATACAGCGCCACAGACAGGGATGTCTGCGCCACGATGAATTTAACAACTTGAGTAAACCAGGCTACGGAATTCCTTATCCCGAATTTGCGTTCCATACACCTTCAAAGGGCAGCGGCGCTTGCCACCCCGTGCACCCTTATAAACTCCGTCTGTTTCCTGTTATGGTTTTTTCCGGCAGTCGCCGATAATCTGTTGGGGTCTTGGCGTGGCATGGCCATGTGCCAATTTGGTGGCGTGTATATCGTGCCCGAAACGCTGTTTCGTGGGCGAATTTACCAACGGAATACGGACTAATTGCATTGCTCATTGCATGGATGATTGACGGGGACGAGGGGGATGGTGTCGGGCAAGCCATTCGCGGGCTGACCAAGGCAGTGGTGGCACATGGCATCGATCCAGTTTTTATCAGCCTTACGGAGGGGCAGTTCACCCGTGAAATGCGCGCCCGCGGTGAAAAGGTCCACATACTCGGTGTGGGGCACATGCCGTCGCTTGTCGGTGGGCCGGCGCGAAAATTAAGCACCGCAATGCAACTTCTCGCCGCGTCGCGCGCTCTGAGCGAATCGTTTGAGTCGGCCCTGCGCGCAGTCCAGCCGGATGCCGTTCATGTGGTGTGGCCGAACCTGCTTACCGCCGCAGCAAGCGCCGCATCGCGACGTGGCATTGCCTGCATGTGGGAAATGCCCCAGGCCATGGGACGCTACCCCTTGGCCATCAACCGCCGCCTCGTGCAATGGACTCTGCGCCGCTACGCCGTGCTTCCCCTTGCCAACAGCTTTTACACGGCCTCTACGTTGGGTGCCCGGCCAGTTGCCCCTGTGGTCATGCAACTCGGTGCCGATGCAAATCGCTTTTTACCTGACCGGCCTGACTCAGTGAGTCGCGCATCGCTCGGTCTGCCGCCGGACGCGATCGTCTTTGGCATGGTTGCGTCGGTGTGTCCCGCAAAGGGGCAGCACCTGCTTATCGAGGCGGTGGCCAACGCGGCCGTACGGGTGAGTCATATTCATATTTTACTGGTCGGCGGGGCGGTCAGTACCGCTTACGCCAACCATATACGGCAATTGGCCAAGCGCCTTGGTATGGCCGACCGACTTCACATGACGGGATATGTGCATCAACCTGAGCGGTATTACGCCGCCGTCGATGTGGCGGTTAGCGCAACAGTCACTGGTGAGGCATTTGGCCTCTCCATTGTCGAGGCGATGCTTTCGGGTCGGCCGTCACTGGTGTACGCCAAGGGGGGGGCTTTAGAAACCGTCGTTGACGGCGTAACCGGCTGGCACATCCACACGGCATCGGTGGAGGCCCTGCAAGCTGGGGTGCAGCGGACGCTGGCTGACCGGTCGCGGTGGACGGAAATGGGGTTGGCGGGTCGGGCACGGGCGTTGGCCCATTTTTCCTTAGATCGGCAGGCCGCCTTCTACGCCCAGACCGTCCACGATTATATCTCGCGCCGCGCCCGCGCCGTAGCGCGTCACCGCCCAACGGCCTCGGACGGCCCGTCAAACCCGCGCGTCGCATTTGCGCAGGATGGGGCGCGTCTGCACTACGCCATACCTATTGCCCTGGAACGCAACAACATGCTTGCGGGCTTTTATGTTGATTGGTACCGTGACCGGACCGCTGTGGAGTGGCTCTCGTACCGTGCCATGAAGTTGATCAGCAAGTCGCAGGCGCGCCGCATGGGTGGACGCTTTGCGGCAGAACTGCCCCGCTCCAAAATCTACACCGCACCCGCGGTATATTTTGCAGCTTGGGGCTTGTACGCGATGGGGCGCTGGCACGGCTTTAATCGGGCGGTACGCCTGATGGGGCGGCGCATGACGCGCCGGGGGCCTATGGCGACTGGCGAGTTTGATATTTTTTACGCCTTTATCTATTCCGCGTCGGAACCCTTTCTGCGCCGCACGCGGCAGGTCGGTGCCATGGTGGTGGTGGACATGCCTTCCGCACCGGCACTCGCCATCGCGCGCATCGATGCCGCATCCATTGCCGAATTTCCTGCCTGGGTCCGCCCGGGAGACGACCGCGCGGAGCACCATTACGCCCGGCGCGAGGTAGAGAATCTTAAATCCGCCGACCGCGTTACCTGCGCATCCGGCTTTGTGGCGCGTTGCCTGCGCGAGGAGGGCATTGCCGGGGATAAAATATCAGTCCTGCCCTACCCCATCGATACAACACGGTGGGATGCGGTGGATCGCCGTGGCAGGGCCGGGCCGATACGGATTGGCTTTTGCGGCGGTGTTTCTCTGTTCAAGGGGGCACCATGGCTGCTTGCGGCGGCGAAACGGCTGGCATCAGCTCAGGTCGAATTTATTTGTGTGGGTGCCGTGTATCTGCCCCCGGACGCTGAAAACCAAATGCGCCAGCACATCACGTTGACCGGCCCGGTGGCGCGTGACGAGGTGCCGCGGCGGCTTAATTCATTCGACATCTTTTTCTTCCCGAGTACCTGCGAAGGGCTATCGTCGGCTATGACCGAGGCCATGGCCGCGTGCCTGCCAGTGGTAACATCGGAAGTGGCTGAGGGGTTTATTACGGACGGGGTGGACGGGTTCATACGCCGGCACGACGATGTTGACGGTTACGTCGAATGCCTTGAAAGGTTGATAGCTTCAGAGGAACTTCGCCTTGAGATTGGAGCGGCCGGCCGGCGTAAGGTAACCACGCACAACCTTGATTGGTACACCGCAGCGGTCGGTGGACTGCTGCGTCAGTTGCACTCGGACTGGCTGCAAAGTCAACGCGGGGCGTGCTGAGGGCCGCTGTTGGCATTGCTTGGCTTCGCCCACGTGGGGCGTTGTTTGTCGAGTGCCGATGTCTCGGTGGATCGTTTTTTGGCCCAACGGGCGCAACCCGCCGATAAATATGGGGCTGATACTGTTGATCTGTTCGGATTTGGAGCCATATGCCAGATGTTATGCTCAACGCGGCAGCAGGCGGGCAAAAGCCGCAGACGCCGGCCGTAGTTTTCTGCCAGGATGGGGCACGCCTGCATTACGCCATCCCGATTGCCCTGCGTCGGGCGGGCATGCTGGCTGGGCTGTACACCGAGTGGTATCGCGACGGATCGCGGCGCGCCAACCTCGCGCTGGCAGTTTTACGGCTCCTATCGCCCGAGAACGCACGCCGGTTTAATCTTCGCCATGCCCCCGAATTGGATGGTGCACCGATTTTCTCGCTGCGACTCACCGGGCCGCTTTTCATCATTGCGGCCCGAAGGGCCAATAAATTTTTCCGTGCGGTGCACCAAACTTGGTGGCAAGCCGCTGCAGCACGCGGGCCGCTGGGCCGCCCGCAGGGCAAAGATGCCGTATGCTTTGGCTTTCTTTTCAGCATGCTACCGGCGGCGTACACCAACCGGATCAGGGCACGTGGGTTCAGGATCGTCATCGATATGCCGATCGCCGCGATGGCTGAGGCCGTCCGTCAGCAGCGGGCTGCGATTGATCGCTGGCCCGGCTGGGAATTAATTGATGATGCACCGGCCCAGGCCAAAGGCGACCCCGACGTGCAGGAAATTGACAAAATTACCGACCACTGGACCTGCGCTTCGGAATATGTTCGGCAATCATTGGTGGAGGTGGGGATAACGCAGGAAAAAATTTCCGTCATCCCGTATCCGGTGGATGTACGCGACTTTGATCTGGTTGACCGGGTAGGCAGGCATGGCCCGGTGCTGGTGGGCTTTGTCGGGCAGGTGGGCCTGCGTAAGGGCGCGCCCTGGTTTTTAGAAACCGCGAAGCGGCTAAAAGGTACCGCAGCGCGGTTTGTCATGGTGGGGCCGGTTGCGCTAACTGACATCGGCCGCAAGCAAATGGCCACTGCCGTTGAGCTAATCGGTGCGGTGCCGCGCTCTGAAGTGCGTGGTTGGCTGGAAAAATTTGATATCCTGCTATTTCCCTCCACCTGTGAGGGGTCGGCGGGGGCGGTGATGGAGGCAATGTCAACGGGGCTGCCGGTCGTCAGTACGCCCAATTCGGGTACGATCGTCCGCGATGGCGTTGATGGTTTCATCCGGCCGTACGACCAGCCGGACGAGTTGGCGGCATGCGTTGAAAAACTAATAATGGATCAAGCCCTGCGGCTGGAAATGGGCCGCAGCGCCCGCCAGCAGGTGGAGGCCAACGACATCGACGCCTACAGCCGGAAAATATCTGAGCTAATGCGGTGCGTGGTAGGCGTTGAAAGCAGCAGTTCCGTCGGCGAATAATTGCGCCCTAAACCAACGCGGCGACGCAGCCCCCGTCAAGGCCGGCCTGCCGCTGGTGCGGGGCGGCTGCGGGTCATCAGCACCTTAAGGAGCAGCGGCGGGAAGCCGAGAAGAAACCGCCCACGCCCAAGCCGCAACTGCGGCCAAAATTCCTGCAGATAAATTTTCATCCCGTCGGAATATCGCCCCGCGTTGATGGAGGTAACCGCCGCGGTGCGGGCGATGAATGCAACAATTTCGCGCGTATCCTTTGCCCCGGTGCCGGTGCTTGGCCCGAGCCGACCCGCCCGCAATTCCCGCCGCATATGGTAGGCACCCAAAATCCAGAAATTGGCGTCCGCCGCCAGCGAACGCGCTGTGCCCACGCTGTAAAACACCAGCGGGCGGTCACCTGCCACGCCGAATTCCCCGGCCGCAAGCACATCAACAATAAACGCCACATCCTCCATACAGCCGCGTACCGCGTAGAACCTTGCATCGGGCACCCGCACACGGTCATACATGATGCTGCTGGGAACAATTAAAAGCCCGCCCTGCACCTTTTTCAGAAGCGGGCGGTCGATGATGCCGTCCGCGTTGCGAAGGGCCAAAATAGCGTCCATGGGTTGATCCGGGCTTGAAATGGCGGCTGTCGCCGCACAGACCATGCTGCATGTGCGATGGGCTTGGAAAAATTCAACTTGCAGGCGTATCTTGTCCGGGTGCCAAAAATCGTCATCGTCAAGAAAGGCAATGTAACGCCCGCGTGCGAGTGCAATGCCGGCATTGCGCGCGGCCCCTAAGCCGGCGTTGGTCTGCTGGACGATGCGGGCGCGGCCGCGGTAAGGTTCCAGCCGCCGCATGGTGTCGTCCATGCTGCCATCGACAACAATAATGAGGTCGATGGGATGGTAAGTCTGGCTGAGCACACTTTCCACCGCCCGCGTCACCAGGTCGGCCCGGTTGTAGGTGGGTAAAACCACGGATACACCCGGTGTGATACCGGTATCGTCAGGGCCCAAATCTTTTGGAAGGTCAGTCATTCCAAGAGGAATTATGCGGGCAGCGGTGCGCGGTAGCAACCTGCGTCAGGGCTGATCGGCCATGGGCGCAAGCTTTTGATACAAAGCCTCAAACTGATCCACCACCTTGGACCACAAATATCGATCCGCCACCAGCGATCGACCCGCCTGCCCCATAGCACGGTCCGGATTTTTTAATAGGGAAATAACCCCATCCGCAAAGGCAGCCATCGAATCATCCGGCGAAATAATACCCGCACCGCTGGTGGCCACCTCATCAAACTGGCACGCACGCGTAATAACCACCGGACAACCCGCGGCCATCGCCTCGGTTATCGCCATTGAAAAACCCTCCTGGTGCGATGGCAAAATAAATACATCCGCATCGCGCAACGCCTGCCATTTGTCCGGCCCGTTAAGCTGCCCAACCATCTGCACGCTGCTGCCAATGCCCAGCCGCCCGATTTGATCCTTTATCGCCTGCACATGCGCCGCCTCGCCGGTGCCGGCAATCACCAGCCGCGCCTCCGGCACGGCACCGATCACCTGTGGCCAAAGCGGCAAAAAACGGTCCAACCCCTTTTTGGGATGGATGCGGCTTAAAAACAGCACCATCCTGGCCGCGGGCTGGGCGGCCAAATGGCGGCCGCGAAACGCCCCCGGCGGTGGCAGGTCGGCAAAGGTGTGGTCGTCGATGCCGTTGGCTATGTGTACCACTGGCAGCCCCGCCAGCCAGGGCGAGACGCGCTGCTCGGCGGCATTAAGGCATTGCACCGCGGCGGCACCCCGGTACATCGGCCCGTCGGCCAGCCACCAGAAGAGCCGCTTCATATGGCGGCTGCCCATCCGCAGCGATTTTTCATCCAGCATGCCGTGCGGGGCGACCACATAGGGAATTTTGAATTTGCGGCAGATGGCGGCGGCCTGATGGCCGGGGCTTTGCCACAGGCCCTGAATCTGCACCACATCGTGGGCCGGCACCTGATGGAGAAGAAATTCGCGCAGGCGGCTGCTGCGGGCGAGGCGGGCGGAGCCATCCAGCGGGAAGCGTGCCACCCGGACATCATGCGGGTTCAGGTAGGTGCCGCCATGATCCACCGTGCCGATGGTAACTTGATGGCCGCGGGCGGCGAGATTCTCGGCCAGTGCGGCGGTGACGGTGGCGACGCCGCCGGTTTCGGCGGACAGGTCGGTGATGGTGAAGAGAATATTCATGAATGTGTCGCCAGCGCTCCTTGAGATTGCCACTGGAAGTATCTTAAGCGAAGGGGTGGCCGTCGGCCATGGGGCGGGCGGTTGTGGGTTGTGGGTTGTGGGAGGCGGGGGCGGGGGCGTGGCCACTTGCACAGCGGGTGAACTACTTTGCACCGCTAAGAGCGCGGAGAGCGCGAAGATATTTTTAATTAAAGTTCAATGCAGATTGCATGAAGATGTTTATTCATGGGTCCCTTGGCGTTTCTCGGCGTACCTTGCGGTGAATCAGGGTAATCATTTGCACCGCAGAGGAACTACCTTGCACCGCTAAGATCGCGAAGAGCGCGGAGATATTTTTAATTAAAGTTCAATGCAGGTTGCGTGAAGATGTTAGTCATGGGTCCCTTGGCGTTTCTCGGCGTACTTGGCGGTGAAAAAACACATTTGCACCGCGGAGGAACTATTTTGCACCGCTAAGAGCGCTAAGAGCGCGGAGGTATTTTATTGGTTGACAGCGCGCCGGGCACTATCCTATTGACTTCCCTTATACAACCGTTAATTTTCCACCAAGTTAATGTTTGGAGTGTGCATTTTGGCGGATTCTCTGGAAAGGCAGCGATTGGATCGGCTCAGTGCCAGCGTTGTGGATGCCGCGATCACGGTGCACTCGGCGTTGGGTCCGGGCCTGCTGGAAAGCGCCTACGAAGCCTGCCTGGTGCACGAGCTTTCCGAAAGGGGAATTCCCGTTGCCTCGCAGGTGACGCTGCCCGTCAAATACCGGGGTACCAGCGTGGATGCGGGATACCGACTGGATATGGTTGTAGGCGGGGTGTTGATCATCGAGGTGAAAGCTGTTGAGAAAGTGCTGCCGATCCATTCAGCCCAACTATTGACCTACCTTAAGCTAAGTGGCATGAAGGTCGGGTTCCTCATGAATTTCAATACCAGCTTGATGCGTGACGGCATTACCAGAATGGTTAACAAATTTTAGGGGTGCTTGGCGTTTCTCGGCGTACTTTGCGGTGAGAAAAACTATTTGCACCGC
>JAKAEB010000086.1 GCA_021818445.1 Planctomycetota bacterium
GATCTGCCCGGGCGATCAGCCATCCGGTGACGAAACGGAATCCGAACCACAGCCACGACTCACCATGATCGCAAACGGGTTGCTCGATTACCGGATGATCGGCGCACCGATCTCTGAAATGGCCCATCTGCTGGGCACGCGAATGAAAAAGGATGGTCAACCCTACGCCAATTCCAGCATGGTGGAAAGGCAGAAGTTTGATTCTAACCTTTCATGCGCATCGAACTCCATGGCTTGGATCGCACAAAATATTTTGCGGGGATATATCGAGCCGTCCCCTGTCCAGATAAGCTCGGCGCTTACCGCCTGCGACCAGTGCGACTACAAGGCGTGCTGCCCATTTGATCGTATTGAGGGTGAGTACCGTCCCATCAGACCGATCGCTCAAGTGCAACCGCTGGAGCATACGCCATGAAGAAGGATATCGGCGAGATTAAATTCACACCCAGCCAGACGCAGGCCTCCGCCCATCGAGTTGGCGAGATGGTGGTACTGGCCAGCGCCGGATCCGGCAAAACCTCCAGCCTTACCCGGCGCTGTGTGGAATTGCTGCTTGATCCAGTTAACCGCTGCGGGGTGGATCAACTGCTCGTGGTCACATTCACTAACGAAGCCGCCGGCGAAATGCGCAGTCGTATTCACCGCGCCATGCGCGAACGGGCCGGCCGCATCACCGATCCGGAAGCCCGTCAATACGCCCGGCGGCAGACCGCACTGATTGAATCTGCCTCCATCATGACGCTTCATGCGTTTTGTTATGCCTTTCTGAAAAATAACTTTGCCGTGTGCGGCATCAACCCCTCTGTAAGATTGCTGGATGAAATAGAGGCCCGTCTTCTGCTCCACGACGCCGTAATCGATACCCTGCGCGATTTCGGTGCGGACAGAACCGACCGTCATGCCACATTTTTCGACTTTTACAAATTTTCATGCGGTGCCCGGCCTGATTCACTCATCGCAATCCTCGGCCCGCTTTTTGCGCAACTCGATAACTCACCCGATCCAAACCACTACGTGACATTGCTTCGGCAGCACCTGGCCGACCCGCACGCCTCAGGCCCGGCTTTTGTCGCCGTGCTGCAGGAAAAAATCATGGCACATGTCGATTTGCTTCAACACGCCATCGAACGCCTCTCCCGCTATAAGTTCGCCGATAAGATGAAAAACAATCTGATGACGCTTTCCTGCCACGCCCGCACCATTCTTGACAAGTTGGAACCCATGGCTACCAATCTGGACCGCATTCCCGCACTGGACCCAATCCCGAAACTGGAAACCATCCGGCGACCGCAATCCGTTGACCAGACGGAATTTGAAGATGTCAAGGAGTCTGAATACAAAACCGTTGCCGACGAAACCCGAAACTTCTTCAGAAAGCAACTGCCGTCCATTCTTAAATCGCACGATGCCATGCGACAGCAGACAGAAACACGGTACCTCCACGACATCATGGAATTTGTATTGGCCACACGTCGCCGCCTCGGCACGATTAAAACCGTCCGCCACGTGCTTGATTTTTCCGATCTGGAACATCACACCCTTGATGCCCTGCGAAACACCTCCAACGGATTGCTTGCCGACGTGCGATCGCACTACCGCCACATATTGGTTGACGAATATCAGGATATTAACCCCGTGCAGGAACAGCTTATCTCGCTCCTCACAAGTCACCCGCAGTCCGATTCGCGGGTTCAGCGGAGCCGCTTTATGGTGGGCGATGTGCTGCAAAGTATTTATGGGTTTCGCGGTGCCGCACCGGAACTGCTCTACAGCCACTATCAGCAGATACAGGCGTCCAAGCCCGAAGACGTTGTTGAAATGCGTGAAAACTTCCGCACCGCTGCCGATCTGCTCACCTGCATCAACGCGCTCCTGACGCCGGTACTTGCCGTGGTGGATGAAATGGTCCATCCGACCCGTCCGCCTGCCGAATCCGCATCGCCACCGGACGCATCCGGGGTGGCCGCCGCATCGCGAGATGATCATGAGGTGCCGCCGGTGGCCGGCGGCCCGCCCTCCATACCCTTGAGTAAACTGCCGCTGCCACTGCCAGCCCGCCAGACTCAACCGCTCAATGGCACCGTTGATGAGCCTTACCGCCTCACATTGAATATCGTTGAACGCATAACAAATCCGGCCGGTGGGAGCCTGCCGCACACTGACGTTGGCGATCATGCTTCCAACTCTGAGTCGGATGCCGATTCTGCCGATTCCGCCGATACCGATGCACCCTCCGCCACCGTAGCCGAGGCACGCGTGGTAGCGGAAAATATTAATCGATTGATGAACGGCGGCCGTATTACATCTCCCGATGGTAAAAGCCGCCCGGTGCAATATTCTGATATCGTCATTCTTATGCGGTCGCTCCGTAACGTAGCGCCCATCTATGTGCGTGAACTTGCCAGTGCGGGGATACCCGCCAAAGCCCAACTTACCAGCGGCTTTCTGGACTCCCAGTGCGTGCTCGAGACGATCAGTCTCCTGCGTGTCCTCGATAATCCACAGCAGGATATCGATGCGGCCTCGGCTTTAGTGGGCATGTACGGTTGTCTGCAAATTCACGAACTAACCGCACTCCGCCCCGCGGCTTCCAATCGTCATGCCAGTCTGCCTCAAATCCTTGCCGATATCGCGGATGGGCGCATGGAAGCAGACGATAAGCACCTCACCCCGGAACTATTCAACCGTATCCGCCAGCACATACACCGCCTGGATTCGTGGCGTCGAACCTTGAACAATCGCGGTATTGCCGACGGCTTGGCACAGATATTTGAGCAAGCTGCGATTCGGCCGCTGCTCAATGGTCGCCCCGACGGGCAGTTTCAACTCGCCAACCTTGAATTGTTACTTTCACGTGCCGTACGCTTCGCCGAGGATGACTTGCAGGGTGTGGGCCGATTTCTGGAATTTATTGAATTGCTTTCTGAAAGTGATGAAGACATGTCGGCCGCCGGTGTGGAGGCGGTCGATTGCGTTCGGATCATGTCCATCCACGCGAGCAAAGGACTTGAGTTTCCCATCGTTCTGCTGGTAGGACTGGGGAAAAATATCAATCAGCGCAGCAGCGACACCGATCTGTTATGCAGTCGCGATGGACAAATCGCACTGCGCTGGGTGGACGCCACTGAAAGCGCACGCGTTAAATCCACCCGCCATTGGGCCATTGGGCAGCAGATAAAACTCTTCACGCTGCAGGAGGAGGCCCGTCTGCTTTACGTCGCCATGACCCGCGCCCGCGATCATCTCCTCCTTTTCGGCACCGCCTCCACAAAGGCCATTGGCCGCTATCGCCGACGGGCCGGAGATTCAATTCAAAACCGCGCCCGGCAGTACGGAATAGCCAAAACGTTTACCATGCTGGATTTAATCGCACCCGTCATGATGGACGAAACATGGGAAGCATCATTAAATGTAAAAATCATTCCTGCACCCGTGTCTCCGGCCAGCCACGCTGTCATTGCCGCCGAGTTGGGTGCCTCTAGTCCGGCCGCCGTTGCCAGTCATGTCGTTGATGTTGGCGCACCGGATTCGGCTGGCTTGAACGACGTGTGGAACCGCATCAATTTTAACTATCCCTACACCACCGATATTCCCGCGGTGGTGTCCGTCAGCCGCCTTAAAAAAGATCAGCTTTCAGCCGGGCGCAGTCCTTTCACCCCGGTGGTCGATTCCTCCACCGCCGCCGACGTCCAGACATCCATTGATCGCGGCCTTGCCGTTCATACGTTTCTGCAAATGGTTGATTTTGCTTCCTTTGCCGCCGCCAAAGCCAGCGTTCAGCCCCGGTCGGCCATCGGCAAACTGATTGACTCCCTCATTCAACGCGGATATCTCGGTGCCGAATCGGGCCGATTGATCGACGTTGACCAACTCCATTGGTTCAGCCAGACTGAACTCTTTGACCGCATTGTCCGGGCGGCCAGAGATGATGCCATTCGTCGCGAAATGCCCATGATGTGGACCCTGCCCGCCAGCGAAGTGGCGGAAAAGCTCGGGTCGCCCCAATCGGCCCATACCGGTGAGAACACTCAATCCGGTAAGGTTGCCTCTTCCAACCGCGACCCCGTCATGGTGCGCGGCATTATTGATTTGCTCATATACGATCCCGGCCCGACGCCCGGCCGACCCGTCATCATCGATTATAAAACTGACCAGCCGCAGCATATTCAAAATCGCCTGCCCGCCTACAGAGAACAAATCCATCTCTACGCGGCGGCCGTCAGCCGTCTCCTCGGCACTCCGCAGGTGGACGGATATCTGGTGTTTCTCGCCGGTCATCAGATTCATCATTGCAACAGCATCATCCAGCCTCGGCCAATGGATTGCGCCTGACTCTGTTACGCAACCTCTGTGGCTCCTATTCTCTGCGCGCTAAAAAAGCAACGCTCATCATGCCATCGGCATGAAGCCTTAACTCGCACAGAGAAGAGTTACGATTTCGCGCAGAGCCACAGAGCCGCGGAGGCAATGAAAAAAATGCGAAATACTCAGATTGGCCGGTCTTTGCGCTCTTGGCGCTTGGCGGTGTAAATAGTTACCCTGATTCACCGCAAAGGGCGCGGATGACGCCAAGAAACGCCAAGCATATTGGATATAGACCTGCCCAATTATCATGACGCGGCCAAAATCGCGAGATTGATCCAGTGCCACAACCTCTGTGGCTCCTTTTCTCTGCGCGCTAAAAAAGCAACTTTCATCATGCCAACGGCATGATACATTAACTCGCACAGAGAAGCGTTACGATCTCGCGCAGAGCCGCGGGGAGAATAAAAAAATATGAAATCATCAGATTCGCAACTCTCTGCGTTCTTGGCGCTTCGCGGTGCAAATAGTTACCCTGATTCACCGCAAAGAGCGCGGAGGACGCCAAGAAACGCCGAGTATATCGGATATGGCATGCCTAATTATCATGACGCGGCCAAAATCGCGAGATTGATCCAGTGCCACAACCTCTGTGGCTCCTTTTCTCTGCGCGCTAAAAAAGCAAATGTCATCATGCCGTAGGCATGAAACATTATGTCACACAGAGAGGGTTTTAATGTATCGCGCAGAGGCACAGAGACGCAGAGGGAATTAAAACAATACGAAATAACGCCGCGCCCAGCCTTTGCGGTCTTGGCGCTCTCGGCGGTGCCAATAGTTACTTTGATTCACCGCAAAGAGCGCGGAGGACGCCAAGAACCGCCAAGCACATTGGATATGGACATGCCCAATTATCATGATGCGGCCAAAATCGCGAGATTGATCCAGTGCCACAACCTCTGTGGCTCCTTTTCTCTGCGCGCTAAAAAAGCAACTTTCATCATGCCGTTGGCATGAAACATTATGTCACACAGAGATGGTTTTAATACCTCGCACAGAGGCACCGAGACGCAGAGACGATTAAGAAAATATGAAATAATCAGATTGGCCGGTCTTTGCGTCCTTGGCGCTCTTAGCGGTGCAAATAGTTACCCTGATTCACCGCAAAGAGCGCGGAGGACGCCAAGAAACGCCAAGCATGTTGGATATAGACCTGCCTAATTATCATGACGCGGCCAAAATCGCGAGATTGATCCAGTGCCACAACCTCTGTGGCTCCTTTTCTCTGCGCGCTAAAAAAGCAACTTTCATCATGCCATCGGCATGATACCTTAACTCGCACAGAGAAGAGTTACGATCCCGCGCAGAGCCGCAGAGCCGCGGAGGGAATGAAAAAAATACGAAATAATCACATTCGCAGGTCTTCGCGTTCTTGACGGTGCAAAATCGCTTTTCCCACCGTGATGAGGGCGATCCGTCCGCCAACCGCCAATGCACCAACCACCGGCAAGCCGGTGGCTATATACCGCCGCGGCACCCATGCCTCCAACCTCCACACCAAAATCGCCAAAATCGCCCGGATGATGATAACATTCGCAAGCTTTTGATATCATGATGCAGGGTTGAACTTAATGGAATTAAATGGTTATTCGCTTATTGCCGGGACACCAAGTGCGGGCGCTTCCCGATCTTTTCTCTCCACCGCTGCCGCCAGTGGCAAGGCGTTGCCGCCACCCTATTACGTCGCCACGCCTGCAGATGTAAATCTCGCGGCAGAAAAAGCTGCGGAAGTCTTTCCCCTGTACAGTCGGCTGCCGGGCATGAGACGGGCTGAATTTCTTCGTACCGCCGCCCTCAATCTGGCCCGCAGCGCAGAGGTTATTGTCGCACGCGCCAAGGTTGAAACTGCCCTTTCCGATGGACGCCTCCATGGCGAATTGAGCCGCACCAGTAACCAGTTGCTTATCTTCGCCCATCAACTTGAGGAAGGCTCATGGCTCCAGGCGCGTATCGACACCGCCGATCCCATGCGCAAACCGCATCCCAAGCCCGACGTCCGCAGCATGCTCCGGCCCATCGGGCCCTTGGCAATCCTGGGGGCCGGTAATTTTCCCCTCGCGTTTTCCATTGCCGGCGGGGATACGGCCTCGGCCTTGGCGGCAGGTTGCCCGGTTATTTTCAAGGCGCACCCGTCACACCCCGGCACAACCGAAATTGTGGCTCAGATTTTTTATCAATCGCTGGCAGAAGTTGGCCTGCCACCGGCCATCTTCTCGCTTCTTTATGACGACAGCCATGAAGTGGCCCATTCGCTGGTGCAGCACCCGCTGGTGCGTGGTGTGGCATTTACCGGTTCCTGCGAGGGGGGATTGGCTGTTGCGCAGCTTGCTGCCGATCGGCCCGACCCCATCCCCGTCTTCGCCCAGATGGCGGCACCCAATCCGGTCTTTATTCTTCCCGGTGCGGCACAGAAAAAGCCCGTGGAGATCAGTGATGCCATTGCCGCTGCCATCAGCCTCAGCACCGGTCAATATTGCACCAAGCCCAGCCTTGTATTTTTGCCCGAAGGCCCCGACGGCAATGCCATCACCTCGGCCTTGGTCAGAATCATCTCCGCTATGGCGTCTGCGCCCATGACTTCACCCCGCATTGCCGCACAGTATCGACAGCAAATCGCCCGCAGGCTTTCGGCCATCGGGGTAAGCCAGCTTAACCATCAATGGAGTGCCTCGCAGGATGATTCCTCCTGGGCGTTGCCCGCCATCCTCAAAACCGATGCCGAACACTTCATCCATCAATATCAACTCCATGAGGAAATCTTCGGCCCTGCCACGCTTCTGGTCACCTATCGCGATGCAGCCCAGATTATGACGATTGCCGAAAATATTCCCGGCCAGATGGGCATTGGAGTTTTTGGCACGCCGGCCGATTTTTCGCAGCATGTCGACTTACTGGGGCTTTTGGAACAACGCACCGGCCGCCTCGTATTTAACGGTACACCCACGCGGGTGGAACTTTGCAATGCCATGGTGCACGGTGGACCATTTCCGGCTACCAACGTCGACCGATTTACCTCTGTCGGGGCGGCGGCCATTTACCGCTTTGTTCGTCCCGTCGCCTTTCAGGATGCCCCGCAGGCGCAACTGCCCGACGAACTCAAAGATGAAAATCCGCTTGGCATCCTGCGCATTCTAAACGGTGCCATTACCAGTGCCGCCGTGCACAGCCGGTAAAACCATTTCCCGCCGGCACACCATGGGGTGACCGACACGCCCATCTGCCGTAAAATCTGGGCAGGAAACATCGGAGGTTATGCAATATGGCGGGTAATGCCGAAATGGATACACAATTAAAATTAAAGTTTGACGCCAATGGTCTCATCACCGCCATCGCCGTCGATGTCGATAACGGCGACGTCCTGATGGTGGCGTTTATGAATGAGGCCGCCCTGCAAAAAACCATGCAGACCGGCAAGGCGACCTACTGGAGCCGCTCCCGGCAAAAATTTTGGGTTAAGGGAGAAGAGAGTGGTCACGTGCAAACCGTGCAGCAAATACTCATCGATTGCGATCAGGATGCGGTGATACTTAAAGTCAAACAGCACGGCGCGGCATGCCATAATGGGTTTCGCACCTGCTTCTATCGTGCTATCACCGCCGATGGAAATCTGGAGTTTGTTCAGAAGCAAATAGTCGATCCGGCGGCGATTTACGCCAAAAAATGACTTTTTTAAGCCCCGATCGCGGTGGATGCTTGCCTCAAACCCCTGCCGATGCCTAGTATTTCACGTGCGAAAGGCGTTTGCTTAAGGCGAAATGTGTTTGCACGGCAGCACCGGTTTTTTTTAATTGACGGATGATGATGACTTCAACAACAGCGGCGGAACAGATGGCAAAACGACAGACAGCGATGGCGGATGTGCAATCCGCCGCCGATCAGCGCAATGTGGCAATTGACAAAGTGGGCGTCAAAAGCGTGCGGTATCCCATTACGCTGCGCCAGCCGGATGGCGGCGAGCAAAATACCGTCGCCATGATCAACTTATATGTGTCCCTGCCGAAGCACAAAAAGGGGACGCATATGTCGCGCTTTTTAGAAATATTAAATCAGTATCACCGCAGCATTACCCCATCGCAGATAATCCCCATCCTGCACGATATGAAAAAGCGCCTGCTGGCCAATGATGCCCACATTGAAATGCAGTTTCCCTACTTTATTGAAAAGGCGGCCCCGGTCACCGCGGCCCGGGGGCTGATGGATTATCTCTGCACGTTTGAAGGTGTCAGCAACGGAACCGATGATTTCATTCTGGGCGTAAAAGCCCCCGCCACCTCGCTTTGCCCGTGCAGTAAGGAAATTTCACGCTACGGTGCCCACAACCAACGGTGCGAAATCACCGCCCGCGTGCGCTTTACCGGAGAAATGTGGATTGAAGAGTTGGTAAAAATGATGGAATCCGCCGCCAGTGCCCCGGTGTATGCTGTGCTCAAGCGGCCTGATGAAAAATTTGTTACCGAACAGGCGTTTGATAATCCGAAATTCGTAGAGGACATCATCCGCGATCTGGCACTGGTAATGGAAGCCGAACCGCGCATCACCTGGTACGAGATTCAAAGCGAAAATTTTGAATCCATCCACAACCACAATGCCTATGCCTTTATCTCGCGCGACAAATCCACCGGCATGGCACATTAACTCGCAAAGAGAAGCGTTACGATCTCGCGCAGAGGCACAGAGCCGCGGAGAGAATAAAAAAATATGAAATCATCAGATTCACAAGCCTTCGCGTTCTTGGCGCTCGGCGGTGCAAACAGTTAACCTGATTCACCGCCAAGGACGCGGAGGACGCCAAGAGACGCCGAGCATATTGGATATGGACCTGCCCAATTATCATGATGCGGCCAAAATCGCGAGAATGATCCTATGCCAAAACCTCTGTGGCTCGTTTCTCCGTGCGCTAAAAAAAGCAGCTTTCATCATGCCGTTGGCATGACACCTAATATCACACGGAGAGGTCTTAATACCTCGCACAGAGCCACCGAGACGCAGAGATAATTAAAAACATATGAAATAATCAGATTGGCCGGTCTCTGCGTTCTTGGCGCTTCGCGGTGCAAATAGTTACCCTGATTCACCGCAAAGAGCGCGGAGGACGCCAAGAAACGCCGAGTATATCGGATATGGCATGCCTAATTATCATGACGCGGCCA
>JAKAEB010000032.1 GCA_021818445.1 Planctomycetota bacterium
ACAACTTCGTTCGATCCTCATCACTCAACATAATCTGGGGAGCAATTCGCATGACGTTCTCCTTTATAGAAGAACAACGCTCCAGACTCAAATAAGTTGCATTAAATATAAGACACTACACTAGATAAGTCGCCCGGGCAGCGATGGCTAAATTAAAGAGATGGTTGTCTTTAGGGTGATCGGGCAGCGAAAATCGCGCCGGAACCCGGTCAAACCAATCTGCAAACTCGATGGACTTCTGAAGTATCAGGGCGGCTCGCTCGGGGGTAAGGCTGGGCAGGCGGGCTTGAAGTTCGGGACGGAAGAACAAGTCCCGCAACTCCGTCAGCAGTGTTTGATTCATGGCCAGACGGAGCCTGCCGAGGGTCAGTGCGGTAACCGTTGCGTGTTGGCGCGATCCGTCGGCCGGCAAAGCAGCCCATTGGAGCATGACCATGGCATCGTAAACGGCGCGGGGCGGTGTTGGCTGCCTCAACGATTGTTCTCCGCCCGGACCTTGCCGAGAAGTTTGCGGCCCAGCTTGAGGAGGTCTTTATCGGTCATGCCGCTGCGTTCAAAATCCCGCTGTACTGGGGCCAGTAGCTCCTCAAGTGTGGGGCTTTGGATTGCCTTGCGAACAATGCCGGCCGCGTAGGTGGAAAGGGGCTGGCCGCTTGCTTTGGCACGCCGCCGGAGCCTGACAGCAACCTGCTTGGGAATGGAAATGGTCACGTCCATAGTTTTAACCTTTCGTCTTGTTCCGAAGTCTTGGATGCCCAGATGGGTTGATCGAAATAAGGCTGGCAGAAAGACGGCATAAAGTGTTTTCCTCCTTTGTCTGGGCAGCTTGATTCCCCGTCAAAAAGCAGCCAAGGTTTTGCTGTCGGCTCCTTGTGTGTATTCGCAGCGGCCCGCCTCTCCACTTGTTCCACCGGGATAATCTTATGCGATTCGGCCGGCGTAAATATCGATTCACGGCGCTGAGCCAAACGGTGGCATTGCCAAGAGGCTACATCGGGCCCGATCATGCCGGGTCTGGTGCAGGTCAGGCCGATGTGCTGGCACCATCTGCCCGGTCGCTTGCCCAAAAATGTGCGTGGCTCCCTCGGTGGCGGTGCCCTGCGAATTACTGGCGATCAGGTGCCGCATACGCAACTCCTCAAAACGAGTCTAACCAATGTCTTCATTATAGAGGTCGCCCAGGGTTGTGTCAGCGACAACGAATGCCTCCCGCGATGTGGACGCGGCCACCTTTCCATGCATCCTTGGGAGTGCAGGTGTCCTTTCAGGCAGGCCCCTCGGGAAGGCTTTGGGAAACCGCCCAATTCGCCTTTGTTTTTGGCGATTTAAGCCCCGGCCGGAAAAATCGCCAAGCCCGCAATGTCGGCCGTGCCTATCGCTTTATTTTGGTGCGTGCCCGCGTTGTCTGATAACGACGAACTTAAAATTCCGGCTCCGGCAGATTGCGGCAAAATTCCGCCAGTTCCAGATGGGTGGGGCTTTTTGCATGGCGCACGTAATAACCACTGGTAGCCGTACCCAGACACAATGATTCGTCCAGATCGAAGCCAAACAGACGGCCGGCCGTGAACCCCGCATTGAAATGGTCGCCGGCACCCGTGCTGATCTGCGGCTGCTGGATAAACGGTCCGGAAAAATTAGCGCTGCCGGATGCCGTTGCCGCCGCCGCGCCGCTGCGCGGATGGATGACCACAGTATGCACGTTCATTGCCTTACGGATATCCGTGGCAAGTTGGGTCAATTGCGTTTCAACATCCGCAGGCATACGAATATGCAGCACCTCTGCAATCTGCTGCGCCTCCTTCAGATTCAATCCCAAGATCACCTGCATATGTTCCGTCATCCGGGAAAGTAATTTCAGACCCGCGTCCACATCTTCGCGCGTACGCTTTTCAGGGTCGGCCAAATCGACGAACAAGATGCGCTGGCCGCTCGGCAATTGCGGCAGTGTGTAGCGCAGCATCTGTTCCCAGATATCATTCATTGAAGGGATCATCGTCCAGTTGACCATGCCCAGCAATTGGCAATCCGCGAGAAGTTTATTAAACCGGTTCTGCCCAACACGCTCCAGCATCAGCTCCCAGGATATCTCGCTGATCGGGCCTAATTTACCCAGCATGAGTTTGCCGTCGTCAAATTCAAGGGCATCAGTGTGGCATGGTTCGCCGAGACTCAGCACCTCCACACGATCGGCAAGCTCCTGAAACACCGGGTGCACCTGCGGAAAGCCGAGGTTCCCGATGTAGGTCAACCTCAGACCGATTGCCGCCAAAGCGTTGGCCATAATCGGGCCATTACCCCCGAGTTTCTGTTTCTTTACGACCAGTTCAAGATTAGCGCTCTTACCGGCCGCCTGCGCCGCCCGGGCAGCAAAGTCGGTAATGGTAGCTATACGATCATAATTATGGGTGGAGTAGCGCTTATCCACCACCGCGATTATCTCATCGACAAAGCCGTCAAATCCGATGACTCCATGGATACTTTCGGGATGCGAGGCTTTGAGTTTCGCACTGACGCTGGAGGCGATTTGCGCACGCGATTTCTGCATTGAGAATCTCCTGATCCTGCCGGGGCATTAACGATACCAAGTAGATGTAATAAACCCTGCCACCGGGCATGAAAGCGTAACCCGAAGCCATAATTATTTCTACTCGAACAGCCGCCTGCGCCAGTCGCCTTTGTGGTACACCCGACATTGTCGATCATCGGCAACCGCGGATTCAACATACAAGTTGTCAGGAGACTATGCTACGGAGTTCCATCTCGTTGAGTTGGCTGACCGGTGAACATCCGCTGAACGGTCAGCGTAGAACCGAAACATATTCGATGCCTGCTCATTATCATCGGATTTGCCAGCGGCGTTGGTTCGACGCATAATCGCAACCAAGGCAATTTTTAAGGAGTCGCCAAAACATGGAATTTTTGAAACTGCTGACCGAGACGCCCGGACCGCCGGGCCGCGAAGAATTGGTTCGATCCGTCATCCTGCGGGAAATTCAGGGTGTTTTTGATGAAGTAAAAGTCGATACACTTGGCTCCCTGATATGCACAAAAAAAGCCACATCCGGGAAAGCGCCTGCCGCGCGCGTGATGCTGGCCGCTCATATGGATCAAATCGGGTTTTACGTCCGCCATATTGACGATAAAGGCTTCATCCGCATCCACAATGTTGGCGGATTTGATCCCCGCAATCTCACCGCTCAGAAGGTGCGTATCGGCGGTAAAAAAGAAATTTTTGGTGTTCTCAATCCTGCCGGAAAACCCACTCACGTCGCTACGGAAGAGGATCGCAAGAAACAATATCAAATTTCCGATTTTTTTATTGATACGGGCATGACCGCCAAAAAAGTTAATGATTCCGTCCGGATTGGCGATCCGGTCACGCTGGTGCGGGAGTTCAGTGAATTGGGAAATTTCGTATCCGGTCAGGCGATGGACAATCGCGCCGCAGTATGGGTGGCGGTGCGAGCCATGCAACGGGTTAAGAAAACGCCCTACGACATTCATGTTGTCTTCACGGTCCAGGAGGAAGTGGGTTTGCGGGGTGCCGGGCCGGCCACCTTCGGGTTGGATCCGGAAATCTGCATTGCTTTGGATACCACTCTGGCTTGCGATACACCCGGAATACCACCCGAGCACACCATTACTCATGCCGGTGGCGGCGTAGGGATAAAGGTCATGGATGGTGCGTCTATCAGCGACCGGTCACTGGTGGATCAATTGGTGCAGTTGGCGGAAAAGAAAAAAATTCCGCATCAGTTGGAACTCCTTCCTGCCGGAGGCACGGACGCCGGGGCCATGCAGCGCAGTCGCGCGGGCATCCGTACCATCACGTTAAGCGTGCCCACACGCTATATTCACACCGTTAATGAAATGGTGCATAAGGATGATCTCCACGCGGCCCGTGATCTGTTGTCAGCCTGGCTCGGTGGATGACCCGTCTGATACCCCGGAAGCGGCGGCATTCGTGTAGCTGATGAGACGCGCTTATTTTGGAGCAAAATCATGAAATCTTTTACCTTTGACCAAAATACCTGCCGTAATCTGGATAAGGCACGCAGTCTCGAATGGCTTTGCACCAATGGACTTGGTGGCTACGCTTCAGGAACCATCGCCGGTATCAATTCCCGAAAATACCACGCCTATCTGGCGGCATCGCTTCGGCCACCGATTGACCGCTATGTGCTCTGGTCACGGGTGGAAGACCGCGTTGTGATCGGTGAAAAAGGTTACGCCCTTTCCACCAACGATTTTCCCGGTGCAGTCGAACCAACCGGCTATCGCAATTTGACCAGCTTCACCCAGGAGGCCGGGCCTGTTTGGGATTTTCGCTGCGGTGATGTTCTCATCCGCAAGTCACTCATCATGCCGTACCAACAGCAGGTCAGCGTTTTGCGTTATGAACTCATTGAACCTCCTGCCAAGCGCCAGGAAATTCGGCTCATGGTTCTTAATATGCTTTCAGGACGGCACTTTCACAACACCACTACCAGCGAAAATCGGCTTAACTGGACGCATACCAATGATCAGAATGACGCCCAGACTATGGGCTATCGTGCCGTGGGTTGTCCGTTTGAAATCTATTTCACACATAATGCAGCGGATTTTCACGATGGTCCCTGCTGGTGGTACAACTTTGTGCTGGCCCAGGAAACCCAGCGCGGCTATCCCGATCGGGATGATCTTTGGACCCCCGGCGCTTTGGAATTTCTCCTCAAACCCGGCCGCCCCGCGTTTATTATTGCCTCCACCAAACCCATTAACCGTGTGGAGCATTCATCGTTGGTGCTTAAAGAGCAGGCTCGCTGGCACAATATCGCAGACGCGCCTGCACTGGATGAACCCTATGCCAATCTATTGCAGACCCTTTTTGTCGCGGCGGATCAATTTGTGGTGCAGCGCGTCGCAGATAAGAAGCAAAGTCATAAGATGTCGGTAATTGCCGGCTATCCATGGTTTGAGGATTGGGGGAGGGATACTTTCATCAGTCTGCCGGGGCTGACGCTGGTCAGCAACCGCGCCGATGCCGCCCGCGACATTCTTGCCACGTTTGCCGATCATATTCAAAAGGGGCTGGTGCCCAATCGCTTTCCCGATGATGCAGACCAACCGGACTACAACACGGTTGACGCGTCGCTCTGGTTCGTAAACGCGGCTTTTCAATATTGGCGTTACACCGGTGATGCCGGCTTTCTGACAGACTATCTCTACAACCCCATCAGTCAGATTATCGATCACTATCAGCACGGAACCTCTTTTGGTATCCATATGGACGCTGATGGCCTCATGTGTTGCGGCGTGCCCGGAGCTAACCTGACTTGGATGGATGCCAAAATTGGCGACTACGTGGTGACACCTCGGTACGGCAAGCCCATTGAAATAAGTGGCTTGTGGTACAACGCCGTACGCATCATGGAAATCGTGGCCAAAAGCAAAAAAGATACCCAGCGTGTCAATGAAATGCACCGCGTCGCCGGGCTGATTGAAAAAAATATGCCCGCCAAATTCTGGCTTGGCACCGCCGGCTACTACGCTGATGTGCTTGGCCCCGACGACGCCCCCGACAAATTACTGCGGCCCAACCAGCTAATTGCCGCTTCGCTTCCATTTTCTCCCATTCCCCGTGAACATCTCGCAGCAATCGTCAATACCGCGCGTGAAAAATTACTCACACCCATGGGGCTGCGGACACTAGCACCGGGTAGCCCAGGCTATTGCGGTCGCTACCAAGGGGATCAAACGGCTCGTGATCACGCCTACCATCAAGGTACGGCCTGGCCTTGGCTGATCGGCCCGTTTGTCTCGGCCTTTACCCGCGCTTTTCCGCAATCCTCGCGGGAGGAGCGTTTTGCGTTTATTCGGCCGCTGGGAGATCGCATGGGCGTCTATGGCATCGGGTCGCTGGCCGAGATTGCCGACGGCGACGCTCCGCATCAGCCACGGGGTTGCATCGCACAGGCGTGGTCCGTCGCTGAGGTGCTGCGTGTCTTATGGGAAGATGTGCTGCAAAAGGCCCCGCCTATCCCGGCAAAATAACGCCGCAGATGGAACCATTGGCGTTAGCGATCGCCAACGTTAGATGCAACCCGTCACGGCCGCCGTCTATTTGTGTTAAAATAGGCACATGGGCAAAAAGCTGAATCAATTTGATTTGTCCACCGTGACGGATGATAAAGCGCTGGCCATTGCCGCCTACGGTGAGGCCGTTGCCGCTTACCGTTATATCGTTCTGGGTGAAAAAGCGCAATGGCAGGATTTGAAAATTTCATTTCAAAAAATGGTTCAGACGGAATATACCCAACGCGACATACTTCAGAAACTGCTGGGCGATTTATTCCCATCCGCATGCTTTTATCTCACCAATCGCGACAAAGCCATGGTGTGTGTCGGCCCGCGTCTTTTGGACGCGCGTGACGACGCCCGGTTTGACGAGGCTATGCGTCTGACCATCGCAAGCGAAAAGCGATCAATCAGCTTCTACACACGCTATTTACCTATCGCCCAGCATCCTCGCGTGGCCGAGACGTTCAGTGAGTTTGCCGCCGCCGGTCTGATCCGCGTTCGCGAGCTAAGATCGCTCTTTCAGTCGGCAGGAAAGCAAATTAAAGAGTCGTGTCCGATCGTCCCAAAGTAGTCCAATCCTCCAATGCCCATTAGCCGATAACCATGGATTCCCGGCAAGATTGACATGTGGCTCTTTTTACCGAGGCCGTCAACGTTATCGGAATTCATCTCATCATCCAGGAAAAGGGAAGCACGCCGAAGGGCCAGATTAGGTATTTTGGCCCAGCACGTGAGTTTTTCTCGGACACGGTCTGTCGGTGGAGATTGAGACCTATCAATTTTCACTTTTCAACTTTCGACAGTGGACGAAATGGTAACTTCTATAACAGGACTAAAAACCTTGGATGTGACATACGCACCATAATTTCTTTGCCTCGATGAGAATCATGAATTAAAATATGGTTAAGTAATCGTCACTCGCCGTTTGCGGTGCTTGGCGATGGCGGTGAAGATGGAAACGCTGCGATCAGCGACAGTCTGTTTATACCATGCGTCGGCACACGCAAATGCCGGCGCTTACGGAGGCCATGGATGAAGCCTTCATCAATTCGGTTCATGGATGTGGCCGATGAATCCGCGTCTACCCGTGCGCCGAGGTTAGCCCCGGCTGACGATCGGGTGATGAGAGAGAGGTGTGACGTGTCCAGCTTTGATCCTCCCGACCCACGGGATAACCCCGCTCCCGCCGAGCAGGTATTCAAGCGGCAGGGCGGGAAAGAGGCGGGCGGCGAATCAACCAAAAAACGGAACGCCGCGGATGCTGAAGGTAGCGTCTTGGCCGACGAGGGACAGGCGGATGCAGGTCAAGCGCCCGGCACTGGCGAGGTAGCCATCGGTAGCGCCGCCGGGGCAGAGGGGGCCAGCTTAAAGATTTCACTTCAGGCGCAGATTGACATCTTCGAAATGTTGCGGTCGGGCAGGACCAATGTCATGCAAATGGCATTGCAGACATTACAAAATAATTTCCGTTGGAATGGCACACTCAGGTTGGAATCTCCTGATGCAGATAGCGGTGCACCAGCGACAGGCCGCCTGACCGCTGAAGTGCTGGATACATCTCCAGAAAGCAAGGCTGCCGGTGGCAAGGGTAAATTGGCACATCTGCTGACGCTTGACGCTTCAAGTCAAAGCAGTCGACTTACCGAACAATTGCGCCAAGCCGCCATCTGGCTATCGTCCATCGCATCAGCGACGCGGCAAATGGAGCATCTGCGAAAACTTGCGGACACCGATGAACTTTCAGGGGCGTTTAATCGCCGGTATTTCCTTCAAACCGTGCCGGATATCATTGACCGTGCCCGGCGTAAAAGGTTTTGTGTATCATTGCTGCTCTTTGATATCGACGATTTCAAACACTACAACGATAACTTCGGCCATGCTGCGGGCGATGCCATCATTCGTGAGGTGATCAATTTATTACGTCGCTGCACGCGCAGCAACGATCTGGTCGCCCGCATCGGGGGCGACGAATTTGCCGTGGTGTTTGGTGATGACACATCTCAGCGTCAGCCCGACAGTCAGCATCCACGAACGGTTTTCGCCATGGCGCAGCGTTTTCGTAAGGCGGTGGCCGAGCATCCCTGGAATACGCAAGGGGGGCCTATCGCCGGCCGATTAAGCATTTCCGGCGGTTTGGCCACATTCCCGTGGGATGCGCAAAACCTCAATGATCTTTTGGCCGTGGCCGATGCCGAGTTAATGAAGGCTAAATCGATGGGTAAAAACGCGATCGTTCTGGCCAACCCCGAAACGGACGAGACCTGAACCGTTATGAGCCTCTCCAAGTAATAACAGGGACTGTGACGGCATGGATATCGGCGGTTATCGAGAAGTGGCGACGAGGGCGTATCGGGTGATACGCCGAGGAAGCCGCGCCGCCATCAGCTATTTTATTGTCCAACCATCGCCCTGAGCCTCGCTGATGTAGCGCCCGTTGTGATAACGGATGTTGACAGGCCAATTGAATGCCGCGCTGAAATTTTCATCCGTCATCACCGATTGCGGATCGCCTGCGGCCTGCATGGACCCTTGGGCCGTCAGTAAAAGAATATGCTCAAGTGTCTGCGGCAATTCCTCGGGATAGTGGGTAACGGCCAGAATCGCCGGCCTATCGGGAGACTGGCTTATCCGACGAATGGTGGCCAGATAGGCCTCGCGGCTGGCAATATCAAGCCCGTTGGTACATTCATCAAGTATTAAAAGCTGCGGCGAAATAATCAGTCCCCGAGCCAGCATCGCACGCATTTTCTCACCAGTGGAAAGTGTGTCATACGGCTGCCGAAGATGATGTTTCAAGCCGACCAGGTCGGCGGTGTGTGTCGCATGCCGATATTGTTCCGGGGAAAGGCGGTCGTAGGCGACGGTAAGTTTGCCCAGCAGGCCGCTGCAAATAACGTCCAGCGTCGTCATATCGGTCGCCATTGGAACAATCGGCGTGGGTTCCACAATGGCAATCTGCTTTCTGAGGTCTGAAACCGGAAAAGTGCCCAGTTGACGCCCATTAAAATAACAATGCCCACGGGTCGGCCACACATATCCAGCCGCCATGCGTAGAAGGGTCGATTTTCCTGAACCATTGGGCCCCAGGATCGCCCCAATCCCCCTTTGCGGGAGTGACCAGGTAATGTTGTCAAGAATCAGCCGGTCAGAACGGACAAAACCCACGCCCGCAAACTCCAGGACGGCCGGATCAAGTCGTGTCCCGGTCGCGGTGTTATGGTCATTCCGCGTCCTGTTCACCAGATATTATCCCAACCATGAGCCAATCGCGCCGCCCGCAGTGTGTTGCTCAGCAGCATCGCAACAGTGACCGGCCCGACGCCCCCGGGCACCGGTGTAATCCAGCCGGCCACCTTGCGGGCTGATTCAAAATCGACATCCCCCACAATACGGCTGATGATCTGCCCGTCGGGGGTGGTCTTCGTCCGACGATTGATGCCCACATCGATAACCACCGCGCCGGGCTTTATATCCTGGCCACGAATCAGCGCTTCTTTCCCGACCGCCACCACCAGAATATCGGCCCGGCGGCAGTGTGCGGCAACGTCGCGCGTGTCGATCTGACATACCGTTACAGTCGCCCCCCGTTCGGTTAAAAGCAGTGCAGTCGGGCGGCCGGCAATGCGGCTGGCACCCACAACCGTCACTTCCGCCCCGCGTAAGGGCACGCCGGTACTTTCAATGAGAGCGACGGCGGCCGACGCAGTACAAGGTGAAATAATCGGATGACCATATAATAAATGACCAATATTAGACGGATTTACACCCTCGACGTCTTTGATCACGTCAATGGCAAACTGCGCTTGCTGGGCATTGAGTCCCGCCGGCAACGGAAGATGCAGCATGATGCCCGTCACCTGGGCATCACGCTCCAGCGCCGCGAGCTGACTATGCAACTCATGCTGGCTTGTGCCCGCTGGCATTTCCACCAGGCGATATTCAATGCCTGCTTCATTGCAGGTTTTGGCCTGATTGGCGGCGTAAACTCTGGCCGCCTCGGCCCCGCCTACCAGTACCGCCGTCAGACTTACCGTTTTGTTCGCCCTCCGGAGGGTCATCACGCCCTCCCTTACCCGTTCCCGAATGTCAGCCGCAATGGCTTTACCGTCAATTAGTTTCGCAGATTCATTGTTCATCCCGGGTGTCGATGCTCCTTAATTAGCCGGATTATAAATGCAAATGCGACTGCGTGGTATTCGGGCACCACGGGGCGAGTGACAGTTGTTGCCCGAGTTTTCGCCGTGTAACACGGTTCTAATCCAGAATGGACGCCTCCTCGTGTGATTCAACTTATCTAAAAATGGTTCGTTATCCCGGCTGGCCAATGGCGGGTCGCTTTTGATGTTCAGCAAGCTCTCGATCAGCGCATCGACACGCTGCGGCAAGCACCTATTTGTGACGTTGGCTACTTACGGTCAAGTAAAAGCGCTTTGAGTCAGCATTTTATGCGTCCAATTCCACCTGATGACTGCGATCTTCCCTGCTGTTGATGATCCCGCTGTTTGCACTGTCACGTCTCTGCTTTATCATGCCCCGTCTTAGCGATGGATGGGTGGAATGCCAAAACGCAACAGTGAACCCCAGTGGCTTAACTTTGGAAAGAGCGATGACTATTTCAATTTGGTTCATCGTCCGCTGCAATGTCTGATATTCATCGCGCCACTGCTGCTGATTTATCAGGTAGGCATTACGCTCCATCCGTGGAATCCCAATACCACTCACACGCCCAACATCATCGCCTTCATCCTGATGCTGCGCTTTTTCAGCCTTTTTGGCGTCGCGGGTAATTATTTCCCGCTCCTCGCTGTCGTTGCGATTCTATTTTCCTGGCATTGGGCACGAAAAGACCCCTGGCAGTTCCGGCCGATTCTTTATATCTCCATGTATGCCGAAAGTCTGCTTTGGGCCGTCCCCATGCTCGTGGCCGCCATGCTGCTCGCCGACCGAACGCCCGCCATGCACGCCATAGAATTTTTCGCCCCGGCACCGAGCCACTTAAGTTGGCAAACTCAAATTGTGCTCTCCGTGGGGGCTGGCGTTTACGAGGAATTGCTATTCCGCCTTGTGCTCATTACCGTACTGAATTTTTTGCTGGTAGATGTGTTCAAGCTATCGCTTACCAAAGCCATACCGATCATCATTATTCTATCCGCTGTACTCTTTTCCCTTTATCACTATCTCGGGGCTGAAAAGCCGGCATGGGATACGTTTTTATTTCGCACGGCGGCGGGCATCTACTTTGCGGCCATTTACATATTTCGCGGTTTTGGCATCGATGTAGGCTCGCATGCCGCCTACGACGTCATTGTTGTTTTGCTGCAGCTCAATGGCACCCACGGTATTTGATCCGCTATCGGTCTATGGCCACGGCGGTTACCATCGACCCATCGGATTTGCTTACTGCGAAAATTCGCGCGAAACAACTAAACGTGCCTTACCCTTGGCAACATCCGCCTCCAGTTGTGCCCGCGAACGAGCGGCGTGCGGCGAATTGAGTTTTTCTTGCAAAGCAATGAGTTCCTGCCGAATCAAAACCGCCATCTCATCGGGGCTAAGTCCGGACAACTGCTCGGCTCGAATAGGCTTGCCATAAATTACCCGGATGGGGGAGCACTTCGGCAAAATGCGGTTTCGCGACCACGCCTCGAAGGCTCCATCGATCACAATGGGCACCACCGGCACATTCGCACGCCGAATGATAACGCTTACCGCTGACCCTACCGAGCCAATAGATCCATCCTTGCTGCGGGTAGCTTCCGGGAATAAATTCAGCAAATGACCTTGGGCAAGCCGATTGAGCGATTCACGCATGGCCGATGCATCCGCCCGCCCGCGTTTGATGGGAAATGCGTTGGTACGCTCGAGCACATACTGCACAAATCCACCGCGAAAAAGTGATTCCCGCGCCACAAAGTGAATCTGCCGATACAGGGCAATTCCAATCAGCCACGGATCCAAAAAACTCTGATGATTGGTCAGCAGCAGGGCCGCACCTTTGCGGGGAATATGTTCCCGGCCATAAATCCGCACGCCGAAAAAAATGATAGCAAAGAATTGCAGCAGAATTCTGAAACTGCTCCACAGCAAAAGCTGAAACCAGCCCGTACCTTCCCCGCGATACACGTATGGTTTATACGCCGGGACATTTTGCCCTTCCTGCGGTGGCGATGTCATCGGTGCTGCCCCTCGGCTCGAACCAGTTGAGCCAGTGTCTCTGTCACGGCCGACAAATCCATTTCAGTTGAATCGATGATGATGGCATCCGGTGCCGGCTTGAGTGGGCCTACCAATCGAGATCGATCGCGCCGGTCTCGAATTAATATGTCTTCCAACACACGTTCAAACGGTTCGGCTATTCCCTTTAGTTGCAGTTGATGTACCCGCCGCCGTGCTCGCTCTTCCGGTCGGGCGTCAATAAAGAATTTAAACTCCGCGTCCGGAAACGCCACCGTTCCCTGATCCCGCCCTTCGGTCACCACCGATGCCAGCCGTCCCGCAATCAGGCGCTGCCGCTTTACCAATTCCGCCCGCACCTCCGGATTGTCCGCCGCGCAGTACGTTACCCGTGTGACTTCCGGCAGTCGAATCGCGCTGGTCACGTCACAGCCATTTAATAAAACAGCCGCCGGCGCGGAGGTAAAATCAAAATCAATATTCACCTGCTGTGAAAGGGCCGTCACTGCGGCCGGCTGGTCTGTTACGCCCTGTTTCATCGCCTCCAGCGCAACGGCCCGATACATGGCACCGGTGTCCAGATGAGTCACGCCCAGCAAGCGGGCCAGCTCCGTCGCCGCCGCCGATTTCCCCGATCCAGCCGGGCCATCAATGGCAATTATCAACGTTCAGTCCATCCGAAAAATCTTCACGCCCGTGGTGCCGCTGCCGTTTGGGCCCCGCGGATTTGCACGCCCGCTGCATCCAGCCCATTAGCTGCTGCGCACGGCCCTATTTTACCGCATTGCGGGTAATTCGTCAGAGAGTGCGTCGATAAAATAAAACGCTACAATCGATGGACAGGAGTAAGTATATGATCGACACCGTATTAATTTGGATTGAAAAAAATTCGCGTCGCTGGCTGCATGATTTACAGCAATGGTTGGCCATTCCCAGCGTTTCCACCGATCCGTCGCATGTAACCGATGTTCATGCCGCCGCCGAATGGGCGCAGTTTTATCTTCGCACGGCTGGTTTGGACGCAACACTTATTCCAACTCCCCGCCATCCGTGTGTGTTGGCAACAACCCCGGCCGGCATGTATCCCCAAAATGCGCCGCATGTGGTGATCTATGGGCACTACGACGTTCAGCCGCCCGATCCGTTGGAGGCGTGGTCGTCGCCGCCATTTTCTCCCACGATCAATCACGGTCAAATTGTGGCGCGCGGTGCGTCGGATGATAAGGGACAAACCTTCTGCCATATGGCAGCATTACTTGCCTGGCGCGAGATAGCCCAGCAGTTTCCCCTGCGCGTTACCGTGCTGCTGGAGGGAGAAGAAGAGATCGGCTCACCCAATCTGCCTGAAGTGATTAAAAACCTCAAACCGCAACTTTCCGATGCTTCCGCATTGATTATCAGCGATTCGTCGCAGTTTGCACCGGGTATTCCCGCCATTACCAGTGGACTTCGCGGCCTGATCTATTACCAGTTGACGCTCTCCGGCCCGAACCGCGACCTGCATAGCGGCGTTTATGGCGGTACCGTCGCCAACCCCGCAACCGTGCTTTGTCAACTCCTTGGACGGCTTCACGATGCCACGGGACGAGTGACGATTCCTGGCTTTTACGACGATGTGGCGGCCGTCGAGGCCAATGTGCGGGAAAGCTGGCGAAAGCTCCCATTTTCCGACGAGCAATTCGCGCAAGATGTGGGTGTAAAAAAACTCTATGGTGAACAGGGCTATTCCACCATTGAACGCCGCTGGTGCCGGCCGACGCTGGAGATCAATGGTCTTACAGCCGGATTTCAGGGCGCTGGTGCCAAAACCATTATTCCCGCCAAGGCCTCTGCCAAGGTATCCATGCGCCTGGTGCCGAATCAGAACCCTGAAAAAATCAAGGCCTCCTTTGAATCTTATATGCAATCCATGCTGCCGGACGGTGTATCGATGCAATTTGAATTGTTCGGCTCTTCTCCCGCTGTATTGACGGCCACCAACTCTCCGGCCATCACCGCTGCGATCAATGCCGCCCGTGCGGGTTTGGGTGCTGAACCGGTCATCATTCGCGAGGGTGGTTCAATTCCGGTCGTGAACTGGTTTCGGCAGGAACTGGGACTTGAGAGTGTACTGCTGGGGTTTGGTCTGCCGGACGATAATCTCCATTCCCCCAATGAAAAGCTTGATCTCGACGGCTTTTACGGCGGTATCCGCACCTCCGCACTGCTACTGGATGAATTGTCGCAGGCCTTATCTAAATGATTATATATTGAAATAAAAATAGTCCTTAACAGGCGGTCAGATTCAATCCCGGCAGATAACCGTATCTATATTATTGAAACCCGCGTCGCAGTGCCGGTCTGGCCGCTTGCCGATGAGTGAAATGCTGCTAATATCCAAATGGTGGCGGATGCCACGATCCCAACATGGTTGACCGGTTCGACCATGACGAACTTTAAAGGAGCATGCCAATGGAAATTGGAATGGTCGGTCTGGGGCGGATGGGTTCCAATATGGTGCGTCGCCTGCTGAAAGGCTCTCACCGCTGCATCGCGTTTGATACCCACCCCGATGCCCGCAACGCGATGGCGGATGAAGGGGCAGTGGTTGCCGATTCGCTGGAAAAGATGATCGCCTCCATGTCAGCCCCTCGAGCCATATGGTTGATGGTACCGGCGGCGATTGTCGACAAAGTTGTTGATCAACTTCGCGATTTGCTTACGCAAGGAGACATCATCATCGACGGCGGGAACTCGTTTTATCAGGATGATATTCGCCGCGCTGCGGAACTGAAAAAGCGGGGGATTGGATATCTGGATGTCGGCGTCTCAGGAGGTGTGTGGGGTTTGGAGCGGGGTTACTGCCAGATGATTGGCGGGGAGAAAGAGTTTTTCAACCGCGTTGAGCCGATCTTCAAAACGCTCGCTTCCGGTGTGGATGCCGCGCCACGCACGGCGGCACGCGAGGGGCAACCGATCACGCAGGCGGAACATGGCTACCTGCACTGCGGACCGGCCGGTGCCGGACACTTTGTCAAAATGGTGCACAATGGAATTGAATATGGCATCATGGCCGCATATGCCGAGGGACTTAATATCCTCAAGCATGCGGATGTAGGCCTCAATCGGGCGGAAGCCGATTCTGAAACCGCCCCCCTTGCCCATCCGGAATATTACCAGTACCAATTAGATCTTCCTGCCATCACCGAAGTGTGGCGGCGCGGTACCGTGATTCAAAGTTGGTTGCTGGACCTGACGGCGTTAGCATTGGCTAAAAATGCGACGCTCGCTGATTATTCCGGTCGGGTAAGTGATTCCGGTGAAGGACGCTGGACATTGCACGCCGCCATCGATGAGGGCGTTCCCTCACCCATATTGAGTGCGGCACTCTTCGACCGTTTCGCCTCCCGCAGCGCCGCTGAATTTGCGGACCGCGTGATGTCCGCCATGCGTTTTGAGTTTGGCGGCCATAAGGAAAAGACCGGCTGATTGCCCTGGAGTGGTAACTGCCGATGATAATTGTATGGTTTAATAAGGATGTCGTATGAGTGCCGAGCAGTCCGATGTACTGGTCTTTTTTGGTATCACCGGCGACCTGGCGTATAAGAAAATCTTCCCATCGCTGCAATCGATGGTGCTTCATGGGGCACTGAACATCCCCGTTATCGGCGTCGCCAAATCAGGCATGAATATTGATTCTCTAAAAGACCGCATTCACAGTTCACTGGCGGAGCACGCATCCTGTCTGGATGAGGGTGCATTTGGAAAACTTTGCGATCAGCTCAATTACGTGGATGGCGACTACAAAGACCCTAGGACGTATGATCAGCTCAAACAACTCATGAAAAATGCCAAACATCCACTTTTTTATCTCGCCATCCCGCCGAGCATGTTTTCGGTTGTAGTTGACGGCCTGGCCAAGGCTGGCTGCCATCGCGGTGCCAGAATCATGGTTGAAAAGCCATTCGGGCGCGATTTGAAATCGGCGATAGAACTCAATGAAACCATCCATCAGCATTTTCCCGAGGATGCCATTTTTCGCATTGATCACTATCTTGGCAAAGAACCGGTGCAAAATATCCTCTATTCCCGATTTGCCAATTCCTACCTGGAGCCTACGTTTAACCGCAACTATGTTTCACATGTGCAAATCACGATGGCCGAGGAATTTGGGCTCCAGGGTCGCGGCCGTTTTTACGAAGAGGCGGGTGCCATACGCGATGTGATCCAAAATCACATGTTGCAATTGGTCGCCTGTCTCGCCATGGAGCCACCCTCCCGGCCACATCCGGACGATATCCGCATTGAACGGGCAAAGTTGCTTCGCACCATTCGCCCCCTGTCGGTGGAAGATGTGGTGCGGGGGCAGTTTCGTGGCTATCGCGAGGAGGATGGGGTCAGCAAGGATTCCCGTGTTGAAACTTTTGCCGCCGTTCGTCTGTGGATCGACTCATGGCGCTGGGCGGGCGTACCGTTTTTTATCCGTACTGGTAAATGCCTCCCCTTCACCTGTACGGAAGCCATCGTGGTATTCAAACGCCCGCCGCAAAATGTATTTGGCGAAGAAGACCAGGGCCACCCCAATTACCTGCGCTTTCGCCTCAACCCGCAGGTGGTAACCGCCATCGGTACCCGCGCCAAACAAGTGGGCGAGGGGATGATTGGCCGCGATGTCGAACTTATCGCCCAACGCCATATCCAGCAGGAGCTTGAACCTTATGAGCGGCTGCTGATCGAGGCGATGAAAGGTGAGTCGGCCTATTTTGCCGATCAGGCCGGAGTGGAAGAGGCGTGGCGCGTCGTTGATCCCGTTCTCGATATGCACCACACACCCATCCGGATGTACGACAAGCATACATGGGGGCCGTCGGAGGCATATCAGCTAATAAGTAGCTACGGTATCTGGATCGATCCGGGAGCCGAGCCGGACTGCGACTGATCCACGCCCGATTCGCTGCGGTTGGCGTTTGGCTTGCGGGCCACAATTAATAGCAAAGTTTATCAGGCCGATGCGGTTTGATCCCCATCGGCCGGTTCGTCATCCGCATCAGCCTTCGGCCGGCCCGCCAGCGTTGCCATAATCAGCCCCGCACCGTAAAGGGACAGCAGGGGAATATAGATGCTGGCGAATGTGAATATATCCGGTGATGGAGCCAGAACCACGGCCACAATCGCCAGGCCTAAAACGGCATACCGCCACATGGACCGGAATTGCGCTGCGGTCACAATACCGATTTTACTTAAAATGAGCATGACCATTGGCAGTTCAAAGGCGATTCCAAATATTAAACTCATAATGGTGACAAAGCTTAAATAGTCATGCAGCATGGGAATGGGGGCAAAAAGCGCTTTGGCCGGTTGGGCGGTCATCTCGAGCAGTTCATGGCCCACATGCATACGCAGTTGGCCGTCGGTGGCGTTAAACCATAAAGTTGCTACGCCCCCCTTGAAATGTACCGGGTCGTGCGGCAGCACGGGTATTATCAGCGGTTTGACCGACGAGACCATGGTCGATGGCATGCCCATGTGCTTCCCGTGGTAAAGAAACTGTTCCCACCAGGTGGGTCGAAGGGGTGGCACCTGTACCTGCTGATTGAATTCCATAATGAATTTAAGCAAAAATGGTAAAATTAAAAAGAAGAAAAATGCCACACCCAGTAAAAACAGCAAGGCACTGGGCGCAATGTATTTGTATACCACACGTCGTTCACGCGGATAAAGTCCCGATGCCACAAACCGCCAGAACTGATAAATGATCCACGGGCTGGACACCACCAGCCCTGCCTTAAGTGCGGTGGTGAAGTAAACAATAATCGACCCCAGCGCCTTGAAATATTGCAGGTGGGGGGGATAACCCGCCCATTTTAGCGCTATGAGATAGGGTTGATACAAAAATTCTATGATATTGACGTCATAATACAGACATAGACCGATCCCGATGGCCGAACCGAGCAATGCAAAAATAAGCCGTTTGCGCAATTCCGTCAGGTGGTCCCCAAACGACATAGTTGGCAGGTCTACGCTGCCGTCTGACTTTGATTTGCCCATGTCGCGAAAAAATGCCATAACCCGTCCCTTCAATCACGCTGGGGTGATTTTACCGTCCTCCAAACGCACCACACGGTCTGCCAGTTGCGCGATATTTACATCGTGTGTGACCAGCAGCATGCCACAGTTCTGCTCCCGTCGCCGGCGGATGAGCAGGTCAATAATCCCTTGGCCCGTGCGCGGATCCAGATTGCCCGTCGGCTCATCCGCCAGCAGCAGACTCGGCCGGTTGATCAGCGCCCGGGCGATGGCCGCACGCTGTCGCTCCCCACCCGATAACTCATTGGGCCTATGCCGGAGCCGTGCCCCCAATCCCATATCGGTAAGCATTTCCACCGCTAATTTTTTGCCCGGTCGGGCACGGATCAGCGCCTTGTACCAGGGGGCCGCCACCATGGCTGGCAAAAGGGTGTTTTCAAGCACATTAAGTTCCGGCAGCAGGTGATACAACTGAAATACAAAGCCCACATGCTGGTTACGGAACCGGTACCTCTCAAAAAAACTGCAGCGCAAAATATCGCGCCCCTGAAAAAGCACCGAGCCGGAATCGGGCTTCTCCAGTGCACCGGCAATATGCAGCAGGGTGCTTTTGCCCGATCCCGACGCCCCGATCAAAGCGACAAATTCACCCGCACCGATTGAAAGCGTTGCGCCCGAAAGTACCTGCACCTCCTCCGTTCCCATACGAAAGGATTTGTGGATATCCACAAGCTCCATAAGATTCGTCAAAACCGCTCCTCATCACTATTCGTAACGCAGTGCATGAACCGGATCCCGCGATGCGGCAATCAACGCAGGGATAATGGCGCCAAGCAGTCCGGCTACAATCGCCAGGACGGCAATCGTGGCGACGGTCTGCGGATTAATCTGGTTCGGTATCCGCGAAAAAATATACACGCGCCGGTTCCATATGGTTATGCCAAAAATGCGCCACAGTATGTCATCGTGAATCCAGTTGTCGTGTATGACAAACAGCGTGCCGGTCACTACGCCCATCAGCGTACCGGCCGAACTTATTAAAAGTCCGTAAAGCACAAATATGCTACCCACGCCGAATTCACTTCCGCCGATAGCCTTTATTATGCCGATGTCGCGCGTTTTGTCCCGGACAATCATAAAAAATATTAAAAATATGACTACAATCACCACCAGGCTCATCAACCCGAGTAAAAAAGTAATCAGATCACGTTCTTTATCCACCGCCGCAATAAACTGCGACTGTTCCTGCAGCCACGTCATGACTGTCAGCCCGGTCGATTCCATTCCCGGATGTTGAAGGGCGTATCGCCGCACCGCTGCGGCTATCTGGTTGCGGGCCGCATCAACGGCCGCTTGCCGACGGTCATTGTGCACGCGAATTTCAATTTCACTGCAGCGCGCCGGACGAACGCCCCCACTAAGCAGGTCCTGCTGCTGCATGAACGCCATTTTCTGTACCACGCTGAAGGGGGCATAAACTGTGTGGCGATCTACAGTGAACACTTTTGTCCGCGAATCATCCACAATCTGAAATCGATGACTTTGCGGCGTTGCCAGCGTGCTGCTAAGCGTGACGGGCACCACCGTCAATATGACGGGTGAAAATCTTACCCCCGGTGGGCGATGGTAATGTCCAAACCGATCGCGCGTGTAAAGCCCGATGTCGATCCCCACCACGCATCCATTTTCAGGTTCAGCTTTTTTGTTGGGATACTGTTTGAGCGCCTTGGCGGGGGGGGTAAATGTCGGGGCGGCAGGTAATAATAATCGCTCCAGCGCTGCGTCGTTTTTAATCATACCGGTGGGTGGCAGTTTTTGGGCGAAACGCAAATCACGAAACACCCGGTTCAAATGGTATTCAGCCTGGCGATAATCCTCGCGGGCGATCACCTGCCAGTGACGCTCAATGTCCGCCATCCAGCCGGTCCCCGTGATCGGCTTAAGCTTGCGGATTTCCTGCTCATGCTGACGGTACACGACCAGTGCAGCGTTAAGTTGCCCTCTGGCGTATTTCACCAACTCCCGGCCAGTGAGCGGAAACGCCGCGTGGCGCAGATCACGTGCTGCATCCAACGGTGCCCGATACTGCCAGAAAAGACTTTTTCCAAATGAACTCACCTGCGACTGCATGGCTGGCTTAATGCCCAACACCTCCACCTCGGCGCTGGTTTGATATTCCGGCAAATTCATAATGCCATAGGTGCTGATGACCGGTGCACTGGCTGCGACACATGGCAGCTTGGAGAGTGTTTTTTGCAACCCGGCGTAATGCGGAAAGCCCGCCGCCAATGTGCTCTGAATCACAACGTCGCCCATCAATTCCTTGCCGGCGTCGCGCACACGATCTACAAAGCCGGTCATGATGCTGTAAACGACAATCAGCATCGATACGCAAAGCCAAACCGCCAGCACCGGGAATATCACTATTCCCTTACGCGTCAGATATCGAAAACACAAAAATAGCTTATACATTTATTCTCAAGCGATTGGGGCCGATGGATCATCTGCGGCCGGGCGCGGGGCAGGGCGCAGCAGCGGAAAAAGCACCACATCTCGAATGCTCGTTGAATTCGTCAACAGCATAATTAGCCGATCAATGCCGATCCCCAGGCCACCGGCCGGCGGCATCCCGTGGCACAAGGCCGTGACAAAATCATGATCCATTCGCGCCATCGATTCATGGTCCGGCAGGCCGGCCAATTGCGACGAAAACGTTTCATACTGCACCATCGGGTCATTGAGTTCCGTGTAGGCGTTGGCCAACTCCATCCCCGCCACATACAACTCAAAACGTTCCGCCAAGCTTGGGTCTCCCGGCTTGCGCCGTGTCAATGGGCATAAACCGGCCGGGTAGTCATATACGAAGACCGGTCGATCAAATTCTTTCAACGATGGCTCGGCCAGATGTTCAAACAGTTCGCCGCGCAGTACATCGGCATCCTTGCCACCTGTATTCGCCAAACCATGTTTGTGGGCCGCAGCACGCACCGCAGACGCATCTTTCATATCCACGCCGACGTGTGTAGCAAACAATTCCCCGTATGCCACGCGCATGAATGGGGCCGTGTAATTAATCCGGCGTTCACCATACGGCAAAACCACCGCATCGCCAATTTGGCCCGACCGCTGCGCCTCCTTTTTCGCCAGCGTCGCCACCAGAGTCTCGGTAAGTTCCATCATTCCCGCCAGGTCGCTGTAGGCTTCGTAAAGCTCCAGCATGGTAAATTCGGGGTTATGACGCGTGTCGATCCCCTCATTCCTGAAATTTCGATTGATTTCAAATACACGCTCCATTCCTCCCACCAGCAATCGCTTGAGAAACAATTCCGGACTTACCCGCATGTACAAATCAATGTCCAAGGCATTGTGGTGCGTCAGGAACGGCCGAGCCGCCGCCCCGCCTGGCATCGATTGCATCATCGGCGTTTCAACTTCAATGAACTTTCGAGCGTGTAAAAAAGAACGGATTTCCGCAATCATGCCGCTGCGCGATTGAAACGTCGCCATGGATTCCGGGTTGGCCGCCAAATCCAAATAGCGTTGGCGGTAACGCAATTCGGTATCGGTTAAACCGTGAAATTTATCAGGCAGCGGCAGCAGGGCTTTGGTGGATAAACCAAAGGCGGTGGCCCAAATGGTAACCTCGCCCGTATTGGTATGCCCCACTTTGCCCGCAAACCAGGCGATGTCGCCAAGTTCAAGCAGCTTGGCTTTATCCCATTCCGCCGCCAGAAGTTGCTTGGTGAGACCTATTTGCAGTCGGCCCGACGAATCCTGTATCGTTATAAATATCAGTTTGCCGATATCGCGCAAAAGCATGATCCGCCCGGCCACCTTGGCGTTTTCCGCCCCCTCATGCGGGGTGCCGTCAACGTGCAAAGCCCGTGCATCGGCCGCCGACATCAATCCGTCGCAGCGCTGTCCAAATGGATCAACGCCCAATGCACGCCATTTTTCCAAACGGTTATGTCGTTCCGTAAACTGTGGGTGATCTGAAAGCATGTGTCCTCTTCAAAACCAAGCACCGCATTCTAACGGTCTTACAAACATCCGCAATTTATAATCCTCAAGCCCGGGATATTTCCCAGCCTGCCAAGTCTCGGCATCATTGGCCGACGTTATGCAATGCGATCAAGTTCGGCTCTGATCCGCCATTGGCATTTTTGCCATACGCCGTTGGTCATTCTGCCGCTGCAACATTCCCGATTGTTCGTTAGTCTTATGGCACTGTCTCAGAGCCCGTTTGCCGTCCTAGGACGCTCGCGGCGGAGTGTCCAAACAGGCCCTTACCCTAAGGAGTATGTCTGATGTTGAACCGACGGGCATTCATGAGTGCATTGGGGATTGCGTCATCCACCGTTCCCGCGTTTGCCACTGAAAAGTCACCGCAAAGCCCGGCCCAGCAATTACCGCCAATCGACATTCCCAGTGCCGACGACTTGGCCGGTAACTGGGTCAGCTTTGCCGACGTGCACGCCCAGCCGGCGGTGTCCAGTACGCGCGGGGCATGCCAAGTCGGTACCGATATGCTGTCGGTTGAGTATCTATGCTTTCCACCGTTCTCGCAGGGGCCCCAAGGAAGCGGCGTATTGACCGTTGACGGTCAAGTGCTCAGGGCGGCGGAATATCGCTGGTATCCCTACCAAGTCATACGCCGGTGCCACACATGGGACGGTACGTTTGAAATCCAATCTTCCGTCCGGCTGGGCTATGCCGAAAATATCGTCCTTTATCGCCTCTCATGCCGCAATCTTGGAACCAAAGCCGCCAATATCCAACTCGCCGTTAATCCGCTCGGTGTTATTCGTCAATTTAATGAGACGTGGCAGTGGGCACCTCCGCGTCCCCAAAATCCGGCAGATTTCAAGGCTGAATGGACCGCCCCGGGCTTGTTGTGCACCTCCGACAGCCAATCGCCTGCGGTTACTGCGTTCGCAATCGTCCATCATTCCCTGCATCAGGCAGCCGTGAAGCAAAATAAGGCGGATGTAAGGTGGGCTCTGTCGGTACCCGCCGGGCAGTCTAAAACCGTTGATATGGTGATGGCCGTAGGGGATGATCGCGACGCGGTGTGTCGGCTTGCCGCTCATACCGCTGCAGAATTTGAACATGCCTTTCGAGCCTGTAAAAATGAATGGCAGAAAATATTCAATGCCAGCTTCACCCCGGGAAATGCAGTATTCTCGGGGCATCTGCCCATCCTTCGTACCAATGACGCCGCCGTCAGACGCTGCTATTACTCCTCCATCGCATCGCTGCTCTGTTCTTTGCGCACCTGCTTTCCGGGTATTAAACGCGCTTATGTGACTGGTGCCCCGCAAGATGCCGTCTCGCTTATGTACTTCTGGGACACATTTACATGGGCCGAAGTTTACGCCCTTCTGGACCCCGCCATAATGCGCGACATGCTCGTTGCTTGGCTGAAACTCAACATCCACAACTGCTATGCCCAGGATATGCTTAGTGGTAAGGGTGTCGGGCCGTGGTACAGTTTTAATGATTATTGTGTCTTTTCCCTGATACTCAAATACGTGCGACTTACCGGCGACCACCAATTTCTCCTGTTGCGTGTAGGAGACCGCCCGGTTATCGATCAGCTTGAACAAATGGCGTTCTGGTGGAAACGCCTGGTCAAACCCCACTGCCCGCTGGCCGATTACGGTGCACGCTGGAATCTGCTGGAATGCGTGCCGACTTATACCCATGTGGTGGCATCGCTCAACGCGGCCAATGTCTGGATGATGCGCCAAACAGCCTCCCTGCGCCAAGAATTGGGCCAGCATACGCGGGCCATCACCCTTGAAAAGCAAGCCGATCAACTGGCCCGACAGGTGTTAAAACTTTACGTTCGCGGTCGCGGCTACTGGTATACCATGCAGCCGAGCGGCCAAAAAATACCGGTCCGCCACTGCATCGACTTCTTTACGGTCACCATGTGTATGAAAGAGGACCTCAGTCCCGCCACCCAACGGGAGATGGCACAGTTTGTCACCCATGAATTGCTGACATCCCATTGGATGCGGGCATTGTCGCTTGCCGACTATGCCGCGCCGGAGTCAAACCGGCCGGACCACGGGCCGATGGGGGCCTACACCGCGTGGCCGCCGTTCACAATGGCCGCGCTTGGCCATTTGGGGCATTGGAATAGGGCCGCTTCATTTCTTCGAGCCACGGCTGAAACTGCCCGGCAGGGGCCTTTTGGACAATCCGATGAATTGCTTACCGCTGAAAGCCACGCGCCGGTCCGTAAGGCCAGTCGTGGCGGCCAGATGTACTTTTGCAGTTGCTCCGGTGCCTTTGCGGCAACCATCATCGGCGCATTTTTCGGTCTAACTTCCGTCGGGCCCGCGGGCGTAAAACTCTCCGACCCGGGCATTAGCCGCCAGATAGAGGGTGAATTATCCGGCATTGGGCCAGCAGGGCAGCTCTGGAATATATCCAGCGGAAAAAATGGATTAAAAGCGATAAAGCCGTCAAAAAAAGCGGGCGAAGGGATTTGAACCCTCGACATTCACGTTGGCAACGTGACGCTCTACCACTGAGCTACGCCCGCGTAACGGACTCAAGATTATATCTCATTCCCGTTGGGTGTAAACGCCTCCGGGCCGAAGCGCGTTTCGCGGATTTGTATCCGTTAAAAACCAGATTAAATGCCTTTACACCAAGCTGCCGCTAACATAATAACGGCTTGGTTGTATTGGAGTTAAGGTTGAAATCAGCAGTTGTACTTTTAAGTGGTGGCTTGGATTCCGCCACGGTTCTGGCCATCGCCGCCCATGAGGGCTTTAATTGCTTCGCGCTGAGTTTTGATTACGGCCAGCGGCACCAGCGCGAACTGCTCGCTGCGGCCGAAATCGCCCGATCCATGGCAGTTGCGCGCCACATCATCCTCAAGCTTGATTTACGGCAATTTGGCGGATCGGCTCTCACAGCGGACATCCCCGTGCCAAAGGATCGCAATACCGGCGACCTCGCCGAGCACATACCCGTCACCTATGTGCCCGCCCGTAATACCATCTTTCTCGCTTGTGCGTTGGGTTGGGCGGAAGTTCTTCAGGCCGAGGCCATTTTCGTCGGGGTTAACGCATTGGATTATTCCGGCTATCCGGACTGCCGCCCCGAATTTATTTCCGCCTTTGAAAATCTGGCAAATGTCGCCACCAAAGCCGCCACCGCTGATCACCGCCCCATACGCCTTCGTGCACCGCTTATTCAGATGGGCAAGGACGAGATTATTTCAGCCGGTCTTAAGTTGGGTGTCGATTATTCCAAAACATTTTCATGCTACGATCCGCCCGATGAATCGCATAGCTGCGGGCATTGTGACGCCTGCCAATTGCGGCTAGCCGCGTTTGCAAAATTGCATCAAACCGACCCCATTGCCTATGTGTAAGAACACGGACTATTCATGAAGATCGCGGAAATATTCACCAGCATTCAGGGCGAAGGCAAACTGACCGGCGTGCCAAGCATTTTTGTACGCACCTCCGGCTGTAATCTTCGCTGCGCGTGGTGCGATACACCCTACGCCTCGTGGCATCCCGAGGGGGACGATATGAGTATCGCCGATATCGTTCAGCAGGTGCGCGCATCAAATTTGCAGCATGTGGTGCTGACCGGGGGAGAACCCATGATCCAGCCACAACTGCCGGAATTAATCGGTAAACTCAAATCGTACGGTCATCACATCACGGTTGAGACGGCGGGAACTCTATGGCAGGAAGTTGAAATGGATTTGGCCAGCGTCAGTCCAAAATTGGCCAATTCGACGCCGCCGGTTAATTCCGACAGCCAATGGACCCAACGCCATGACTCCCGGCGGATTAACGCCGACGTGTTGAATCGGTTTGCATTGTCTGAACAAATTATCGACCGCCAATGGAAATTTGTCGTTTCTCATCCGCAGGACCTTGAAGAAATTGAAGCGATTCTTGCCGTGATACCATCCGTGGCGGCGGGGGATGTAATCCTTATGCCGGAGGGAATCAGTGAGGCGGAACTGAAAGCTAAAGCCGAATGGATCGCAAAAATCTGTCAAACTAAAAATTTTCGCCTGGGAACACGCCTGCACATTTGGCTTTACGGCAACCGTCGGGGCACATAAATGCCCGGCATTGTCGGTACGGTATGGGGAAAGCCAATCGCTGTCGCGGTCGAAGCATCCGCATATAATCCAACGCTGTATGTCGCAACGAGACGAATAATTTAATTTTATGAGGAAATCTGCATTGAAAAAGAAAATAAAAACCGCCTTACCATCAGGCATGCTGGAGGTGTTTCCTAATCCACATCCGCAACGCGACTATGAAATTGAACATATCGCCGGCGAATTTACCTCGGTATGTCCCAAAACCGGTCAGCCCGATTTTGGCACCATCACCTTCATTTACACGCCGGATCGAGTCTGCGTAGAACTGAAAAGCCTGAAACTTTATCTGCAAAGTTATCGCAATAAGGGCATTTTTTACGAGGATGTGACCAATGTCATTTTTGAAGAATTGCTCTCCATCCTCAAGCCCCGTCGTCTCTCGGTGATAAGTGAATGGACGCCGCGCGGCGGACTTCGATCCACCATCCGTTGTCATTATCCAGACAAGGCCAATGTCTAACAGGAAGATTCCGCAAATCGTCCGCCTATTGGCGACTTCGCCTCTGTCACAAAAGTGGCCGCGCCCAACGCCGACCGGCAGGATGACGGCGAAAATTGCTTGCAAAAAATCAAATTTTGATATTGGTTTATTGCGTGATACAATGAGTGAACGGGTGGTAAGCATTTGAGCGCCGCTGACGGCCCTCAAATTATCTTTTGGGCGGTGATCTATGGAACGCAAGCAATGCAAGTTCGGTTTATTGCTGGCCATTAGCTTGTTTGCATGGGTGTTCGTTCCGATTATCCATGCGGATACCATCACACTTAAAGGTGGCAAGTCCGTCAACGGCAGCTTTTATCGGCAGGGTGATAAATACATAATCGAACCATACAAAGGCGCGGCTTTTGCCGTACCCGTTGGAGACGTAACCGGAATTGTTCTGGCACCCAATCCTGATTCCAAGCAGGCCAAGGGACATCAGTGGAACCTCATCAAATATCAGATTTCGCGGTCCGGCAATCTGCCTTCCATTGTGGCAATGCTGCGGAAGTTTATCGCCGCCAATCCCCACTCCAAGTCGCTGGCGCAGGCGCAAAAAGAACTGATTCGATATCGGCAGTATCAAAAATTACATCTGATTAAACTTGGCCAAAAATGGTTATCACCATCTGAATTGGCATCGATTAAACACCACGTCAATCAATTGCTCAAAACCGCCGTGCAGCTATACGCCCACGGGCGATTGACGCAATCACTGAACGCCGCCAAAGGTGCAACTATCCTGCTCCCAACCTCGGCCCATGCGTGGGTGGTGACGGGGGTTATTGATTATCGTCTTAACCATCTGCCGGCCGCACGCCACAGTTTCGCCCGCGCCCTGAAGTTGGCACCAAATAATATTTCAGCGCTTAATGATGCAGCCATATTGAACTTTAAAATTCATCGGCAACCCCGGTCGCTTGTCCTGTTTGGTAAAGCACTGGCCATTGATGCGGGCAACCGGCAACTGCTCGACAATATCTATGCCACGCTGCGGGCATACAAGTCCAATCGTAAATCGCTTTTGTTTGCCAATCTTCGCCGCAGTTTTAAATCGGCCGATCATGCGATGGCAGTTCGGTTGGCCCGCCGTGGGCTTTACCGTGTTGGTGGTACGTGGGTCAACGACAAAGTTTATAAAAAAGTAGCCACAAAACTTGCTGCGTATGAACAGCAAAAACAGGCGATTCAGGCCAACTACAACAGCACGGTACTGGCACTTAAATCGGTCAATGCACAAATTCGCCAGACCAATGTGCAGATCAACAATCTGCAGAATGTCATTGGCAGTCTGCAGGTGCAACAGAATTTCCTCGCCTATCAGGCCGGATATTATGATTACGGAGCACAGGCCGCGCTAAGTATGAATTTGGCGACACTCGCCCAGGCCCAGGCCCACATCACCAAACTGCAAAATCAGCGTATTGCCATTCTGGCTGGTCTGGCCAATATCCGCGCACAAGCCAGGGCTTTTCAAAAATCAGGACCCGGTGTGGTACTTGATGGACGCCAAAAGATGCTTTTTCCAAAAAAAATTGCCCCGCTACCGCAGCCTCTCGCCATCCCGATCCACATGCATCACGTGCATGAACCGACCGGCATTAAGTAAACCATCGGCCATCGTCCATGGAAAATTGCTTATAATTCAATATGTGTCCAGCCCGCATTTTGCGGTAGGGCGCTCAACAAGAGGGCGCTATTCCAGGATAATTTTTGAAGGTGTCGCACCAATTTCCTTGGTATCCCCGGATGTCGGGTTGGCAACGCCTTTGTTGATCGATTCCTGCACCTTACGCATCAAGTCGGAATAGTCCGTCTGCGCCGCCATGAGCTTTTGAATCAGCGGGTGAATCGCCATGCTTTGCTGCAACGATTGATATTTCTGCTTTTCAGCCACCTCAATGGGCTGCATGGTCGCTTCCTTCATGGCCAGCGTTTCCATCAATTGTTCAAATTCTGAAAGCAACCCCTTGGCGGTTACGTCCAAGTCGATTTGGGCCGTCACTTCACGGAATGTTTTTACCGCCTCCTGGCTGCCGATTAAAGATCCTAACCGTTGGGCTTCATCAAGTAACTTTTGAATATCTGCCATGCCGAAAATTGCTCCTTAAACCAATATCAGGAGGGGAGTATACGGTTTGCCGATGGATTTGAACAACCTGCCATCATAAAAGGGCGTTCGGAAGCCTCGGCCCATCTTCATTCCATCATCCGCTGCGCCCCATTCCCCATGGCCAGCGCCGTCGTAGCGCGCGTTTCGGCCGCATGGATACCGTCCCGCTGCGTCGAGGCAGCCTCCATCAATTCGGTAGCCGCAGGCCATATTTAGCCGCGGGCGTTGTGCCCGCGTGCCAAAAATATGTGAAAGTACTGGCCGGTGAAACCCGCAGGCAACATTTCAGATATCCGGGCGTCCCTATCTTTTTCACCATTACCCATAGCCAACTCGGCGCACTTGGCGGCGAATTGGGGTAATTATTTGCATGGCCGCGGGTGTTATATAGCCATCGGCTTGCCGGTGGTTGGTGCATTTGGCGGATGGCGGACGGGCCAAGATTTACGGTGGCGGATTTTGCGGGCAGCGGACACCGGGCAAGCCTGGTGCTATGTACGGGGGGCGGGAACCCCCGCCATCAATGCGGTGAGGGAAACGAGTTTGCGCAGCGGAGTTCCAGAATCGCGGGCGCGGGGGATTTCCATTTGCAGGAGAGACGCACCGGGGTGGGGGCTGCAAACGGCAACGTTCCATCCATGGGAGTGGCAATTTTTCCGCCGACGCATCTCTTGACACCCTGTCTGTTTTCGACCATACCATACGGTCCGAAGGTGTTGGTAATTTTTAGTACGGGAACTGCATGCTGAGAATCACATTACCGGATGGGAACACCCGATCTTTTGATCAACCTGCCGTAACTGGAACTGAAGTTGCGGCCTCGATAGGCAAGCGCCTCGCCGCCGATGCCATTGGCGTTCTCGTGGACGGCGACCTGCATGATTTAACCTACCCGATTACGGCAGACGCCAAAATCGCCATTGTTACGGCAAAGGCGGACGACGCCAACGCCATGTATCTGCTACGGCATTCGACAGCTCATGTGATGGCCGAGGCAATCACGGATCTGTTTCCGGGCGTAAAACTTGCCTACGGGCCTCCGGTGGAAGGGGGTTTTTATTACGATATGGAGTTAGAGACGCCTATCACCGAGGCTGATTTTAGCCGCATTGAAAAACGCATGGGGGAAATTGTAAAGGAAAATCGACCGTTCACCCGCTATGAATTACCGCAACAGAGGGCCCTTGCCGAATTGCAAAAGCAAGGTAACCCGTACAAATTGGATAATGCCCAGCGGGCCATTGAACAGGACCCGAATGCGGTAATCAGTTTTTACGCCACCGGAGAGCCACATAAAAACTGGGAAGATTTGTGTCGAGGCCCGCACCTGCCCGCCACCGGACGCATCGGGGCATTCAAGGTAACGAGTGTGGCGGGTGCCTACTGGCACGGCGATGCGAGCAAACAGCAGTTGCAACGGGTATATGGGATTGCGTTTTTTACGCAGGCACAACTTGACGAGCACGTGCATCAGCAGGAGGAAGCGAGGAAGCGGGATCATCGCATCCTGGGCAAACAACTGGGTTTATTTACCATTTCCCCTCTGGTCGGCAGCGGACTAATTTTGTGGATGCCGCGGGGTGGCGTCATCCGGCAGGAACTGGAAACGTTCATGCGTGAGGAACTCTCAAAACGTGGCTACAGTGCGGTTTACACGCCGCATATCGGCCATATTGACTTGTACAAAACCAGCGGCCATTACCCGTACTATAAAGAGTCGCAATTTCCGACTATTAAAATGTCGCAGCGCGACCCGGACGACCAGAGCGAATATCTCCTCAAGCCGATGAACTGCCCGCACCACATTCAGATTTACGCCGCCCATCCACGCAGCTATCGCGATTTGCCGATTCGCCTGGCGGAATTTGGTACGGTATACCGGTTTGAGCAATCGGGTGAACTCTCTGGCATGACGCGCGTGCGGGGCTTTACACAGGATGACGCCCACCTGTTCTGCACGCCGGAGCAGGTGGAGCATGAACTTGCCAGCACGCTGGAGATGGTGCTGCTGGTGCTTCAGACGCTGGGATTCAAAGATTATCAATGTCGGGTAAGCCTGCGCGATCCAGCATCCGACAAATATGCCGGTGATCCGAAGCTTTGGGATCGCGCGGAAGATACCCTGCGGAAAATTGTAGCGCAATCAGGTATTAAATCGGTTGAGGCGCTGGGCGAGGCGGCATTCTATGGCCCGAAGCTGGATTTTCTCGTGCGCGATGTGATTGGTCGCCAGTGGCAACTGGGAACGGTGCAGTTGGATTATGTATTGCCGGAACGCTTTGCCTTGGAATACATCGGCAGCGACAACCAGCCGCACCGGCCGGTGATGATTCATCGGGCACCGTTTGGATCGATGGAGCGATTCACGGGCATATTGATCGAGCATTTTGCCGGGGCCTTTCCGGCATGGCTTGCGCCCACGCAGGCAACCGTATTGACCATCAGCGAAAAGTTTCTGGATTACGGCCGCAGTGTGCTGGGCAAACTGCATGCGGCGGGCATTCGGGCTGATATCGACGCGGAAAGTGATAAAATTGGTGCCAAGATTCGCCGGGCCAGAGAACTTAAGACGCCCTACATGCTGGTCGTCGGTGGCAAGGAGCAGGAGGCCGGCGCAGTGGCGGTACGCACGCGCAAAGATCAGGATCTGGGTACCATGGCGACCGATGACTTCATCAGTCGTCTGCGGACGGAAATATCATCACGCAGCGTTGAATCGCTGGCTGGACATTAGTACAGTTTGCTTTTCTTTAATTGGGATGCACCATAACCATGCTTAATTCCATTCCTCGACATGATGAGTTGGTACAAAGTGCCGCCGCCGCGGGCCAGGCACATATATTTAAGTTTTATGATTCGCTTTCCGATGCCGACAAGCGGCATCTGGATTTGCAGGCGGCCGCCATTGACTGGGATTTAATTGCCCGACTCATCAGCGATGTTGTATTGAAACCCGAACCATTCACGTTGCCGAATAATATTGAACCGGCACCCTATTTTTCATACCTGCCGGCGGATGCTGCAATGCGGGACCACTACACACTGGCGAAGCAGCGGGGCGTTACCCTGCTGCGCGAAGGAAAGATCGCGGCTTTCGTCGTGGCCGGCGGCCAGGGAACGCGGCTGGGATGGCCGGGCCCAAAGGGAACTTTCCCGGCCACGCCGATTAAAAAGAAGCCTTTGTTTCAATGTTTTGTTGAATACATTCGGGCCATGGAAGCTCGCCACCATACGACGATCCCGTTTTACATCATGACCAGCACAGTCAATCATGGTGCGACGGTGGATTTTTTCAAAAAACACCAATATTTTTCCATGCCGGAATCGCAAATCATGTTTTTCAGCCAGGATATGCTTCCGGCGGTTGGATTTGACGGCAAGGTGCTGTTGGAAAGTCCCTGCTCGATGGCGCTTTCGCCTAATGGTCACGGTGGATCACTTCTGGCTTTGCATAAAAGCGGGGCGTTGTCGGATATGCGCCGCCGCGGTGTCACCCAGATAAGCTATTTTCAGGTGGATAACCCGATTGTGCGGTGCATTGATCCACTGTTCATCGGACTTCATGATCTGCATGAAGCGGATATGTCGAGCAAGATGCTTCCCAAGGCGTTCGGTAAGGAAAAGCTAGGTAATTTCTGTCTGGTTGACGGCAAGATTGTGGTGATTGAATACAGTGATCTGCCGGGGGAACTAGCGGAAGCCCGTCTGCCCGATGGGCAACTGAAGTTTCGTGCCGGCAGCATAGCCCTGCACGCCATCCGCCGATCATTCGTCGAGCAACTCAACGCCCACGGTTTTGCACTACCCTACCACCGGGCGGAAAAGAAGGTACCCCATATTGATTTGAACTCGGGCGAGATCATCAATCCGGCCAAGCCCAACGCCGTCAAAATGGAGACATTTGTATTTGACGCCCTGCCACTGGCGCAGCAGTCTATCATTTACGAGACCGATCGGCTCGATGAATTTGCACCTATAAAAAACTCGGAAGGTGTGGATTCACCGGCCTCGGCGGCAGACATTATTACGCGCCGCAATGCCAACTGGCTGGATTCCGCCCATATTAAAACGCCCCGCAAACCGGACGGATCGCCGGACGCAGTGATAGAACTAAGTGCGTCGTTCGCCATTTATCCTGAAGATGTGGCTGACAAATACACCCGCGTGCCGGAAATCCAGCCCGGCACGCAGGTGTATCTCGAATAGCTGGTTATCAGCGACAGTCTATTTAGCCAGCAATTTCTTTACATCGGCTGTTACTTGTTGAGGGTTCAAACCCACAACGATGTAACGCAGCACGCCTTGGCGATCAATAATAAACTGCGTGGGGATGGCGGTAATGCCGTAGGCTTGGGCGGCTGCCATATTACCCGGGTTGTTGACGTCGTACATTTGCGGCCAAGTCATCTTCTTATGCTGGGCCAGGAACGTCTCCAACTTTTTCGGATGTCTGTTGACCGACAGACCGATGACATCGAATCCCTTTTTGTGGAGTTGAGAATAAAGTTTTTCCACATGCGGGATGCTGGCCCGGCATGGCGGACACCAGGTGGCCCACGAGTCTACCAGGATCACGTGTCCCTTGAGCGAAGCTGTGCTGAATGGTTTTCCGCTGGCCAGAAGCACCCCCTTGAAAACGGCGTGATGATTGAGATGGCTGGATTGAGCGGTCTTCATCGCCATTTCCTGCTGATACTGCTGCGCGGACGGGCTTCGAAGCACCTTGAGCATAATTTCCTTGGCTTGGTGCGAGAGTTGATGATTGGCCGGACCGATGTGCCGCATGGTCATTAATAATTGAAAAATATCTTCATTCATCGGATGTTTTTTAGCGATGGCGGCGAGTTGATTCATTATTTTCTGCTGGGCGGCCGCATCTTTCTGATGTGTAAGCCACTGATATTCCTGCACATACATACGGCCGAGCAAATTTTGAAAAGGCTGCGGGCTTTGCGCCAAGGCGGTTAGTCGGGCCAGCGCCGACTTGTCCCCCAATACCGCCATGATGGCAAGATAATGATTCCGGGCACCGGTAAAAAACGGTACAAGTTCCGGGCGCTGAGCCACCGATTTGTCAAAGGTCTTTACCACCGAACCAAGAATGGGAATCAGTTTGCCACCAAATTTTTTCCGAAGCGTTTTTGACTCCAGCACGTCGGTCATTGAGGCACCCTTGAGCACCTTGGCGATTTTGGCCATCGATTTATAGCCGGCGGTTTCGGCGTTTTGCTCCACCTGCTGGATGGACGGCTTATTGGCACTGGCCGGCTTTGCAGCCTTGGCCGCCATAGCATCAGGGCTCGCCATGGCCAGCCCTGCCGTAATTGCTCCAGCCACCAAAATTGTCTTAAACATTGTTTTACTCTTTAACATAAGCCTTCTCCTGAAACTACGAATGGCATTCTTGTCTTCTATATTACCATTGCGCAGGGCCGAGACAAAAAAGCCTTACGCAGATGAACACACGATCTATCGGGCTTCGGCAACCACGGGATTGCGCAGGCGTCCGAGCGCCTCAATTTCGATTTCAACCGTATCTCCGGCCTGCAGCCAACGCGGAGGATTCCGCCCCATGCCGACGCCGGCGGGGGTGCCGGTGAGGATCAACGTCCCGGGCAACAAGGTGGTGGAACCAGATAAAAATTCAATGATTTCCGGGATACTGAATATCATGTCGGCCGTGGTGCTTTCCTGCATAACCTGTCCACTGACCAAGGTGCGAATTTTAAGGTTCATGGGGTCGAACGCGCGGTTATCATTACTGACTACGGCGGGACCGACGGGACAAAAAGTATCAAACGACTTCGCCCTGCCCCATTGCGAACCACCCCATTGTTTTTGCCAGTCGCGCGCCGAGACATCGTTGGCAATGGTATAGCCGAGCACATACTTCAACGCCTCACGCCGCGATACGTTTTTGCATCGCTTGCCGATGACCACGGCCAATTCGCCCTCATAATCCACCTGAGTGCTGGCCAGATGGGTAGGGAGTTCGATAGGTTCGTCCGGGCCGATGATGGCGGCGGGATTTTTGAAGAATACGACGGGAAACTGCGGCTCTTTGGCACCGGTTTCTGCGGCGTGGGCTCGATAATTAAGACCGATGCAGATGATGGCGGGAGGCTGAACGGGTGCCAGAAATCTGGGGCTTCCCTTCATCTGATGGGTGGGCGTCAAGCCCTTATCGATTGAACCATCTAAAAGCGAGACTATCCCGTTGGCCAACAGATGGCCGTATTGAGGCTCGCCTCGCGCATTGATAACCCGGACAATTTTAGCCAAAACTCCGCCTTTCTATTTGTTATGTTGCCACGACTGGCGGGATATTGCAAAAAAGACCGAAGTTTTTTCCCTTTTTCGTTGCGGGAACGGCGTTAATGAAAATCGCGCGATTGGCTGATGACTTGTGCCTGCGGGGCCAATTTTGACAAACTGCAAGCGGCATAAACCAGAATATGCACAACCGAATCGCGGCGTTCAATTTTGCCTTTAACAATGATGGCAGGTGCCAACCGCAGTGCACGACGGTACTTTTCATAGACGGGTGGCTTGATAACCAGATTGGCGACGCCGGTTTCATCTTCAAGGGTGATGAAGGTGATTCCTTTGGCCGTGGCAGGCCGCTGCCGAACCAACACCACCCCCGCGACGGCGACACGGGCTCCATGGGGAAAGCGAAGTTCATTTTGTATATCGACGGCGGGTGCTATATGCCGATGGTCAAGTGCCGCCCGAAAAAAAGAAATCGGATGGGCTTTAAGAGAAAAGCCTGTGGCCGCGTAATCCTGCAGCACGAGTTGATCGGGTGCGGCCGGTGGCAGTGCATCGTGATTGGATGATGACCAATCATCCACAAACAGCGGCATGGGCTTATCACGAATATTCTGGATGGCCCAGATGGCGGCCTGCCGATTCAAACCCATGGAATTAAATGCGTCTGCACGGGCCAATACCAGCAGTGCCGCCTTGCGGATGCCGGGTGTCATGCGCCACAATGCCGAGATGGTCCGGAATGGGCCGTGACGATGGACACTTTGGATAATTGTTTCACATTCCGCCTGTGATGCACCATGTACCATCGACATCCCCAATCGAAGTGCCCCGTGCGGATATTCAACGGTAGATTCCCATTGACTGCCATTGATATCCACTGGCAGAATGTTGACGCCATGGGCGGCGGCATCACGCAGCAGTTGGGCAGGCTGATAAAACCCCATGGGCTGGCTGTTGAGCAAGGCGGCACAAAAGGCGGCGGGATGATGGCATTTTAACCATGCCGACACATACACCAGCAGGGCAAAACTTGCGGCGTGCGACTCGGGAAAGCCATATTCACCAAAGCCACGAATCTGGTTAAACACCGACTGTGCATACTGCGGCGGGTAGCCGCGGGCGGCCATACCTGATGTAATTTTTTTTTCAAATTTTTCTATCAGGTGTCCCTTGCGCTTCCAGGCGGCCATGGCGCGGCGCAATTGATCTGCCTCGTCGGGTGTAAATCCGGCGACGGCCATGACCAGAGCCATGGCCTGCTCTTGAAACAGCGGCACCCCCAGCGTGCGTTGGAGCACCTTGCGAATTTTATCGTCGGGGTAATCGACGGGTTCTTCACCGTTGCGCCGACGCAGATAGGGATGCACCATATCTCCGACGATCGGCCCCGGACGCACAATGGCTACTTCAATAACCAGATCATAATAGCAGCGGGGCTTAAGGCGGGGCAGCATGGTCATTTGGGCCCGGCTTTCCACCTGAAATACACCGATGGAATCGGCCCGGCAAAGCATGTCGTAAACCGCCGGGTCTTCTGCGGGAATGGTGTGAAGTTGCAGATCGCCCTTGTGTCCGGCGGCGATGCGCCCCTGATTGACAAGATCAATCCCACGGCGAATGGCGCTGAGCATACCCAAAGCCAGAACATCCACCTTCAGCATACCCATGGCGTCGATATCGTCTTTGTCCCATTCAATAATGGTGCGTCCCGGCATGGCGGTGTTTTCAATCGGAACGCAATGATGCAGCGGCCCGGCGGTGATAATAAACCCGCCCACATGCTGCGATAAATGTCTGGGAAAGCCCTGTATCTCCTTCGCCAGTGCGGTAAGTTCCTGCATGGTGGGATTGGCGGGATCGAGCCCGATTTCACGCAGTTGGCGGGGGGCAATCACTCCCTTTTCCCACCAATCGGCAGCACTGGCCAGCCTATCAACGCCATCAAGGGAAAGCCCCAGGGCCTTGCCCACATCACGCAGGGCGCTGCGGCGGCGGTAGGTGATGACTTCCGCCGTCAGGGCCACTCGATCTGAACCATATTTGCGGTACAGGTAATCAATCACCTCCGGTCGCCGTTGGTGCTCAAAATCAATATCGATATCGGGTGGCTCATTACGCTGGCGACTGATGAACCGCTCCACCAGCAGGTCGACACGGGTTGGGTCCACTGCGGTAATGCCCAGACAATAGCAGACGGCAGAGTTGGCTGCCGCCCCTCTCCCTTGGCACAGAATTCCCCGCGACCGGGCAAAGCGAACCATATCGTCCACAGTGAGAAAATACGCGGCGTAGTTCAGATCGCGGATGATTTCAAATTCATGCTCCAGCCGCCGATTGACATCCTCCGGCACGCCATCCGGATAGCGCTGCCGGGCACCTTGACGGGTAAGATCAATAAGATGGTTCATCATGGTTTGGCCGGGGGGGGATAGTTCTGACGGATATTGATATTTTATTTGATCAAGGGAAAAAGCCAGTGCACGATCGGCGATTTCCACCGTACGATGGACGGCCCGGGGCATATCTGCAAAGAGATGGAGCATCTCGGATGGGCTTTTAATATGCCGCTCGGCATTGGCGGCAAGGTGCCATCCGGCCTGTGACCGCGCTGTACCCAGACGAATGCAGGTGAGCACGTCCTGCAAAGCCTGACGGCGCGGCAGATGATAATGCACATCATTGACGGCCACCGGGGGTATCTGCATCTGCTCCGCCCAGCGCCGGATAACGCCTTCCCGATAGGCATCATGCGGGCCGTAGGTGCGGGTAATCGCCAGCGAAAGTCGGTCATCGTCAAAAGCCGCTCGAAGCCGGACAAGGATATCCGCGAAGTCTCCGGCAGGTACGGGCGGAGGCACGGCGATGGCCAGCAACTGGCTGCTGAATTCCAGCAGATCATCAATGGTCAGAGAGCATTTTCCCTTGATGGTGCGGCGTTTGCCGCGTGTGAGCAACTGGCACAAATTGGCATAACCGGCGAGCGAAACAGGGTAAAGTAATACGGAAATTGAAGATAATTGAGCTTCCACCCAAGGGGCATCGGGCCGGGTTGACGGTGGGGCTGCCTGAATTTGCAGGTGCGAACCGATCACCAGCGGTATATGCACTTCGCGTGCGGCACAGTAAGCCCTCACCACGCCGGCCAGAGTGTTGATATCGGTGATAGCGATGGCGTGCAGGCCTGCTTCCGCGGCGCGCTGAATTAATTCTTCAGGATGGCTGGCACCGCGCAAAAATGAAAAATTACTGGCCACCTGCAGTTCCGCATAAGGCCCGGTCGGCGGGCGGGTGGAGAGTGTTGCCATCAGTGGCTTGCACCGTGGTACGGGTAATTCCGGCATGGAAGTTCACCCCCACAATCCGTGGACAAGCCAGCGGTCTTCTTCCAGTGCGTGGTAAACCCATAACCAGCGGCCATCCTCCAACTGCAATTTGAAATAATCACGTGTGTGCTGACTGATCAGCGTACGGTGCGTAACGATGCGTTCCGGGCCGGTGTGGCTGATGACCGCATAATTACCGTGACGCCAGCGAAGACGATGCGGCGGATGATCCGGCTGCAGGGCCACACATTGCGCCGGTTCGGGCTTATCGAACACAATGGAGGGCCGGTCCAATGGTGGCCATGGTACGCGAAGGGAAGTGGAATCACACTGGGCCGAGGTGAGTATCGGCTCCTTGCGGCAGGTGCATTCGGGGATATGCGAGGCTTCCGGAGCGGACAGCCATAGACGCCGCCCACCCCATTGATTGATAAGCCGATCGAGAAGTTCGCGCATATCGTCAGGCTCGGCGGATGAAGCATGTATCCGGCTTATGTGAGTCTGCTGCGGCGTTACCGGCGAGGTTCGCACCGCGATTAACGCAACCGCCTCCACACCACTGCCAAGGTGCATGCGTTCCAGACAGGGACGAAGGACAGTCCACATGCGGTGCGGATTTTGAATGGGACGTCCGAAGGACATTTTTTTTATATTAGATTCATGATGGGGACGGGTGAGCACCATATCCAGCTCATCAGCACCTTGGTGCCGCTGCATTAACTGCTCTGCGAGCTGATGGACAAGCTGTTCCATGGCGGCGAGAATCACCTCGAGCCGGGTGGTTGGCCCGTCAAACGGCTGCGTAACGGATAACACCGGCCGGACGGTGAAGGGTTCCATATCCTCATGCACCTGTCCGAGGGATTGATCCATGCAGCGCAGTAAATGCGGGCCGAAACGTTCCAGCAGACTGTTGCGCTGTATATTAAATAAATGTTTAATTTGAATAATACCGACGGCATACAGATTCAGGCATATGTCATGGGCCAACCGCAGGGCCGCAATGGGCAGGGGGGCCAGCGCCTGCGGCAATTGCGCTGAATCAATTAAAGCTGCCGGTTCCGCACCGTAATGGGCCAGCGCCCAGGCACTGCCAATGGTGGGTGCTGCCGAAAGCCGGGCGGAAAAGCCCAATTCGTTCAGTGCCTGCCGGATGCGGCATAGTAAAACGCGACAGCCACCATGCAGATGTTCCGTACCCGATGCATCGATGAGCAGCCCGTGCGGGGAGGTGCAAAAACCCGCATCCACCTCATGCGGGGTCGGATCGATCATCACCCGCGGGGAAAAACGCCCTGCCCATTGGGCCAGTTTTTCCATGTTTTGCCGATAAATGTCCGGCTGCCAAGGATGTACCTCCGCCTGCGGGCATAGGGCGACGGCTTCGGAAATATCCATGGCAGGCGATACACCGGCGGCCATCGCCAATGGGCAGCAACGCGCCACATGCTGGCGCTGATTAACTTCCACCGAGATGATCATCGGGGGCAGGCGGCACGCTGATGCCGTGCGACGCTTACCCTGCCTGCGCCGGGATATACGACGGCGTATAAGATCGATCTCCCATTGCGGGAGATATATGCATATAACCCGCTCCATGTATCACCTCATAATTCCACGATGCTGTCCATTGATTGGTTTGCCGAGCCGTTCGTTTAGCCGTCAGTTCAATATTCCATTCTGGTTGACAGCCGGTTGATGGTCGCGGCCGGATATGCCAGCGTGCAGCCGCCCAGCAATGCCCGGAGGATTGGCACATGGGACGGGTTAAGCAGATACACACACGCCTCACTTCGGCGGCAAGTTGCAGTCGCCGCCCCACCGCCAGTGATATATCGCCCGTGGTGGATGCCACAATCAACCCCACAGCGGGACAACGGGCGGCCTGTATGATTCCATCCAGCCACTGTTCTTCGGAAAGCGGGTCAAAATAGATACTTTGCACTATACCGAAATGACTATCGCGCTTATGGCCACATCCGGCGGCCTGTAAAAAATACCATGCGGGCCAACAGCGGCGACCAACCCATAGTGCATATTTGCCCGCGGCTATTTGAGAAGCCAGCGCGGCAAGCAAGGTGAGTGGCGGGTTCCAACCGGCCGATGCAGCGGTTGCAGTGTTTGATACGTGGGAGATATCTGAAGCGTCCGGGCTGAAAAATTCATGTACGCCACCGCTCGCGAGTTGAGCCAGCGGATCGATCGCATGAAAAGTGGCTGACGAAGCCCATGATGTGGACTGTTCCGTGTGCATATCGTCAGCGCGACGCAGATTCAAATCCGCTATCAGTGATTGAACAGGATGATTCATACGGCGGCCTCCCAATTTAAAAGTTAGGTATATGTTAGGTATTCAGGTTTTAAATGTCAAAGGGTTTAATCAAGCGTTTATCCGGCCGGAGGCATGGTCATCAGGGAAATGGCCGGATAACATACCGTGTTGAGATTTTGGCCGGGTAAATGAAGAAGAAACATCCCTTTTTAGACTATCTGGTGGCGGTACTGGCTCGCAGCGTTTCCATGCTGCTGGGGTTATTTCCCGTCAACGCGAATTTACGAACGGCCCGTACCGCCGGCACGGGGTGGTGGCTTATCAGTCGCAAACACCGTGACCGCGCCATGGAAAATCTCACCCGGTCTTTTCCCGATACCCCGCCGGAGACGTTGCGCATCATCGCCCGACAATCTATCGAGCATTTTTTTGAATTGGTCATTGATGTGCTGTTTTCCACCCGAACAATCAATCTGCAACGCTGGCATCAATATGTGCATCTGGAACCCAGCGTGCGTGATGTGCTGGAACTGGCCATGCGCGATCGCGGGGCCATCATGCTTACCGGTCATTATGGCAACTGGGAAATTCTGGGTTACACCATGGCAACACTGGGATTTAAAACTTACAGCGTGGCCCGACCGATTGATAATCCGCATATCGATGCGTGGCTATTGGGACTGCGGCAGCGGAAAGGGCAAGTCATATTATCCAAGCGCGGCGTAACCACCACGGCGCAGGATGTACTTAAAAATGGTGGGGTACTGGGAATGATTGCCGACCAAAATGCCGGGCCGAAGGGCCTTTTCGTGCCGTTTTTTGGTCGGTTGGCCAGCACCTACAAAAGTATTGGATTACTGGCGATTGAATACCAAAAGCCCGTGGTTATCGGTTATGCCCGCCGACGTGGTGATCGGTTTGAATTTGATGTGGGTGTAACCGATATCATTTATCCGGAAGACTGGGCCAATGAGCCGGACGAATTGCGGTATATCACCGAACGGTATACTGCGGCCATCGAGACGTTTGTGCGGCAGGACCCGAGCCAGTATTTATGGATTCACCGCCGATGGAAAACCCGCCCCAAGGGGGAATAGCCCTGCGCACTACCTTTGTCATCAGGCAGGCAGAATATCCGGCCGACTGAAAGCCTCAGTGAGCAGGCTTTTCCTCGGCAACGGGATTATTTTTAGCCTTTTGCTCGGCGATCCATCCAAAGATGGTCATCGGAATGCCAAATACCAGCAGCACAAGCCCCCAATACAAATCGATGTTGATGTGCTCTTTGATGTGCGGCACATAAGCTGGAGAAACGAGGGCGTAGATTGTAATAATAACGCCGACAAGGATGAAGAATATGCCAATTGGCAGTCGTAAATCAATCATAATTCAAACTCCGCTGTGAAAGATTTCCACTTCCGATACGCCCATCACCAGAAAAGCAGGTTGAGTATCAGCGTGCAAATCAGGGCCACAATCCCAATAAACAATGGTTTACGCCACAGGGGCACATCATGCGCTTCCGGCTTGGGCGTTAACTGGTAAACAAGCCCGACAAGCTGTTCCCGCGGTTTATTTTTGGTAAACAGGCTTACCACAATGGTGGCGGCGGCACCGGCCACGAATGACCATACCGCGCACCAGAAAGCCCCGGATGTTCCATTGTTAAATGTGTGCGCCATGGGCAAGCCAGGGAAACGCAGAATAAACAGCGTCAGGGATGTCAGCGTACCGACGATAATGCCGGCAAATCCACCCATGGGCGTGGTGAAACTGGCAAACATTCCCAGCAGGAACACGGCAATCAGCGGAGCGTTGACCACGCCGAAGATATTTTGCGTGTACCCCATGATGCTGCGCGAACCAGCAACAGCATATGCGAAGGCAACACTGATGATGATGCCGACCACCGTCATCAAGCGGCCGAAATTGAGATAGTGTTTGTCAGGTGCGTTGGGACGAATGTAGGCAGCGTAAAGATCGTACGTCACGACGGTGTTAAATGCCGTCACGTTACCCGCCATACCCGACATAAACGACGCCATCAGGGCTGTGAGGCCCAGTCCCAGCAAACCGGCGGGATAATATTTGGCCATCATCAAAGGCATAACGTTATTAAAGGTTTTGGTGGGCGATACGCCGTGCCCGCTTGGCAGCAGATGCGGAATCAGCGGGATCGCCAGCACTCCGGGCAGGATCACAATGAAGGGGAAGAGCATTTTGGGAAATGCCGCCAGGAGCGGGGTATCTTGCGCGGCCGTCATATCCTTGGCGGCCAGCGCTCTTTGCACCACGAGGAAGTTGGTGCACCAATACGAAAATGACAGCACAAACCCCAGCCCCAGTACAACGCCAGGCCATGTGGTTTGCAGAGGGTTGTTGATGCTGCCCATATGCGTCCAGGTATGCAGCCATTGCGAACCCGACAGCATGACACCCGCTTTAGCGGCTGCAGACGCCGGTGCGTGGGCGGCCGCGTTGCCGTGCAAAGCAGCGTGTACACCGCTGGCGCTCGTACTTACCGCTGCATGAAGTTTGGCAGCCGTCGCGGCCACGGCTTTTTTCGGGTAAACCGCATAGAGCTTATGCGTCGCGAGCCAATGCTTAAAGTGCGCCCAGCCGTGATTGGCAATCAGGGCAATGATGGTAAGCGGTGCCACACCAAAAACAATAAGGAAAAACTGCAGTACTTCGTTGTAGATACTGGCCGAGATCG
>JAKAEB010000033.1 GCA_021818445.1 Planctomycetota bacterium
CGATCTAACGCTTTTCGGCCCGGTGCTGGACTCCGCCGGCAGCCTTACAAATAGCTACACGGGCAGGAAGGATGTGCAGAAACTGACACCCGCGCATCTGCGCATGCCGCGCGATGAGACTGCAGCCGAGGCGGTCGAGCGCCTAGCTGCCCGCAGGTCTCGCCTGATGAACGTGGATAGAAAAACGGCCGTGAGATGGGCCAAATCGGTCGTGGAATCGCCGGGATATGTGGCGGCAAAGGTGGACCCAAAACCCGGAAAAAGCGGAATTGTGCGCGATATAGCCCTGAGGGCTCGCATTCGCCAATGCCTCGCGGAGGCGGGATACGATCCTGAAACGTTTTCTGATGCAAATATTACAAATATATTAAAATCCGGTGGGCTACGGCATCTATCTGGAGTGCCGATCCGGTCGGTTGTGCTGCTGCGTACCATGGTGGACCCGGTCGTCACAAGCCGATGGGCCAGCGACCACGCAACGGGGGAGCGATACAAGGAATACGATGCGGAGACGGGCGAGGGAAACGCGGCCGCCGCGCGAGCCTATGTGGGGGGAAACAACCACCACATAGAAATCCGAGCCGCAAAGCAAAAGGGAGGAAGGGAAAAATGGACAGGGAAAATCGTTTCAGCCTTTGAGGCTGCCCAGCGTAGCATCGCGAGGCAGCGTGCCCTTCGCGCGGCCGGGATTCCTAACGCAAGGGAGTTGCGCAGGCTTTCCGAGGGCGAACGTGCGCGGTTGACGGCGAGGGCGCGGGATGTTGAGAGGACGAACCCTATAGTGGACCGCCGGGACCATAGCGATGGCGGTAAATTTATAATGAGCCTTTGCGAGGGCGAGACGCTTCTAATGAAGGACAAGCGGACTGGTAAAGTGGGATATTTCGTGGTAGCGAAGCTTGACCCGAATACGAGAATCATGCTGGTGCCCCATTGGGATGCGCGTTCAGCAACGGCACGCAAGGACGCTGATTTGAGGGATGTGCCGGATTCGGAGCGAGAGCAGCTCAGCGTCACACCCGACGACCTTAGAAACCTTGCCCCACCCGGACGTCCACACGCCATTAAGGTCCGTGTCACCCCCCTTGGTACCGTCATGGAACTGGCCAATGATTAAACGCACCATCGACATTTCAAATGCGCCATCGCGGCTGCGCTTTGAACTTGGTCAAATCGTCATCGAACGCGAAGGCCTGCCCGATCACCGCGCCCCGGCCGAAGATATCGGTATGCTGCTTGTCGACGAACAGCGTACCAGTTACACCCATTCCGCCATGACAGGGCTGATGGAGGCCGGTGCATGCGTCATCTTGTGTGACCGCCAACACCTGCCCTGCGGCGTGCTGCTTCCCATCGCAGCCAACGAACTCCTTACCCAGCGTTTACGGACGCAGATCGCGGTGCCGCGCCCAAGACAGAAACGGATTTGGCAGCAGATTGTTCGCGCCAAAATTAAATCGCAGGCGCGGAACTTACGTGCCCTTGCCGACGATGCGGACGCAGCCGGCATGATCGAAGCGATGGTTCCGTCCGTCGGCTCCGGCGACCCGAAAAATATGGAAGGCCAGGCCGCACGCATTTACTGGGAAGCGCTGCTGGGGCGGGGGTTTCGGCGGCAAAGAGGCGGTGCGTGGCCCAACCCAATATTAAATTATGGTTACATGGTGGTGCGCGCCGCCGTGGCACGCGCGATTGCCGGTGCTGGGCTGCATCCCGCGTTGGGAGTCCACCACCACAACCGTGGTAACGCATTTTGCCTCGCTGACGATCTGCTTGAACCGTTGCGGGCATTGGTAGATGCAAAAGTGTGGTGCCTCCTGAGCACCACCGATGAGCTTGGTGAGCCGACGATCACGCAGGAGGCCAAACGCGAAATCCTCAGCCTGCTGGCGGCAGATGTCGAGTTGCGCGGCCAGTCCGGCCCGCTGATGGTGCAACTTCACCGAATGGCAGCCAGCCTTTGTGAATGCTACGCCGGAAGCCGGGAAACGATCGATATTCCGACCTATAAACCCGCTACCACTGGGGATGCGGAGGTGTAATATGCCGATAACATCCCTATGTATCTTTCTGGGTATCGCTGCATGTGGATTGTTGCCATGTTTGATTTGCCAGTCGATACCAAGGCCGCTCGCAAACATTATTCGGACTTCCGGAAGGTGCTGCTCAAAGACGGATTTTCAAAGATGCAGTTCTCGGTGTACATTCGGCATTGCGCCAGCGAAGAAAACGCCGACGTGCATTTTGCCCGCGTGGAACGGGCTTTGCCGCCCGACGGCGAGGTGCGTCTGTTGGCGATTACCGACAAGCAGTTTGAGAGGATGCGGGTTTTTTGGGGCCGCCGACGCAAGCCGCCGGAGCCGGCACCCGCGCAACTGGAGCTTTTTTAGCCGCATAGGGGAAGGCCGGTGCAAAAAAAAACTTTTTGCCTGCGTCCAGATCCACTGGCATCGGGGCCTTTTTTTTCTGGGGTTTCCATCTGCAAGCCGCCTCGCAACAGGGGCTTGCAGATGGAAGAGTGTAATCAATCCCAGCCTGCGAGCAATCCGCAACGTGCTCTTCATGCGCCAACTCATGCAGGCGAGTGTAATCAATCCCAGCCTGCGAGCAATCCGCAACCTCAGTTGGCATCGGCAATCACGGTGCCGCAGTGTAATCAATCCCAGCCTGCGAGCAATCCGCAACTTGAAAGTGAATGGCTGTTGAGGAAATGTCAGTGTAATCAATCCCAGCCTGCGAGCAATCCGCAACACAAGCAATGATTCTCCCGTATAATGATTAGTGTAATCAATCCCAGCCTGCGAGCAATCCGCAACAGCTGGCCATCAAAAGTCGCACTGTATCGAAGTGTAATCAATCCCAGCCTGCGAGCAATCCGCAACAGCAAACCGATAGTACCCGCAATAACACCAGTGTAATCAATCCCAGCCTGCGAGCAATCCGCAACTGGTGAATTGGTTTATGACGTTGGATATGTAGTGTAATCAATCCCAGCCTGCGAGCAATCCGCAACGGGCTGTCGCTTTTGGTCTTCGCGGCGGCCAGTGTAATCAATCCCAGCCTGCGAGCAATCCGCAACTTGCAGTAATTATTTATGAATTAAGCCGCAAGTGTAATCAATCCCAGCCTGCGAGCAATCCGCAACCTGCTTTGGCGACCTGTTCCATTTTCTTCGAGTGTAATCAATCCCAGCCTGCGAGCAATCCGCAACTACCTGGTGGCGCGCCTGAAACCTGCAATGAGTGTAATCAATCCCAGCCTGCGAGCAATCCGCAACTCTACGTCGCCGCCATCTACCGGCATACCGAGTGTAATCAATCCCAGCCTGCGAGCAATCCGCAACATTATGGGTATTTTACCCAAACGTGTGCGTAGTGTAATCAATCCCAGCCTGCGAGCAATCCGCAACGGTTTTGGCCAATCGTGCACCGGTGCTGCAAGTGTAATCAATCCCAGCCTGCGAGCAATCCGCAACGTTGGTGCGTTGCAGCATACCGCCGGTTGAAGTGTAATCAATCCCAGCCTGCGAGCAATCCGCAACACACCTAGCCGCCCAACGAAGTGTACAGTCAGTGTAATCAATCCCAGCCTGCGAGCAATCCGCAACGAGAGCTGGAATGGATCAGAAAGCCTAAAAGTGTAATCAATCCCAGCCTGCGAGCAATCCGCAACACGACCGCCCGGCCAGCCGCTTCGCGGCTTAGTGTAATCAATCCCAGCCTGCGAGCAATCCGCAACATGTGTTGATGCCTTGATACTTTATTGGAGAGTGTAATCAATCCCAGCCTGCGAGCAATCCGCAACTGGCCAGCGGCACACTTTCGCCTTATCGAAGTGTAATCAATCCCAGCCTGCGAGCAATCCGCAACGCGTGTACATCTGCCCCACGCTCAAGCAACAGTGTAATCAATCCCAGCCTGCGAGCAATCCGCAACATGGATTGCATGTCTGTCCGGTACGGGTGTAGTGTAATCAATCCCAGCCTGCGAGCAATCCGCAACATTTGTACCTTCTTTAGCTGATGGGGTAGAGTGTAATCAATCCCAGCCTGCGAGCAATCCGCAACATCACACATACTCTATTTGACAATCTGGAAAGTGTAATCAATCCCAGCCTGCGAGCAATCCGCAACTCTGCGTCTCCTATGTCTGTGTCGTTTTCTAGTGTAATCAATCCCAGCCTGCGAGCAATCCGCAACTGTCGGAAACAGCTGGTGATGACAAATACAAGTGTAATCAATCCCAGCCTGCGAGCAATCCGCAACCCATATTGCCGCCTGGAGCCAAACTTAAAGAGTGTAATCAATCCCAGCCTGCGAGCAATCCGCAACTAGCGAACCAGAATCCTCCCCGGCGAAACAGTGTAATCAATCCCAGCCTGCGAGCAATCCGCAACAAGAAAAACTTGCGGTAGATCGAAAGGCTCAGTGTAATCAATCCCAGCCTGCGAGCAATCCGCAACAGATATCGACGTATCTGCAACCGCGGTAAGAGTGTAATCAATCCCAGCCTGCGAGCAATCCGCAACTCAGGCTCTCCGTTTTAGATATCACTTCCTAGTGTAATCAATCCCAGCCTGCGAGCAATCCGCAACTAACAGTGTTGCTGTTACTGATGATGGGCAGTGTAATCAATCCCAGCCTGCGAGCAATCCGCAACTCAGGCTCTCCGTTTTAGATATCACTTCCTAGTGTAATCAATCCCAGCCTGCGAGCAATCCGCAACTAACAGTGTTGCTGTTACTGATGATGGGCAGTGTAATCAATCCCAGCCTGCGAGCAATCCGCAACAGTGAGGGGCTGGACGCAGATATACCCAGTAGTGTAATCAATCCCAGCCTGCGAGCAATCCGCAACTAGTCGGCCCCGGCGGCGACTATGAGCGGAGTGTAATCAATCCCAGCCTGCGAGCAATCCGCAACAAGTTCCCAGTTTTGCATTACCTGGCATGCAGTGTAATCAATCCCAGCCTGCGAGCAATCCGCAACAAAACGTGGGCGCAGGACGCGACGAGCCGTAGTGTAACTGACCCCGGCCCGTGAGCAATCCGCAACGGCGAGCGCGTGCTGCTGTGCGTCAAACAAAGTGTAACTGACCCCGGCCCGTGAGCAATCCGCAACATAACTCAATCGCTCCCGAAGATGCCTGGTAGTGTAACTGACCCCGGCCCGTGAGCAATCCGCAACTTGCTTCACGAAACATATAGTGGAGAAAAGAGTGTAACTGACCCCGGCCCGTGAGCAATCCGCAACGCGACCGCGAGTCGTCATGGAATAAATTGTAGTGTAACTGACCCCGGCCCGTGAGCAATCCGCAACCGCACTGGCAGGCTCGCACATTTGCACCGTGTCCCGTTCGGAAGATGTGCCGGATGGTCAGCAGTTAACGCCAATATAATTTTCGTGTTTCTATAGTAGATGTTCTTAATGGCGGGCATTGGCTATACCGCAGATTGTCATGCTGTGACAATCCCCATCATGCGAGTATGAAATACCATGATGCCTTTGATGCTGGTGGTTTGCCCGCCGATCGGTGTGGTGATGTTCATGCTGACCAATTGGGATAAATAAATACCCTGTTAATATACCGGTTGCGGGCAGGAAGTGCCGATCGCGGCTCCGCCGTCCGCCGGCCGTGCCACACCACCACCCCCTGTCGTCCCACCATCCGCCTTGCACGCCTGTCATAGAACCTAACTGCGGTGGCTGGTTAAACGGGTAAACGCCTCCATGTAGCGATCGTGCGTCCGCTGCACCACATCGGGCGGCAATTCCGGGCCGGGAGGGGTTTTATTCCATGCCAGACCGGCGAGATAATTACGCACATACTGCTTGTCAAAACTGGGCTGATCGCGACCGGCCGCATATTCGTCGGCGGGCCAGAAGCGCGAACTATCCGGCGTGAGCACTTCATCAATTAATATCGGCGCGTCACCCGGCGCGGGAATGCCCCATTCAAATTTGGTGTCAGCGATGATGATGCCGCGCTGCCGTGCCGCCTGCGCCGCCGCCACATACAACTCAATGGATTTATCGCGAATATATTCCATCACCTCGCGCCCTGCCCGATCACAGGCGGCCGCAAAATCAATCGGCTCATCATGCCCCTGCTCGGCCTTGGTTGTGGGTGTGAAGACCGGCGTCGGTAGTACATCGCATTGTTTAAGGCCCGGCGGCAGTGGAATGCCGCAAACCGACTGCTGCTTGCGATACTGCGTCCAGCCGCTGCCGGCCAGATAGCCGCGCACTACACATTCAATCGGTATCACCTGCGTCTTTCTTACCAGTACAGACCGTCCAGTAAGCTGGTCGCGGTACGGTGCCAGTTCCGGCATCGCCGTGGGGACATCGGTGCTGAGCAGATGGTGGGCGATGCGGCCATCAAAAAAGCGAAACCAATAATTACTCATGGCGGTAAGCAGCACCCCTTTTTGCGGGATGGGCGTGGGAAGTATCACATCGAAGGCGCTGATGCGGTCGGTGGCAATGATGACCAGTTTATCGCCAAAATCGTACACATCGCGCACCTTGCCACGGCGTACTGGATGCGACCCAAGTTGACTTGTCACCACCGTCTGCACCACGAACACCTCCGGGAACTACATCTCCGGCTGGCATTATAACCGCCGCGACGCCGGACGCGGGACAAACCCCGCCGGGTGGGATATTCTAAACGGCTCATGCAAAGCTGTATTGACATGCTGGCGGCCGATGGGCCTGTGGCCCGGAAAATGAAAGGCTTCCACGCCCGCGCTGAACAGATCGAAATGGCCCGTGCGGTGGAAAAAGCCTTCAACACCCCGCACCATTTAGTAGTTGAGGCCGGCACCGGCACGGGAAAATCCTTCGCGTATCTGATACCGGCCATCTGGCAGGTGCTTCAGGCCAAAAAGCGGGTGGTAATCTCCACGCACACCATCAGCCTGCAGGAGCAGTTGCTTAATAAAGACATTCCCCTGTTGCGACAGGTTTTTGGCGATGAATTTTCCGCCGTCCTGTGCAAAGGACGCAGCCACTACATCTGCCTGCGGCGGATGCAGATGGCGCTGGAAAAAAAGGGCCATCTGTTGCCATCGTATGAGGCATCGGATGATTTGGCGATGATTGCGGAATGGTCTAAGACCACCACCGATGGCAGCCGGGCGAGCCTTCCCCGCCAGCCCACATGGGAGGTATGGGACAGTGTGTGTGCCGAAACCGGCAATTGCATGGGTGCCAAGTGTGCGTTTTACAAGCCATGCCTATACCAAAAAAGCCGCCGTCGCACTTTTAATGCGCAGATACTTATCTGCAATCATGCATTATTTTTTTCCGATTTATCCCTGCGGCGTATCGGCTTGAGCATCCTTCCGCAGTACGACATGGTTGTGCTGGATGAGGCCCATACCATTGAAAACGTTGCCAGCGACAATCTGGGTTTTCAGCTTACACCCGGATCGATTAACCGTTTACTTCGGCGGCTATCGTCCCGCGATAAAAAACATGGCCTTATCCCCAGCATCCGGCAGCTATCCTCGCAGCAGCGCGAGCGTTTGCAAAGTCAAATCGATGCCGTCGGACAGGCGTCGGATGAATTTTTCTTTGATGTCGCGGAGTGGTACGGCCCACCCAGTACCCCCACGCGGCGCATTATTGAGCCGCTGCCGCTGGCTGACACGCTGAGCCCCGCGCTGGTTGCCCTCGCGGATGCCATGGAATCGATTCTGGCACCGTTGGTGGAACGATCCGGCATGACTGAGGATGACTTGGAAGACGATGCATCCACGGGCAGCACGGCCACAGAAGAGGTGGATCAGCGGCGGCGTGAAATATTTGAGCTTAAAAGTTACATGAATCGCATTCGGGGGCAAGCGGCGCTGGTGAATGAATTTGTGCAGCACACGCAAAAAGAAATGGTTTACTGGGTGCAGTGCGAATTTAAAAAACGGCTGAATTATGCGCTCCATGCGTCGCCACTGGATGTGGCACCGTTTCTCAAGGCCCATCTTTTTGATGTATGCAAATCGGTGGTGATGACGAGTGCCACACTGGCGGATTCCATGCACGACCGCAAAACCGCCCGGGCGACGGCTGGCGATTTTGAATTTTTCCGTCGCCGCTGCGGCCTGCCCGACGCGGAAGAACTGAAGGTTGGCTCACCGTTCGACTACCCGAAGCAGTGCGTGGTGTATGTGCAGACCGATCTACCTGATCCAACTGAGGCGGGTTTTCTGGCGGCGGCGATGGAGCGGGCGATGTATTACATCCGCCAATCGCAGGGCCATGCGCTGGTGCTGTTTACCAGTTTTACCATGTTGAACCATGCGCACCAATTACTGGCCGATCCCCTGCGGGAATTGGGTTACCCCCTTTGGCGTCAGGGGGACGAACAAAGCACAGATCAATTGTTGACGCTGTTTCGCTCAACCCCGCACTCGGTGCTTCTGGGTGTGGATTCATTTTGGCAGGGGGTGGATATCCAGGGCGAGGCGTTGACCAACGTCATCATCACACGCCTGCCGTTTCCCGTGCCCGATCGGCCGCTGACGCAGGCGCGGGCGGAAGCGATTGAAAAAGCTGGCGGCGATGCATTCAAAGAGCAGAGTTTGCCGGAGGCCATTATGAAATTCAAACAGGGTTTTGGGCGATTGATTCGCACGCATAGTGATCGTGGCATGGTGGTGGTACTGGATAAGCGCATTAAGACGCGGCACTACGGGAAACATTTTTTGGCGGCCATCCCCCCCGCACGGGTGCAGTATGTGGATCGCCCTCCGGTGGGATGAGGGATTCAATGGATAGGGAGCCGCACTCTCGTGGGGCCATTCGGTTTACCGGGTGCTGCTTCACCGTACACACTTCCGTGAACGGAGTCTACAAGGTCGCCAATGCGCGGAACTATTTCTCGCGTACCGGCTAAAGCAGTAAATTATCTCTACATCTGACCCCACCGGGAGGCGACGCCAGACAATACCAGTAACGGTGCGGAGCGTACCACGCACAGAACTGGAGTGGCTTACACTCCGAGAGAAAAATGGATGCGGACGTTGAATCTTTTTCTTTTTGGGCCCAACTGACGTGCCAAGGTGCGTGACGCGTAAGCGATCCGCAGTTAAAATGCCGGTGTTGGGACCGTGCATCGGGAGGTTTATGCCGCGACTGCGAGCCAATGCCGACAAACCCCATCTCTGGAAGGCCGATATCGCGGCCTCGGTGGATCGGTTCAACCAGTGGTTCATGGATTTCGCGCCGCAAGCATTCCTCTCCACTCGTGTGTCGACCACTGAGCGCGTCAGGTCGGCGCTCATCGCCACACGTGATCTGCGTTCGCTGGACTCCGGGATACTTCAAAATTATCCCGGTGCTTTGTCCACATTGCGTATGTGTACCGCGCCGCCGCTGGCCGTGGATCGCTTGGCAGGCCTCGCCCGGGCAAGCAAGTCGCTTGTCGGCAGCATGGAGAAAGGCAGGCTTGCGGGCCGCATGAAGCCGGATATTTTGGATGAGAACCTGACCAGTATCTGCCAGACTCTCGAAAGGCTCCTGGATCGTGACATCTTTCCATGGTTGAAAACGGAAACGGAACCAACCAGTCACGAGCGCGACCGAGCATCGACGATCGTTGCCGACCGTCTTTGCAGCGCGGTTGCTAATCCGATCGTCCGAAACGCCCAGGAGCAGCGTCAGCTTGCACTCATCGACGACTGGCTGAAGCAGCGAGGCTACGAGAAAAAACGGCACACCGCAGGGAAGCCGCTTCCGGAAATGCAAGCGGGCACCTACTGCTTCCGCATGATTGTAGTGGCCGGCAAAACGTTTAAGGTAAGCCTTCCCATCGACGTGGTGATCCAGCCAAAACGGTTGCGCAGGGACCGTCTGCCAGTTCTAATTGAGGCCAAATCGGCGGGCGACTTCACAAACACCAACAAGCGGCGCAAAGAGGAAGCCGCCAAGGTTCACCAACTCCAAGCTACTTTCGGTAAGGGGGTGTGTTTCGCCCTTTTTCTATGCGGGTACTTCGGCAGCGACTACCTCGGCTACGAAGCCGCCGAGGGGATCGACTGGGTTTGGGAACACCGCATCAATGATCTGGCAAAGCTAGGATTGTGAAACGCATGATTACCGCAGATCACACCATAGCCGAAGCGAGGCGACAACTGATTCAGGCGGCGATTGATTCCACTAAGCCGGCCGCCGAGCGGAACCGCCTAGGGCAGTTCGCCACCCCCAATGCCCTTGCCGTCGAGATCGCCCACTGCGTCGGCAGGCTCATCGGTCTTGGGCGAGGGGGCATTCGTTTTGCCGACCCGGCCATTGGCTCCGGCAGTTTCTTCTCTGCCGCGCTCGCGGTGTATGGGTTGCATCGCTTGCAAAGCGCGATCGGGGTGGAACTTGACTCCGCCCTCGCCGAAGCCGCGCGTGCTCTATGGGGATACGCTGGACTAGACATTGTGGGCGGCGATTTCACCCGCATGATCGCCAGCGGGTCCTGCCCTCAGAAGCCAAACCTAATCTTGGCGAATCCGCCCTATGTCCGTCATCATCACATTTGTCGCGAGGACAAGGCGCGCCTGCAAAGCCTCGCACTCAAGCTGACCGGTGTACGAGTCAATGGCTTGGCGGGCCTTTATGTCTACTTTCTTCTGCTCGCCACAGCATGGATGGAAGAGGACGGCCACGCTGCCTGGCTGATACCGTCGGAGTTCATGGATGTGCGCTATGGGGCCGCTGTCAGAGGATTCCTCACGGATCGCGTAACCCTGATCCGCATACACCGCTTCGACCCGAAGGATGTTCAGTTCGCAGATGCCAATGTATCGTCGGTTGTATTAATCCTCAAAAAGGCCCCGCCGCCAGCCGACCACGCCGTCGAATTTACATTCGGCGGTACGCTCGAACGGCCGCAGGCAAGCGACCGCATTACGCTTGAACAACTCCGCAGATCACGCAAATGGTCGGTGTATCCGTTCCACGCTGAGAATGATCGCCACATTCTCGTCGATGGAGCCGGCCCGACTTTGGGTGAATTCTTTCGTATTAAACGAGGCATCGCAACCGGCGGAAATAAATTTTTTGTAATCGACCGAGCCGATGCGATTCGGCGCGGTCTACCTTCACCCTATCTGCGTCCGATACTTCCGAGCCCTCGCAACCTCAAAGCCACGATTGTCGACGCGGACGATGATGGCTATCCGACAATAGGCCGGCAACTCTGCCTCGTTGACTGCGACCTGCCCGAGCATCTGGTTGAACAACGTTATCCAGCGCTTTGGCAGTACCTGACAACCGCCGAATCGTTCGGAATCAGGGATGGCTATCTCGTCGGGAGACGGAGCCCGTGGTATCGGCAGGAACACCGTGCGCCATGCCCCTTTTTATGCACCTACATGGGGAGAGGCTCGGGCGGCACACAGCCATTCCGCTTCATCCTCAATCGCTCAAACGCTATTGCAACGAACCTTTACCTGATGCTCTATCCCACTGGCGGACTGGCGATAATGCTGCGTTCGCACCCCGAACGAGATAGGGAAGTCCATGCGATCCTAAGCCGAGTGACTGGCCATGAGTTGCGCGGCGAGGGCAGGGTGTATGGTGGTGGGCTCAATAAGATCGAGCCGAGAGAACTGGACCGGGTCTCGGCTTCTTCTTTTGTAGAGCGATGGCCGGAACTAGCGCGATTTTTGCGCCCCCGCTCAGCGGACAGCCTCTTTAATTGACGAGACCGACGGGGTTTGGCGGGCGCTATGCAATGCCAGCGCAAGGGTTACTCATTTTTTGGGATGCCTGATTTTCACAGTGCGATATTCTCTGCTGCGTGAGTCGGTAACGTAACGACGGCCCCCTGGCGCAGGTCTTTTGCGACGCGCCAACATAAAACAAATAGAAATACTATTTTTCTGAATATTCTATCCGGTCGATTCAGGCCGCTGGTGTCTGCGGGCGCTGCTTTCCACCCGCGTGTGCGGTATAAAAATTGCCCCAAGGGCCAAGTCAAGCGGAGCTTTTCTGCGGGCAGGGCGAAAATTGCGTATATGGCGGCTGAGCCGCTTATGGCTGCCGCAACCGTTTGGACCATGCGAAGCACCAATCGCCGACAAATTGCTATTTTGAACTTGGAGTGTCTGGTGCCGGTTTGACCGATGTCGAAGATTGCCCGCTGGCTGACTGACTGGCGGCCGGCTGCGTAGTTGCCGGCTGTGTGCTGGCCGACGGATTGGATGCCGGCTCGGTGGCAGGCGGGCCGGTCACCACATGTATGCCGGTCTCCACCGGTAGCGGTGGCGGCTGAATTGGTCGGGTGGGGGCCTTGCCAAATAAGCCATCCGCAACCGTGGTCACCTGCACCTTACCGCCCGGTTCGTTTGGCAGGGCAACAACGACATCCGCCTTGGGAGCCGGGGCGCGAAACAGCAGTGCGGTCGCAGAGTTATAACTGCCGGGCGACCGCAACGCCGTGCGTGGACGTGTTGAGGTTTGCGTGCATCCCGCCAGAAGGGCCAATGGGAAAACCCAAAAAGCTGTCTTGTAAATTGCCGCCATTCGCATGCTTTACCCCGTATTGGCAAAACCGTCGACGATTCACGCTGCAGCCCCAACGCCCGTCCGGCCATCATGCTGCTTAAGCCTTGGTGCTGGCCGCCCGCCGCAGATTCATGAGGCGCGCCGCTTCCATGCAATCTTTATCGCCACGCCCGCTGCAATTGATTACCAAAACCGCGTCGCGGGGCATCTGACGGGCCAAATCCATGGCGTAGGCTATCGCATGGGACGATTCCAAAGCCGGGATGATGCCTTCACGGCGGGCCAGGAGTTCAAAAGCATCCAAAGCCTGATCATCGCGCACGGCATAGTAAGACACACGCTTGGTATCTTTCCAATAGGCATGTTCGGGACCGACGCCGGGATAATCCAATCCGGCGGAAATGCTGTGCACATCGGCGGTTTGGCCGTCCTGACTCTGCAAAATGTAAGATAGCGACCCATGCAATACGCCTGGGCGTCCTTGTGTAAGTGATGCGGCATGGTCGCCTGGAAGCGGGCCGCGCCCACCGGCCTCCACACCGTAAAGTTTTACGGCTGCATCATCAATAAATGGATAAAAAATACCGGCAGCGTTGGACCCGCCACCCACACACGCCACGATGGCATCCGGCAGGCGACCAAACGCCTCGACGCATTGGCGGCGCGTTTCATGACCGATCACCGATTGAAAATCGCGCACAATCATGGGAAATGGATGCGGCCCGACAACGGTGCCAATGATGTAGTGGGTATGCTCTACCGAGCCCATCCAATCGCGCATGGCTTCGTTGGTGGCATCTTTCAACGTGCGGGAACCGCTGGCAACCGGTATAACCCGTGCCCCCATCAGCCGCATACGAAACACGTTGAGTTCCTGCCGACGGATGTCTTCTTCGCCCATGTACACGTCGCAGGAAAGTCCAAAGGCGGCGGCCGCGGTGGCGGTTGCCACACCATGCTGACCGGCGCCGGTTTCAGCGATGACCCGCTTTTTCCCCATGCGAACGGTCAATAACCCCTGGCCAATGGTGTTGTTAATTTTGTGGGCACCGGTATGGGCAAGGTCTTCACGCTTGAGATAAATCCGGGCCCCACCGGCCAATTCGGTTAGGCGGCGGGCAAAATAGAGCGGCGTGGGCCGGCCCACAAATTGCCGCAGATAGTATTGCAATTCCTTATCAAAAACCGGGTCCTTACGTGCATCGGCGTAAACATCGGCAAGTTGGTGCACGGCGGTCATTAGTGTTTCCGGCACATAAGAACCGCCGTAAAAACCGAAATGCCCTTTGGCGTCCGGTACGTGGCTGGTGGCGGCACCGGGAGAAGTTGCTGTGCTCACCTGTTCGGATGAAAGTGCTGCCAAATCGAGAGTTGCCAATGTAGTCACCGCCACAATCCTTTTTAAGCCTTCACCATTCTAGCTTATCATAGGGCGGGTTGTCCCCCAAAATAATGAGTTGAAGTGGAAGGTGGAGGCAAACATCCACGTTTTCGGGCGTTATGCTTATAATCGGCGGGGTATTCGTGGTTGACCGAAACAACGTGATGGAGCAAAACATGGCAGGGAAAAAAACCAAACCGCTCGCTCAACGGCGTTGCAAGGGGTGTGAGGGGATAAGCGGTCCGCTGGCTGAAAAGTCGATTCGGCGGTTCCTTAAAGATGTGCCGGAGTGGAGCATTGAAGATGGACATCTGGTACGCAAATTTGAATTTTTGAATTTTCATCAAACCATTGAATTTGTAAATATGCTGGCGTGGTTGTGCAATCTGGAAAATCACCACCCAGATTTGCTGGTGAGCTACAGCGCGTGCAAGGTGCAATTTATCACGCACGCGGTATCGGGTTTAACCGAGAACGACTTTATCACGGCCGCCAAGATTGACGCCATTTTGAACATTTAGTTTTATTTTATTGTGAATTCGGCGATGGACGAAAATCCTCAACGTAAAATGCTTATCCTGTCGGCATCCGCCGGGGCAGGCCATGTTCGCGCCGCCGAGGCTTTGCTTAAAGTGTGCGCCAGCCATCCGCAGATTGGCGAGGTGCAGCACTGGGATATGCTTAAGTACACCACCAAGATATTTCGGCACCTGTATTCCCAGGTTTATCTGGATTTGATCAACCACGCTCCCAAAATGCTGGGTTGGATTTATGACACCATGGATACGCCGTGGCGAAATGAAAAAATGCGTCTGGCATTTGAAAAATTCAATGCCCAGCCATTTCTTAAAGCCGTTACCGGCTTTGAACCTGATATTATCATGTGCACCCATTTTACGCCGGCGGCACTGGTGGGATGGCTGCATGCGGCGGGCAAATTGACAGTAAAGCCAGCCATTGCTGTCACCGATTTTGACTGCCACGCCATGTGGTTGACGCATTCCTACCTGCATTATTTTGTAGCCCTGGAAGAAACACGGGTACACATGTCGCGGCTGGGCATCGGTGTGGATTCGATAACGGTATCGGGCATACCGATCGACCCGGCTTTCGCCGCCCCGCTGGAAAAATCTGTTGCTCGCCTGAAACTGCATCTGCAACCAGATGTATTTACCATTCTAGTTTCAGCGGGAGGGTATGGCGTAGGCCCGGTGACCGACCTGATTGAAGAATTGCTCCGAATTCAACGGCGCGTGCAACTGGTGGTGATTGCGGGAAGATCCATCGAACTCAAGGACGAACTGGACGAATTGGCCGCCCATCAGCGCAATGGCGGGATCACGCTGGTACCGGTTGGCTTCACCAATGAAATGGCATTGTACATGGCGGCAGCGGATGTATTAATTGGCAAGCCGGGTGGCCTGACAACCAGCGAGGCGCTTGCCCGCGAGTTACCCATGTGCATCGTTAACCCCATTCCGGGGCAGGAAGAGCGCAACAGCGACCATCTACTCGAGCAGGGGGCGGCCATTCGATGCAACAATCTACCCACGCTGGCGTGGAAATTAACGCAATTGTTTGACAACCCTGAGAAGCTTTCCGCCATGCGTCAAGCCGCCCGACGCATAGCCCATCCGTCGTCGGCCGCGGATATCATTGAGCATGTGCTGAACCTGCCACCTCAGAGGCGCGATGCGGCCGCAGACAGCGGCTTTCTGGAACGCTGGAAGTCAGCCCGCGCCGTAGCCAAAGCGCAGCGCAACCGCCAGAAGCGATTAAAAAAGGCCCGGCCGCGGTGATCGTCGCATCGGCTATACTCCGGTGCAGGTGCCTGTCCGAGTATTAACAGGAACTGCGGCTGCAAAGGTTTTGGCGGGCATCAAGATGCGACGCAGAGATACGCCGAGGAAGCCGCGTCGCAGAGGCCGGGCGAGCGACGTGCGGCCGAAGCGGTCGCACCTGGTGTTTATTGTTTTAATAATTGGAATTATATTATACGATCATGACAACCCTGCAGGATATTGATTACTCCCTTCCACCTGAACTCATCGCTGAAGAACCTTGGCACCCGCGCGACCAGTGCCGGATGCTGGTTTACCATCAAAAAACCGGGCAGATAGCCGACTGTCGCTTTGACCAGATCGTGGAGCAGCTAAAGCCCGACGATTTACTGGTATTTAACGATTCCAGCGTGCTGCCGGCCAAACTGATCCTGCAAAGACCCACAGGATGGCGAACCAGCGGCTTGTTTGTAGCCGAGCGCCACATGGGTGAGTGGGTCATGCTGATTAAATCGCGCGGCCGATGCCGCATCGGCGAAAAGCTCGATGTGATCGCACCAGATGGCACCGTCGCCGGTACCGTGGAATTGCTGTCGAAGAATACCGACGGCCATTGGGTGGTGCGCGTTGCGCCTGAACTTTCGCCGGTGGTATTTCTCAGCGAACGCGGATACATGCCGCTGCCACCCTACATTGAACAGGCACGAAAAAAGAACGGCCATGGCAGCTACCGCCCGGAAGATCGGCTGGAATACCAAACGGTATACGCGAGGCATCCAGGTTCGCTGGCGGCACCCACGGCCGGCTTACACTTCACGGATGCGGTTCTGCAAAGGCTGGCCGAAAAAGGCATCCGGCGTACCAGCATTACCCTGCACATTGGATTGGGCACTTTTCTGCCCGTAACCACCACGAACTTAGCCGACCATCACATGCACTTTGAATCGTTTTCCATCGAACCGGCCGCAGTGAAATTATTAAAAGACCAGCATGAGGCCGGGGGTCGAATCATCGCCATTGGTACCACGTCTGTCCGGGCGATTGAAGCCGCGGCCGAGGAAATTATCAATGGTGCAGATGCAGCGAATCCTATTTCCACCAGTACGGATTTACTCATTACGCCCGGGTATAAGTTCCGGCTCTGTGATGGTTTGGTGACTAATTTTCATCTGCCGCGCACCACGTTGCTGGCATTGGTGGCGGCCAAGATTGGTCTGGCGGAACTTCACGAGTGTTACCGTCACGCGGTTGCCAGTCGGTACCGGTTTTTCAGCTACGGCGACGCCATGCTGATCGTAGACTGAAAGTTGCGATGCGGCCTCGCTGCATTATGACATTTATGGCAATCGTGAAGGCTACGCGATTGTGAATGTTTGCGCTTTCGTTTTCGCTTTCGCCATCCGCAGGTTACACTGGTTCCGTCATTGGTGACGAGGGCAACCTGCAAACCCCTCTCCGTGCTCTCGGCCAAGTGACACCGGAGTGTCCTCCGGCAAAAAGTTATTGAATCCAGTTTGGTGAGAGAGCCTGCGGCGCGGCGAATGTTGTTATTAATATTGGCATGCCGGAAAGCCGAACTGGAAGATGTTAATTCTGCACGGATGCGGCTGCATTTCTGATTGCACAAGGATGTTTGTGCCCCGGCTGCTTTGGCAGAGGGGATCGGCCTGGGGAAGGAGAGCGAGAGGAATGGCACCGACCGCCGGGCGGCGGAATCCGAGATGATCGCGTCAGCACCACGCGAATCGCTCGTGAGTATACTTTCTGTGGCGAAAAGCTCCGCTACCGATCGTGAATGCAGGCCGAACCGTCGCCAAATAGATGGAATGGCGGCTGGTTGATGATCAGGACGACGAAGGGCCTTCAATGGCCAGAAAATTTTTTAATAATTGATGTCCCTCAACTGTTAAAAAACTCTCAGGATGGAATTGCACCCCATGCAGCGGCCATTGTTTGTGGCGTACCCCCATGATTTCATCTTCCTTGGTCCAGGCGGTGACCATAAAATCATCGGATAACGTCCCGGGCCGGATGACGAGGCTGTGGTAGCGTGCCGCCACGAACGGATTGGATAATCCATGGAATACACCTTGGTTGTCGTGGTACACCTCTGATGTTTTTCCATGCATTAAACGCCAATTTCTTTCAACTACCGCGCCGTAAGAGTGGCCAATGCATTGATGACCGAGGCAGACGCCCAAAATGGGGATGCGCGGGGCAAACTGGAGCAAAATGTCATTGCTGATGCCGGCTTCGCGCGGGGTGCACGGACCGGGGGAAATGATAATCTTTGCCGGCTGAAGTTGTTCCACTTCCGTGATGGTTATTTTGTCGTTACGCCGCACTTCCACTTTTTCAGCGGATATCTCCCCAATCCGCTGCACCAGGTTGTAGGTGAATGAATCGTAATTATCAATCAGTAAAATCATGGATAAAGTGTAATCCCTGTGTGCCTTGTCTGGTAGGCCTTATGCTTTACACGTCTGATTTTAGCTGTTTATGGTAGCTCGCAAACATTTACCGCGGCCTTGCCGGTGGTTGGTGCATTTGGCGGATGGGCCACAATGCACGATGGCGAATTTCGCATTTGTATAGACACCGGGCAATCCCAGCGCTATGTATTTCTGGCGAATGGCCCCGCCATCACTGCGGCGAATAAAACGAGCTGGCACCGCCATGGGCGCCAAGAACGCCAAGACTTGCGTATCTTATTATTCGTATTTTTTTACTTTTCTCTGTCTCCCCGCGGCTCTGCGCAAGATCATAACTCTTCCCTGTGCGAGTTAAGGTATCATGCCAATGGCATGATGATGTTTGTTGTTTTTTTTGGCGCACAGAGAAAAGAGCCACAGAGGTTGTTTCACTGGATCAATCGCGCCATATTGGCCGCGTCACGACAATTGGGCAGGCCCATATCCAATAGGCTTGGCGTTTCTTGGCGTCCTCCGCCCTTTGCGGTGAGTCAGGGTAATTATTTGCACCGCAGCGGGCGTTATATAGCCACCGGCTTGCCGGTGGTTGGTACGTTGGCCGATGGCGGACGCGCCGCGATAGGCGGTGGCGAGCCGCATTATTTTTTTTCACTGCCAAGGGTGCCGAGATGACGCAGAATTGTCAGGAGATGCGTCCAACCGGCATTTCGGGCGGGGCCGGGAAAATCCATAAAGGCATGTGACGCATACGGGCACATATAAACCGATACCGGAATGTGATATTTTTTTAATCGGCTGGCCAACTCATTCGCCTGCCAGAAAGGCACAATAACATCCAGCAGCCCCTGAAGGATATACGTTCGCATACCATTGGCGGCATAGGTAACCGGTGACGCATAGCGAAATCCCCGGCCATCATGCAGGCTGCGCCAGTGGCTCATAAAATCCTCCGCCACGCCGAATGCCCACCAATGCGCAATGGGCCGCGCCTCGGTGAGGTTGGTCGGCGGATAAAACGCGATGACGGCATTGGCGGAGAGCTTTGCCCCAGGATAATCAGTCGCCGGAAACAGTCGTTTGTCACGGGTATAGGCTGCCATTAGAGCAAGATAAGCACCGGCAGAGAGGCCCACCAGAGTAAGTCGGCGACGGCTTAGATGGTAGCGGCTACTGTGGACGATGAGCCATGCCCAGGCATTTTTTACATCTTCAATGCTGTGCGGAAACCCGCCATTGCGCCCCGCCCAGCGATAATTGATATCAAAGACGGCATAGCCATGGCGTACCAGTTTGCGGGCCATCCACGCAACGGCCCAGTCATCGTCGTAGCCCCATACCCATCCCCCACCATGCACCAGTAAAATAGTCGGGTGCGGGCCGGCGGTGTTGGGCACATACCAATCACCATCCAGAAAGGCATTGTGATGCCGGGTGTAATAAATGTGGAGATATTCGGTGAAGTGATCGGCGACCGCCGGATCGCCGGGGTGAATTGCCGCGCAGCCCGCCAACGTAAGCAGCAAACCCGCTGCAATGATGAGGGTAAGTCTGAGGATGCGTTCATGCAGGGTGCCGAATCTCATGGGCCAATAACTCCCGGTGCGCTCCGTATTGTAGTAACCGGGTTGGAGCGGCGGTATCGACATGCTTAACGGGTGGCTGCGGCGTGTGGCCATGCCTGCGGCGACGGAATCGCTGCACATTTAGTGGTGAAATGCCGACACGATGGCCCAGATGCCATATCCTGCAAAGGCGGCGGCAGAGAGGGCATTAACCACTGCCATCATGGACTTATCCAGATGCAGGCGAACAAAATGTATTAAAAACGCCAGGATTGTCCAGCAGACCCACGCGCTGATAAACATACCCAGAACAATCCACAGCAAGGTGGCCAGAGTGGCTCGCGGATCGATACCCGCGAAGATGGCCGCAAAAAGCAAAATGGTGAGCGGATTGATGATGGTGAATCCGAGGGACATGAAAAAGGAAGCGACGGCGACCTTTATGGATTCACGACGATTTTTGTTCTGAGGATCGTGGGGCAGACCGGCGGGGGGACGCAGCAGAGTCCAGACCGCAAACACCAGCAGCAGGAGGCCTCCGATCAATGCGAGATAAAATTGCGCTTGATTGTGATGAAGAATACTGGCCACCCGGTGCACCGCCAGCGCGGAGATGGTGCCAAAAATTCCATCGGCCACTGCCGCCCCCAAGCCCGCCAGCAGTCCGGCGGTCAAACCATCTGCAATGGTGCGCCTGATACAAAACACGCCGATGGGCCCAATCGGGGCATTGATTGAAAAACCAATTGCCAAGCCTTGCAATAAAGAAGTAATCAAATGCGCTTCCCTGCCGGATATTTCTTCAAGACGCCAAACGGGTAAAATCTTAACCGGTGAGCCTGTCCGGTACACGGTTGTGCCCGAGGTGAAGGCTGCCGATATCGCTGGAGGTACGCCGACGGATGGGGCCAGAAGTTACGCCGATTGACCTCTCGGCCACCATTCGGACCGACCGACCACTGCTGGATTATCACTGGCTGGCTCTCCCTGACGGAGCCGCCCTGCTTACACTTCTGTGGGGAAAGGCGGGGGAAGATCGACGTGCGATTTCAGGGGCGACGGTGGCGGCGCATATTGGCGGATGGAATACCGACATATGGGTTTTAATTCCGGGGCAAAGGCCCGTTTTGTGGCCACCGGGGCAGATGTATCCGAATGGGTCGATGTTTGCGGCAGACGACGCGGGTACACTTTACGGGTGGCATATTTGTCGTCCAAGGGTTATTTACGGCTGCGAAATTGGTGGCGGCCACCTTGGCAAACTGGATATGCCGTTGGTGCTTGAAACGCCGCTTTCACCGCGGATGCAAGCCGGCACCGTGAATGTACAGATTGATTGCGGCGACGCCGCAGCACCGCAGTGGCGGAATTTGTCGCGGGAAGAGGCCGGAAGCGAGGGTAAGGTGCCGTGGCCGTCGGTACCGAACCCATGGCGGTATTGGGCCGGCCCGGATGAAAACCGATTGCAGGCTTTCATCGGGCGACACAGCGGCAGTGGGCGCACCGAGCGTTTTGACAACAGCCATTGGTATGAGCTGCGGGCGGCGGCCAATCCAGCATGAATGGTGCTATGAGGTATCGATGCTACGTGAACTGCACATCAGCAATCTGGCGGTTATAGCCGACGCCACCATCGAACTATCACCGGGGCTGAACTGTTTTACCGGCCAGACGGGGGCGGGCAAATCATTGGTCATCGGTGCCATTGAATTATTATTGTCGCTGCGTCCCCACCACGGCATGCTGCGGGCCGGTGCGGTAGAAGCGCGTGTTACGGGCGTCTTTGCCATCGGTCATGCAGATGTACGGCGGGAAATCGGTGCGTTGGTTGATATGTCGCTGGAGGATGAGCCGGAGATTATTCTTTCGCGCCGCATATTTGCCAGCGGCCGCACGTCGGCATCTCTCAACGGGCAGCCGGTATCGGGGCAGGTGCTGCGGAGTATTGGAGAATTACTGGCGGACATTCACGGTCAGAACGATTTTCAGTTTTTAATGCGGCCGGGCAATCAGCTTTCGGTGCTGGATCAATTTGCCGCCGTGGATGCCGAGGCGAGGCGGTTTCGGGACATGCATGCCCGACGCGCGGACCTGCGCCACAAGTTGGAGGCTTTGCACGCGGGCGAGCAATTGCGGAGGGGACAACTGGAACTGGCCCAATTTCAGCTTGCAGAAATTGACGCCCTAGCCCCTGTACCCGGCGAGTTGGAGCAACTTGAAGCGCGGCATCAGACGCTGTCCAATGCGGCGCAGATCAAAAGGCAGGCGGCAGGTATCTGCGCTGAGCTTTACGACGAAGAAAATGCCGCCGTGGAAAAACTCAAGCGCATCCTGGCGGCAATTAATGATCTGGCCGGGATGGCGGCGGCTTACAAGCCGATATTTGAACAGATTCGTGATGCGATTATCAGTCTGGATGATGCGGCTTTTTCCATCCGTGGCATTGCCGACCGCATTGAAATTGACGATGAGGCGTTGGCGCAATGCAGCGAGCGGCTCAATGAATACAACCGGCTGATACACAAATATGTCCGGCGGGGCGGATCGGCGGATGAACTGATAGAATTGGCCGACCAATTGCGACAGCAGGTTGCGGAATTGGAATCTGCCGAGGCCAGTGGAACACAATTACTGGCGGACATTGCGGATATTGAAATGCACATGGGGCAGGTGGCGAAACGACTGGCCGCAGCGCGACAGCAGGCCGCCATTAAATTGGCGGATATGGTGGGTGAACAACTCGCCGAGCTGGGCATGAAAGAGGCCCGATTTATTGTGGCGCTCGCACAGGTGCCGACCACCCCGGGTGATTTATTTCCATCACCAAATGGCAGTGAGACGGCAGAATTCCTCATTGCGCCCAATCCCGGGCAGCCGGCCCAGCCGTTACGGCTTACCGCAAGCGGTGGGGAAATATCGCGTGTGATGCTGGGGCTTAAATCCATTCTCTCGGGCATGGATCGCCTGAGCGTACTGGTATTTGACGAAATAGATGCCAATGTCGGCGGCCGCATGGGACTGATCATTGGGCAAAAACTGCGGCAACTCGCGGTGCATCATCAGGTGCTGTGTATCACGCACCTGCCGCAGATTGCGGCGTTTGCGCAGCGGCACATGCGGATTGGTAAATCATTTTCAGGGGGGGAGAGTTTCACTGAGGTACAGCCTATCGATGGCCCCGCGCTGATCGATGAACTTGCCGAGATGATCACCGGCAAGGATATAACGGCCACGGCGCGACAGCAGGCGGCGGAATTGCTGAGGATGGCGCAGGGGAATATTGCAGCAGCAGCCGAATCCCGCACAGCAGCGACATCCGCTGGCCAGCCCGCATCCGCATCGCATGTTGCCGATTGCACCGGTCAGGACGATCGGCTGCCGGGGACGAAAACCGCCGACGGCGTAAGGCACCCGACGGCGGGAAATGCCAAAAAGGAAAAGACCGGAGTGGAAAATGCCGGGGTGAAGAAGAAGGGGGTGGTAAAAGCGGGGAAGGCATCTTCCGCAAGGAGACAGCGGCAATGAAGTCCAGCACTAACTATTTATATTTTAACATTCCTACCCGCGTGGGCTTTTTGAACATTACCGAAAACCTGCAGCGTCTGCTTGACGAGAGTGGCATTCAGGAAGGATTGATGCTCTGCAACGCCATGCATATTACGGCGTCGGTTTTTATTAATGATGATGAATCCGGCCTGCACCGGGACTACGCCCGCTGGCTGGAACAATTGGCCCCACACGAACCCGTCGCCAGTTATCAGCATAACCGCACCGGCGAAGACAATGCCGATGCTCACTTGAAGCGACAAATCATGGGGCGCGAAGTGGTGATTGCCATTACAAAAGGCAAGTTGGATTTTGGCCCGTGGGAGCAGGTTTTTTATGGCGAATTTGACGGACGCCGAAAAAAACGGGTGCTGGTGAAGATCATCGGTGAATAAACGCCTAGAATCGCTTGTGTTTATATTTGATTTCTAAGGAGCAGCAACCATGAAGACCCGCCCACTGGGAAAATCGGGAATAAACGTATCGGAAATTGGCCTTGGCTGTATGGGCATGTCGGATTTTTACGGCCCGGGCGACGATGCGGAATCCATCCGCACGATTCATCGCGCCATGGACATGGGAATTAATTTTTTTGATACTTCCGATATGTACGGCCCATTCACCAACGAACAGTTGCTGGGCAAGGCCATTGGTCCGGGTGCGCCGCTGAAGCGTGAGCAGATTATCCTGGCCACCAAATTTGGATATGTGCGCGAACCGGGCAAAGCCATCGGTGGAGTCTGCGGCAAGCCGGAATATGTCAAGCAGGCGTGCAACGCCAGTCTGGGCCGCCTGAAAGTGGATTACATCGATTTATATTATCAGCACCGCGTGGACAAAACCGTACCGATCGAGGAGACCGTCGGTGCCATGGCTGAACTGGTGAAGGAAGGAAAGGTGCGGCAACTGGGCTTATCGGAGGCATCGGCCCGGACCATCGAACGCGCACGGAGTGTCCATCCCATCGCGGCTTTGCAGATTGAATATTCACTTTGGACGCGCGAGCCGGAAAATCAACTCATCGGGCTTTGCGACCGGCTGGGAATTACGGTGGTGGCATACAGCCCACTTGGCCGCGGCTTTTTGACGGCCGCCATTCCTACTACCGATAAACTTGCCGATGGTGACGTGCGCCGCCATCAGCCACGCTTTCAAGGCGAAAATTTGGAAATAAACCGGCGTCTGGTGGAAAAACTTCAAGCGATGGCCAAAACCAAGGGATGCACCCCCGCCCAGTTGGCCTTGGCATGGGTGCTGTGCAAGCAGCCAAAGGTGGTGCCGATTCCCGGTACCAAGCGTGTGAAATACATTGAGGAAAATGCGGCCGCGACGAAGATCCATCTTTCCGCAGATGATATTGCCACACTGGATGCCATGGCTCCCATCGGCATGACCGCCGGGGCACGCTATCACGAAGCTGGCATGAAAATCCTGGACGTATAACGGCCCAAAACACCGGGATCGGTGGTTAGGGGGTGGCGTTGGGGTGTGCCACCAATCCTTATTTAAGCCGGTGATGTTGCGCGCCGATGAGAATGCGTGTATATTTCCGCACATGGATCGGTGGTGGGCCGAAGCGAGGTTTGGCCGCCGACGTCGGTTTATTGGTCTGAGATCAACTTACTCGGACGGTTTTATCGGAAAGCATGTTTTTTGCTGGAGGCTGGCAGGTTACTTATGAAGAAATTTGTATTTAATGCGTCTTTACCGCGTTCAGGATCAACGCTGATGCAGAATATCCTCGCACAGAATCCGCGTATGTATTGCACGCCTACCAGCGGGGTGATTGATCTTCTAATCGCCGCGCGGAAGTATTACACCGAATTGGCCGAATTCAAGGCGCAGGACGCCGACCTGATGCAGAAAGGATTTTTAAGTTTTTGTGCTGGCGGGTTGGAGGGATTTTACGAGGGCGTTACCGATAAACCGGTATGCGTGGACAAATGCCGAAGTTGGTTTCACTTTCACCATTGGGTGGAGCGCTTTCATCCCAATCCGAAGTACATCGTATGTATCCGTGATTTACGTGGAATACTGGCGTCCATGGAAAAATTGTGGCGAAAAAACCGGGATCGATCGGACCCCGACGAGGTGAACGGTACGCTCAATATGATCACCATCAATAATCGCGTCAATCGCTGGCTTAACGGGCCGCCGGTGGGGGTGGCCGTCGCCCGGCTCGTTGAGGCGATTCAAACCGGGGTCATCAAGCAGTGTCACATCGTGCGTTTTGAAGACCTGACTGAAAACCCCAAGGCCGTCATGCAGCGTGTCTACGAATATATTGAAGAGCCTTACTTTGAGCACAACTTTGATCATGTTGAGCAAATTACGCACGAGAATGATCAGTTGCACACGTTTTATGGCGATCATCGAATCCGTCAAAAAGTGGTACCGCCCGTGCCAGATTATCTCGACGTGATCGGGCGCGACATCTGTAATTCCGTCAAGGCAAATTACGCCTTATTTTATAATACGTTTTACGCCGACAAGCGGTGAATTAGCCGGGTGGCCACGTGCACGAAATCGTCAAACCTGACCAAGTTGGAGAACCGCAGGCGGTGTCCCGGGCACTGGATGCGTTGCGGACTGGGTCACTGGTGGTGTTGCCGACCGAAACACTTTACGCTTTTGGGGCCGCGGCCGACCGACGGCCGGCACTTAACCAACTGCGGCAGGTTAAAGAACTTGGATCATCACCCGGATGGGTATTGCACATTGACCGCCCATCAAGCATTAGCCGATGGATACATAAGCCCAATCGGGTACTCAATCGGCTGATTGAAAAACTCTGGCCCGGTCCGTTGGCGGTGCGCGTTACCATGACTGATACCGAGCAAAAGGCCATGCGCGACGCGTTCGGAACGGAAACTTATGATGAAACCGCAGATGCGGGCGGCAGGGTGTCATTTCGCTGCCCGGATCACCCTTTGACGCGTGCCATTATTGAGGAATTAAAAATCCCGCTGGTTATGATCGGTGTAAAACCTGGTGACGCCGGCCGCGAACTCTCCTCCGCGCTGGCCGACACTCATCTTCCACCGCTGCTGGCGATTGATGCCGGTCCGGGGCGTTATCGCGGCAGTTCTACTCTGGTTGAGGTATCTGATTCGCGCTGGCAGATATTGCGCCCCGGTGCGATCGCCGAGCGTACCATCCGCCGGGTAATGGAGCGGACCATCGTATTTGTATGCAGCGGCAATACCTGCCGATCGCCCATGGCAGAGCAGATTGCTAAATTACTTGCCGCCCGCAAGCTGGGTATTACACCGGAAGAATTGGAAGCGGTGGGTTGGAATATTACCTCGGCGGGTGCCCACGCTACCTACGGTGCGCCAGCCACAGCCGAGGCGCGATCGGTCATTCGGGCTATGGGTGGATCGCTCGAGAGGCATCGGTCGCGCGCTGCCACGGCTGATTTATTGCTGCGCGCCGATTTAATTCTTACAATGACGGAGAGTCTCAGGCAGGAGTTGCTCGACAACGTGCCCGGTTTGGCTGGGAAAGTGAGTCGTCTGGATCCTGATTCAGACGTGATCGATCCCATCGGCGGGCCAGTTGATGTGTATCGCCAGACGGCAGAAAAGATTCAGCAACTGGTGGCCAAACGTTTGGAGGAAATACTGGCGTGATTTTGGCGATAGCGGTTGATCATCGCGGTTTTCCTATTAAATCGGCACTTATGGATTCGCTTCGCGCCGACGGGCATGAGGTGCAGGATTTTGGCACATTTGAGGACGCCGCCTGCGATTACCCTGACATCGCCATCCCGGCTTGCCTTGCGGTGGTGGAAGGTAAGGCGCACCGGGCGCTGTTAGCCGACGGCAGCGGCATTGGTGTCTCGATCGTGGCCAACAAGGTGCCGGGCATTCGCGCGGCGCTTTGCCATGACGAATTGACCGCCGAGATATCGCGCCGACATAACGACGCCAACGTCATCTGCCTCGCGGCTGATTTAATCGGTATTGAACTTATCCGCCGCATCACCAAGGTGTGGCTTAAAACCGACTTCGACAGTGGCCGCCACGCCCGCCGAAATGAAAAGATCCACCAACTGGAGGCGAAAGTGTTTGAGGATGTCGCGCGGGCCCATCAGATTTTGCGCGGCGAAATGATTTAATTTAATCGCAAAAGATCAGCGGGTTTCCAACACCGCGATATCCGTTCGCTTCTGCCTGCCGAAGAAAGAATACCTACGTCGATGCCGTCGGCGATGGTTCTAATTTTTGGCGGCCCGTCCTAGTAAGCAAGTCCACCGAGCCATCAAACATGGCCACAATCGCCTCTGACGCGTAGCCGGCAAACAGCCCCGTCTCCACCGCGCCAGGAATGGCATGAATGGTAGACTCCAATGCGTCGAGGTTCTGCATCACGGGGAGGTCCGGGGGAAAGCAGGCGTGCAGCAAGGGGTTCCCGTTATCGGTTAAAAATATCTCGCCAGTGTTATCCCGGCGCGGGTCGGCAGATGTAGCCCCCATCGCCAATAAACGGCGCTGCACCGTGGGGAGCGCGAATTGCACCACCTCAACAAAAATGGGAAATCGTTCGCCGAGGCGCGGGGTAAGTTTTTCCTCCCCCACCACGATGATGAGTGATTCAGATATCGACGCAATCACTTTTTCCCGCAGCAGGTTGCCACCACCGCCTTTGAGCAAATTGAGTTGTGGCGTCACTTCATCGGCACCGTCTACATCAATATCAATGCGATTGACTGTATCGAGCGTGGAGAGCTTGATGCCGCCTTGGCGAGCCACCGCAGCGGTCAGTTCGGATGTTGGCACGCCGGTAATCGGCAATTTTTCATTTCGTACCCTCTCGGCCAGAGACCGCACGAAGGCCAAAGCGGCTTTGCCACTGCCCAATCCCACCACGGAACCGGGCTTTATGCGTTGGGCTGCGATGCGCCCGATATGCTCAAGTTGCAGGGGGGATGCGGCTTTTGGTTCAGTCATATCGGCTCGATTCACAATACCCCCCGCTCGATGCTACGTTTAAGCGTAGTCACCATTACGATCGCCAAGGTGCGATACCACACCACGGGCCGATTTGGCCCAACCATCCGAGGGGTGGGATTCGAACCCACGACCAGAAGATTATGAGTCCCCTGCTCTAACCGCTGAGCTACCCTCGGGGAAAACTCATATGTTTATCCGCGTTAGGCTCACAATGCAATCCTGAACCTGCCGGTTTTTGCGTCGGGCGTGGCCGGCGACGTCGCACCGCACATGTACTTGCAAAAATTACAGGTTATACGCGAATTTCAATTTCTAAAAATGTGCTATTCGTCGGCCGGGCGATTTTCCCCGTGATGTGGCATTCTAATGCATCGTATTGACATCACTATTATTTCCAAAGCGCGGCGTAATGCCCAGCCGGTCGTGCGGTGGCTGAGGCAAACTGATCCGGATGCCTGCTTTATAAGCGTCCTGACGGTTGGAGAAATTGCCAAGGGAGCGGAGTTGATAAATCGCCAGTACCCGGCGATGGCGGGCGCTTTACCGCTGGCTGGATCAAAATTTGCACCGATTACGCGAAACGCATTGTGCCCAGTAGCAGGTCTATTACCATGGAATGGGGACGGCTTGCCGCCATGCATCCGGGGCCGACTGTGGAAGCCTTAATCGCAGCTACGGCCATTACACATCGGCTTACTCTCGTTACACGAAACGGACATTTCGGACATTGGCGTACGCGTATTAAATCCGTTCAACATGTATCAGCACATCGTACGAATCCGGCGGTTGCGGGCGCGCGGGATGCGGTAGAGGGCTAATTTTCGGGGTCGGGCATGCCGAGCGCCTTAAACACCACTCCCATGAGGGTTTGTACGGTGAATGGCTTAAGCAAAGTGGCGGCCAAGCCGTTTTGCCTGGCGCGGATGATGCTGTGGTTCGGGTCATAGCCAAACCCGGTCATGAGTATGACCGGAGGCTGATGCCCCAACTGCCGGGCCCGATTAAATATTTCATATCCATTGCAGTCGGGCATTTTGATATCGGATATAACCAGGTCATAAGGGGATTCGCCAGCCAGGAGGGCACAGGCCTTGGTACCGTTTTCTGCCACATCCACATGGGCACCGGCCCGTTTGAGAACGGCCTTGAGCGTGTCGCAGATGGTATGGGCGTCGTCGGCAACCAGAATCCTTTTGCCGGACAGTACCGCCCCATCGCCCTGTCGTGCCCGGTCGCCCGTACCTAAAAGCACCTGCTGACCCCGGCTAACGCCCTTGAGCGATTCGCTGATGCGTTGAAGATTGGCGGTGATGTTGGACAACAGCCCCTGCACATTGCCATCATCTATCATTTCGTCCGCAATCTTGTCGATGTCGGCGGCGATGTCGTTCAGCGGTGCAGCCAACTCGCAGGCCAGGTTTTCTGCCAACCGCCCGCTGGTGGTGTAGCGTTCGACAATAAGCAGGTCGAGTATATTCAGGGCGATGGCGACATAGCGACCAAAAATTTCGGCGAACTGACGGTCATCTTCCGTGAAAAAACCATAGTCGTTGGATTCGATATTAAATACGCCGATCGTGCGATCATGAAGCATCAGCGGTACGGTGAGGCTGCTGTGGGCCATATCCAGACCTGATACATATCGGCTGTCGCGCGTGACGTCATGGCAAATGTAGGATCGACCGGTCGCTGCCACATAGCCGGAAATGCCGTTCCCCTCGGGCACGGCGAAAAGTTCCACCAAGGCAGCCTGATCCGGCAGCCCCACACTGATGACAGGTTCCAGCTTGTTGGTTTTTTTATCCACCAGACGGATGTTGAAATGATCAAAGTGCATCAGTTGGCGGCAGAATTTGATGATTTTTTCTTCCAGCAATCTGAGGCGTTCCACCACATTAAGTTTGCCGATGGCTTCACCCTCAAGTCGGACCAATTCGCGTCCTGCCTGGTCGATGGCATCAAGTTTTTGCTGTAAGCGGCGTGAATTGGTGGCGTCCCAGCAGGTGGCCACCACGTAGCGCATTCGCCCACCGGCATCGAGCACGGCCGAGCAGACAACCTCGAAAAACTGGGTATCGTCGATGGTGATTGAGTATTTTTTTACGCGCAGACGATCGGGGGACGGAGAATTGCCAAGAGCGGCAGAAAAGGCACTAAATGCGTCGGAGCAAACGTGCCGGATACGGTCAATTGCATCGGGCTTCCAGGCCCGCATGCGCTGGTTGGACCATACAATTCGGCCATCGGGATTTACCAGGCAAACGCCTTCGCCAATGGTGTCAAGGATGAGCCGAGTCTGCATGTCGGCCAGCGAACGTTCGACGGCCATGAAATCGCCCGACTGGGAGATGATGGCATCAAAGGCACCCGATCCGATGGCGAGCATGGCTTCATCGAGGTTATCGACGACGGTGGACTGACAATTTTGGCGGCGCAGGGCCTCAACGACCGGGCTAGCCCAGTTACTGGAGCCAGCCAGTACAAGTATCTTCTCGAAGCGGGATGCGTCAGCCATCGAGTACCTCAAAGCCCGTACGATTATAGCATAAAGGCAACCATTTCCGATGGGATTCCCGAAGAGTGTATGTTTTTTGCTTTTACGCACTTGGGACGCTTTTACTCCGTCCACATCTCGACTATCATTCCATACTGAACAGTGAGTCTTTTGAGGCGCAAAATGCCAAGCATTCTTGAGACGATCCAAGGGCCGGAAGACCTGAAGGGCTTATCGATTGAGCAACTCGGTACTCTGGCGGCTGAAATTCGCGATACCATTGTAAAAACCGTGGGTGCCAATGGTGGTCATTTAGCGCCCAACCTTGGTACGGTCGAAATCATTCTGGCTTTGCATATCGTCTTCAATATGAAGACAGACCGGCTGCTATGGGACGTCGGCCATCAGTGCTATCCGCATAAGCTCATTACCGGTCGCTACAAAAATTTTGCCTCCCTTCGCAAAGCCGGCGGCATATCCGGATTTCCTGAACCCAATGAAAGCCCTTATGACTTATTCAGTGTAGGCCACGCCGGTACCGCCATCAGTACGGCGGTGGGTATGGCGCGGGGGGATCAACTGCTGGAGCGCGATTCCCGTGTTGTGGCATTCATCGGGGATGCCTCGATTGTAAATGGGGTGGCGTTTGAGGGTCTTAACAATGCCGGCACGCTCAAGCGGCAGTTGCTGGTGATTCTCAACGACAACTCAATGAGTATCAGCGAGCCGCAGGGGGCCTTTGCCAATTACCTGGAACACCTGCGGGTAGCGGCAAGTTACGACGAAGCCAAGCGGCGGCTGCAGGAGATATTGGACCGCATTCCGTGGGGACAGAAGATTTCTGAAATCGGCGGGCATATTAAACACCAACTGAAAAATGCCTTCATTCCCGGCCACATATTTGAAGACCTGGGTTTGAAATACTTTGGGCCTGTCGATGGGCACGATATGCCCAGTCTGCTGGAAAAGCTCAACGAGCTCTACAGCCTTAATGCCCCGGCCGTACTGCACGTCAAAACCATCAAGGGTAAGGGATATGAGTGGGCCTGCGAAGACCCCACCACATTTCACAGCCCCAAGCCATTTCAGGTAGAAGGTTGCCGCGTGGTGATCAACCAGGGCAGCGGACGAACATTTACCAGCGCATTCGCGGATGCCATGACACGCATTGCGAAGGCTCATCCCCATGTGGTGGGCATTACGGCGGCCATGCCGGATGGCACGGGGATGATTAAACTTAAGCCGCAGCAGCCGGACCGATATTTTGATACCGGCATCTGCGAAAGCCACGCGACAGCCATGGCGGCGGGCATGACCAAAGCCGGCCTGCGGCCTATTGTGGCGATTTACAGCACGTTCCTCCAACGGGCATTTGATCAGATATTCCAAGAGGTGTGTTTGCAGGGATTGCCGGTGATTTTTGCCGTCGACCGCGCCGGACTGGTCGGTGATGACGGTGCGGTGCATCACGGGTTTTGTGATTTAGCCTTTTTGAAAAGCCAACCGGGTATCGTGCTTATGGCACCGTCCGACGAGGCTGAACTCAACGCCAGCCTGGATTTTGCCCTGACGCTGCAATCACCCAGTCAGATACGCTATCCACGCGACAACTGCCCCACGGAGCCGCTCGGGCCGGGCACACCTTGGCAGATTGGTCGGCACGGGGGCGTATCGCGCCAATTGCGGCAAGGCGATGAGGCGGCGATTGTGGCCTATGGATCGGTGGCGGCACAGGCGATGGCAGCGGCCAAGATATTGGCGGATGAGGGCATCGAGGTAAGCGTGATTGATGCGCGATTCTGCAAGCCGCTTGATGGCGAAATGCTTGAGAAGCTCTTTGTCGGCGGCCGACCGATCATCACGGTGGAAGACCATTCCACCATTAACGGCTTTGGTACCGCCGTGATTGAACATGCCCAACTGCACGGCTTTGACGCACGCTGCGTCACGCGGGCGGGCATTCCCGATCGCTTTGTGCGGCAGGCATCACGCGGTGAGCAGTTACGCGAAATCGGCCTTGATCCGGCAGGTATTGCGTCAACTGTGCGCGATGCAATCGCACGGCATTCGGCCTCAACCGTCCGCGCGCCGGTGCGGTCACGGCGGGCTACCACACCGCTGCGCGATTAACTGGTCAAATAATAGCCGATGCCGACATTTCAGCCGGCAGTGGCCATCGAATGGGTTATCTGTCCGAGTTGTTCAAGCACATCGGCGGCGCGGCCGGTGTCGATGGCTTCTGCGGCCCGGGTAATGCCCTGCGGGAGGGCCTTGATGGCCTTGCCCACCCAAAGCGCTGCGGCCGTGTTCATCAGTACCATATCGCGTGCCGCCCCTTTTTCGCCCCGCAGCACCCGGCGGATCAACGCCGCTGATTCGGCCGGCGAATTAATTTCCATATCGCGGCTGGGGGTGAGTTCCAGTCCGACATCCGCCGGATTGAGCGTGATATTTTTAATTCCATCCGATTCCAGCAGGCACATGACCGTCGGCCCGCTGATGGATAATTCACACATGGGGCTGGCGGCGGAATCGCGTCCGCACACCACCATCGCCCGCTGGGTGCCGAGACGACGCAGCGCTTCGGCCACCAGCGGCACGAGTTCAGGCGTCGGCACGCCCACCAACTGACGTCTGGCACCGGCCGGGTTGGTCAACGGGCCCATTAAATTAAAAATAGTTGGAAAACCGAGGGCTTTTCGTGCCTCGGCCACATGCTTCATGGCAGGATGATGCAGCGGGGCGTAGCAAAATGCGATGTGCAACTCGTGCAGGCAGCGTTCCTGCAAATCCGGGGGTGCACTGATATTGACGCCCAGTTCACGCAGCACGTCAGCGCTGCCGCTGCGGCTGGTGATGGCCATATTGCCGTGCTTGGCCACCGTAACTCCGCATGCGGCCGCGACAATGGCAGCCGTCGTGGAAACGTTAAATATGCGCGACCCCGCGCCACCGGCACCGCAGGTATCAATGACATCCGGCGGAGCTTTGACCGGTACCACAAATTGACGCATCACTTCGGCGGCACCGACCAATTCATCCACCGTGGGCAGGCGGGAGGCCATTAAAGCCAAAAAGGCTCCCAACTGAATAGGATTGGTCGCACCGGTCATGATTTGTTCAAAGGCGGTGCGTACCTCCCCTTCCGTGAGAGGTTTACCACGATAAAGTTTGCGCAGCGGATCAATCATATTTTCCGATACCTTTGGAAGGTGGTGGCAGAGTTGCGCATCAACCGGCCAGACCTTGCACCACATGGGCACCTGCACCCGCAGTGGTGACAAAGTGTGTTGCCTGGAGGCCAGTCCGCTGCGGATACTGATTGTCAATGGCCACCGCGGCATCGGCCATGGCCGCGTGGCGACCCATGGCGACTATACTGCCCCCAAAACCGCCGCCCGTCATACGGGCACCGTAAATGCCGGGTACCGCCGCGCAGATATCGACCAGTGCGTCGAGTTCCGGACAACTCACACCGTAATCATCGCGCAAACTGTTATGCGACGCGTACATCAGTTCGCCGGCGTGGGCCCAATTTTTCTTCTCCAGTGCACTGGCAAATTCCAGCGTTCGTTGGTTTTCAGTAATTACATGCTTGGCGCGGCGAAATACCACAGGATCAAGTTCCAGTCGGCATTCTTCAAGCATGGTCATCGATACATCGCGCAGCGCCTTGACCGTCGGAAAACTTCGCGATATCAATTCCACCGCGCGCTGGCATTGATTGCGCCGTGCGGTGTATTCTCCCTGTACCAATTCATGCTTCACATTACTGTTAACAATGAGAAATTCCACCTGTGAATTATCCAGCGGAATCTGCCGGGGCGTCAAATCGCGGCAATCCAGCAGCATCGCGTGGCCCTTAACACCCATAGCCGATATGTATTGATCCATGATTCCACACGGGACACCGGCGTATTGATGCTCTGCCCACTGGCAGGCGAGGGCCAGATCGGGCAGATTCATTTTGGCTCGATTAACGGTAAGCAAGGCCAAACCACTGGCCACCTCAAAAGATGCGCTTGATGATAACCCGCCACCCAATGGCACATCGGTGTAAACGAGTGCGTCCATGCCGATTTTAAGAAGCTTTTTCTGCCGCAATGCCTCCGCCACGCCGCGCGGATAGGCCGACCATTTGGGAGCCTCCTTTTTCACGGCTGTATCGATGGAAAATTCCACAATCTGAGGCTCAATCGAGCTGGCAAGCCGAACCGTGGAATCTGTGCGCGGTTTAGCCAAAATGGTGGTATTTCGCGTAAGTGCCATGGGGAAAACATAGCCGTCGTTGTAGTCGGTATGCTCGCCGATCAGATTAACGCGCCCCGGCGCTCGAACCTTGATCAACGGGCGTGAATCGTCCCCGAATTTATCCACGAAAAGTTTTTCCATTTCTCTATCCGCCAAGGTCATCTCCAATACTTTATCTGCGAATATAAACCCATATCCCTATATGATAGGGGAAAATGTAAGCGACGCGGCAAGTTGTTTCAATTGCAGCCGATGGGGTGACCACGGGCGTGGCCGATGCCTCCAATCGTCGGCCTGCATCTTGACACCTCCATGCAAAGTGCTGATGATGAAACGGCGCAGCAGGCATTGGTTGTCGCCGGAAAACGGGCCGATGCCGTCTCTGAAGACCACGCGCGGTCACGCCGGATTCAACCTCACATAGCAACTGCTCGGGGAGTGCACATGAACAAAGGACGGTTGGAAGCCTTTAGCGACGGCGTCATAGCCATTATTATCACCATCATGGTGCTGGAAATGAAGGTGCCGGTTGGCGTGCATCTGCGGGCACTCCTGCCGGTGCTGCCAGTATTTCTCAGCTACGTGCTTAGCTTTGTCTATGTCGGCATCTACTGGAACAACCATCACAACATGCTCCATGCCGCCGGGAAAGTAACTGGCAGCATTCTCTGGGCCAACCTGCATCTGTTGTTCTGGCTTTCCCTCTTTCCGTTTGTCACGGCTTGGATGGGCGAAAACCACTCTGCCGTCGCGCCCACCGAAGTTTACGGTGTGGTTTTGCTTATGGCCGCCATCGCCTATTTCATCCTGCAGCGACGAATCACTGCCGCCGGTGCCCCGGTTCTCAAACGCGCATTGGGGCATGACTGGAAAGGCAAGATTTCGCCCATCCTCTATCTGCTGGGAATCATTCTTGCCGGATGGTCGCCGGGGGCGGCTAAAGTCATTTACGCGGTCGTCGCCCTGCTATGGTTGATTCCCGACCGGCGTATTGAAAAGATTCTTGCGGAGGAAAAATGATCCCCCCAATATAACCCGAATGTTAACGGACCGATCCGCTGCGGCACCGCCGCGCAATACCGATAACGGAAATTTCTCCAGACAATTACCAGTTCACTATACCACTTACCGGTTCGTCGGCGCTCGATCCACCCACGCCTATTCCATATGCCCCCGGGGGGACGGTCCATTGGTGCTGCGCGGCAACATAAGTTGCAAACGCATGCCATCGGAGTTTGAAGTAGACGGTTTTACTTTGCCCCGGGTTGAGCATTACCCGCTGAAAACCTTCCAATTTTTGCACCACGCGCCGTATCGGCCCACCCTGTGGCGGGTGAATATATAACTGTACAACCTCCGCCCCGGCCCGATGCCCTGTATTGCGAACCCGTACCGCAACCGTCGCCGTACGTTTATGGCCCGTACCGCTTGATATGATCGCGAGATGCCCAAACGCAAAGTGGGTATACGAAAGGCCATAACCAAACGGAAACAAGGGGCGAATGTGTTTGTAGTTGTACCATCGATAACCGATGAATATCCCCTCCACAAACCGGCACTGTGAGCCGGCACCGCTGGGAAAGCCGTGATAGGCCGGTTCCGCCTGCCATCGGTGGTTAAATACTCCGGGATAACCCGGAAAATGATGATACGCGGCCTCATCACGCCAATGGCGGCTGAAGCTCTCGGGCAGATGACCACTGGGATCTATGCGGCCAAAGATTATTTTGGCAATACTCGTATTGCCGCTCTGCCCGGGATACCAACCCCACAAAAGACCGGCGGTGCGATGAACCCACTTTTTCATACCCACGCCAGCGCCGGCATACACCACGGCGATGGTGTGTGGATTGAGTGTGGCGGCATCCCGCACATATTCATTCTGCGGGCCGGTGAGGTAATAAGGCCGGTCCGCCTGCTCGCGCTGAATGGTCTGATTAAAGCCCATGCAGGCGATCACGTCATTCGCTTGGCGCAGAGAGGCTTTTTGGGCGGACGTAAAGAGATGAACCTTACTGCGCGGCAACCAGCCGAACCCGACCGTCGCATGTTTATTCATTAGGCTGCGATATACGACGCGCACCTGATAGGTTTCTCCGCCATGAAGTGGGAGCGTTGTCAGGGCACCTTTTAATGGATTGGCGGGGTTTTGCCAAAAGGGAAGCCAAAGATCAATGATGCGCTTACCATTAAGGTATACCTCGCCGGATCCATTTACTGCAAAGATGAAAGAGTATTCACCGGTTTTTGCTGGATGGATGGCGGCTTTCCACACCACGCTTAACGTCTTGCGCCCCAGCGACGCCTGTTTCTGCATCATGGCCACACCGGGGTTGAAAACTGTCAGGTGAGAATTGGACCGGCCAGCGCCCGCCGAATTGATGGCAATTTTCGCCTGCCGAACGACTTTGGGCATTCCATTAAACGCACCGTTGCTGTAATAATCAGCCTGCACACCGGGCTTGCCGTGCGGGGTGGTAAGTTGGCCCCGCCCCCAATATCGGTGGTAGGCGTCATGCCAGGGAATGGTGGTAATCTGCACCCTTGGCCCCACCACAGCTTTAATCGCCGCCAGCATCGTCACCGGTTTGATGTTGGGCGGCACGTGGGAGCTGCCTCCACCGCCCGTCACCGCACGCGATACCCACGGGCCAATAAGCACGATATGCGACCGTGATGCCGGATTAAGCGGCAGGATGTGGCCCTTATTCTGCAGCAGGACCGTACCTTCGGCGGTAACCTGATTGACCACCACATCGTCTGTCTGGATGAGCGGAGGGCGACGGTAAAACGGATTGTGTGGATCATTAAAACCCATGGCCACGATGACGCGCAATATCTGCCGCACATGCTGATTGATCAGCGCCACGGATATCTGATGGGAAGCCAATAAATGTGTAATATTTTCGTAACTGTACAGGTGAGTGGTCGGCATCTCCACGTCCAGCCCGGCCTTAAGATTGTCGCGTGTGTTGTACACGCAGCCCCAGTCGGACATGGTAAGCCCTTTGAAGCCCCACTTATCACGCAGTACACCGGTCAGCAGCGGGCCATTTTCCGAGCCGTAGAGACCGTTTATCCGATTGCAGGCCGTCATGATCGCCCAAGCGTGTCCGTGCAGAACGGCGGCACGAAACGGCGGAAGATAAATTTCATGTAAGGCCCGCTGGCCGATGATACAGTTGATCCACGGCCGCATGGTTTCAATTTCGTTGCCGACAAAATGCTTGCAGCAGGCGGCCACGTCTTCTGATTGCAGCCCGCGGATGTAGGGAACAACCATTTGCGACGACAGATAGGGGTCTTCACCGCCGATGTATTCCATACTGCGTCCATTTTGCGGCTCTCGAAGCAGATTCAAACCCGGTCCGAGCAGAATACCGACATGTTTAGCACGGGCGTCGAGGCCAATATGCTTTCCCTCCAGTTTAGCCAGCGATCGGCTCCATGTGGAGGTGAGACATGGTGCGGCCGGATAGGCCGTTGACGGACCCCAATCCACCACGCCCACCGTGGCATCACTTACCCGGATAGATGGTAGGCCCAGGCTTTTAATGGAATGCAATGCCTCATGACTGTTGCCGGAGAGCAGGCGAATTTTTTCGCTCAAAGTCATTTTGGCTTCAATCGCCGCGGCACGATGGTTGATTTGGGCGGCGGTAAGACCCAGCGGAGAGTATTCACCAATGGCCAGCGATCGAGAAGCCAATCCGAGCGTGAATACCAATGCCAGCAGCCACCCGCATACCACCAGTAGACGGGATACATCTTTTCGGTACACCATGCCGAATCTTCCCGCCGCCTTTTTCGTTTGCTTCATTGTTGCTCCATTAAGCCCCGGCAGATTGCACCTCTCCGTCCATCTCGGCACATGGAATATGCGTAAATATCCGCCCTGCACCGCACCAAAACAAGGACGGTCGATGTTATGACGCCCATCCAATTGCCGCAACACCAAATTGCGAAAAATGGGTATGAAATTGCGCAGCGGAAATGGGCCGAGGCGAACATAACGGCAAAAGCCCGGTGCTGTCGATCAAATGCAATCTATAGTTGGCTCATGATGGCTCGGGAGGCACCGTTGCAAATTCTATCATCGGGAATTTCCCTATTGCGGCAGCAACGCGCTCGATTATCATCCAAATCCAGCCCAAGCCACCATGGTGAAGTGAAAGGCAGCGGAACGATGAAAAAAACAATAGCCATTGGAGCGTGCATCCATGTAGTACCCCGCCCTGACGCACGCAATAGCCACCGAAGCGAGACACCCTGCATGGAGGCCGGTAGACGGCAGAAGATGATTGTTCATTCGGATGGGGAATGTCGGTCATGATTATTGCAGTTCCCACGGAAACTTTTCCCGGTGAACGGCGTGTTGCCCTGACCCCCGCGCGCATCGCCGCACTGACCAAAGCCGGCTTTGCGGTGCAGATACAGGCCGGTGCGGGGCAGGCGGCCGGCTTTACCGACGAGGCGTATCAGGAACGCCAGGCGACCATGGTGGCAGATCGCCAGGCGCTTATTACCAATGCCGATGTGGTGTTTCAAGTTCGCACACCGGGAGCCAATCCGCAGTATGGCTTGGCGGACATCCCACTGTATAAGGCGGGGTCGCTGGTGGTCGGTTTTGCCGATCCGCTGATGCAGCCGACCGTGATGGCAGCCATGGCACAGCAGGGCGTAACACTGATGGCGATGGAATTAATACCGCGCATCAGCCGGGCCCAAAGCATGGATGCGCTTTCGTCGATGGCAAATCTTGCCGGCTACAAGGCGGTGCTGCTGGCCGCCAACGAACTATCACGGATTTGCCCGATGATGATGACTGCGGCAGGCACCCTCACCCCGGCCAAGGTGCTGGTGATCGGGGCCGGGGTTGCCGGTTTGCAGGCGATCGCCACCGCTCGGCGTCTGGGGGCGGTTGTCAGTGCGTACGATGTGCGCCCCGCCGTAAAAGAGCAAATACAGAGTCTGGGTGCCAAATTTATTGAATTACCACTGGAGACCGGCGACGCCCAGACGGCGGGCGGCTACGCGAAAGAGCAATCCGGCGATCAGCAGCAACGCCAGCGGGAATTAATGACCGGTGCGGTGCGCGATGCGGATGTGGTGATATCCACAGCGGCGGTACCGGGTAAAAAGGCCCCCGTGCTCATCACCGCCGGGATGGTGCACCAAATGAAGGCCGGATCGGTCATTATTGATCTGGCGGCAGCTACCGGCGGAAACTGCGAATTAACGCAGGCCGATCAGCGGGTTGATACCCACGGTGTATGCATTTGGGGGCCGACGAATCTGCCATCAACTTTGGCGGTTCATGCCAGCGAGTTGTATTCCAATAATCTGTGCCACTTGCTGATGCACCTGACCAAAGAATCAAAAATTGTACTTGATGAAACCGATCAAATAACCCGGGATACCATGGTGACCCGCGGCGGGCACGTGGTCAATGCGATGGTGCAAAAAGCTTTAGGGCCGGGCGAAGCGGACGGGCAATAAGGAGCTGAACTGATGGGCGAAAGTTTAACATCCAACGTGTTTGTATTTCTACTGGCAGCCTTTCTGGGCTACGAAGTGGTGCGGCGGGTATCTCCGCAGTTGCATACACCACTGATGGCCTTGACCAATGCCATTTCAGCCATATCCGTCGTCGGGGCGCTGACGATAGCCGGGGCCGGCGACGGCCACACCCTGCTGATCACGCTGGGGGTCATTGCCACGGCGTGCGCCATGGTCAATGTGGTCGGCGGGTTCATGATTACCGATCGCATGCTGAAAATGTTCAAGAAACGCAAGGGTAAATAATGCATTGGGGAAATTTTGCCATCATTGCCAAGGCGGCGTTTTATCCTCATGCCGCAGGTTTGCCGTGGTATGTGACAATCATTTATCTGGCGGCGGCCGGTTCATTTGTGCTTTCACTCAAGTGGCTCAGTTCCCACAAGACGGCGCGGCTGGGGGTAAAAGCGGGTGAAATCGGCATGGCGGCGGCCATCATCGCCACGCTATTTCTGCCCGAGATACGCCAGTACAACTGGATTTTCATAGCGGGTATCGCCGGGGCCGCAGTCGGCATATTGCTGGCCGTGCTTACGCCGATGACCGCAGTGCCGCAGCAGACGGCGCTATCGCATGCGTTCGGGGCGTTGGCGGCGGCATTGGTGGGGACGGCCGAATTTTACTCCCATCAATCGCACCTGACGCATTTTCACACGGTGGTCATCTGTGTTGAGAGTCTGCTGGGGTATTTAACCTTTACGGGCAGCCTTATCGCCGCGGGCAAACTGCAGGAAGTTCTGCCGACGCGCCCCATCGTGTTCAAATTTCAGAACCCATTGAATTTTATTATTTTTGCACTCGCGATCGCCGCCGCCGTATGGCTGGCCATCGACCCGGCACAGGGCATTGTGTATCCGGTATTCATCGCTCTGGCATTGCTTTTTGGGGTGATGCTGATCATACCCATCGGCGGTGGCGACATGCCCACGGTCATCGCCCTGCTCAACAGCTATGCCGGCCTTTCCGCCGCAGCCATGGGCTTTGTGGTGAACAATAAACTGCTGATCATCGGCGGTGCGTTGGAAGGGTCATCCGGATTTATCCTTTCAATGATCATGTGCAAAGCGATGAATCGGTCATTTATCAATGTGCTTTTCGGCCAGGCCCAAGCGGAAAAGGCCGCCAGTTCGGATGATGTGTATGCCGGACGTATTAAAAACACAACCGCCGAGGAGGTGGCGGACTTTTTAACCAGTGCCCGGCGTGTGGTGATTGTACCGGGTTACGGCCTCGCGGTTGCCCAGGCCCAGCATGTGACCGGCGAATTATTTGAGCTTTTGGAATCCCGGGGCGTGGATGTTCAGTTTGCAATCCATCCGGTGGCCGGTCGTATGCCGGGGCATATGAACGTGCTGCTGGCGGAGGCCGATATTCCGTACGACCATCTTCATGAGATGGAGGAGATTAACGAGCAATTCGGCGAGGTGGATGTGGTACTGGTGAACGGAGCCAACGATGTGGTCAACCCCGACGCGCGTGAAAACCCCAACAGCCCCATTGCCGGCATGCCGATATTAAATGTGGACAAAGCGCGAACGGTGGTGGTGATTAAGCGGTCATTAAGCCCGGGCTTTGCCGGCATCCCCAACCCGCTTTTTGCGTGCGATAACTGCCTGATGCTGTTTTCCGACGGCAAAGCGGCAACCACGGAAATTATTCAGCAGATCAAAGCCCAATAAGCCGCACCGCCCCGCACGACGCGGCCCCACGCCGCCCCGACACCATCCCGGTGTCACGGATGCCTTCACCCGCGTACGCATACGTTTGCGCGTGGGACAAATCAGCATTTTCACCGCTGAGGTTGCATCCGTTGGCACTTACAGTAAATCATGGATTACGTCACGACGCATCTCCGGACAACTCACCATCCGTTCCAGGCCACCGGCGTAGAAGGCCTTGGGCATGAGCCTGAGCCTCGATTCCCCAAGTCTGATTCGCGCAGCCAATCCGCGCTGCAGGCGAAAGTACTCGCACTGCTGCAGCGGCACGCGGAAGAATTGCTGCGTACCAGCCGGGACACCCGTGCACAATCAGCCGCCGCAACCGCCGCCCCGATTGTCGATCCATGGGCACTGGCCGGCACCGGACCCGCAACCACGGCGGTCATGCCAGACCGGCTGGTACGCTGCAAAAGCTTCTGGCAATCGGCGAGAAATTGCTGGCGAAGCTGGACGGCGCTAAAACCAATCCCTTCGATTTTCTACCATAACGCCGACGCCCGCCGGGCAATGGCAATCGCTGATTAACAGCCACTGCCACTGCTTCGGCACCGCATCAGGCACTGCCGCGGATCGACCGCAGAGCCGCGATAACATCAGCAGGTTCCATGCGGCGAGTATAGTCCGCATTGAGAAAATCAGCGCGGATCACACCCCGTTGATCCACTACATAGGTTGCGGGAAGCGGCAGTTCCCATGTCGTATCACCGTTACTCGCCGGAACATCAATGCCGAACGACTGGTAAACCGGACGCAGCCGCTCGGGCAGGGTAAATACCAGACCGTAAGACCGCGCCACAACATTGCCTTTATCGGAAAGCACAGCGAAGCGGAGATTCTGTTTTTCGGCGGTTGACAGCGAATGGTCGGGCGTTTGCGGTGAAATGGCCACCAGGTTCGCACCCAACGCCTGGATGTCATCCAAGCTCGCATTGAGCGCCCGCAATTCAAGGTTGCAATAAGGGCACCAGCCACCGCGGTAAAAGCTTATCACCACCGGTCCCCGCGTCAGAAGCGTCGATAGCGAAACAAGTTTTCCATGAACATCCGGAAGAGAAAATTCCGGTGCTGTCCCGCCCACCGTCACGGCCCGTGCCGGAAGATTTTCAAGTTCCAGGGCTCGGGTCGCCTGCATCATGACCGAGGCGATGTCCGGTGATACTTTCGTCATGAATTGTGCCTTCATGCCGTCAAGTTCACTGGCAAGGTTGACATTTGCGATACGGGT
>JAKAEB010000087.1 GCA_021818445.1 Planctomycetota bacterium
ATATACTGCAACGGCATATCCACATCTCTGCCGTCGGATGTGCAGCAGCAGATCGTCCATCAGATTGAGGGCCTGGAAAAGGCGGAAATCCTGCGCTTTGGCTATGCCGTGGAATATGACTTTTCCCCCACCCATCAAATTGACGCCTCGCTGGAAACCCGCCGGGTAAGCGGGCTTTACTTCGCCGGGCAGATTAACGGAACCAGCGGCTACGAAGAAGCGGCCGGGCAGGGACTCCTCGCCGGTATCAACGCGGCGCAAAAGTGCCGCGATCTGCCACCGCTGGTGCTGCGCCGGGATGAGGCATACATCGGTGTAATGATTGATGATCTGGTAACAAAAACCCCTACCGAGCCGTACCGCATGTTTACCAGCAGGGCGGAATTTCGCCTTCAATTGCGGGCCGACAATGCCGATCAACGCCTCACGCCTGTGGCCGAGAGATTGGGGCTGGCCGATCCACCGCGCCTCGAGATGCTGCAGCAGTTGAACCGGCACATGGCATTTTTGCGTCAGGTACTCACCGCCGCCCATCTGAATTCCGGCCAGCGCGCCATCGATATGCTCCGACGACCGGATGTGCCGTGGTCATCACTGGCGGCAATGCCATGGAGCGATGACCGTCTCGCGGCGGCCGTTGCCAACCCGTCTCTCGCATCAGCATGGCTGCAGGTGCAGACGCAGTTGCGGTATGAGGGGTATATCCAGCGCGATCAGTCGGCGGCTCATCGCATGCGCGAACTTGAAGCGCGTGAAATACCTCGCAACCTTAACTTTGCCGCCATATCTGAATTGCGCAAGGAAGCCCGGGAGGCGCTGCAAAAATTCCGCCCATTGACACTGGCGCAGGCATCGCGTCTCGAGGGCATTACCCCCGCCGATCTGCTGGTGCTATCCGCCGCCATCCTGACGCGTCGCGCCCGCTGCCAAGCCTGAACCGCAAGTCAATGATCGGGCGCAACCACGGTATAACCCCACAGGCTGCGACACCCGCCCGGACAATTTCGCACGTCTTTATCGATTGATTGCTTGATTTGATTCATTACGACAGCCCGTTTGCGAGTTCAGCCACCGCTGGTTACCATCAAACAAAAGAATTGTCAGCTTTGGGGCGTGCCATGGTCAGTGCACAATTGACATTGAACTGCCGCAGATTTCTCGCAGGCTATTGGGCGAAGTCGTACGCTTCTGCCAAGAGGCATATGTTTCATCTGGCCTTGTGTTGGCCACCCGTGCTGGCGATTTTTCTTGCCTGCCTTGGGGTGCTGGCGATTATGCCCGCCGGACGCCACCAGCCACAAACATCTGCAGTACCCATCAGCAACATTTTATATGTCCTCATCCTGGAAACGGGAGCGTTTGCAACCGGCGCGGCGGTCTACCGGGGCTTGCGGCCCAGCACCATCAGCAGTTCAGATCGGCGTGGCCCTTTGCGGCGGTGCTTATCAATTTCAAACGATGTGTGTACGACGGTATTTGGGACCGGGATATTATTACTATTATTCTACGCGCTCATTTATACAGCGTTTTTTTATCACAGTTCCAGTATCAAAGGTCTCGCGGGTCTCGCTGGTATTATGTTTCTGCCGTGGCTGGCTTTGGCGGCATTAGTATTCCTGGCCATAGCCAGCCTGGGCACTATTTTCTCATGCACCGTGGGCGCGGCGATGGGAATGCTGGTGAGAGACAATTTTCCCACCGGGGCAGCCGACGGGGCACGCATTACCCCACGGCGGAGCGACGGGGGCATTAGAGCAAAGATACTCGGCCTGATGGGTTTCACCATCCTGAGTGCAGCTTTATTGTATTTTCTAATGCCTCCCTGGCAGGAGGGGTGGCCAGGAATACTGCGCGTTTCGCTTTGCCTGCTTTTTGCCGGTAATGTATGGGCATGCTTTGCAACTGCTGGAATGATGCTGTATCGCGCCCCGAAGTATGGCTGGGGCTGGGTATTTATCGCGGTGGCAGCTTTAATGGCGGCGTACGTCGTCTGGTGTTTATGCCAAGTTGATGTTTTAATTATTGCATAATAATTTAGGTGCCCCAATAACCAGTTGATGGCCGTTGGGTCAATCGGCGCGACCGAGGCGTTTCAGGAAGGAACCGGGAAGCGCCGCCAATCGTCTATTTTCCGGCGGTTTCACCCCCACCTGAAAAATGGCCACGCCCCGTAATTTTGGGCTTTTCCCCATCCTTGAAATGAAACCACGATGGCGATATGCTGTCACCTTCGCCCACGGGGGCGTAGCTCAATTGGTTAGAGCATCGGATTGTCGATCCGAAGGTTGCGGGTTCGATCCCCGTCGCCCTCGCTGACCCCAGCGGCCCCGTCGGCCCACCGTGGAGCCGGGGCGGCTTTCCCCGTGCGGGCCTTTGGTTTACGCTTACATCCATGGCGATTGCTGTTTCCGCTTGCATTATCTGTTTTAACGAGGCCAATCGCATCGGCATCGCACTCGATTCGCTTATGTGGTGCGACGACATTGTTGTGGTTGATTCCGGCTCGACCGATGCCACGCGCGAAGTGGTGCTGGCCCACCCCTCCCGGCCGCGATTCATCACCCGCCCGTGGGCCGGGTACAGCCCCCAGCGAAAATTTGCCACCGAGCAATGCCGCCATGAATGGGTCCTCGCATTGGATGCGGACGAAGAATGTTCCGCTGAACTTGCCAGGGATATTGCCCAACTCACACCCGATACGACCCGGCGGATGGCGCAGTTCCGCATGCCACGAAAAAATTACCTCGGCGGCCTGTATGTACGCTGCTGGTCGCCGGACTATCAGACGCGGTTGCTGCATAAAGATCGGGTGCATTGGGAGGTGCAAAGCGCTCCGGAGGTGCGGCGGCCATTGAATGGGTACGACACCGGAAAGCTGCCGGGTGCGCTGCTGCATAATCGCCTCACGCCATTTGACTGGCGCGATTTGAATGATGGCCCGCGTATGGCTGAACACGCCTGCATTTTGGCTCAATCCATGGCCCGCGGCGGGCGGCGGGCAAGCTGGCTGCAGTTACTGCTGCGGCCGCCGGTCACATTTCTGAAATATTATATTTTCCGAGGTGGTTTTCTTCAGGGGCGTTTTGGCCTTGCCATCTGCTATAAAACCACCATCGGCGTGATGCTGAAATACACCATGCTCTATGCCACGGAACAATGGAATCTGCCGCCCGGCGATACGCCCCAGCGCGGGCAATTGGCCGACATTACGGTACGGCCGCCCCCGCCGCCGACCGCTCCGGGCAATGCACCCGCCCATCACTTGTCAGGCAAGGTGGATAGCGATTCAAACGCCGGTGCCAGCGCCGGATAAAGCATCTCGTACCGGTCGGCCAGTTGGCTGTAAAACCGAACCCGCTTGCTGTGGGGACGAAATTTTTTCTGGGTTTCAACCAGCGCCGCCGCCGCTTTGGGCACGCTTGGCCACACCCCGGTACCCACAGCGGCCAGCATCGCCGCACCCAATGCCGCACCCTGATCGACACGAATGGTGCTCACCACCGCACCATACATATCGGCCTGCATCTGCAGCCAAAGCTCGCTGCGACTACCGCCGCCACCGGCGCGAATATCCTTCACTTCCACCCCCAGCCCACGCATCATTTCCACCTGCTGCCGCATACCGAGCGTAACACCTTCCATCACCGCCCGCACCATGTGTCCGGCACGATGCGATGGCGTTAAACCGATAAAACACCCCCGGGCGTGCGGGTCGGCATGCGGGCAGCGCTCACCGGTGAGATAGGGTAAAAACAGCAGACGGTCGGCACCGGGCGGCACCGCAGCCGCCAGCGCATTGAGACGCTCATACGACAACGACACCGATTTGCCACTGGCGGATTGCAGCATGTTCCGCATCCACTGATAAGACCCGCCAGCACTGAGCATGCAACCGAATAGACACCACGTGTTTTTAATGGCATGGCACATGGTGTGGATACGTCCGCGCGGATCGGTAAGAGGTTTATTGGCGGCGGCAAAGATAACGCCACTGGTCCCGATGACCGCTGAAAGCACGCCCGGCGACACCACACCCGCCCCGACGGCACCCGCCGCCTGATCGCCCGCACCCGCTATCACAGGCGTATCAGCCCGCAAACCCGTAAGTGCTGCCACCGGCCGGGTCACCGTCCCGCTGATATCGGTGGATTCCATCACGACTGGCAGCAGGCCGGCATCAATGCCCAGCTTGTCAATAAGGTCGCTGCGCCAACCCCGCGCTTTGACATCCAGCAACAGGGTGCCCGACGCATCAGCCACATCCGTAACATACTGGCCGGTAAGGCAGTAGCGTATGTAATCTTTAGGCAGAAGAATATGTTTGACCTTGGCATAGCGCCGTGGCTCATTTTGCATCAGCCAGAGTATTTTTGGTGCGGTAAAACCGGTTAATGCCGGGTTCGATACCATGGCCACCAGTGCCTCGCGACCACCAACCGCCTCTTCAATCTGCCGACATTGCAGGCTCGTGCGCTGGTCATTCCAGAGAATGGCAGGACGCAATGGCTGCGGCGAGTCACCCAGGAATACGCTGCCGTGCATCTGCCCGGAAAGACCGATCGCCGTGATATCCGAGGCCTTGCGTCTGGCCTTCCGTAATACTTTTTTCATCGCATTCAGCGACGCGTGCCACCACTGGGCGGGGTCCTGCTCGGCCCAGCCGGGCCGCGGGCAAAGCAGTTCGTGGGCGGCCTCGGCCGTCCAGACCTCACCTTCGGCGGTAAGTAAAAGTGCCTTGGTGGCAGAAGTACCAATGTCCAAACCCAGCACAAGCATAATGATGCACCTCTATAAAGAATTTCGGCACCCGTTATTTAACTATTTATCTCATTTTGCTGGTTGATGCAAAGCTGCCGTCACCACTGCAGGCATGTACGATACCTTTCGGCACCGGTTGACGGAGCAACTATTGACAGGGCAACCAAAGCATTAACACATATTGATATCATGATGCGGCATGAGCGAGGCGGGGAGGCAGCTTTTAACCGTATGCGACAGTACCGTGTATTAATCTGCCGATACAAGCCCGGCGGCCAAAACATTCGGTGTCGGGCAGGGATGGGCAAGCATTGTGTATCTGCATCGCCCATTTAGCCGTGTGCCCCCATCGCACTCCGCCGCACGCGCGCTTCATCGCGGCCCAGTACATGCACCGATCCAACCGTGGATAATTCCACGGCAGGCCCGCCGGGACATACGCCGGCGGCTGAATTATGCGGTTTATACGTTGCGCCGTTTTGTCACGCTCGAAATGCCAACCATTTTTTTGTACAGTACGATCATGACTGACGCACTGACAAACGCCGATGGCACAACCAACGCACCGATACCCGCGGCAATTGGCCTCGGCTCTCGACTAAATCCGCTGGCGTACGCTCATATTGTCCGCGATACGCTCCTAAGCCCACGCCGTTGGCTGGAAAGCTGGTACGGTGCCTACGCGATTCTGGGTGCCGTTTCTTCCGGCATCATTCCTATCACGCTGCCGCTGATGATGTCCAAACTTACCGGGCAATTAAGCACCGTTGGTTTTGTGATGGGCGCTTTTAATTTGGGGGCCATCTCTTCACCGCTGTGGGGTAATATTGCGGACAGGACCAAAAAATTCCGTTTCATATTTTTCAGCGGTTTGGCTCTCGAAGCGGTTGGGCTGGTCAGCTTTCCGCTGGTGCATGGACTCCTGGCGTGGTTTTTAATTGCCCTGATGATGGGCACCAGCACGGCCGCCGTCGCCACCTGTGCCACCCTCATGGTGGTGGAATTTCATCCCGCTAATGAGTGGACACCGCGCATCGGCTGGCTGCAAACCTTCAACGGAGCCGGTCAATCGATCGGACTTCTGCTGGCGGGTATTTTGGTGGCGGCCGGCTACCGCACCGCGCTCTGGACGGGCGCGGCACTGCTTTTGCCTGCCATTGGCCTGGGCATCTGGGGTCTGAGAAAGTCGGTCTTTCGTCGTGCACCGGACCCTACCATCACCCTCCGGTGGATACGCTCCCATGCCGACATCACCCCCATTGGACGCTTTGCCCGCGTTGAATTGCTGGGCGGCGGCATATTGCGGCATTTTTCTGTTATCAATTGGCGCGGAATAAAGAATATGGGGCGGATGCTGCCGACGCGCTTTGGCCGATTTATTCTTTCAATTTTTGTCCTCTTTTTCGGCATTGCCGGCTTTTTTGCCTATTTCCCCATTTTTCTTAAAACGGCGTTTCATATTGCACCGCCTATCACTTCCGTCGCCTATGCCGCCACCGCAGGTGTGGGCGTTGCCCTTTATGCCCTGGCCGGTAAATGGAGCGGCAAACTGGGTGCGGGGGCGATTTATTTTCTTGGACGCCTGCTCCGCTTGATGGCGTTTGTGTTGATGCTTATCGCCATTTTTATTCACAACCGAACCGCAACGGCGCTGCTGGCATTTGGTAGTTTTTCCATGGTGATCCTGGCGTGGCCCATTATCAGCGTAGCCGCTACCGAATTAACATCGGAATTAAGCCCCATTGGTCAGGGCATGGCACAGGGGTTGTACAACGCCGCCAATGCCGTCGGCACTGTGCTGGGCACCTATCTCGCCGGTGCGTTGGTGGGCATTATGGGCTTTAAGTCGCTGCCGATTATGGCTGTCGTGGGGATGTTGTTGTCATTGGTTATTGATGGCTGGCCCAAGCGTCAAGATACAGCAGCCACTCCGCCATCTGCCGCTACTACAGCCGATTCCGCCGCGCCGTCCGCGGCGAACAATCAGCCCACCACGTCAGGATAAGGCCGGGGTGGCGGCCCTCTGGTTCGGCGAAAAGGCGTGTCCTTTGGTAACATACCACGCGGTTGTTTACGGAGAGCCAATGCCCTACGCAAAACGTCATATTTTAGTGACCTCAGCGCTGCCCTACGCCAATGGTTCCATCCACATTGGCCACCTCGTGGAATACATCCAAACCGATATCTGGGTGCGATTTCAGCGGTTGCGTGGCCACCAGGTCACCTATGTGTGCGGCGACGACGCCCATGGCACGCCCGTCATGCTTCGCGCCCGCAGTTTGAATCTGGCCCCGGAAGCCTTTATCGAAAAGATGAATCAGGAGCATCTGAACGACTTTACCGAATTCGGCGTCGCTTTTGACCAATATTACTCCACTCATTCACCCGAGAATGCCCAGCTTTGTCGAGATGTTTATGAAAAACTTTCGGCGGGCGGGCATATCGTCTGGAAGGATGTGGAGCAGTTTTACGACCCTGTAGAGAATATTTTCCTGCCCGATCGCTTTATCCGCGGTTTGTGCCCTAACTGCCGCAGCCCCGATCAATACGGCGATTCCTGCGAGGTTTGCGGCAAGCATTATTCGCCTGTGGATTTAATCGATCCGCGCAGCGCCGTCAGTGGGGCAACGCCGGTAAGAAAGACGTCGCGCCATCTGTTTTTGCGCCTGCAAAATTTTCGCCAGCCGTTGGAAAAATTATTACGCGGCGGCATGGTGGATACATCGGTCGCCAATAAGCTCGATGAGTGGTTTTCGGAGGAACTTAAAGATTGGGATATCTCCCGCGATGCCCCGTTCTTCGGTTTTGAAATTCCCGGTGAAACGCAGAAATATTTTTATAACTGGCTCGACGCCCCCATCGGCTACATTGCATCGCTGGCGCATCTGCTCGGCAGTGTGGCCGAGGCCGACGAATTTTGGGCCAATCCCAATCTGGAAGTGCATCACTTTATCGGTAAGGACATCGTTTATTTCCATGCTCTATTCTGGCCGGCCATATTGATGGGCAGCGGTCGGCGCCTGCCCGATCGGCTCTCGGTGCATGGGCATCTGACGGTTAACGGGGAAAAGATGTCCAAAAGCCGCGGAACATTCATCAGTGCCCGGCAGTATCTGCGTCATCTGGATCCACAATGGCTGCGATATTATTTCGCTACGCGGCTCGGCCCGTCGCCGGCGGATCTGGATTTGAGTTTTTCCGATTTTTCCGCCCGTGTAAACAGCGAATTGGTCGGAAAGATCGCCAACCTGATGAGCCGCGTAGCCCCCATGCTTTCGCGCTTGCTTGAGGGACAGACCGGTGTGATTACGCAGGATGCCCTGACGCTTTTGGATTCTTTCCGCAGCGCCCAGAACGAAATGGTCGACGCCTACGAGGGGCGTCACTTTGCGGCTGTGACCCGCACCGCGTGCGCATTGGCCGATAAAGCCAATAAATTTGTCGAAGATAATGCCCCGTGGGCCTTGGTGAAGCGCGATCCGGAGGCCGCCCGCGGTGTGTTGACGGCAGCTTTGGAATGCAGCCGGATATTGGCCATCTATCTCAAGCCGATCATACCCGCCATCAGTGCTAAGGTGGAAAAGTGCCTGCGCACGGGCGATAGATC
>JAKAEB010000088.1 GCA_021818445.1 Planctomycetota bacterium
GGGCACGATTGACTTTTCGTTGCGTCTGCTGGATGAGGCCGATGTCGCCGTGGCACCGGGCCGCGGTTTTGGTGACAACGGCGAAGGATTTGTCCGCATTGCGCTGGTGGAAAATGAGCTGCGCATCAAGCAGGCTCTGCGCCAGATGGATGCATACCTCAATGGCAAGAAGAAAATTCAGCGGCCCAATAAACTTGTTACCGGCACCGCGGCAACGTCTGAATCAGACGCGGCCGCAACGGGACAGGCCCATGCGGAACACACGCTGGAACACGATCAATCCAATATTGTCGGCGGCTGACAAAGCCCGGCGAATGTTGGCACTTGCCCATCGGCTCGTGGCGGGCGTTGGGCGCGCCGGGCTGCCGGGACACGAATGAAAAAATGCCCGCAAAAAATATTGCCGGCACTTGGGTAAAGCCCTTAAGCCACCTACAATTTAAGAATGAATACGATTCTCACATGGCCGGCGGTACTGGAAAAAATCTCACAGCGGGCGCAGAGCGTTGACATCAGCGGGCAATGGCCGCGCGACAACATTGCCGATTTATCCCGCTGCGGGGCCTTGAAATGGTCGGTACCCAAAAAGTACGGCGGAACCGGCATGGCCCCGGTACAACTGCATCGGCGCTATGAGCAGTTGGCATCCGTCTGCTTGAACACGGCACTGATTCTGACGCAGCGCGATGCGGCCCTGGAATTTCTTATTTGTGCCGCGGATAATCCGGCATGCGGCCGGCGGTGCCGCAATCTTCTGGCCCAACTGGCGGAGAACAAAAGATTCGCCAGCATCGGCATTGCCCAACTGACCACTTCCGGGCAGCATCAAAACGGAGGCGTGGCGGCGATACCAAGCGCCGGCGGCTGGCGGATTTCCGGTACGATTCCATGGTCTACCGGAGCCAATTACAGCGATTATCTGATCGCCGGCGCGAAAACGGAATCGGGTGATCAACTGTTGTTTATACTCAACATGAAACAACCCGGCGTGCAGGTTCTTAACCCGGCGGATATGGCCGTGCTTAATGCCAGCAACACCGCGGCGGTCAAACTCAAAAATGTTAAGATACAGGCGGAAGATATTCTATCCGGCCCGTGTCCCAATGCGCTGGCGGTTCGCAATGAATACCGGCGTTTTTCGCTGAACACGTGTATTCTGCCGCTGGGCGTGGCGGCCGGGGCTTTGCGCGCAGCGCGGGAACTCGCTTCCGCGCGATCGCCCCGATGCCGGGCTTTCATCCGGGAATTACGGCGGCAACATGCCGCGCTTTCAAGACAGGTTTACAGCCAGGGGGCGGATAAGGTGGAGGCGGACAGCCGCTCTGCACCGGCGATTCTGCGTGGCCGGTGTAATGATCTGTGCTGGCGGTGTACGGCCGCATCGCTGGAACTCGCCAAAGGCCGCGGACTGCTGCGGGAACATTCCGCGCAGAGGCGCATGCGTGAAGCCATGTTTTTCTTCGTATGGTCCAGCGGCGCCAGCGTCATAGAAGAAACGCTCGCTTGCCTGGCCGGACCGATTCAGCAGTGAAATGCGGTGCGTCGCCGTTGCAGCACCAATGCGGCCAGTGCCACCGATCCCAAACCCACCAACGCCGATGTCGATGGAACAGACAGCGCCCCGGCCGCGATTGTTGTCGGTGGTGATGATGCCGATGGCAAACTTCCGGCAAATGATCCCGCATCAATTTCCGCCCCCGCGTGCTGGTTCAGGTTGGCTGCGATGATCGATCCATCCACCTGGCCGCTTTGAAAGTCAACCTTTCCGCTGGTCGCCATAAGGGTGCCCGTCAGGGCCACGCCGCCGATGGTTACCGAGTTGGCATTATAAAAATTCCAGAGCGTACTGGCGGCGTCAAAACCGCTTATGCCGCCGTGGATATTCGCTGCCGATCCGCTCACATTAACCAGGACCGTGGGTGTGGCACCCGTGGGGACGGAAAGTCTGATGGTACTGATGCCGGCCAATTCGGTGGTGGTAATATCGAAAACATCCAAAGTTGAACTCGTACCGGTGAGCGTAAGTGTGCTGTACTGACTTACGGCCATGCCATTGGCGGTTAATGCGGCCCACGCCGTCGCGTCGCGGAGCAGTGTCGATTCAGAGCCAGAAAAATCAATCGGCACAACTGGAGTGTGGTTGCTTTGCGTATGGGTGATATACGACGGCCCGGAATACGATTCCGAATAAAATACGCCGCCGCTGACGCTTCCACCGCCTTGCAGCCTGACACTTTGCGCGGCCAGCGACCCGTTAACTGACGGATTGTCATATTCCGCCGTTTTGCCCACAATAATATTTCCATTGATCCGTGAACTTTTCTGGATATAGTTTCCACCGACAACCAGCGCGTAGGCGTTGCCCGCCGTCGCGGCATTTATGCTGTATCCGCTGCTGAAATTGGCATTACCCCCCACGGCAACGCTGCCCCAGGTGTCGGCTGCGGCGGTCATATCCCCGAACACAAATGCGCTGTAACCGGCTGCCGGCCCCAGCGCCACGGATGCCTTAGCCGATGCCGCCGTGCAGGAGGATATCCCAATCATGGCCATCGCCAAAATGTGCATTCTATGGTTCACGAGTTATGATCTCCAAGCATTCCGCGGTGCTGCTAATGGCGGGAAACACGCGTCCCCCGAACCGGCACGTTGTTGCCATTACCATCGCCCGGAATTTCATCAATTTTGGCAATCGGCAGTCTGGAGCGGATCAGCACCGCATACCGCTACCGGCCGTAACCATCATGGCAACTTGCTGCCTGTTAGTTCGACCATTGCGTTTGTTGTTCATGAGTGTGAATCGGAAGAATGATATTATCGGGCCGCAGTCACACGAATGCCGAAAGTGAAACATAATCGTGCTCACGGCACGTGCCGGCAATGGGCACCGCCATGGTTTGGGGCTTGATTCGCCCGTGCCAGTGGCACAAGCCGGGGTTGTGGCCGGTGGAATAATCATCCGCCGCCGGGGCTTTGGATAATAAGGCGGAAGATCCCATTTGTGGGCAAAACTCCGGCAGCCCCCCACCCGGAGAAATTGTGCCATTGCGGGAAATGGCGGTGCGTAGACTTGTTTGGAAAAAGTTAATATAATTCATCAGATTTATCCGCGACTGAAGTCGGCGGCGAGGGTTGGGTGTATGCAATATTTTCTCGTGAGGCTTGTTTATCAACACCATGAAATTTGATTCATCCGAAGAACGTTCGGAGTTGCCCCCTGACACACTGTTTTCCGCTGAATCTGCCTCGCCGGGCGATGTAATCGCCGGTCCGGCCGCCCCGGTGGAAGCAGCTTCCGCCGATGATTCCGCGGGAACCGGCAAGCCGCGTCGCCGGCGGCGCGGTGGCAGAGGGCGCAGTGGCCGGGGGCGCGGAAAGTCCGTTCGCCGCAAAACTCCGGCACCCGCGGCTGAAACAGCCGCCCCGCCCGCAGAGGCCATGCCCGAACCAGAGGCAAATACCGTTGAGTCTTCCGCCGATCTGCCAACCGAGGCACAGCAACCGTTGCCTGAGCCACCTGTGGTTGATCAAGCATTGGCAAGCATTTCACCGGCGGCAACGGAACAACGGCCGGACGCCGAAACGCCGGAGAATCGGCACCTGCCCGCCGCGGCCGAACCATCCGCTCCCGCCCCCGGTTCAACCGGCAGTGCCGGCTATTCCATCCAACGCCCCAATCCGGATCGTCTGGTGGCGCGTGCCGGCCCCGGTTTAACGCGACACCCCGGTCGCCGATCGTTCAGTCAGGGTAAAGTGCGGCATCAGTTCCGGCCAACCGGCACATCGCGGAGCATTACGTCCAGTGGAATATCCGATTCGCTTCTGACGGATCTGGTTCCGCCGGAACCCGCGCATCATCACCCCGGCAGGCGGCATGCCGAGCCGGCCCGTCAGCATACGAAGAACGAGCCTGCCCCTGCTGCGCCACCGGAACCGCAGGCAGTGTTGCAGCAGGAAGCACCAGCCGTCGCCGAGCCGGCCGTTTCAGAGTTGCCGGCGCAAAGCGATATCGAGCCGCAAGAACGCCACGCGGTGGATGGTGAAGCCGCACCGCAAAAACATGTATCCCGGAAGAAAGGCCCGCCCCGCATCATGCTGGTGAACGTGGCCGATTCCGAGGAAGTTCGTATCGCCATTGTTTCGCAGGGCGTGCTGGAAGAACTTTACACCGAACGCTCCAGCCATGATCTGCATGTGGGCAACATTTACAAAGGCCGCGTGACCAATGTTGAACCCAGCATACAGGCGGCGTTTATTGATTTCGGCATCGGGAAAAATGGATTTCTGCATATCAGTGATCTGCACCCGCAGTATTTTCCGCAACACCATAAATCAACGGCCAAAATGCACGCGGCCGGCACGAAAAAAGCGGATGGCGCACAACCGGACGGCCAGCCGGGCGTTGAACCGGATGTTGCCGCCAATTTTGAGGAAATGGGAGGCGAGATCAATGAATTATTCGATGAAGATGCGGAAATCCACGTGGATAATGACCACATAGCGCCCATGGAGCGCGTGGGCCGGAAAACCCCGCGCCATTCGCGCCCGCCGATTCAGCAATGTCTGCGCCGCGGCCAGGAAATAATTGTCCAGGTGACGAAAGAAGGCATCGGCACGAAAGGCCCCACGTTAACCAGTTACATCAGCGTGCCGGGGCGGTATCTGGTGATGATGCCGGGCATGAGCGCGTTGGGCGTTTCAAGAAAAATTGCCGACGATGAACAGCGCCGGGCCATGAAACGCCTGCTGCGCGAGCTTAATCCGCCGGAAAATCTGGGCTTTATCATCCGCACGGCCGGTATGGATCGCACCGCGCGGGAATTGCAGCAGGATCTGCACTTTCTGGTGCGAATCTGGAAGCGCATCACCCATCGGCTGGACACGCAGCGCACGCCCGCACTGCTTTACGAAGAAAGCGATCTGGTTATCCGCAGCATTCGCGATCTGGCGGTGCAGGAAATGGACCGCATTGTCGTGGATGATCCGGACGTTGCCGAGCGCGTGCGCGACTTTCTCACCATTGCCAGTACGGATTCGGGCATTGTTGAACTGTATCAGGACCCCATGCCGCTGTTTATCCGGTATGGCGTGGAACGGGAAATTGAAAAAATTAACAGCCGCCGCGTGGAAATGCCCAACGGCGGATCGCTGGTGATTGATTCCACCGAAGCGCTGGTGGCGGTGGATGTCAATTCCGGACGCTACCGCGAACAGCGCGATGCGGAACTCACGGCGTACAACATCAACAAAGACGCCATTGTCGATTTGTGCCGCCAGTTAAGATTGCGCGATCTTGGCGGCGTGATTGTCATTGATTTTATTGACATGCGGGAAGACCGGCACAAACGGGAAATTGAGCGGCTGCTGCGGGAAGAATTACGCCACGACCGCGCCAAAACCAAAGTACTGCGCATGAGCCAGTTCTGCATGATTGAAATGACCCGCCAGCGGGTTAAGCCCAGTCTGAAGCGCGGCATTTACCAGGATTGCCCGCATTGCCGGGGTGCCGCGCTGATTAAAACGCCTGAAAGCGTGACACTGGATGTCATGCGGCGTCTGGCGGCGGCCACGCTGCATAAAGACATCGCCCGCATTGAATTGAAGGTATATCCCACCGTTGCGGGATATCTGCTGAATAAAAAGCGCCGCGAACTCGTGGCCATGGAAGACCGCACGGATAAGAAAATTGTCATTACACCGGATGCGGCATTACCCGATGATTCCGTGCTGATCGAAGCCTACGACTTGCGTGGAAATTTAATCAACATCGCCGTGTGATTTTTGCTGAAGCCTGGCTGCAAATCATTGGTTGCGACAGCTATTTAGCGACGTTGGATTATTTTCTCAGCAGAGGACTGTGACGCGTTGTGCCTGCTGGGCGACAATGCGTGTTGCTCCGGTCTTTTCCAGGCCGTTGTGCCACCGAGATAACATTTGATTAACCAAGATCGTTCCCGCAATCAACGGCCTGGGGTATCCGCCCCAGGTTGGTGGTTCCGTGTGTGCCGCGGCAGCCCATGATGCAAACTGGCAAATGCGGCTACCGGCCCTCTTATTTTGGGGCCTGCGACAGATTCCGCAAGGCCTTCGTGGCCCTGCCCTGATGCAGACTGTCTAACATTCCCACTACCTGCGCCAACGGCAAAATCCGCGCCCCAACACATTTTGCCCGCTACGGGTTGTTCATTTTATCTTTACGGCCCCGCCCCCGCCGGGATGGAATGGTTAGCCACCGAGTTCTCCGGGGACACCCCGATATTCTCGGGATAAACCTCGGGCATGAATAAAAAACGGTGTGGAGATTACGCAGGTGCAGGGCGTTGAGTGTTAAGCATCCAGTATTCAGCATTCAGTATTTCGAATTTAGAAATTAGAATTTTGCACTCGGAATTGAGCTTTGGCCCGTCAGAGCGAACCTCACGCGTATCCGCGCAGTCCGCTTAGAGAGTTTACCCCGTGCGCGCCGGGGCGGTCCAAACCTTTTTATTTACTACTGATTGCTCATCTCCTGATTGCTTTCGCAACCGATCGCACCGGATGTTGCAGAAGCTGCCACAGAACCTCTTATTTTGTATTTCAAACATTTTTCTTGACATTCGATTATCGGGGCTGCTAAAATCTTTTTTGGCGTCGTGGCCTGGATCATGTTATCAATTGGGAGATTGGGCGTGGGAAAAATCGGACCCAGTCGTGATATTTGCGCGGATGCTGTATTCAGCATGTGGCGGTGGGGAATTTATGGAATAACCACAGCCGCTGTGCTGTTTACCCTGTGTGCGACCCCGTCGCTGTGCGCTGTGCCGGTAAAAAGCACCGGAACCCGGAATTCCAAACTTGACCCGGTGTATCCGGTAAGCCGATTTATCCTGTCCTACCGGATTCGACGCAACCAATTGCCATCCGTACATAAGCTGATGGAAATACCTGTGCATTTACGGTATCTGCCGTCCGGGTATATTTCCGGTGCCGGCAAGTTGCCGCGCAGTCCGCTCGAAGGCCATGCCCGGGAAGTTGATCTTTCCCTGGCTGATTTCAACCAACGAATCGCGAAGGAAGCAGTTCCCTTTCATTTAAGTGCCATTATGGCCATAGAACGCGGCATTCTTTCGGCACTGCAACGTGCCGGTATTATGGGTGTTTACGTAGTTGTATCCCCCGGTGATTTTCATGGTCTGCGGGATATCCGCCCCACAGGTGATACCGCTCTTCATCTGATTATTCACATTGCCGAAGTACAACAGGTACGGACAATCACAAATGGCTACGGCGAGACGGGCAATCAGATTGATCAGCCGTCACAAGCGGGCATCCGGACTTATTCCCCTGTGAAACCGGCAACCACGTCGCCGGCCGCCTCTGACGATCTTCTGGATCGGAAAGTATTGAGGGATTACCTTGCGCGGTTGAATCTTCAATCAAACCGTGTTGTGGGAGTAAGTATTTCCCATGGCACCGTTCCTGATTCGGTGATATTGAATTACATGGTGCATGAGAGAAAGCCATGGACCGTGTACAGTCAGGTATCCAATACGGGCACGCCGCAGACCAACCCATGGATTGAACAGTTCGGCTTGATCGACACAGACCTGACCGGCCAGGGTGACATCCTAAACGTGAATTATGCCACGGCGGGCTTCAGCCGGATGCAAAGCACGCAGGCATCATATCAATTTCCAATTCTTGGCAACAGGCAGTTGCAGGGCCGTGTATATGGAGATTATCAGCAGTATAACGCATCCAATGTCGGCCAGGGTAATGTCAATTTCAACGGTTACGCAAGCGGCGGCGGCGGAGAGTTGATCTGGAATTTCCTGCAGGTGCATTCGACCTTTTTTTATGCCGTGGTGGGAGCGCAATATCTGCACGATTTCGTGGATAATCCTACGACCCTGCAATCCGGAACGGGCGACTTCTTTCTGCCATACGTGACGTTGCGTGTCAATCAGAGCGGCAACACTTCGCGCCAGTCCGGCACAATCAGCGTTCTGGGATCCTATACCTCCGCATCCCAAAGCACGTTGAATAACCTGGGACGTTTGAACGCGGATCCTGACTGGGCTATCCTGCAGGCAAATTACGATACCTCTTTTTATCTCGAACCCATTTTTAACCACGATGCCTACATAGATC
>JAKAEB010000034.1 GCA_021818445.1 Planctomycetota bacterium
CACCCTCCGGGCGGCACCGCTTTCGCCCGGCCTCTGCGGCGCGGCTTCCTCGGCGTATCATCCTCGCCAGATACGCCCTCGTCGCCGCTTCTTGATGCCCGCCAAAATCCATGCCGTCGCAGTCCCTGCTATTACTCGGACAGGCTCCTAGCACGGGCGCGCAGGCGTGGAGGCGCATTTACTCTCATCGAACTCCTTGTGGTGATATCAATTATTGCGTTGCTCATTTCCATATTGCTGCCGGCGCTGGCCATGGCGAAAAAGGAAGCCGAAACGGTGGCCTGTGCGGCAAATCTGCACTCCATCGGACAAGCCATGATGGAGTATGCTGAAAGCTGGCAGGGTGACATTGTCGGCAGCCCGCTTACGAGCGGAGCAGCCATGTGGCAGGATGTGATGCAGAGCAGCACGCTGAGCACCGGCAACGTGGGCGGGATCAGCATTCCCTACGGCAATGCGTATTGTCCCAATATAGTACAGAATTATGATTGGGTGACGCCACTGGCCAATGAAATGGGACTCCATTATAAACCCAAAAATTTAAACGATCCCGAGGGTGCGCTGCTGGCCGACCGCATCGGACGCCTTGAGTATGACACTTCACTTCCGGCCTTCACGTGTCCGGCCAATCCGTTTCTTGCGTCGCCGGCCACCCCCGGCATGCCAGTCATGCAGATGCCATCATATTGTGCCGCCGGATTGTTTCTGACCGCATCACCTTCGCTGTGTTCCAACTATGATGCCACCTTCGACCCGGACTATGCGGATGTCCCGGCCACCTACACGCCGAAAATTACCAATGTGGGAGAACCTTCCGAGAAGATCTTTGCGGCTGACGGTGCCAAAGCCAGCACCACGTTTTACAAACCGCGTCTCGACGATACTGTCGCTACAAACCTTGTTTCCTCACCGGGGCGCAGTGACGGCGGCACCACGGATTTTCCGGACTTTGCCGACGAGGGCGCATTTTCATATTACAGCTACGCCTGGAACCGGGACGGCGCGCCGGGCAATTCCTCCAGCAAGGATGGAATTATTACAACGGGCTTTGACAACCGTGCCTATGCCTTTCGGCACGGCATCGGGCAGGGCACCTACGACTTTAATGCCCTGTTCTTTGATGGCCATGTGCAGACACTCAACGATTTGCAGGGTGCCAATCCGGGTTACTGGTCACCACCCGGAACCGTTATTCCACGAAGCGAATGCACACAGGATGTATTGAATAAGTATTTCGGATCGCGAAGCACATACACCTCTCCATAGAAGCCGCCTGTCGTGAACCCAATACTGCTGTTGCCGCAGCGACGGCAGCAGGGCATTGGCGGCACGGTCTAACGGTGGTTGTCACATTGGCGGATGGCGGATGTGCCGCGATATATCGTGGCGCGTGTTGTCGATGACCTACGCCAATAATTTGCACCGCCGGGACAAGCCCGCAGCTATCTATTTTTATTTGGTGTTTCTTGCAAGCTGCAGGATGATATATGGTCGGGGGTGGCCGTTGCCTTACCAGATATCCGCTGGCCGACAAGGAAACCTTAACAGCTATATAATCCGATCTGGATTGCGTCTACGTATGAACGGACATGACCATGCAGCATTTGAAGACCGCGTTTCCTGATCCAATGAAAGACACCCCGCTGGTGCCGGGGAATGAAAGCATTGTTCTCGCTGGTGGGTGCTTCTGGTGTGTGGAGGCTGTTTATCGTCCGCTGCGGGGGGTACTTTCAGTGGTGCCCGGTTATGCCGGCGACACGGCGCAGAATGCGAACTACAAAACTGTCTGCACCGGCCGTACTCGTCACGCGGAGGCGGTAAAGATTGAATTTGATTCTGCGGAGATCACCTTGGGACGCCTGCTGAAGGTATTCTTCTCGGTGGCGCACGATCCGACGCAAGTTGACGGCCAGGGAAATGACATCGGGCCTCAATATCGGTCGGCCATTTTTTATCGCGATGGACAGCAACGCGAGATTGCGGCCGCTTACATGGAACAATTGCAGCGGTTGGGGCTGTTTGACGCGCCACTGGCCACGCAGCTTGAACCGCTGACAGATTTTTTCCCCGCCGAGGCCTATCATCGCAACTATGCCGAAGAAAACCCCGATCAACCGTATATTGCCTGTGTCGCCATGCCGAAGGTGGAGGCGTTGCGGCGGCTTTATCCATCGATGCTGAATTAGGAGCGAACCATGGCGGTTTCCCCATCTCCGTACAACTTAACACCCTTGACGCAGGAACAGATTAAGGTTTTGGCGCAAAAGCTTACCCCCGAGGAGCGCGAGGTTATATTATTTCAAGGTACGGAGCGGCCGTTTTGCGGGGGACTGCTTAACAATAAAACCGACGGCGTGTATGTGTGCCGCCTTTGCACCCTGCCGCTTTTTGCCTCCACCAGCAAGTTTGAATCGGGCACGGGTTGGCCCAGCTTTTATCAGCCCTACCACGCCGACCATATTAAAGAATTAACCGATGACAGCCATGGGATGGTGCGAACGGAAATTCGCTGCGCACGCTGCGGCGGGCATCTGGGTCATGTATTTGAAGATGGACCACGGCCCACGGGCTTGAGGTATTGCCTCAATTCGGCGTCTTTGGAGTTCCGCACCGCCCCACCAGATCCGCAATCTGCGTAAGCCCTTTTCTGGCCATGTAGGCGGAAAGCCCACGGCAGATATCAACATGCACGGCTGGGTTGACGAATAATGCCGTACCAACGGCTACGGCTGACGCCCCGGCCAAAATAAACTCTGCAGCATCCTGCCACGTTTGCACGCCACCCATCGCAATGATGGGTATATGGTTTTTGGCGGCCACCTGCCGATAAACGCGGTTGACCATAAATACGGCAATCGGCTTGATTGCGGGGCCGCTTAGCCCGCCGGTTTCATTTGCCAGTACCGGCTTTTGAGTTTCAATATCAATTGCCATGGCGGTAAAGGTATTCACCAAAGACAGGGCATCGGCCCCGGCATCTATGGCGGCCTTGGCGGTGATGGCAATGTCGGCAACGTTGGGCGAGAGCTTTACAATCAGGACGGTGCGCTGCACACGCTTGCGCACCGCGGCAACAAGCTCTCCAAGGCGCAGCGGGTCGGTTCCAAAACTCAGACCATTTTTGACGTTGGGGCAACTGACATTAAGCTCAATACCACGCACCACCGGTACATGCTCGTCCAAGTATGCCGCCACATCGACATAATCTTCAATCGACCAGCCGGGTACATTGACAATGGCGGGGATATTCATGGCGGCAAGCCGGGGGACTTTTTCCTTAACGAAGCGTTCCAAACCGATGTTGGCCAAACCAATGGCATTGAGCATGCCGGCGCGGGTTTCAACAACGCGGTAGCTTTCGTTTCCAAGGCGTGGTTGGCGACTGATGGATTTGGTGACAAAAGCCCCCAATTGGGAAAGTGGAGCAAAATCGGCGTATTCGTCGGCGTAGCCACAGGTACCCGAGGCGGTCATTACAGGATTAGCCAATTCCAGCTTGCCAACTAGCGTTTTGAGGCTGGGCGTGGTGCCAACCGGGGACGGTGCAATTGCAGAAGGGGTATGTTGTTCCATAGGTAAGAGTTTCGCCGTTGACGGGAACAAAGTAAAGCCGGGCACTTCATGAGCCTCCCGCGCTGTTGCGTGTATGCCGGGGTAGGATTGTAAAAGACGCGAAATCAAAACTTGGGCACCCCGGCGCGGCTAAGATTAAATGGCGGCCGGGGTTGATCCGTTGTAAAGAATGCCGCTATGCGTTATTTACGCATGAGGAAGCCTGACGCGATGATGTTAATCGCGGCGATTGCCGGGTGAGGCTCTCAGGAGATAGTTATGCGCCGTACTGTTTTTGCATTTGGACTTATTCTGCTGGCGACGTGTCAGATGGCATGGGCATGGCGGCCGGTATTCAACCCCAACAATTTGCGCGACACGATCACCGTGCAAATTATCAAACATTGCCGCCCGGCGATTGTCAGCATTACGGCCCATCGGCTCATCAGGCAGGAAGTCAACCCGTTTGGCAATATGTTTCCGCTACCTATGGGCATGGGGACAGTGGAACAGGAGCCGGCCGACTTCCTCGGCAGCGGATTTATCATTCAAAAAGACGGGTATATCGTCACCAATAATCATGTGGTGGATCAGGCGCGCAGTATCCATGTGAAGTTAGCCAATGGAGAAAAGCTCGCCGCTACCGTGGTCAACAGCGATCCGAGTGCGGATCTGGCGATACTGAAAATTTCCAAGCCGGGCACGTATCCCACGCTGCAACTCGGCAGTTCCAAGGGATTGATGATCGGTGAGCCTACCATTGCGGTGGGCAACCCGTTCGGATATTCGCAGAGTGTAAGTTCCGGCATTGTTTCCGCAACAGGCCGCACCATCCATGAGCCGAACAATCCGCATCCACTGAAAAATTTGATTCAGACCGATGCGGCCATTAACCCGGGTAACAGCGGGGGACCACTGCTGGATGCTTACGGGCGGGTGATTGGTATCAACACCGCCATTCGCGGCAATGCACAGGAAATCGGTTTCGCGATTGGAATTGACCGACTCAAAGAACTGATTCCCACACTGATGAACCCGGCGGTGGTGGACGGACACACCGTGGATGTGAAATTTGCATTGTGTCCCGGCCACCAGGGCATAGCCGGGCCGCACGAACATGTGGTGATCGCCGGCACCCTGGCACCGAGGGTGATCGCCGTCAATGGCCAGCGTGTGAATACCCTGCAGGGAGCATATGCGGCACTTCTGGCCGTCGGTGCCAATCAGCCGCAAGTGAGTGTTAAATTTTCCAACGGTACCACGCGGCAGTATGCGGTAAAGGCGGTACCTCCGTCCCCCATCGTACTGAAAACCAGAAAGCTTCTGGGCATGGTGGTAAAGCAGCTTACGCCTGCGATGGCAGGGCGAATGAAGCTAAGTGTGAATAGTGGCCTGCTCATTACGCAGATTTTTCGGCATTCGATCGCCGACAAGGCCGGATTGCAACCCGGCGATGTGATTATTCAAATTGGGCCTTATCGTGTGCGCAATTTAGACTTCCTCGGCAAGCTGTTGCCGGCCATCGCCAAGGCCCAGCGGGTTGAGGTGCTGGTGCTGCGCAACGGGCGGGTGGGTGCCGGCTATCTGCAAATAAAAGCACAATGATTCAGCGTGAAGGGATGATGAGTATTTCCGTGAAAGGAGGCATTATTAATATGAATGACACAATGGCGACCACTCCGCCCCCCTACAATCGCACGGGGGTAAATTACCATGATGTTCCGCGCCGCGCTGTAGCCGGGACGGTGATTGACGTACACACGCATACGCAAAAGCCCCATTTGACAGCCGAATTTTTGCGCGCCGCCGATGCGTACGGCATTGGGCGTATTTTCACCATGGCCCCACTGGAGGATGTTGACCCGCTGCGAGCGGCCTTCCCCGGTCGTTTTGAATTCATTGCCATTCCGCGCTGGCAGGACGCCTCCTCGCGGGAGGATTTTTTCCGCATCTGGCATAAGCGGATTGACTCGTTTTATGAAAAAGGGTCGAGAATTATTAAATTCCATATGGCACCCGGCAGCCAGAAACGCTTTGGTGCCACGCTCGACAGCCCCGAGGTGCGGGAAATTATCGAACACGCATACAACCTCGGCTATCATTTCATGAGCCATGTGGGCGACCCCAAAGCATGGTTTGGGGAAAACGCCAAATACAAGCCATCGGAAGGACACAAGGCGTATCATGAGCAGTTTGCCATGCTGGATCGCATGCTGGAAAAATATCCCGACCGCATCCACATGGGTGCCCATATGGGCGGCTCGCTGGAGGACATTGAAAGTCTCGCGCGGCGACTGGACCGCTTCCCCCATTACATTATTGATTCCAGTGCGACCAAATGGATGGTGCGGGCGGTAGCGGAACAACCCATCGAACCGCTGCGTGAATTTTTCATCCGTTATGCCGACCGCATTCTTTTCGGCAGCGATCTGGTGGTTAATGAAAAATTTAATTACGAACACTACCTGAGCCGGTACTGGGTGCATCTTAAACTGTGGGAATCGGATTTTGACGGCGAATGCCCAATTGATGACCCTGACGCCAGGGACGGTCGGCCCATGCTGCGCGGATTGCACCTGCCGTCGGCGGTACTGGAAAAAATGTATCGCACGAATGCACTGGAATGGCTCGGTGCCAAGGTGCTTAAACAGCCGTTGGAATAGCCGCGGCGCGGCGTGTGGCTGCCGGGGCGGATAAGGATGGAACCCGATGGATAAAGTGGTATTAATCACCGGGGCCTCATCGGGGATCGGTGCGGCGCTGGCCAGGGAACTGGCCAGTCGTGGGGCGAAACTGGTGCTCGCTGCCCGGCGTGTGGATCGCCTTGAAGAGCTGGCGGCCGATATTCGTCGGCAATCGCCGCCAACCCCACCCCCGCTGGTGCAGCGTTGCGACGTAAGCGTGGGTTCTGAGGTTGAGGCGCTCTTCACTGCAGCGGTGGCCCAGTTCGGCCACGTGGATGTAGCAGTGGCCAATGCGGGCTACGGTCTTAATGCGCCCGTGCATGCCATAAGCGAGGAACAGATGCAGGCCATCTGGCAGACCAACCTGATGGGATCGTGGTATGTGATGGTGCAGGCGGCGCGGGTCATGATGCCCCGCAAAAGCGGACACATCATGCTGGTTTCATCCGCGATTGCCCGCCGATCATTGCCGCTTATGGGTGCCTATGCCATGACTAAAGCGGCGCAGCTTTCATTGGCTCAATCGCAACGGCTGGAACTTGCTCCCCACGGCATTTATGTCAGTTCCGTTCATCCCGCGTCTACCGAAACCGAATTTTTCCGGGAAGCCAGCCGCCGCAGCGGCCGACCTGTCGGGATGGTTGGCCAATCGCAGACGGCTGCTGCCGTGGCCCGTAAAATGGTGCATCTCATGGAGCATCCGCGGCCGGAATTATGGCCGGCGACGGGGTCGCGCCTGGGGCTGTGGCTGGCAAGTGCCCTGCCCGGCCTGACCGACCGTATACTTTCGCGGAAAGGCACGAGGTGATTGGAGCCTCCTATCGATGAGACGTATTTTTTTCATTATAACCGTGCAGGCAGTGGTGGCGTTTTTGCTGGCGGCCATCATCTGGCTGCTGGTTTCACCATCACCGAAATTTCCGGATCATGCGGACAGATCAAGCATCCCGAAACCCGCCCATCGCTATCTGAAAATTATGACGGTAAATATCAGTTTTGCCGCCCTTAATCCGCCGGCATACCGCTGGCGGAAACGCCGCGCTTTACTGGTGAACATATTACTCCACCATGCCCCGGATATTATTGGCACGCAGGAATCTTCCGCCCCGCAGACCGCCTACATGGCCACCCGCATGACCGGTTATTCGCACGTACCTGGCTACGGCATGGGGGGCATCGACGGGTTACCGGTGGGCATCGGGTTAAGTGGCGTGAATAATATATTGTTTAACAAGCGGCGGCTAAAACTCATTTATCAGCAGCACGGCCTGCTGCGGCCGCACCATTTGCAGTCGAACCCCACCGAAAATGCGTATTACACGCTGGCGGTGTTTCATGACCGGGCGCACATCTTCCCGCCGTTAATTGTGGTCGACACCCAACTGCGTCACGGCAACGCCAACGCCGCGCAAAGTGCCCGGCGTCTTTCGCAGCAGTTGCGGCGTGTGTGGCGAAAATACCCGACGGCAGACGCCATCGTGATGGGAGATATCAACCACCCGAAGACCGATCTGCCCGTGTATGACTCGCTGACAGGCGTGCGGTATAAAAACACTACACAGGGCCGCCTGCGCGACACATTCGATTATGCCGCCCGGCCCAAGGGGGTTCTATGGGGTACATGGCAGCAATTTATCGGCAAGCCGATCATTAAATTACCAACAGATCTGATTTTTGTCAGCAGGAACCTGCGATATTCCCCGGCCAAAATTCTGCGCGACCATTCGCCGTCCGGCCGCTATCCCACCGATCACTACATGGTGGAAACGCGAATCTGGCCGCGAAAAACGCATCTTTGAACTGGCCGGCATCGCCACGGTGGCGATCGTGGCGCAAGTTACAAACTGCCGGCCTGGCGCAACATGCCGCCATCAACAAAAAATGTGGAACCGGTGCAGTAGGCCCCTTCATCGCTGGCAAGAAACGCCGCCATTGCAGCTATATCCTGTGGCTTACCCCAGCGGCCGAGGGGGATTTCCGCCATCAGTGCCTTTTCCAGTTCAGGATTGGCTTCCACATCGGCGTCGATGGGCGTAAAGATGGCACCCGGCCCGATGTTGTTGACGGTAATCTGGTGCGGTGCCAATTCCACCGCAATGGTCCGGGTAAGCATGCGCAAACCGCCTTTGGTGGCACAGTACGGAGCATTGGTGGGCATGGGAAGGTCTTCATGCACCGACGAAATATTAATAATCCGCCCACCGCCGCCCTGTTTAATCATCTGCCGGGCGGCCGCCTGTGAGCATAAAAACGGGCCAATGAGGTTTACCGCGATTATTTTTTGAAATTGCTCCACCGGAAATTCGGTAAACGGGTGCTTGAATTCAATGCCAGCGTTATTGACAAAAATATCCAGCTTGCCAAACGTCTTCACCGTGGTGTCGATGAGCTGCTGCACGGCCGCCGGATTGGATATGTCAGATTCCACAGCGATCGCCTTGCCGCCCGCCTGTTTGATCAGATTCAGCGTCTGATCTGCAGCCCCCGGCTTACCCACATAATCGACAACCACGGCCGCCCCCTCGCTGGCGAAGCGCACCGCGATACCCTGCCCGATACCGGTAGCCGAACCGGTGATGATGGCAACTTTGTTCTGCAGTTTCATATTTTCTTCCCTATCATAAACAGTCTCATGGCGGCTTTGAATTGTAGGGTCGTGGCCGGGCCGCTGCAATGGCACCCGAATTTATGCTGTCCGCCCAATCTGCCGGAAAAAACAAATGAGAGTTGCAGTCGGCGGGCGAGTTGATTACGGTGGATGGCACCACCGGCGAAAGGGCAATGGGTATGGGTGGGAGGCGGGGCAGGAACCTGCCTGTATGTTTCAAAATGGTAAGATCAAGGATGTGTAAGTGAATCAGCAAATGCGGACGATATTAAAAACCTGTTTTTACGATTACCACCGGCAGCATGGTGCGAAAATGGTCGATTTTGCCGGCTGGGAAATGCCACTGCATTATTCCGCCGGTATTGTGGCTGAACACCAGCATACCCGGCAGGCGATATCTATTTTTGATGTGAGCCATATGGGGCGACTGAAAATCTCGGGCAAAGGTGCACAGAACCTGCTCGAGCATGTGTGCACCCGCAAGATCGGTGGCTTTACGCCTGGCCGATCCGGTTATTCTCTGCTGTGCAGGCAGGACGGCGGCGTGATTGATGATGTAATCGTTTCGCGCTTTGACCGGCATTGGTTGATGGTCTGTAATGCGTCGAATCGGGAAAAGGTGATTCAATGGTTAACCACGCATGCGGCGGCATTCGATGCCAAAATTGAGGATGAGACTTTCTCGACGGCTATGGTTTCCGTGCAGGGACCGAAAGCGATCGAATATCTCGACGGCGTGTTACCGGAGCCTCCATCGGAAATCAAACGCTATCATTTCCAGATTCAAAACTATCTCATCGCATCCTTTTCGGTCTTCCGCACTGGTTATACGGGGGAAGATGGGGTGGAGATTATCTGCGGCAAAAATGTCGCGCAGATGGCGGTTAATTTCCTCTCCAAGTCGGGCGACGATAAACCGGACAGCCTCAAACCTGCTGGTCTCGGTGCACGGGACACCCTGCGGCTTGAAGCGGGAATGCCCCTCTATGGACATGAATTAACTGAATCCATCGATCCGATTACCGCCGGTTTGGACTGGGCCGTGGCCCGAGATAAGCCGTTTATCGGCAGCGAGGCCATTGAAAATGTCCGTTTGCGTGGGCCGGAACGCCTGCGCATCGGCCTGGAAATTACGGGCCAGCGCATCGCCCGCCAAGGTGCCAAGATCAAAAATGAAAATGGCGAGGAGATCGGCGAAATCACCAGCGGAACGCTAAGCCCCACGTTGCAAAAAGTAATTGCGATGGGATATGTGCAGACGCCATATGTGGCCGTTGGTACGCAGGTGCTGGTGGATATTCGCGGTATCGACACGCCAGCGGTCGTAGTGGCACTGCCGTTTTATCGGCGGTAGGATTCCGGTTTGTTTTGGTTAGATGTTAAGGATGATTATGCCCAGTCCATCGGATCGTCAATATACCGAAAGCCACGAGTGGATGAAGCCCAGCGGCGACGAGTTGGTCATCGGCGTGACGCAATTTGCGGTCAACGCCCTTTCAGATGTCACCTACGTTGCCTTGCCACCGGTTGGCAAAAACTATGCGGCGGGCGACGTCTTCGGCGAGGTGGAATCTGTCAAAGCAACCAGCGAACTGTATCTGCCGGTGGCGGGTGTCATCACTGCCGTGAATATGGAATTGCAAAAAGACCCGGCCATATTGAACGCCGATCCGTATGAGGCGGGATGGTTGGTGAAAATTAAATCATCGCAAACCGGCGGGGATGGGTTTATGGATGCCGCCACCTACGATGCCAGCAACCCAGTTTAGGATGCCCCGTCGGCCCGCGGCTTGGAATGCCACTGGCCAGCGTGCTACGAGGCGTGAGGCTCGGCGGACTTATAGCCGGAGCATATCAGATCAAGTTTTCCGGTTACCGGGCTGATGACAAGCCCATGCACGGGGAGTTGGTCGGGCAAAAGGGGGTGGCGGCGGATCATATCCACGCTTTTCCGCACACCGTCCTCGGGGCGGTCAAAACCGCGAAGCCAGTTTTCAAAATCGATACCAGCGTTTTTCAGCGTGTTTAAGGTGATTTCGGATATACCGTAGTCAGACGCCTTGGCGAGAAAGTCGGTGGAATTCAGACCGGTTACGCCACAATCATGATGCCCAACTACGGCAATTTCCCGCACATTTAATTTGTACACGCCTACCAGAATGCTGCGCATTACCGAGCCGAAGGGATGAGTGACGAGTGCCCCGGCATTTTTAATGATTTTAACATCGCCGTTGTGGACATTCATGGCATGGGGAAGCAGTTCAACGAGGCGGGAATCCATACAGGTAAGGATTAATAGGTTTTTATTTGGCAAGGTGCCCGTGCGGTACGGCTCATAATGCCGATCGCGGACAAATGCGTCGTTGAAGGCAAGGATTTCGTCAAGCAGTGTCATGGGGTGCATTCCATCTCACTGTGTTTTCCGATCCTCGTCGGCGGCCTTTACACCTTGCCGATGAGGATTGAGGTGTTGTGTCCGCCAAAACCGAAGCTGTTACTCATAGCATACTGAACCTTGGCTTCGCGTGCATGATTGGGTACGTAATCAAGATCGCAAAGTGGATCGGGCTCGTCATAGTTGATCGTCGGCGGCAGAACGCCGTGATACATCGCCAAGCACGTAATGGCCAATTCAACCCCGCCCGACGCCCCCAAACTATGACCCAAAGCCCCTTTAGTGGAACTTACCGGTACTTTTCCGGCAGCGGCACCGAAGGATTTATGCACCGCACGGGTTTCAGCGAGATCGCCAAGTTCGGTGCTGGTGCCATGGGCATTGATGTAATTAACCTGATCGGGGTTGATGCGGGCCTCTGCAAGGGCCTTATTCATGGCCTTGGCGGCACCGGTGCCGTTTTCATCGGGGGCGGTGATATGGCACGCGTCGCCGGTGGCACCGCAGGCAATGATTTCCCCATAGATGCGGGCACCCCGTTTTTTGGCCAACTCATATTCTTCCAGCACCACAACGCCGGCACCTTCAGACATGACAAAACCGTCGCGATTTTTGGAAAATGGGCGTGAGGCCTTTTCCGGCGCGTCGTTACGGGTGGAAAGTGCGCGCAGGGCACAAAATGCGGCCATACCCAGTTTGGTCATGGCGGCCTCGGCCCCACCGGCCAGCATCACATCAGATTCGCCATAGGTAATGGAATGAAAGGCATCAGCGATGGCATTACCGGAGGTAGCGCACGCGGTGGCGGTGGCGGAAACCGGCCCGCTGAGTCCAAACTGGATGGACAAATTCCCAGCGGCGGCGTTCACCATCAAACGCGGTACGGTGAAAGGCGAAACCCGCCCCACACCTTTAGCGAGCATTTTATCGTATTGCTGTTCCATCTCCTCGATGCCACCAATGCCTGACCCCACGATGACACCGCATCGGTCTCGATCAAGAGTGGAGAAATCGATACCGGAATCCATTACGCCGCGGATTCCAGCCGCCATGCCGTAAAGGGCAAAGCGGTCGAGGCGTTTGGCCTCTTTGTGTCCGATGATGTCATCGTAATGGAAATCTTCGGGCTGAATTTCGCCACCAATCTGCGCGGAATATGCACTCACGTCGAAACGTGTAAGTTTGCGTATGCCGCAATCACCGGCGATCAATCGTGCCCAGAAGGGATCGAGGATGTCGCCGAGGGGTGTGACAACCCCCAACCCAGTAATCACGACTCGACGTTTAGTCATAGGCGGGACGAATCTCCGTGGAAAATGCAGGCCCGTTCATTTTGGCATGAGACGGGCCCGCAAATGTTTGCAGGATGGTAATGGTGCCCAAACAGGATGCCTCAGGCTTCCGGTTTTTGTTTGGCGGCGATTACCTTGATGTAATCAATCGCCTGGCCCACGGTTTGAATTTTTTCCGCCTCTTCGTCCGGAATGGACATTTCAAACTCATCCTCAAATTCCATGACGAGTTCAACGGTGTCGAGGCTGTCGGCATTGAGATCGTTGACGAAGTTGGTTTCGCGGGTAATTTCCGCTTTATCCACCCCCATTTGCTCCGCCACAATGTCGATTACCTTTTGTTCAATTTCATCCATATCAGCCATACCAAACGGCCTCCAAATAAAAAACTGGCATACACCGGGATTCGACGTTTGCTTCACAAACCGTCGAGACGATTAAGTTAGCCTGACTCTGAAAATTTATCAACATCCACCGTACCGCACCGTGCGGCACCGGGAAATATTTGGGCTGTTACATCGACATACCACCATCAACGGCGACCACCTGTCCGGTGATATACCCGGCATTTTCGCTGGCGAGAAAGGCCACCGCATGGGCCACATCCGCCGGAGTGCCAAAGCGGCGTAGAGGGATCATCTCGACAACCTTTTCTTTAATTTGTGGCGGCAGTACATCGGTCATATCGGTGGTGGTAAAACCGGGAGCCACGCAATTGGCGGTAACCTGTTTACCCGCCAATTCACGAGCGATGGATTTGGTCATGCCAATGAGCCCAGCTTTTGACGCGGAATAATTTACCTGTCCGGCGTTGCCGATGATGCCGGATACCGATGCAATGTTGATGATCCGTCCCCATTTGGCCCGAATCATGGATCGTGCCGCCGCCCGGCAGGCGACGAACGCCGCGCGCAGATTGACGTTGATCACATCGTCAAAATCTTTGTCTTCCATCCGCATAAAAAGACCATCTCGTGTAATACCGGCGTTGTTCACCAGCACATCGAGTCGCCCATGTTTTTCAATAACGGCTTCGATACTGGCGGCCAAGGCGGCGCTGTCGCCAACATCAACCGAAACGGATTCGACAGAATGCCCTGCAGCCGTAAGAGCGGCGACCAAACCGGCGAGCTTTTCAGAGTTACGTGCGACGGCTACTACGTGTATAGAATCAGCGGCCAGCCGCTGCACAATCGCTTCGCCGATGCCGCGCGAACCCCCGGTGACAAATGCAATTCTTTTATTTGGCGTGGTGGACATATCGATACCTCAGAAACAATTTACACCAGTGCTTCAACATCAGCGACAGTGGAGACATTGGTGACTTTGGCCTTGCGATTGATTTTCCGCATCAGGCCAGAAAGGGTGCGGCCGGGGCCAATTTCTAGAAATTCTTCAAACCCGTCGTTCAAAAGTGCTTCCATGCTTTGTTGCCAGCGCACGGGTGCAACGATCTGGTTCACCAGTTGCAATTTTATCTCCAACGAGCTTTCACCGTGGGCGGTGGCGGAGACATTGCTGATTACCGGTGCAGTGGGGGGTTGAAATTCAATCGGTTCAAGAACGACGCTCATGGCGTCGGCGGCTTTTTGCATCAAGGGGGAATGAAACGCCCCGGCAACATTCAGCGGTACGCTGCGCAGGCCCATCGCGCTGGCAATTTCCGCGGCCTTGGCGCACGCATCGATGCCACCCGAGAGGACAATTTGCCCCGGTGCATTAAAATTCGCCGCCACAATCACGCCTTGGCTTTTGGCCTGTTCGCAAATTTTTGCCGCCGCGGCCTCGTCCGCACCCACCAAGGCCAACATGGTGCTGGGATTGGCTTCGGCAGCTTCCTGCATCAGTTGCCCGCGTGATTTGACCACCTTCAGGGCAGACTCAAAGTTTAGCGCAGCCGCCAGATGCAAGGCCGTATATTCACCCAGCGAAAGCCCCGCATAGACCGATGGCTGTGTGGATACTTTGCCCAAGGATTCTAACACGCGATAAATCGCCACGCTGGTTACAAAAATGGCTGCCTGAGCGTTGTCGGTGGCCTGCAAATCGGCCTCTGGGCCTTTGAAACAGATTTGCGAAATACTTTGTTTGAGAATGTCATCAGCGGCATCGTAAACTTGGGCAGCGACTGGGAATTGCGCGTAAAAATCGGCTCCCATGCCCACACTCTGGGCACCTTGTCCAGGACATAACAATGCAAAACGCTTCAAATTCGGTGCTCCGTTGCCGCAATGGCTATCAATTAAAGTTTTACAGTGACGGTGGCCCACGTTAGCCCCCCGCCAATACCAATGATGACCACCCAATCTCCGGGGCCGCAGCGCCCGGCTCGAATCGCTTCGTCGAGCGCAATGGCCACCGACGCCGCCGACGTATTGCCGTAGCGGTCGATGTTGATGAACATGCGGTCGGCGGTAAGCCCGATTTTGCTCGCCGCACTGTCGATGATCCGGGCGTTGGATTGATGTGGAATGACAAGTTTAATTTGATCGGGTGTCAGGCTGCAGGCATTCATGGCTTTTTGAATACTTTCCGACATCTGGGCGACGGCAAATTTAAAGACCTCCCGGCCACTCATTCTGAGCGTGTGGAGCTTTTCACTGACGCTTTCAAGGGTGGCGGGCTGGCGCGATCCACCAGCGGGCACATGCAGCAGCATGGCACCGGTGCCGTCCGAGCCGAGTTCAAAAGCCTGCACACCGACGCTTCGATCCGGCGTTTGCTTCAGCACCGCAGCCCCGGCACCATCACCAAAGAGGATGCAGGTGGAACGGTCGGTGTAATCGGTGATACGAGATAGCGTTTCCGCCCCCACGACGAGAACGGTTTTCGCGGAGCCGGTCTTGATAAAGTTGGTGGCCGTTACCAAGGCATACACAAAACCCGAACAGGCGGCATTGAGGTCCATCGCACCGATGCCCCGGCGACAGCCCAAGGCGTGCTGGATGAGGCAGGCATTTGACGGCGTGGGCATATCCGGTGTGATGGTGGCGCAGATGATCAGATCGATTTCTTCCGGCGATGTCTTGGCGGCAGCCAGCGCGCGCTGGGCGGCAGCTATCGCCAAGGATCCGCTGGATTCGTCAGCCGATGCTATGCGGCGTTCACGGATGCCGGTGCGTTGTACAATCCAGTCGTCTGAGGTGTCGACCAGTTTTTCGAGATCAAAGTTGGTGAGCTTGCGTTCCGGTACGCAACTTCCAGTACCGGCGATTAGAGCGCCATGTAGGGTCATTTGCGGGAATACTCCAAAAGCAATTCAGGTCCAGTAGGTCCAGCGGCCAACCGAGTGCTCAGAGGATACCGTCACCCTCCTTGCAACGCCAATGGCGTTATTGGACATTGTTCGCCGCGAGCCGCTCGACGATGCGTCGGTTCACATCCAGATCAACGGCCTGTTTGGCGGTTTTGACGGCATTTCGTATGGCCCGCGCCCCGCCCGAGCCATGAACCTTCAAAAATACGCGCGAAAGCCCCAAAAGCAGGGCGCCGCCGTATTCTTCATGATCAAACCTAGCCATCACCGATTTTAGCACCGGACCGAGGGCGGAAAGTGCCTCGGGTGAGTGCGCCTTCGCCGCCGACTTGAATTGCCCCAAAAGCGACATCGACAACCCTTCCACCACCTTCAACACCATGTTGCCGGTAAAGCCATCGGTTATCACCACATCGCAGCAGTCGGAGAAGATATCGCGGCCTTCAACATAACCCACAAAATTTAACGTTTTATCCGCCACCAGCAGGGCTTTGGTTTCCTTCACTAAGGGGGTGCCCTTCTCATCTTCGGTACCAATGTTCAAAAGGCCGACCCGCGGTTTGGTTTTGGCGAAGAGCACCTCGCTGTAGATGGCAGCCAGATGAGCATATTGGTGTAGATGAACCGGTTTGGCCTGCACATTGGAGCCGGCATCGCACAACAGGCAATAGCCGGTGGAGGTGGGCAGGGTGACAGCAATGCCGGGCCGTTCCACACCGGGCAGGGGCTTGATGAATAGCACGCCGGCGGCGGTGAGGGCACCGGTGTTGCCGGCAGAGATGACGGCATCCACTTTTCCGTCGGCGGCCAGCCGCACCATCTTGACGATGGAACTGTCGCGTTTTTGGCGGACGGCCTCAACGGGTGAATCGTTCATTCCGATTACTTGGGAGGCGTCGACAATTTCAATACGCGGATCAGGATGGGGGCCCAGATGCGACTGGATTACATCCTTAGCACCAACTAGAATTAGTTGATCATTGCTGCCGAGTAGAGCCAACGATTCAACGGCTCCGGCTACGATCGGTTGCGGAGCGTTGTCTCCACCCATGGCATCCACGGCGATGCGCATCAATTCCCTTCACATGGCGATAACGATTGACGATCTGCTATGGCACGCACCGAGCGTCACTGGGACTTGGTTTTCTTTTCAGCAACAATCAAACCCAGGTCGGCGCGAACGTACCCACAGTGGCTGCACATGCGGTGCGGCAAGCGATCCTGCCCGCACTTGGGACAGGACTGATATCCGACGGGCGTCAATGCATGGTGCGCACGACGCATACCCTTGCGAGATTTGCTGGTTCTGGCGACTGGAAGCATCACTACACTCCACACAAAAAGAAGCCGGGAGCACGATTTATTCGCACTCACCAGCGAAAAAATTCATAAGCAACCGAATCAAGCGGCTACCAAAAGACCGGCTGAAACGTTTACCACCCAAGGCGTCTGTGGCACCTTTAGGAGCCGAAAGCGTACGAAAAAAGGCCTAAAAAGTCAAGACACCACTGCCCGCCTGCGGCACAGGCGATCATTTCCGCATGATGGAGGTAAAATGGTAATCGCCAGAGGGAACAAGGCAAATGACCTCTACTTTATCGGACGCATGACGATGGACAATCTTCAATCCACTGGCCGAGAGTGGTTTTCCGTTAACCCTAACTGACGCGAAATTGTTTGCAGGGATATAGACTCGAGCCACCACATTGGGGGGAATGACAATGTGCAATGCCAAGTGCCATCCTGTACGCCGCCAATGGCAGAGAATGGGGCCCAAGATGGATTGATACCTGACCTTTACCCATTTGAGGTTGCCGACGATGGTGGGACGTATTTGCAGTCGGCGGCTCGGTCGCCGAGCCAAATTGAGGTGAATGCCACCTAAACCTTGAAAAAACCATTGTTCTATGTGTCCGAGCATAAAGTGATCTTGGGAAGAGGATGGATTGGCGTTCCACGCCTCGGTAAGTGAGGTGGCACCTTGGGCTATCTGGTACGCATAGCTGGGTGGAGTTGTTTGCGTTGCCATACGATAAAGCAACTCTGATTGTCCGGCATTTGTCAAAGCCTGCACCACATAATGAAATCCAATATCCCCCGCTGTGGTGTGGAAGGCATGCTTCCGGATGTTGGCTATCAGATTTGCGAGCACCTTCTGGCGGTCTGCCTTTTTGACCAATCCGGTAGCCAGTGCCATGGCGTTGGCACATTGGCTCCCTCGATCGTACTGGGCGGTTTTGGGATGGTAGAATTTGCGGTTGAACGCGGCGCGTACCACCTTGGCTTGCCGCGCGTAACGCCTTGCCAAGGCGGGGTGCCCAAGCAGCTTCGCTATTTTCACCATGAGGGTCAGATCCCGATACCAGGTGGCCGTAGCCGTGACACCTAGGCTTGTCAGTTGCTCGAACCCTGGCGGGTTGGGCCCGAGGTCATACCAATCCCCCAAGCCAAAGGCGAGAATATCATTATTTGCCTTAGTTTTCAGAAAGTGCATATAGCGGGTCATCATCGAGAAATTCTCGGCCAATACCCGCCTATCTCCAAAATAGGTGTAAGTAAGCCACGGATCAATCACACAGGCACTGCCCCACTCGGGAGAATCTATGAATCCGGCCTGGTAGTTGAAATATTGCGGCGCAAAGTCTGGAACCATGCCATCCGGCCACTGCGCATCGCGCATGTTGGCAGCCGTTTGCTCATAGAGTTTCGGCACAAAATAATTATCCATTATTCCCGGACCGACCAGATATGTGTCTTCCAACCATCCGGTCTTTTCCCGCGTGGGGCAATCGGTGATGATGCTGACCATGTTATTAACCATGGCCATGGTAATAAGATGGTGGATTTTATTAATCAGAGGATTGCTGCATGCAAAAGTGCCAATGACTGGTGACGACGTGTGGGTGGCCTGCCCCACGACACTTAAAACCACCGGCACAGCAAGTGGACTGGTGTGGGGTGCCGCAAAGGCATCAATCTGGATGTAACGAAACCCGAAATACGAGAATAAGGGGTGGAAGGTTTCCACTCCTTTTCCGTCGAGGGTGTAGGTGCACCAGATGGGACCAGCACAAGATTGCCATTGAGTTCCATTGGGGTGGAGCAATTCCGAAGGATAGACCACCAGTTTAGAACCGGGCGGCCCCTTGGCCCTGATGATGAATCGCCCCGCGATGTTCTGCCCCAGATCATAGACCGAAACATGGGGACCGGGATGTGTAACGCGCACAGGTGTATATGTTTTGATCACCTTTACCGGCAGGGCGATTTGCGGCCTAAGCCTGCCGCCGGGGCCATGAACATTGATTGCATGTTTCCAATGGCTGTCGTTGAAGCTGGGTGTGTTCCAAGCGGGGACGCGGTCGAGCGCGTTGTAATCCTCACCCCCGTAGATGTTGCAAAACGTGACAGGGCCGGTGGCCGTGCGCCATCGGGCATCGCTGACGATATTCCGCTCCGCGCCATCCTTAAAAGTCAGGTGCATTTGCAGGATGAGTTTCGGCGACCCGAAACTGGCCGGGGCGTGATTATAGCGTCCGGTGTACATGGCGCTGTCATACATGCCGGTGCCCAGCATGACGGCTAAAACGTTACGACCTCTTCGCAGCAAGGGCGTAACATCATAGGTGTTGTAGTCGACGGTCTTGCGATAATCCGTCCAGGCAGGTTGCATAAGATCGTGGCTCACCTTCCGGCCATTGATAAACAGGTCGTATTGGCCAAGGCCTGATACATACACAACTGCATGGGAGACGTGTTTGTCGAGGGTGAAGGCTCTGCGAAACAGAGGCAACCCTTGGGATGGAATTTCGACGGGCCCCCACGGACCAGCGCCCCACCTTGCGATTCGACCAGCGCGCGCCCAGTGAACATCATTGAATTGTGATGTCTTCCATCTGGACATGTCGCGATTAGAGACTTTCCACGACTTATCGACGGGTACGGTCAGTAAGCGCCCATTTGAGTAGCGGATGCGCAGCATACCCAAGAGGCCTGCGGGGTTGGGTGCATTCCCTCGATTGGTTGCCACTACCGCAAACACGTTGAGCCCAGACCGTAGAAAAGGGGTGACGTTGAGTCGTTGGATGGTTCGCCAGTTCGTGCCCGAGCCGGCAGGCCGTCCGTTGACGAATAATTGAAATTCATTATCCGCCGTCAGATAAAAAACGGCTGCAACAATCTTTTGGGCGGCGTGGATATCCAGCGACCGCCGAAAGTACGCGCCGCCAACTGGTGCGCTGGTGCCCACACCGGGGAGCCAATACCAAGAGAGACGATGTAAGGCCGTGCTCGCCTCCGTCGCCGGCGCTTTGATCCAATGCGCCCGCCAATCGCTTTGTTTCAACAAACCCATTGACCAGAACGCCGGTTTGCTCCACGGCGAGGCCTCCCCAGATTTGCCCCACACGCGAACCATCCACCAGCAGCGCTCGCCGGAAGCCAGCTTTCGCCCCGCGTAGAGGACTTCAAGGGTTTTATCTGATGTGACCTTTCCGGTGTTCCAGAGGCTTCCACGGCCGGCGGCCAAATCCGCCCGCGTCGAAGCCACTATTATCTGATACGCGGACTCAAGCAATCTCTTCGCACCAGGCCGCTCGGCTTTAAGTTGCCAGGAGAGGCTTGGTGTCCGACCAATTCCCAACGGGCGGCTAACCAGATTGCATTGCAAGTGCATCGGCAGAATGCTCGACGCGGCAGCTACGGTGGATGCCGTGTAAGTGATAAGGAAGATGGTGGAGTAGGCGATGGTCGATAAAAAACTTTTCATCATCTTGGTGGAGGTCCCGTAAAAGGATACACGCAGGCCTCCACAAAAAAGCCGTTAGCGGCGGCCACGAGTGTTGGCACACAGGATCGCCCTAACCGAAGCCGGAACCGGACGGCCGCGGTTGCGTTAGCGATAGAAGTTCACCTTAGCGCCATAAACTTCGTATGCGTAGCCGGGAGTCATTGCTCCTATCTGCTTCCAAGCGACCGACCCGTCATTGTAACCAATGTTGGCCCCGCTTGGGACTCCATTTGACCCCATATGATTGCTGTAAAAACCAGGAGCCCATACCGGCGAGGCAATATCCCAAGTGCCGCTCTGCGACGCAACGACATCACTGATTAGAATGCGGCCGGTGGGATCGGTCGGCGTTTGGGCGTAAAGCCCGCCGGAAGCATCTTGGTAATTGTGAATGGAGCGGACCTTTGTAATGGGATTCGTCCAGCCGCCGTACTGGCTTACCGGGTCGTCCCTTTCGTCGAATGGAGCATTATAATTCCAACTCGTCTGGATACCGTTTGGTCGTTGGTACCAGTAGGCATAGCTGGAGTACACCGCATACCAGTAATTGACGCCGCCGACATCGCCGAGTTCGTTTCGCCAATTTTGAGAGAAGGTTGGCGATTGGCTTTTTATTGACGAGCTATTTTCCAGCGATGCGAGCAATGACGGCAAATAGCCCGGTGCCCCCGGTATGCTACCAACACCGATTGCCCCATTGAGGCTCGTAGGTGCAAGAGCGGGCGCTGGATCCGGGCAGTACATAAAAGCTGGGTCGTTTAGAATTTTCTCAGAGTAAAGAAGGGCGAAACCCCACTGCTGGTTAGCTTGGTAGCTGCCAAGACCGCCGATAGGGTAATTACCCTGGTAAGAGGGGGGAAATTGATTGCGTTGGTCGGATGCGTAGATGAGCACACCTTGTAGGAGCGATCGGATATTTGATGAGCAAACCACCCGCAGCGCCAACTTATGGGCCTTCGCCAAAGCTGGGAGCAGCATCGCGATAAGTAGTGCAATGATGGAAATGACCACCAGCAACTCAACAAGTGTAAACGCACGTCTGGACTTCATGGCGAGCCCCTTCAAAAACAAAACTTAATTCCCTCTCGTCCTCGCCACCCCGTCGGCCGCAATCACCGACCCTACCCGCGGGCGGGGCGAGGATTGCAGCAGCCAGTCGGGCCCGCCTAGAGTAGCGGGCGGCCCCGTTCAAAGCCGCCCGCTCCAAAAAGACAAATCCCAAAGGGTTACCTGGCAACACGCTTCTTAAGCAGAAGCATGCCTCCCAAACCGAGGCCAGCGAGAGCAAAACTAGCGGGCTCCGGTGTGGCGGTCAGACTGATCGACCCAACCGACCCCTGCATGCTTTTGTAAGAGAGGAACCCGACGCCAAGCGATGCAGACGGGTTGGTTGTGTAAGTGTAGGTACCAAGCGAAGTTCCGCCGTAAGAAAAACTGGCAGTCCAATTGGTGCCTTCGGTGTTGAGAACAACCGTAGCCGTGCCGCCCAACGAATAGGGTCCCGCACCGTTGCCAGCGTTACCGGTGTTGAAGGATGCAGCCTCGCTTAGGGGCCCGCCAAACGCTTGGATTTCACCGTTATCACGCAGCAACATAAATGGACCCTGCGTGGTGCTACCGAGGATGAAGTTATTGCTGGTCGAGTTGAAGAAGCCTACGGCAAGCCAGTTGCCTGTCGTGCCGGTTACCGGCGTAAGGGCGCCAACACTTAGCGTATAAATGTTCCCGCTGGCGACCGTCAATGGCAAATATTCCGCGGCGGTTAGGTAGCCTCCTCCAGATGAAGTTGGCGCCACACCGCTGGCACTCCAATCATCACCAGTGGCACCTGCCAGTTGCCAAGTGGCACCACCATTATCCACGGTGGGTGCTGTACCGGTGAGGACACCAGAGGCCCCGCTCGAGAAAGTTTGACTATAGATGGTTGACGCATTGGCCGCGGATGCGGTTGCCAAGAGAACGCTGGCACCGATCAGTGCGACACTCGTTTTGAACATGATACCCATAAACCATACCCCTTATTAGCCAGAGATTAATCCAGCACTTAGACGCCATTCCGGGCGCCAACGGCTCCACGCAACGTGCGATGGAGTGGTCATTTTCAGCAAGGACGTCGGCCACACTATGTTCGACAACCGTTAGCTCGGGCGCCTTCGGCATGCGTCACTAATGCTGCTCTCGCCTAATTGCCCATCGCGGCTAGCCACCGCCAAAAATGCATTACTCAAAAGTTTAGTTTATGGGGATAAAAAGTCAAGGTTTTTAATTAGGAATCAATATCGTTTTTGCGACACGCCGTACTGAATTTATCCCCATTGCAATGGGGTAAAATGCGCGTAATATGGTTATAAGGAGTTATGACGTGTTAAAAAGCGACACCAAGTTTAACTACTGTTTTGTTAATGAGCGGGCCATTCAGGCCGGCTTCTATCTGACCGGAGCTGGCGTTGAGCGTGTAATCCCCCACGACTCTTATCCAATCCCCACCCACCCAGAAATGTATGACTTTTCTTGGAATATTGGCCGCACCTTACCCGAGTATCAGTTCATTCTCATCACTTCGGGACAAGGCGAATTTGAATCCCGGGCCACCGGATTGGTGCCTGTGAGGCATGGTACCGGGATATTTCTGCTTCCGGACACGTGGCACCGTTATCGCCCTCTCTCTGCGATTGGTTGGGCATGCTACTGGATTTCGTTCAATGGAAGTATTGCACATCTTTGGCAGCAATCGGCCATGCTGTCTCCGAGCCGGGCCATTCAAAAGATACCGCAGGCCGACGATGTAATCAAAACACTCGCCGACGTGCACCGGATGGTTTTGGAGTCACCGGAGAGCCCGGCACCAGCATCCCTACTGGCACTTGGAATGCTCGCTGGCATATTCGCAAGCGGAAGTAACCCGCATGCACAGGAGGCCATACCTGAGACGCAACCGACGGCTATTGAAAGTGACCCGCTGTTGCAAAGGGCCTTGGAAATCATTTGGAACCACAGCCACCGACATATATCGACCAAGGTTATTGCCAAACAGCTTGGCGTGAGCGGACGGACGTTGGAGAGACATTTCAGGCAACTTCGAAGGCGGAGCGTCTTGCAGGAAATAACCGAGTGCCGCATATCCCGCGCCCGGCTTATGCTTGAAAGCACGCACCTGCCGATAAAACACGTCGCCTACGCCGCCGGATTCAGGTCGGCAAATCATCTGATCGCCACGTTTCGCCGCAACCTTAAGGCCACTCCGGGTCAAGTGCGCAACCGAACTGCGGGGTTAGGGAGGGCATCGACTGGATATAAGTCAGCGGTTTAATCGTACTGCGATTCGGTCGCCTGCCACGCGCCAAAGAATGGATGGATGTTGCCAGATACTGCAGCGCGCACCGGTCTATGCACGCGGTAATTTCTAACCGACCCGGATTCTGCACCATGCGGCAATTGCATTACGCCGGTCGAAGCTTGCCGACGAATATCATAGTTAGGTTCTCGCTGGTCTGGCGGAGGGACACGACCCCGGAAACCTATCCATTATGCATCGCCATGAAAAACTGTGTGGCGGCGGCGTGGAACTGCGGATTACCCGACACCAAAGAATGGGCGATGAATCCAGGGGCATGCTGGGCGAAGCCACCCGGCCCCCAGCCATGATGCGGCCCTTTGGATGCGCCGGCGGCCTTACCCCGTTTGGCCCATTTGGCGTGCATTTTTCGCATCATGCGGAAACGGGCCTTGGCCTGTTCAACAATTTCATGCTGAACCGCAGGTGATGCTTTGGCAAACTCAAGAAGAAATGCCTCAAAGTGTACGCGCATTCGCTCGTGGAACGCTCGACGCTGTGCCGGGGTCATCTTCCGCCAGTTGACCCGATGGAATCCACCGGCCGGTGGATGGAAAAAAGGAAACTGCGGAATTTTGCCATTGTCGGCCGCCACCAATTTTGCGACGGCGGCATTTTCCGATGCCGGGCTACGGGCCCCCGCTCGGCCGACAAAATCCCAGCCAAAAACGGCGGCAACCAGCACCAAAAGCGTGGTAAGCAGAATGACATTGCGTTTTTGCTTTTTTTCCATGTTCCTATTCCTTAAGTAAGGCGTTTCCAATCAGGCAACAGCCATTAATATGCCTCTGGCCGAAGACATTAATGCCACGTCGGCATTCCGCTCGTGGAGGAAATGTCTGTTACATTGCCGACATGCCAGTCGGCGAAAAGGATGTTCTCGCTATCCGGTTTACCCCGCGGGCCGTGGAAATTGCTGAAGTCTGCCAATACCCACGTGCCCGATGCGTGAAGAATGGGGTAAAGCAGGAGGGGATGATCTTTGGGGCCGATTTTCCAATTCTGAATGCGCTCGCCGGCCAAACTCATGTTGTATTGATAGCTGGTTCCTTCGGCGGCAAAGTAAGATTGGTAGGTTTGCCCGGTAAGGGCATTGACAAACCCTTGATCGTCGGCGGGACAGGCCCAAGCGGCGGGGTTGGTCACATCGGTTTTAAGCACTTCCATGATGGTGGGTGCAGGTGCCACCACCGCGTTGGGGGTGATCACTTCGCTATTGATGGTGGGCATCATGGCGGCCGCCGGCATAATGCCATTGCTGTCTTCCTGCAGATAGGCTTCAAAACCGACACCGATATCTTTTAGCTGGGCCGCGCAAGCGGTGCGTTCCGCATCTTGACGGGCGGTTTTCAGGGCTGGCAAAAGCAGGCCGATGAGAAGGGCGATGATGCTGATCACCACCAGTAATTCAACCAAGGTAAACCCGGGGCGTTGGACAGAACGCATATTGAACTCCTGAGTTTGTTCACTGTTTGTGTCAAACGGCCCAAAATCGGGAATGTTGCAGATTTCAGTCAAGTATTCCATTCCCGCGCCACGGTGTGACGTGCAGCCTGGCGGGTCGGTTATCGGCCCATCCCGATCTTAGATGCCGTGCGGCACGGCCCCATGCTATTTGGATTACGGGGCGATGATGATATATGATCCAGAGTTCGGCTTGGGCCGGGAGAAGGTACCGGCAAAGCCACCTCTGGAGTGAATCAATGGCGTCAAAGCACATCCGTATCGTCGGTGCCCGAGAGCACAACTTGAAAAATGTCAGTTTGGATATTCCGCGTGACCAGATGGTTGTCATCACGGGGCTTTCCGGATCGGGTAAAAGTTCGCTGGCGTTTGACACCATTTATGCCGAGGGGCAGAGAAAATACGTTGAATCGCTTTCGGCGTATGCCCGCCAATTTTTGGAACAGATGCAAAAGCCCGATTGCGATGAAATTGAGGGTCTCCCCCCCACCATCGCCATTGAACAGCGCAGCGGATCGAGCAACCCCCGGTCCACAGTTGCAACCACAACTGAAATTTATGATTACATGCGTGTGCTATGCGCCCGCGTCGGATTGCCGCACTGCTGGGTGTGCGGCACCCCGATTGCCAGTCAAAGTTCCACGCAGATTGTGGATAACATCTTGGGTTGGCCGGAAGGCACCCGCATGATGGTGCTGTCTCCCCTGGTGCGGGGCCAGAAAGGCTCGCATCGCGAAGTGCTCGATGCGATGACCCGCCAGGGATTTGTGCGCTGCCGAATTGACGGCAACATTTATGAAATAAAGGCCGCTCCGGCGCTGGATAAAAAGTTCAAGCACTCCATTGATGCCGTTGTAGATCGGCTGGTGATTAAACCGGAAATCCGCACCCGTCTCGCGGATTCTGTTGAACTGTCACTTAAACTGGCCGACGGCGTGGTGGTGATTGCCCGCGAAAAGGATGGCCAATGGACCGACCATACCTATTCGAGCAAATATGCGTGTCCGAAGCATCCGGAGTCGTCGCTTTCTGAACTTTCGCCCCGGCTTTTTTCTTTTAACAGCCCTTACGGTGCCTGCCCGGGTTGCGACGGGCTGGGAACCATTCTGGAATTTGATCCCGAACTGATCGTGCCCGACCCGTCACTGCCCGTGGCCGATGGAGCCATCGAGCCGCTGCGCCGTAACGGCAAACGCATGAATATTTATTACAACCGGATGATGCGGCAGTTTTGCGAAAACTTTGATGTTGACGGCAGCACCCCGTTTCAGGATTTGGACAAAAAAATTGCCCAGATACTTATGCACGGTACCACGGCCAAGGATAAGGTGAAATATGGCCATTCATTTGAAGGCATTTTGCCGCACCTGGATAAGCGGTTTCATCATACCGAGAGTGAATTTGTCAAATCGCGGTTGCATCAGTATTTAAGCGAGCAACCGTGCGAGCAATGCGGCGGTGCGCGGCTTAAGCCGCAGGCATTGGGTGTGCGTGTGGCGGGCAAAAACATTCGTGAGATGGCGTCGATGACGGTGGCCGAGGCGCTGGAGTTTTTCAAAAACACGCAGTTCAAGGGCGAACAGGAAATTATTGCCGCCCCCATTCTCAAGGAAATCATCTCCCGGCTGGGTTTTATGAATAATGTGGGACTGGGCTATCTGACACTGGATCGGCAGACGGGCACGCTTTCAGGTGGAGAGGCCCAGCGCATCCGGCTGGCGACGCAGGTGGGTTCCGGACTGGTGGGCGTCTGTTACGTGCTCGATGAGCCGACCATCGGCCTGCACCAACGCGACAACGAAAGGCTGATAAAGACGCTTCGACATCTCACGGACATCGGCAACACCACGATTGTGGTGGAACATGACGAGGATACCATTCGCGCTGCCGACTGGCTGATTGATGTCGGCCCGGGGGCGGGGTCGCATGGCGGGCGGATCATGGCGCAAGGGCCGGTGGAAGAGGTGCTCAAATCGCGCGAGAGCATGACCGCCAAATATCTCACCGGGGAATATCAGATCACGGTGCCGACGGAACGCCGCCCCGTCAATCCGGCCGGGGTGCTAAAGGTGGTGGGTGCGGCGGAAAACAACCTGCGCAACATCGACGTGTCGTTTCCGCTGGGCGTCATGGTGTGCGTGACCGGGGTATCGGGATCGGGCAAATCTTCGCTGGTAAACCATGTACTGCTGCGGGCGCTCAAGCGGCACTTTTATTCCAGCCGCGAACATCCCGGCAAACATCGCCGCATCCAGGGGCTGGACAATATTGACAAGGTAATTGAGATAGATCAATCGCCCATCGGACGGACCCCGCGCAGCAATCCGGCAACCTACACGGGGGTATTTGATCTGATCCGCCAGCTTTACGCCCAGACGCGTGAGGCCCGCATGCGGGGTTATGCGCTGGGTCGATTCAGTTTTAATGTTACTGGCGGGCGGTGCGAAAGCTGCATGGGGCAGGGCGTTAAACGCATTGAGATGCACTTTCTGCCGGATGTGTTTGTGGTCTGCGATGAATGCCACGGCACACGCTACAACCGGGAAACATTGGAAATTAAATACCGTGGAAAATCCATCGCCGATGTATTGGCCATGCGGGTGGAGGAGGCGTTGCAGTTTTTTGATAACTTTTCGCACATCCGGGCCATGCTCGGAGCACTTAATGATGTGGGCCTTTCATATGTGCAACTGGGGCAATCGAGCACGACGCTTTCCGGCGGCGAAGCCCAGCGGATCAAACTTGCCAGTGAACTGGGCAAGCCAGCCACCGGCCATACGGTTTACATTCTCGATGAGCCGACCACCGGACTGCATTTTGCCGATATTCATAATCTGCTTAATGTGCTCAATCGATTGACCAACGCAGGCAACACGGTAATTGTGATTGAACATAATCTGGATGTAATTAAATGCGCCGATTGGATCATTGATATGGGCCCCGAAGGGGGTGCTGGGGGCGGATCGGTCGTGGCCACCGGCACACCGGAAGATATTGCCGCCCATCCGCACAGCCATACCGGGCGGTTTCTTAAGAGCAAACTGGCGGCTCCATCCTTGGCGGAGGCGGTGTGAGTATGGAATGGAAGCCTGCCGAGGCACTGTGGTTTTCACGCGACGCCCTGCGGCAAATTGACACCCGTGCGGCGGCGGACTACGGCCTTGAGCCGGCGGTGCTGATGGAAAATGCCGGTCGAGAACTGGCCCTCATCACCCGGAAATACGCCGAGCCGACTTCGCAAATATTAATTTTGACCGGCAAGGGAAATAATGGTGGCGACGGGATGGTGGCCGCCCGGCATCTGACTAACGCTGGCCATGATGTGCGACTGGCGTCGCCGTGGACGGCCGCAGAGCTTTCGACGCTTGCAGCCGGGCAGTTGAAAACGACGCGGGCCATGGGGATACCACTGCAGGAAGGATTTGGTGCGGCAGCCATGGCGGCGTGGCGCGATAACAGTGCCGTGCATGATGTGGTAATCGATTGCCTGTTTGGAAGCGGTTTACGACGCCCCATGGATACCACCATCTGTGAACTGATCGCAGCCGTCAATGATTCAATGCGACGCGTGATCAGTTGTGATATCCCCTCCGGTCTGGATTGCGACACCGGCACAACGTGGGGTGCGTGCATTTGCGCCGCCCACACCGTGAGTTACTGCGGCATGAAAATGGGGTTTCATCATCCGACGGCCATGGCATCACTGGGGCAGTTGTCCATCGGCGATATTGGCGTGCCGCGGCCGTTGTTAATCGAGCTGGCGTCACCCGAACCGGATTGAGTCATCGCAAGCATCGAATAAAGAAAGCTACCGCGACCGGGCGCTAGCGATCAATTTTGCAGCATTAACGGAAAGCACCCACATGACATGGTCAAAAGCCGACGGCAAAGCCGCACCCGCGTCCAGTACCACCATTCGGGTTCTCACACCGCATGGAGTAGGAGCCATTGCCGTGATTGAAATCAGCGGTGCGGATGCTGGCAAGGTCATCAAAGCCGTGGCGAGCGATAGTCCCCGGTTGGCGACGTTGCGGTCGATACATGCGGATGGCGGCGTAATTGACGAAGTACTGATTGTACCGCGCGGCCCTGATTGCTTTGAGTTGCACAGCCATGGCGGATTGCTGGTGGTGGAAAAATTGGTGCGGTGGATTGCGCATACGTTGGGTGATGACGATATGGCTCATGCGGTGCTGGATAAATGGCGGCACCCGGAGGCGGATTTACCGCAAGTGGAAACCCTTTGGGGATTGCGAATGCTGGCACAAGCCCACCGCCGTGGCCCGGCGGATTGGGCCCGCCAGCAGATGCAGAATTTGGAAGGTGGCGGCAGCGCTAGCGACGTAAAGCAGCAAGCACAATGGTTGCTGGCGGCATCTGCCGACCTGCCTCGCCTGCTGGGAGGGCAAGTGCGCATCGCGCTGGTCGGCCCGCCCAATGCCGGTAAATCGTCACTGGCGAACTTCTGGCTGGGCCACCCGATGAGTGTCACCAGCGACATCCCGGGAACCACCCGGGACTGGGTGGAGCAAACCGTACGAATTCATGCAGGTGAATTGGAAATGACCGCACGTCTGACCGACACTGCCGGGATGCGGCAAACGACGGACGAACTGGAACAACTGGCGATTGCCGGCGGGCTAAGTACGCTATGCCAAACGCAGGTGATTGTGTTGGTGATGGATGTGACGCAAATATCCAACCCGCAGCATCTGCGCTTGGAGGCTTGGCGGTGGGCGCGGGAGCATGGGCTGGAAAACCAATTGGATAGGGTGCCATGGATTGCCGCCGGCAACAAGTGTGATTTATTGCCACCAATGGCGTTGTCGGGCGAAGGGGCGGACGGTTTGTCGGTGTGGATCAGCGCGCGACATGGAATGGGGATTACCACCCTGCAGGAAAAGGTAATGCAGGTTTTGGCGGTACCGGAAATATTGCGACACCCGGTGATCGACTCGGCGCAGCGTGCGAGGCTGGAGCGGCTGGTTTTAAGTCGCCATTCGGACGATCTGCGGATGCGGCTGCGTGAAATCGCAGTTGCTATATAGCCACCGGCCTGCCGGTGGTTGGTGCGTTCGCAGATGGCGGATGCGCCGCGATTTACGGTAGCGAGTTTCGCGTGTGTACGAACGCCGGGCAAGCCCGGTGCTAAGTACGGGCGGCGGGAATCCCCGCCACCATTGCGGTGAGGAAAACGATTTTGCACCGCGGAGAGCGCCAGGATCGCGAAGACTTGCGTATTTGATGATTTCGTATTTTTTTAGTTTTCTACGCGGCCTTTGCGGTGAATCAGCGTAATTATTTGCACCGCCAAGAGCGCCAAGAGCGCGAAGACCGGGCGCGGTGTCATTTCGTAGTTTTTTAATTCTCTCCGTGGCTCTGCGCGAGGTAATAAACGCTCTCTGCGAGGCATAAGGCTTCATGCCGGTGGCATGACGAAAAGAGTCTTTTTTAGCGCGCAGAGAAAGAGAGCCACAGAGGTTAAGTTATAAAATCAAACGCGATTCGTTGGCCGAATCTTGAACTTTAAGCAACACCGGGCAAGCCCGGCGCTATGTACTATTATTATTAGTTAATGTTTGCGTTGCTTGGCGTTTCTTGGCGTCCTCCGAGGCCTTTGCGGTGAATCAGGGTAATTATTTGCACCGCCAAGAGCGCCAAGAGCGCGAAGACTGGGCGCGGCGTGAATTAGTGTTGTATTATTTTTTCTCTGTGGCTCTGCGCGAGATCGTAACCCTTCTCTGTGCGAGTTAAGGTATCATGCCGATGGCATGATGATGTTTGTTTTTTTTTAGCGCGCGGAGAAAGAGAGCCACAGAGGTTAAGCCATAGAATCACACGCGATTCATTGGCCGGATATTGAACTTTAAGCAACACCGGGCAAGCCCGGTGCTATGTACTATTATTATTAGTTAATGTTTGCGTTGCTTGGCGTTTCTTGGCGTCCTCTGCGACCTTTGCGGTGAACCAGGGTAATTATTTGCACCGCCAAGAGCGCGAAGACTGGGCGCGGCGTTATTTCGTAGTTTTTTAATTCCCTCCGTGGCTCTGCGCGAAACCATATTTTTTCCCTGTGCGAGTTAAGGTATCATGCCGGTGGAATGATGAAAGTAGTCTTTTTTGGCGCGCAGAGAAAAGGAGCCACAGAGGTTAAGTTATAAAATCAAACGCGATTCATTGGCCGAATCTTGAACTTTAAGCAACACCGGGCAAGCCCGGTGCTATGTACTATTATTATTAGTTAATATTTGCGTTGCTTGGCGTTTCTTGGCGTCCTCCGAGGCCTTTGCGGTGAACCAAAGTACCTATCTGCACCGCAGCGGGCGTTATATGGCCACCGGCTTGCCGGTGGATGGTGTGTTCGCGGATGGCGGATGCGCCGCGAGAGGCCGACGCAACAATAACTTTGGCAACCGGGCTATTTTCCCAATTCGATGTGAGCAATTTCCCAGGCGGATCCCCGCTGGCGGCCACCGATATTAAGTTCCATCGTGCAGCGACTTCCCGATGGGTGATTGGAAATCTCCACCGGCAAGGCTGCCACACGCGCCGGCCCGATATCCAGATGGGCGTCATCGGCCCAGAGCACACGTGCTTTTATTATTTTCACATTGTTCCGGCCGACAATCCAAACAGGTAGTTTTAAATGGTGTTCCGGCCCGGCTGCAATAAAAATGGAAGTTTGCCCACCTCGCCCGCGTGCCGCTATCGCCCGGGCCTCTGAACCGTGCGTAACCGTTTGCAATACGCGCCCGTGAAAACCATCAGATAGCCAGCGCATCATCTGTCCGTCCGCATCCGGGATATAGCCCGGCTCGTCGGCGAGAAGGGTTACGCGGTTCGGCTGCGGGATATGCCGCCCGGGCATAACCGACGGCCAGTAGGCCGCACTCGCCACGCCAGCTTGGGCAAATTGCCCCATGATCTGCATCATATACGCAGCATTCTTAATGCCACCATAATGATCGTTGTTATTAAGCGCGGCCATCCATTCAGACGCATAAACCCGGCTGATACCCGTCAAATGCTGCAAGAGTGCAATGCGCGGTGCGATTTCGTCGATGGATGGTGCCGTATAGTACTTTCGCTTTTTGGGTGCAAAGCCGGAATAGGCATGAATATTAAATCCGTCGATTTGTGACCACACACCTGGCGGAATCACCTTTCGCATGACGGTTACATCGTGCGGTTGCGCCCAATTGAGAGATATGTAAAGATGGATGCGATGGCCCGCAAGCGTGGCGGCGCGACGAACAATCGGCACAAAATGAGCCACCAGACGGGCGTAGCGTCTCAGAAACGCATCGTAGTGTTTGACCACGCCGCCAAGGTGATACCATTCGTTGCCAATTTCCCAATCGTGCACCTCAGCCCCGTACTGGGTGACGAGATCGGCGGCGATATTGGCCCAATGATTAAAGGCCGCAGGTGTATTGGCCCGGAATGCATCAACCGTGCGCAGAACAAAGCTGACATTACCTGCCCCCATGGCCGCGATGGCCTGTTGAGGCGTGGCCCCGGGATGTTTGGGAAAGTGCCGATACCGGGGGTTAAGCGTGTTGCTTCCCCAGTTATAACTCTCAGATTCAAAACCACCGGGATAGCGCAGGAGGGTGACGCCCGCATGACGGCGAAGGCTGCGGCAGAACGCACCGAATTGTTCAGATGTCACAAAGCACCAGGCATTGTTCGCCCCGAAAAGGTGCGGGTGAATGGCCATACCCAACTCATTGAGCACGGCGATATGGCCGCCGCGCTGATCGATTTCCACTTTGCGATTTGTCACGGCAACGTTGCGCTGTTGGTTGGCCATTGCACGGGTCGCCCGGCGGTACACCATCATGCTTCCCGCCAATGCTGCAATCTTGCTGTTGAGCACGCGCCGATTTAACGGCGTTGATTTTTGTGCCATTGCTTCTATTCCATGGATAACATTTTGCCACACCCAATTGCCATCTTACCGCCGAATGGATGTCATCGCGCAGCGGAAATGAAAACACATGCATACTTCTGCCGCCATGGAGTGTTTCAATTTGGCCAATTTGGCAGGGTAAATTTACCCGTCTATCATTGCGGAACACCGCCTTCGGCCGCGAACGAAAATGGCCGAAGGCATTATCAGCGGAAAGGGCATCATGCGTCGCACCACCGTCTTACGCCATGTGCATTTTGAAGACCTTGGGTCGTTGAGCCTTCCCCTTGCCGAGAGAAATTATCAGGTTCATTATGTGGATGTTGGCTTGGACGATATCGATGCGCAAGTCGGCATGGACACAGAACTGCTGATCGTGCTTGGTGGGCCGATAGGCGTTTATGAGCACACCATTTATCCGTTTCTGGACCAAGAACTGGCCGTTCTGAAGCGTAGGATGGCAGCCAATCGCGCGACGTTGGGTATCTGCCTTGGGGCCCAGCTTATGGCGTGGGCGCTGGGGGCTGACGTTCGCCCCGGGCCACAGAAGGAAATCGGCTGGGCACGCGTTGAGCTTTCAGACGCTGGGCGCGATGGGCCGCTTCGGCATCTTTCCGACGTACCCGTGCTTCATTGGCATGGGGATATGCTTGATCTGCCTGCGGGTGCCGTACGCCTTGCCTCTACAAACATCTGCCCCAATCAGGCGTTTGCCGTGGGAAGGAATTTATTAGGGTTTCAATTTCACCCGGAGAACGATGGAGCCGGATTTGAACGGTGGCTCATCGGGCATGCTGCGGAAATATCCCACGCGCCGGGTGTGACGGTTCCGCAACTTCGCGATCAATGCGCGAAATACGCGGCAGCGGCAGGTGCGGCCGGCCAGAAATGCCTCCGCGAATGGCTCGATGGGCTACGGTAAGGCCGCAATGCCGGAAGCGGTGCATTGATATTAATTTTTTATGGCAGAATCATGGCCTAACCGGACGCTTGGGGCGCAGCATCCCGCACCCGTCCTGCCTTGGAGGAAGTTTTATGCGCTTGAGGCATTGCCAAAAGCGATTGTGTACTGGTTCGGCCTGAACAGGAGGAATAGTCCCGGTGCCTAAGGGACTACGGGCTTTTGAAGCCTGCGCTTTTTTGAGGCATGGGGAAGACGCTCTGAATCAGCGGCTTGCCGGTTCGTCGCGTATCCAGCCGGTTGTCCCTGGCGAGTTCGACGCCTCCATCGCTCGCGTCTGTTTCACCGGTCAATTGGATTATGCACTTGGAGTCGGCATCCCGCAGGATACCGGTGGTTTGGCTGATTCTGCGGCTTTGTCGATTTTCACTGCATCGGCGCGTCGCTGGCGACGCAGTTCTCTCGCGGCGGCCAGTTTCTGGTCCCGCTTCTGGAATATCACCTCCTGCCTGCCGGCCAATTTATTGGCCGGTGTCACATAGCCGATGACACTGTGCAGATCCCGACCGAGGCAGACGGTTCACCCTCAGAGCAACCGGGTGATTCCGCCACGGAATCCACCACAACACAGCGGTCAGGTCCGCCGAGCCACGGCAAGGCGGCACCAAATGGCGCGGCGATCCCGTCCAACGGTGGTAAGGACGATTCGAGGCCGTTGCCGAATGGGTGCCATCGGGCCGCCACCCGACAGCATGGGGCCGACATTGAGGTCCCGGCATTGTTCCCGGATGCGGCGACCGATGATCCTTATGATTCGCAGCGATCCACACACCGATCCAGCCAAACAGGAGAATACGAATGATTAATATCGTCCAGCAGCGCCACAGCGACAGTCTGAATCATGCCTTGGACCCGGTGATTGCCGTGGCGTTGGCAGGTCCCGACGTGGCCGAGATCATGGCCAACCCAGACGGCAGCTTGTGGGTGGATGTGATTGTCAAAGGGCGTCAGCGACTGGGCCAGATTGCCGCCACCGCCGCCGAAACGGTGGTCCGGTTGTTGGCTTCACACATGAATGAAACGTAAGCCCAGATTACCCAGCCCTTGCCGGTGTTCTGCCGCAATCCGGCGAACGGTTCCAGGGGTTATTGCCGCCGCTGGTGGACAAGCCGACGTTTTCCATCCGTGAAAGGCCCACGGTCATCTTCACGCTCGATGATTACGGGGCCAGCGGCGTATTGGCGGCAGAATGGGCACAGACTATTCGCAACGCCCTTGCCCAGCGAAAAAATATTCTTGTCGCCGGTGGCGCTGGCTCCGGCAAGACCACACTGGTCAACGCCATCCTGCACGAACCGGAATTTCAATGTCAGCGTGTCGTGCTCATCGAAGATACACGGGAACTGCAATGCTCGGCTCCAGACCGCGTGGAACTGCTGACCAAGAACACCGAGCCCAAAGTGACGATGAATGACTTATTACGCATGACGCTGCGCCTGCGGCCGGACCGCATCGTCATAGGTGAAGTCCGTGGCGGCGAAGCCCTGGCCATGCTTAAGGCTTGGAACACCGGTCATCCCGGTGGTGTCGCCACCATTCACGCCAACAGCGCCCAGGATGCGCTGCACCGGCTGGAAGATTTGATCGGCGAGGTTTCCCAGACAATTCCCCATCGCTCCATCGCATCGGCGATCAATCCGGTAGTTTTCATTGAACGCATTGCCGGCACCCCAGGGAGGCGGGTATCGCAGATCGTGGAGAACGCTTCAATTGCCCCATGAGGTACTCTGATATGTGGCTAATTTCGTAACTGGACAGCTTTTGTGGATAAGTCTATCATATTTCGATAGACAATATGCGGTACCGAAGGAGGCCCCGCAATGCTGTATCAACGGTCCTTAAAGATCGAAAAGCGGCTAGAAACTGTGCTGCGGCTGATTCGCACGGGCGACTATTCCACCCCGAAAATCGCCGAGCAACTTGGTGTTTCTATTCCGACAGTGTCGCGCGACGTGACGGCTTTGCGCGAGCGAGGAAACAATATCCGATCCAAGCGAATGTCCGATGGATGGCGATACGTTCTGGCCACCAATGGTTCTTCTCGGAGCGGAGGTTCCACTCGCGTGCAATTGTCAGATGCGAGGCAATGAGCGCCTATAACGACGTGTTTTTGAAGGTCAGAAAGGCAAGGAACCCATGAACGCCGGCATACTCAAGAGGGTTGTGCGTGCCATCGCCGATGGTTCCCAGAGCGACCTTGACCAGCTTGCCCAGAAAATTATTGAGGCCGAACGTCGAACGGGACACGGTAAACTCGCGGACCAGCTACAGGTAATCCTTAGCCGCTCGCGTAGCCGTAAGCCTACTACCCCGGCTGCTATCCGCGATGATCGGAGCCTCAAGGAGCTCCCCCTCAGCCGACGGCATGGCGAATCCCTTGCCGAGATTTTCCCGCGAGAATCGTTGGAGCATTACATGGTGCTGCCTCCCGACACCGAGACTCGGTTCGCACGCATTGAGTGCGAGTTCGCGGCCAGGGAGCGGCTCGGCGTCTATGGCTTACGTCCCCGCAAGACCATCTTATTGTATGGGCCACCGGGATGCGGTAAGTCGTTGGGGGCCAAACGTTTAGCGTGGAATACTGGCCTGCCACTGATGAAAGTGCGGTTTGACACTTTAATTTCATCGTACTTTGGCGAATCGGCCGCGAATTTACGGTCCGTTTTCACCGCCGCGAGGGAGCTTACTTGTGTGCTCCTGATTGATGAGTGCGATTTCATCGCCCGTTCACGCCTCAACACCAAGGATGTCGGCGAAGCCGCACGCATCGTCAATTCGCTGCTGCAATTGATGGAGGAATATGACGCCCCCGGTTTGCTTGTCGCGACCACCAACGTCGAGTCCTCCTTGGACCCGGCCATCTTCCGCCGTTTCGATGATGTTTTTCACGTCCCGTTGCCAGGGCCGACAGAAGTTGAGAAACTCTTACGTACGACGCTTTCGGCTTTGCAAGTGGCGGAGCCACTCGATTGGACAATGCTGGTAGAGGAGTTAACGGGGGCATCGGCCGCGATGGTCGTTAAAGCCGCTCAAGATGCAGCCAAAGCGGCTGTACTCCACGGCCCCAAGATAATCACTGAAGACCTATTGCGGCAGGCGATTATTGAACAGCGAAGGCACGATGAGCAGCCGAAGGGAGTCTAGCCAATGCCTGGCGCGCACAATTTTGAGCATCTTCTTTTGCTCCTACGTTATCAGGGCAGAGCACGTCTTCATGGAAGAGGCACTACTTCCCCGCAAACTCTGGCAAACAAGAACGCACGGCAGGCACACTGCACGGCGCTTCGCGCCGCTGGGCAATCATTAACGGATAGCTGGCAGGCGCGCAAAGCTCAAAGGCAAAGTCAGAATCTCCCTGTAATCCCCGAAGGCATCCCGATTCTTCTTAAAGTCGATCCGAGTCTTGAACTTGACGCTTTGCGCGACATGTTCAATTTTGAGATAGTCGCGGAGCAGGAGGAAGGCTATGTCATCGTGGCATCCGAGGACATCCAGCTTGGGCTGTTTCTCAAGATGGTTCAAGGGTTTGCCGTTCAGGTGCATGGTTCGGCAACTGTAGCATCAGTACACAAGCTCTTTGATGATCCAAGCCAGATTGATCGCCTTCGTCGCATTCTTTCGGAACACCTTTTCAGCATGTGGCCGACTATTGACGACGGTCAAATTTACGTCGTCGATATAGGGATCAGCTGCACGGGTATTCAAGAGATACCCCCATATCCCATAAGAGGCAAACGCGATACGGATGCTGATTGGGCCAATAAGGAAAGCGCATGGTCGCAGGCCCGTGCCCAGGCGTATACCGCTTGGGAGCAAATCAGAATCAGCCGAGAAAAGGGGATTCTGGCGTTTGCCGAGTTCTACCACGCTGAAATCATGCGCATCATTGACGGCCAGCCGTATAACGCTGCCGCCTTATCCGATAGCTTCACAATCCGCATCAAGACCAGCGGGAAAGGCCTCAAGGATTTCATCCTCAATTATGCGTACATCTTTGAGGTTGTGGAACCGGAAGATATTGTGCTTCCGCAGGGTTCTGGAAAAGCAGGTGCTCAACCTGCACGAATGGCCGCACCAACACCCCCGGATGCAAATGCGCCAGCGGTTTGCGTGATCGACAGCGGGATTCAAGAGGGGCACGTTCTGTTGCAACCAGCCGTTGACCAAGCCACGTCCCATTGTTTCCTGCCGGGCAAAACGGCCGACGATATTGGCGACTTTGTCTCCCCAGCGGGCCACGGGACACGGGTAGCAGGTGCAGTTCTATACGGAGAAACAGTGGCGAAGGGCGGTACGCCACAACTCCCGTTTTGGATTCAAAATGCCCGTGTCCTTGACGAGCATAATCGCATGCCCGTTGAATTGTTCCCGCCAGCAGCGGTTCGCGCCGCTGTTGAGCGTTTTCATAAAGGGCCGCGTCACACGCGCATTTTCAACCATTCCATTAACGCCGACGGCTGTTCCCGGACCCGCTATATGTCCTCATGGGCGGCGGAAATCGACTCGCTTTGTGCCGCGTATGACGTGCTGGTGATACAGAGTACTGGTAACCTTCAAGTGACCGGCACGCCTCCCTATTTGGGGTTCAAGGATCACCTTGCCGCTGGACGCACATACCCCGCGTATTTATCCGAACCCTCATCCCGCATCGCCAATCCGGGTCAGAGTTTGCAGGCTCTTACAGTAGGTTCGGTTGCTTACGGGTCGTTGGAAAGCGGAGGTTGGCAGACCTTCGCCAAAGCAGCGGGGCACCCGTCTGCGTTTTCACGTTCCGGCCTTGCCATCTGGAGCATAATCAAACCAGAAGTTGTCGAGTACGGTGGTGACGCCATCCATTCAGGTGCCGCCAACCCGGATATCCAAATCGGCGGCCGCATTCCGGCGGCTTGTCCTGAGTTAGTCCGTTCCACCATGTTCCCGCCAGGCCCCGCGTATGACCGCGACCAGGCTGGCACATCCTTCGCCGCTCCCAAAGTCACGCGTATTGCCGCCCAGTTACAACGATTGTTTCCCGACGAACCCGCATTGCTGTATCGCGCCCTGGTGGTTCAGTCCG
>JAKAEB010000089.1 GCA_021818445.1 Planctomycetota bacterium
AATCAGCAAGCAAAAGCTGCTTATCGTGGCGCGGGTCATCGAACGCTGTCTCATAAGAATCTGCTCCTCGTAAAACTCAGCCCCGCATCGCCGGGCACACATCGCGCACGGTTCGTACCCGGAGTTGCCGGTGTAGTTCCCGCAGTGATAAATCTCTTTCCGGCGATACCAGCCACTCGGTGGTGCTGCCCGGTTTAAGATGTACACAATTGTCTGAGTATCCCGTGTCGATACCCGGCAAATCCAGCCACGTCCACAACGCGGGCTTGCGCGCCTTGACACGCACAACAAAGCCTTCCAGGCTTTTACGAGCTGTCCAGGTCAGGTGCGGATCGGGTAACCGCAGGTCCTTCGGTCTCGCCATGGCCGTCATCGTTTCGGAAACCTTTTTTCCGTCAGCCGCAAGTTCCGCCCAGACCAATAAATTCTCTGCTCCATATTTGGCCGCTGCGGCGGCCACATCCACGCGGTAGACTTCCCGGCTGGTACGGGCCGGCACGGCAATTCTCAGTTCTCCACTGCTTGCCGTCAGGCCTTCCAGTGTTCCGACGCCCCATCGCAGTTGACCGCTGACGTTATGCATCTGATCATTGACGGCAAATAAATCGCACTGTTTGGCTTCGGCATCTACCCGTGGGCTGATGAGGACAGGCGCGAAAAATCGGCGGGATGCGTACATCAGCGCCTTCCATCGGTGACAATAATCTATCATGGACCAAGTCGGACCCGGCCAGCAGTCATTAAATTGCCAGATCAGGGAGGCCATGCTCCGCGGCATATTTCTCCGCCAGTGCTCCACGCCAGTTTGAATTCCCATGGCCTGCATAATCTGCGAGAGCCAGATTGTCGAATCAAAATCGTCCGGAATTTTTCCAAAATAGTCATTGATGTAGTGCATCATATAGTCAATACCGTGACCGCTTTCGCCTAGCTCATGATAGCGCATAACCGAAGAATTAACGCTGGTTCGATCTGCGGGGGCAGTATACGCGCGTATGGTTTGTGTTGTGGGAAATGACTGAATGCCAAACTCTGTGACAAATCCTTCTACTGCCTGATAGTTGCTGAACGGCTCCAGACCTCCCCAGACTTTCCATGTATGAATATCGCCACTGCCCGCCGCTCCACTGCCCACCTGGTAAAAGGCTCCGGGATTTAACTCGCGGATAATGCCTCCGATGGTGTCTTTGAATAAGTGATCGTATCCGTTGAAAAATTTCACCTCATTGTTGCCGCTCCAGATGACAATGCACGGGTGATGTCGATTGTCCATAACCTGCTGCCGCACCTCCGCACGGACATTATTCATCCAGGCGTCGTCCAGTGTCGGATAGGGGGCGTTGGCGAATTTGAACTCAAATTGCACCAGCAATCCCAATTCATCACAGGCGTCAAATTGCGCTTGTGGCTCGTAGTAGCCGCCGCCCCAGAAACGCAACATGTTGAAATGGCACCTGGCCGCGTCTTCCACATAGGATCGAAGAATTTCCGGCGTCACGCGGCTGGGAATATTATCCGCGGGTATACAGTCCGCGCCCTTGGCAAAAAAAGACACGCCGTTTATTTTCAGGTGCATCGCCGTTCCGTCCTTCGGTGGCAGAACTTCAAGTTGCCGCAGGCCTGTGCGGCGTTCTTTGGAGTCCAGAATCACTCCCTGTGAATTTCTTACGTCCACTTGCACCGCATACAGCGGGTGATCTCCCATGCCATTGGGCCACCAAAGTTGCGGATTTGGAATCTCCAGTTCAATAACCGACTCGTCCGCCTTGACCGATCCGTATCCCACGGTCACAGCCTTGCCGTTAAGCCTGACGCTCGCCACCACATCCAGTACCCGCTTTCCAGGATTGTCAATAGAAGTTCGAACCGTCAGCTTAACCCGGCCGTGCCGGCTGTGATCCTGGAAAACTCCCACATCGGTTATCCGGGATTCATAGCCGAGCAACTCGATGGACTTCCATATTCCACAAGTCACCACGGCCGGGCACCAGTCCCAGCCCCACATATAAGGGGCTTTGCGTATCCAACTGCGCGGATTGCCAAGCTGATTGCCGAAAAAAGTATCGCGCGCCAGATCGGCTCCATGTTCTTTGCGGTATGCATCCCACAGCTTCTTTACCAGATCGCTGCAGGGTTTGCTGCCGCTGTCAATTTCCGGATTGGCGCCGGCGGCGACAGTGTTGCCGCAGGGTGAGAATTCGATGCGGATGGAGTTCTTCCCTGCCCGTAGATGCTCTCTGACATCAAAAATCCAATCTCGGAACATGTTTTCGGGCTGGGCGATGAATGCTTCGTTGATCCAGATCCTGGCCAGCGTATCGAGCCCTGCGCAATGCAGCATTACGCGCGGTTGCGATAAAAGTTCCGGCGTGACCGTAAAATCTCGATAGTAGACCCACGGAACCAATCCCACCCACTGAATCAGGTCGTTGTTTTCGCGATAGTTCGGATCAGGAATGCGGCCCGCCGCCAGCAAATCAGTGAAGATATCCCCGGGAACCGTAGCGCTAATGGGATCCCTCTTGCCCTTCTGAACCACCATCCAGTTGCGACCGCCAAGGTCCAGTGCCAGCACTGATCCCCCGGAGGCGGAAGAGCCTCTTTTTAACAATGCGGCAGTTGGAGAACCGCATCCCGCCAAAGCGGCCAGGGCGGCTGCGCCCGAGGTGGCCAGAATGAATTTGCGGCGTGAAAAATCGGACTTCATATTCAATTGCGATTTCAAGATAACGATCCCATAAATGACTCGGATGCCGTATTGGCGACCATTCATTCCTGATCGCCATAATGATTGCCGCGCGGCAGCGCTGACATTCGCCCGCGCGAAGCAGCCGACCGACCGCCAACGAGCGTCAACCTGCCTCCCAGCGCTTCAGCAATAACATGCTGAAGGCGGTGCCAACGCCAAACAGCCCCAACGCGGCCGGATCGGGCACGGGGTTTCCATCGGCTGCATTGGCGGCTTCGATGAGGCCGAGCATAAAACTCCGGTTGTTGGTTGGCGTGATGGAAAAGTAGCTGCCATCTCCCGCCGCCAGCGTCTGGCCCGTTTCATCAAATGCCCACACCGCCGCCAGTGAAACCTTGTCGGCAACCAGCGTGTTAAGCATTTCCTGAAAGGATGCCTGGCTTTCGGCCTGGGTGCCGGCAACGCCAAACTCGTTGACAAACAAGGGTTTGCGCTCTTGTTGAGATACGGCTACGGCGGCGTTGATATCGGCGATCGCACTCGAGCCGTATGCCTTTCCGCCGATCATGTCGAATGCTGCGTTGTTCTGTTGCAGCATATACACCCATTGGGCTGGGGTGTCTTTGGTCCAAGTGCCATCTACCATGTTGTGGTAGGACGAACTGCCCGGAAAGTTGTTGCCCGATTCAATAATGTGGTAGGGATCGTATTGGCGGACAAGATTCACAAACTGCTGGTACACGTTCCACATTTGCGCATGCGTATACTCCCAAGAGGATTGGTACCCTGGAAAAACCTGCGCGGCGTTGGGCAGGTCCATCTGCATCGTGTTTCCAAATTCCCAACCCCATATCGCCGGATTGTGTTCGTACCGTGTGACCATCTCCGTGACGTATTTTGTCCAGATCTGATCCACCGGACTAGAAGGATCCGTCCACGGCGCAAGCCCCTGTGCGGCGGCGTATGCGGCTGACGAATTGGCGGAGCCCGCAGCCGCGACGTTTGGCCAATTTGTAAAAGCCAGGCTCGGAATCAGCCCGACATTGTACTGGTTGGCAATTGAGCAAAGCTCATTCATGGAGTTGAAATATTTGGTTGGGTTATTCAGATAAACACTTGTTAGGTACGAATACTGGCTGGAATAGCTTCCCCATGACGCCAATGCGGGAAACCTCACAAATGGAATGTGGTGGGCTTGAAGTTCCTGAAAATCCTGGGTAACGGCGGCAGGATTGTTGGCCAGCAAATCCATCATGGCGGGCTGAACCATGTTAACCCCGACCCCACAATATGGACTGCCGTTAAGTTCCAGCACGCCGCCCGAGGAAACCGTCAGGCCATAGTATCCACCGCCCGCTCCGGATCCGGCAGCCTTGCCGCCCGCCAGCAAAAACAGCCAGAGGCCGGCACATCCCAGTGCCACGTATCGCGTGTCCCCTGAATTTATCATAATAGCACCTTCCATTACCGCGGCCTGCGGGCGAATTCGATTCGTACAATTTCTCTTAATCGCCGCAATTCTTCGTTTTTTTAGATCGTTCAGGAAACATTTCCAGCCGCCCGGCCGCGTCTGTGATTATTACCGGTGGAGGTAAAACGTGATGTACTCCATATACCCTTCCGAGGCGTTATAGCCGTGGATGTTGGCGGGGGGAATGGTCAAATTCGCCATTCGGATTGTCTCGGTATGTCCATCAAGGAATGTTACATTCATCTCTTTGAAGTTGTCGTGTACCGCATTGCCGTCCTGCCCCCATTTGTCCGCTGGATCTGCGGTCGCGGCGGATTTTGGAAGCGGCCAGTTCGGATTACAATAATCGGTGGCGCTTACTCCGTCCTCCAATAGCATCGTTTCTGTAGGATTGCTCGCAACATCAATTTGTGGGCATTTATTAGGCCCCGGAACCCCCACCCCGCTGGGGTTCGGAAATCCCGATAATAAATACGGATAGTAATTTGTGTTATCATAAAGCCCTGAAATATTGTCGTTGCCTGGTCCGAATATCGCGGAGGTGCACTGCCCAACGACGCTTAAGTTAAACTGATATTCAACGAATCCGGCGTATTGCAACCACGGCTCCTGGGCGGCCATGACAGACGGTGCCCAGCCATCGGCGGGACAAATAAACGCGTTGGGCGCGGTAATATATCCCCGAGTAACCAGCACGCTTTGTCCTCGCCATGCCCAAGGCCATCGCCGTCCGACGGGGGTGACTCCAGCCGGGCCTGCCTCAGGAACTCCTTGTGTGCTGAGAAATTGTCCTATCCCAGGTGTATTTGGATTGTTATAGACCAGCTCGCCATAGAGCGCCGCGCCGGGCGCGAACCCGCGGTGCTCATGAGACCACTCGATTGTTGCAATGGCGATCTGCCGCTCGTTGCTGGCACATGCCACCGTGTTGGCCAACTGCCGGGCTTGCGCCAGCGCTGGAAGAAGTAGCGCAACGAGCAGGGCGATAATACTGATCACAACCAGCAGTTCAACGAGAGTAAACCCCTGCTGGCGCTTCCGGAGCATTTGGGGCAAACGGTTCAAACACATAATCGTTCTCCATCTGATGGGGGCTGCGAGTAAATATCAACGCGTGACCTTCCGTCAATCAGTCAGTTCGGGCCTGTGGGGTCGTACATGGGAAGCGATGCGTCACCGACGCTTTGTTACACGCTTCGCCGCGATGCAGTCTTGCGGCAGACCAGTAGTAAGCTCAGGCCACCGACGGCCAAGAGGCCCATTGCCGACGGTTCCGGCACCGGCGACGCAGTCAATCGGACATTGTTGAAGCCGATCTGATCGCCACTGGCGGGGCCCGCAACACCAAGTACAACAGTCAAATCTCCCGAAGCGGTGCTCCCGCTTGTGTAGGTGAGACTGATGTCCTCAAACGCATACGGCCAAGCCGTGCTGGGCGTATACGCCACGCTATTCAGGACAGTGCCGGTGTCGCTGGTGCCGTTGACGAGTTCAAGAACGCCAAATTCACCGGTTTTGTATCCAGCATTAAATCCGGTGTACACAGTCAGTGAGTAGGTCGTATTTGCCTGCAACGCTCCGACATTCTGATAGAAATCGCTGTTGTACGGTTGGCTCGAAAGGCTGGTGTTGGTGCTTACTGCGTCAGCAAAGGCAACTTGGCTTCCAACGAGTTGGGGAACTTGTCCCGTGGGATCTTTGGAATAAAGGTTGCCCTCCGCTTCCACTCCACCGTAGCCCTGGATTCCCCAATCCGTATTAGCCGTGTCGCTGCCGGGGGCCACGGTGCCGTGGGCAACGTAGGAACTGGTGACAGGGCTGCTGAAATCCGGATTCAAAACGGTGATTGTGGTTGCGGAGGCTGTGCCGGCAACAAAATGCGCCGCGCCGAATGCGGCCGCCGCAAGTGCCAGTTGTCGGTAACCATGCCAGTTGTTTCTATTCGGAGAACTGAAAAACATAAAAAACTCCTGCTCCCTTCGGGAGCCACTTGAACGGCCCACTGACCGAATGGGCGGCGGTTTGCCGCGACACGCGGCTTAAGAAAGCAATAGGCCGTTACCTGTGTATCGCCATGCTTCTCAACAGCTTTCCTTCATCAGGAGAACCGGCAATGCCAAAATGTCGATTTCCATCGCGGACCGGAATCAGTTCGCCACAGAACTCGGAGCCATGTTCAATAAAGAGTGTAGGACATACCCGAGTAACACACAATACCGCTTTGCGTCAATATGGTGTCATTTTGCGTCATAATCTTCCTTTGCAATCAAAGGTGTATATTGCGTGGGATTCCATATGATGATCGTTCGGATTTCCAGCGTGAATAATTCCAGGCAAGCACATTCCGGTTGCTTGTGCCGCGGCCGGTTCGAATAAAGAAAGTGTGCCGATATTTGACCCGTGTTTAACCACCGTCGCGAATATCAGGCGACCGGCAAGCTTTTCTTCCGATCAGTCATTGCGTCTCGGGCCAGATCGGAAAAATGGACTCGGCGTCGCTCTTGCGCTTTGGCTGGAAAGTTCTCCATTTCGGATGGGGAATCACCGCGCGTGAGTCTGTCCCGATAACCCCGACGAGATGGTCATGCCTTATCACAGTGCCAATTAATGGTCACGGAATTGCCGGCGGTACGCGCTTGGGGAGGTTTTCATTTCTCGCCGAAATACCACTGCCATCGTCCTGGCGTCACAGAAGCCCGACTGATTTGCCACACGGCTTATCTTCAATGTTGAGTTTCGCAGCAGCAACTTGGCTCGCTCCAGACGGCACCGACGAATTTCGTCGGCGGGACTTCGCCCCAGTGCCGCCTTGAAGCGGCGCTCCAGTGTGCGCCGGGACATCGGGATTTCGCGCATCAAAGACTTAATGCTTGGAGAATCATTGGCTCTCTCGCGGATAAGTCGCAGCACATTGACAACATCCGCATCCTTAATGACCGTGATGTCCGTTGACTTTCGCTCGATGATTCGCACAGGTGGAATTTCAATGACCCGGTAAGACTGCTGCTTTCGCTTCATCATCTGATCCAGAAGTGCTGCCGCTTCATAGCCGATCCGGTCACAGTCCTGCATGATGCTCGAGAGTGGAGGTGCCGCCATTTCACACAGGATGTCATCATCATCGACGCCCAAAACGGCCACTTGCTCCGGAACTTGCAGGCCAAGTTCCCGGCACGCGGCCAAAATGTGACGGGCGGGCATATCGTCGCTGGCCATCAGCGCTAAGGGGCGCGGCAGTTCGCTTAGCCAGCGGCGTAAGCGTGGCATCGCTTTGTCAATATTGACGTTATGCGAAGCCTGTTGCGTTGCAACGGTAAATCCAGCGCGTTTCAGAGTATCGCAAAAGCCCTTTTTTCGCAGTGCCGCCCATTGATAGCGGCTGGCTCCGTAATACCCAAAGTTGTGAAAGCCCTTATCCAAAAAGTATCGTGCCCCGACTTCGCCGATGAGGGTATCATTGCTGCAAACAACCGAGATGTTGGGTGCCCAAAGCCCTTGGCTGACCGCCACCACAGGGCTTCGTCCGGCTTTGACGTTGTGCAAATCAGATGCGCTGTTAAGCGTGGTGATTAAACCGTCATAATCCAGTTCCACCAGGCGGGGTGATAGCGCCAGCGGCATGCCTTGATGTTCCACCAATCGCCACGCCGCGGAGGTTTGGCAGAATCGGATAATCCCTCTGACAATCTGCCGCTGAGCGCTACCTGCAATTTTGATGTTAACGGCTACTGTAAATAATTTTCCCATAACGTGTCCGAATCTTTCTTCTCGTCGCGTTTTCCCATCTACTCCACTGCACCGGAATGGGTGTTTTGCTCCTGATACCTGGTGACCTCCGGCTTCATGGCCTGATTGTTATCCGGGCGGTTTCCAGGCCATGGGCATGCGGGTTGAGCCTGCGGCGTTGCGGCGTTTA
>JAKAEB010000035.1 GCA_021818445.1 Planctomycetota bacterium
ATCCCCGCAAATGAGGAATTTGCCTCACAGCGTATTGGGTTACACGAAGGCCTAACGTTTAAAGAAACAGAATCGAAAATGCAGACTTGTATAGTGCTTAGCAAAGAACTCGGACGTGGCGATGTCGCACCGTTGCTCGATAAGCCGGAACTAAGCTAAGGGCAGCAAATAGCATGATAAGATTTATTGCTGGTGTGGTCTCACGGATATGGATTCGGCTTGTCTCAAGGTACAGACGAACTCCCAAGCGATTGCGCACCGTATATCTGGAAGAGTTGCCTGAAACGCTCGACGCTGATACAGTCTATGTGATGGGCGAAGGGGAAAAAAAGTGGTTCGTGGCGATGATCTGTCCATGTGGATGCGGAGCAATAGTACAAGTAAGTTTATTGCCGGATGCCAAGCCACAGTGGCGGCTTCACGAGTATGGTGACAATACAATTTCTCTGCATCCGTCGATTTGGCGGAAGGTTGGCTGCCACAGTCACTTCTTTTTGCGACGGGGATTCATCGAATGGTGTGGTCGAGAATGATGATGAACTAACGGAGAATTGCCGAGGCCACACAAGTCACTTAATTTGATGAAACGATAAACATGACCATGCACGCTGCATCTTTCTTGTTTTTAAAACGCCGCAAATCTAATAATCAATTATGATTTAATCGTCCATCGGTCATGACGACACTGCCCCAGAACCGTTTAGTGTTGGCCTATTTTTAACGTCATTCGCAGAGTTGATCTTTGGTGCTTTGCGGACGTTGGCAGCGGCGAGTCTGGTCTTGAACGCCTGAAACTCCCGGTCCGCATCCATAAATCGCCGGGCCATCTCACGCACCAGGTCCGCATCGGCAACCTCCGCATTGTAAGCCTGCTTGTAGAACTGCCGGTAGAGTTGTAAATCCAACCCCATACGGTAATCAACTTTAATATTACACTGGGTTGTCGCCGTGTGATGAAATGCCGGTAGTGATATGTCGGTCATAATTTATTCTCCTTTTACGGTTGTTTGTAAGGTCTTTTCTGTCTGATGCGTTGTTCAGTTCCGTCAAATGATTTAACATTCATCAGCGGCCTCAAGGCCGATATGGTTTTAATATCATGTCCTCGTTGACCAGAACCCGAAACGGCCAGCCGGGCCGAATTGTAATCGTTGGCTGCACGTTGAGTTGTCGGTCAATAATCTTCTGGCCGATCTGGGAACCTTCCTGGGCAATCGTATTACCCACCACATCCTGATTGGTGGAGGTGCTGTTGGGATTAATGGCCAGATTGCCGCCGTAGGCGATAGCCGTACTCAAGGCCGCAGCCTGGGCGAGTTTGGCAAAGTGGTAATTTACCTGATCATGAAGACCCGATTGACCTTCCTGGTTGGTACCCGGCATGGCATCAAGCACAATAGAATCGCCATTGGGCAGTATCAACCGCTGCCAAGCCACCAATACTCGGTTTTCACCATTGCCCACCACACTGCTGTAACGGCCTAATAACCGCGATCCCTGCGGTATGAGCAGATATTTTCCAGAAACGGAATCAAAGACGTTTTGCGTCACCGTGCCGATGATCTGGCCCGGCAGATCGCTGTTAATACCGGTTACCAGAGCGCCGGGGATCACGGTGCCAGCCTGAATTTCATAGGGGGATGCCGGCGGCGTCAACGGTTGGGCCAAATAGGATTGAACCCCAGCGGATGATTTCATAAAGGCCCGATGCTCCTGTTGAATTGCGGTACCTTGGTCGCCGGAGCCAATCCCCTGGCTTGAATTTCCATACGGACTTTGAAATCCCGGTGGAATAACACCGCCAGAAGTGAGCAATCCGTTATCTGGGTCCGGCGAGGACGCATTAGCCATCGGCGACGTTGCCGTGACGCCATTGCTATTGACCGAATCCGCCATACCGGCAAAAACGACCGGGGCATTCATCGCCTGACGCCATTGGCGCTGCAAGGATTTTAAGTCACGCATCCGCTGCCGATCCGGTGCGGTGGTCGATTTGGACACCGCAGATGAGTTCTTGGCTGGCTTTGCCAAATGGCCTGGAACCGCAGCGGCGGCATGGCTATCCGCTTGCGGCCAGGTGTACGTCTGCGGCAACGTGCTCAAAAGAGCATTGTTGTCGGCCACTTCGCCGGACGACTGTACAACCGCATTGGAAGACGGCCGTCTTTGTACCTGCGGAACCGATGGCCCACCGCCCAGACCAATGAACAGGGCGGTGCCCACCGCGCCTGCGGCGGCCAGCAGTATCAACATGACCGCCCTGGGTTTTAACCGCGTCACCCTTGGTTGCGGCGTGTGCATACGCAGCACCGTCTGGCCATCTTGTTTCTCATCCGGCAGATGATAAGGGTCTGGCATCTGATCTGGGGAATTTCCGATAAAACCATTCACGGGATCATTGGCTTGCCGTTGAGTTTGCTCCGAGGATTCGGCATCGGTCGTCAGATGCATCTCGGAAACCTGCGGTGGTGCCGCTGTGGCGGACTGCCCATCCAAAGGCAATGCAGAAGCACCCACATCCGTGTCACCCAGGCTGGGTTCCGGTGTCATGTTCTCTGCAACGGTTTGCGGTTCAATGATTTCGTTTGTGTCTTTATTGGTTATTTCATCCATCGCTTTTCCTCTCATTACATGGGTTGTGATGTTAAAAATTCTTTCTGATCCGTGATTGCCTTGCTGTGTTTCTCCATGTTATTTGGGCTTGGCCCGCACAATTCGCACAATGGTCTGCGGATTTTCACCCAGACGCAGTTCCGCCTCATTGAACAATTGATCGACGACGTAGTAATTGCCTTCGATTCGGTAGTTGACAATCTGGGATCGTCCATTGCGACCCAACACAAACAGGGGAGGTGCTGCTGTAACGCCGAGTTCCGGTGGGAACTCAATGAAGGTCTTTGTCCCATCGTCAAAAGCTCTTAGCGGCGTCCATGGCGGCGTTTTGCCCTTCTGCTTGAGAATCAGATAATTGAAATTCATCTGGGATAAATTCATGTTTCGGCCCAGAATGGCTGCCTGGCGACTGTTTTCCCGTTGCATCGTGTGGCGAATCATGATCAGATCACCAAATGGATAGTGCCATGCGATCATGGTCTGATAAACTCCCACCGCTACGCTCTGTAGATCAAGCTGATAAATTCTCTGGTTGGTGGTAATGACCATGTTGGTGCTCAAATCCGGTAGACGAGGCTTGACCAGCACCAGCGTCTGACGCTGCGGCCCGGAACCGGCATGGACTTCCTGCACAATCCAACGGGTCGTATCCCCGGCGGCGCAGCTTTCCAATCTTTCGCCTGGAGCAAGTGCGATGGTGGTGACAAAGCCCGGACTGGTGATGGCGGTATACACCACGCCCGGGGCATAGTTGTAGTACTGAACGGCATCAATAAATCCCTTGGGTGTCGGCTCCTGTGTGGCTCTGGCCACCGCATTGGCAATACTCTGTAAAACATTGCCCGAATTTCTGGCTTGGGTTTTACGAGCCATCGTTACCGGCAATGGCCGCAATTGTGGCTCAAGTACCGGCACCTTGACCTCGACGACTTTGGGCGGGGCCGGATTGGAGACAAGGTGGGCGGGCACCAGCCGTGTATCCGGCCCAACAACAATATCCGGCTTTTGCGCTGTGCATCCGACCAACAGGCCCAGTGCCGCCATCAAGCCCCAACCGGCAAAACCCTTGAAGCCTTTTGTTTTGAAGTTCATGTCTATGTTCATGTAAAAATCCTTTCCTAAATAAAAGCGGTTATCTGAATTCCAATTTTCAATGTCGGTTCACAGTTTTTTCTTCACGCCGCAGACTTCCCTGCTGGGCATGGGCGTCTCTCTCTCCGGCTATCGCACCGTTTGCACCGGAGCATCAAAGTCACGACTCCAGGTAAAACTGGTGATATAAACACCCAGTGGATTGTTAAAGACCGCATGGGCGTTATGCGGCGGGATCAATTTGATCTCAAAGAGACCGGTGTAACGCACCGACCGCTTTTCAAGGCCGTGACGAAAGGTGGCCTCAATCCAGCGCACCTGATAGGTGGTCTTGCTGCGCTGGAGAATGCTGACCAGGTGAACGGTTCGGGCAGCGGTACTTACATGGCTTTGTGAGGCCGCATACTGATTCATGGCCCGCACCGCATTTCCGGCCAAAAAGTGATAGGCCTGCAACCATTGATTCCGCAGTACCACCGGGTCCAACGGACGGGACCGGACCAAACGCACCACCTGACCGACAAAGTAGCCGATCTGGGCCGTATCGGGTTTATAAAGTCCATTGGCCAGTTCAATACGGCCCGGCATTCCCACCCGGTTTACCGGCACAACGTAAGCGGCCACCTGACGTGTCAGGCTCATGTAGACCAAAGCACTGGTGGAAAGTATAGCCAAACCCAGACATCCCAGAGCCGCCAGCCGCCAGTGGGCCGCCTGCTGGCGGGCGGTTCCGATCCGCTGATCCCAGGCTTTGGCCGCCTGACTATATGGTGGCTGGTAATCGGTCTTGTTGTTCTGACCATAACTGGTCGTGTGTAATGAAAATCCCATTTTCAAACTCCATAAATACATTCAAAATGATCTATAAAACGTATTGCAAAAACTGATCCACTGTTTTTCACATAGCAAATCATGGCCGTTTCGCGGCCATCTGGTTATTCCTCTGATAGTCCGCTGCGGCCCGCACTGAATCCTCCACCTCCTGATCCGCCGATCTTGCCGATCCCATTGCTGATCTTCTGGCTACCAGACCGAAGATGATCCGAAGCGGAAGATGTTGATGATGCACCAGATGAAGAGCGTGGTGGCGTGGCCGATGATGACGGCGTGGTTTTGGTGGCTCCTGTTGTCAAAGAACCACCACCAGCCGCCATGGTCGTGTTGGAACTTATCGCGGATGCGGCACGCACCGATGCCAGTGATGCCCCAACCACAGAGCCGGCTAAAAAGGTTCCGCCGCCATATACCGCCTGACCGGAGCCAAAAGCCACCGCTCCGGCACCGCCGGCTGCTCCGATCATGCTTACCGCGCCCAGGCTCGGTCCGCCGGAGACCAGATCACCAGCTAATCGTGTCGCGGTAATCGCCAACACCATCAGCACAATGGCTCCCAGTGCAATGTCCAGAGCCGAACGGATCGTAATAGAATCCGGATTGAGTTGCAGATGGCCAAAGGCCAGATCACCGATTCCCGCCACCAGGGTTAATACCATGAGTCTTACACCGGATGACACCACCCAGCCCAAGGGACGTTCGGCAATAAATGCGGTCTTGGAAAGTACTCCAAAGGGAATCAGTACAAAGGCCGCCAATGAGCCGAGTTTGAAGGATAGAATCGTCACAACGGCCTGTATGGCGATAATAAAGAACGCGGCCAGAATGGCCAGTACGGCCAGTGTCAGTAGTGCAATCTGCGGAAAGTTCTTAAAAAAGCCGATTGGCCCGCACAGATTGCCTATTTCCGTCATGATCGGGGAACTGGCGGTAAAGCCGCGATAGGCGATATTGCCGGGGTTCAGCAGATACACCTGGGGAAAACCTATTCCCCCAGCTTCAAAGCCCAGGTACATAAACGATTGGGCGATGGTATCGGTAAGGCTCTGCCAATTCTGAACCAGCCAAACAAAAAATCCAATGTAGACGATTTTACGAGCCAATTTGACCATGACCTGATCTTCTGACAAGGCCCATAGCATGGCCGACAAAACGATATTCATAATAATCAGAAAATTCAGCAGCCAGACCACATGGCCCTGGATCAGACCAAAGGCGCTATTGATGGTTTGCAGGTATTGGTTCAGAATCAGATTGATGGTTGGCATGGGATTCCTTTATGTAACAGCCTTACGTTGGCCGCTTTACCTGGACATATTTATTTTGCTTATTGCTGACCAAACGGCATTGGGATCCCTTGCGTTGTCACCGGGGTATTCCAATCACTCATCACCGCCGCACGCTGTTGATCGGCATAAGCTCTCTGTGATTGGTCAATGGCCTGCTTTTGCGCGGAGGTTCTCTGGTTACTGGCTTCCAGAGCCTCCAACTCCTGAAGTTGGCCAGCCAGCGTGGCGACAATCTGATTGCCCGCTTGCAGAGCACTGGTGGCACCGGGTGCGGAATTGGAGGCGGCGACCAACTGGCCCACCTGACTGGAAGTTGCGGGCATCTGGGCCACGATCTGGTTTTGTATCTGCCGATTCTCCACCAGAGCCGATCTCTGATTCTGCTGCCATTGCTGCTGCAGGGCCAGAATCTGGGTATTAGATACATTGGCAAAGTTCATCGGATAGTCGGTACTGATGACCGCTTGCACATTGGCGGCCAGATAGGCCGGTTGCTCAATAATGGCCTGCAACTGGTTCATGGAGTAGCTCAATTGAGGAAACATGTTGACGTTGATGCTTGCCAGCATCATCTCTTCCTGTTGAAGTTGCTGCTGCATGATCTGGAGCATCTGAATATCCTGCTGAACCTGCTGGATATTTTTGGCATAAATCGCGGGATCAAAGACGATTCCAAAGCCCCATGAGGTCGTGGGCACGGTCAACGTGACTATGGCGCTTATCGTGATGGCCGCATACCAGAGCGGTTTGGTCAGAGCAGGTTTACCTGGAATCCCTTTTTTCATACTCGGTTTTTCCAGTTTGTGTGTCGGTGTTTCTGATTTCATCAATTAGTCTCCTTAATCTTGGCTTTTTGCTGATTTCGTTGTGGCAAGGCGTTCATGCTGTTTGATCCATCCGACATCAATTCCCATAAATATCCGGAAACGGGTCCGCAATTGGCTGGCTCGGGGTTGGATTGTTCCAATCGTGCATCACCCAGTGCCGCACGGCGGCGTGATATGCCTGGCGCGACTGATCCTGCGCGGAAAGCTGCGCGTGCAGTCGATTCTTGGCCACTTTCAGGGCGATTATCCGGCCTATCTGCACGCTTAAATTCGCCAGCAACTGATTGTGGGCCTCAATGGCCGCCGTCAGACCGGGGGCACTGTTGGAGGCGGCAACGATGCCACCAATCTGTTGTGAATCGGCTGGCATATTGGAAACAATCTGGTTTTCCAAAAGCCGGTTCTGAATAACACTGGCCCGATTGTTCTGATCCCATTGGGTGCGTAACTCTGCCATTGCCGTGCTATTCGGGTTGGTAGTTCCATTGCCAAACGACAGCGGTTCATTACTCGCCATCTGGGTATCGGGATTGCCGCCAGAAAAACGCCCCCCGGCTTGCAGAATAATGGATGTGTCCTGCATGGACTGGGCCATATTTGGCCAAGCATTACTGCCCAGATTGGCGAGCATCTTTTCCTGGACCTGCAACTGACTTTCCATGCGGGCCAGTTGCTGCACCGATGCGGCCACGGCCAGAATGTGCTCGACAAAGTTGCTGGGATCAAAGACGATCCCTCCAAAGAGCGCTAATGCTGGGGCCGCAACCATCAGAGATACTCCCAGCGATGCCGCAATCACTGCCTTACGCCAGTGGTTATATTGTTGGCCAATGGGTGGTTGATCAGCTTTTGCATTTTGGTTTTTCATAATAACCATTCCTTTCTGGTTCCGTAGCTTCGGAATACATTGATGGGTTTTTCTTGCCGCACCAACCGTGTATTGTTCTGCGGAGACAAACTCTGCAAATATTCCTCGTGGATACCCAATTCATTGAGATACGCGGTGACAAAACCATCCTGCCCTTGTTGGGCCAATACCCGTGTGATCCGGGCCTGATCCTCCGGCGAACCGGCGGCACAAAAGGCTTTGGCAATGGGTTGTAAATCCAATTGAAATAACCTCGATCCCTGCCGGCATTGCAGATAGTAATCCCGTTTGGGTGTTGCGGTTTGCAGTATCTGGAGTTGGCGCATGCTGAGGCCAAAGGATTGATAGACCCGGCGCGACGTATCTTCCAATGCCGCAGCGTTGGGTAGAAAGATTCTCGTCAGACAGCTTTCAATGATCGCCGGGGCGATGGAACTCTCGGCAATATCCGCCAGTGACTGTGTGGCAAAGATTACCGCGACATTCTTCTTACGCAGCACCTTGAGCCATTCGCGTATCCGTGCGGCAAACGTCGAATCGGTCAGATACATCCAGGCTTCATCCAGAATCAGCAGGGTGGGATGCCCCTGATTGAAACGCGCTTCGAGTTTATGGAATAAATACGTCAACACCGGCAGAAGTACACGCGGCGAGTGCATCAAATGCTCCGTCTCAAAGGTAAGCCAATCGCCATCGGAGAGTGTTTCCTGATCGGCATCCAGCAACTTGCCATAAGGGCCGACAAGTGTAAAACTCTCCAACACCTGCCGGATCGTGGTATCCTGCACCAAGTTCCGCAGTGTGGTCATCGTGCGTTGCCGCGTCGGCAGTATTTTTAGATTATTGAGAGCCGACCAGCATTCCCGTTTGAGGCTGGGTGTAACGGTAATGCCTTCCCGTACCAGCAAGTCCAACAGCCAATCCTGCGCCCAAGCTAATTCTCCATCTTCATCAATCCGGGCCAGCGGCTGGAAGCATACTTGCTCCTCGACTTGACCACTGGGCTGTGTGCCGATCTGTTTGCCGCCCTGCAGACTGGTCTGCGTACTGGCTTGCTTATTGGCTTCGGCCCCAATCGGATAAAACATCCCACCCATGGCATACGTCATGGCCCGTGCACTCTGGCCCTTGTCAAAGATAAAGACTCGAGCCTTGTCATAACGCAAAAACTGGCAGGCCAATAAGTTCAGCAGTGTTGATTTACCCGCACCTGTTGGTCCTACAATCAGGGTATGGCCCACATCGCCCTGATAAATCGAAAGCCGAAAAGGTGTGGATCCCGCCGTGCGGGTTTGCAGCAGGGCCGGACCATTAAGATGCTTACACCGTGCCGGCCCGGACCAGATGCTGCTGGCGGGCATAAGATCACAGACATTCAGTGACGATATCAGCGGCCTGCGAACATCGGCATAACCATGGCCCGGCAGGCTTCCCAGCCAGGCTTGTACGGCATTAAAACTTTCAATTTGGGAAATGATGCCATTGCTGTCCACCACCTGCTGTACCGCACGGGCCTTGTCGATGGCGGCAGATTCAGTTTCATCCCAGACTGTGACGGTCAGCGTAAAGTGACCGAATGATACATAATCTCCCCCCAGTTCCTGCAAGGCTGCATCGGCATCTTGGGCCTTGTTAAGAGAATCGGAGTCTTCCAGCCGGCTTTCCTGCTTCATGATCGCTTCCTTCAGTAATGTGACCATTCCCTTGCGTTTGGCAAACCATTGCCGCCGCAGTTTGCCCAGATGACTTGTCGCCTGCACCTTGTCCATGGGCAGATAACGCGCTACCCAGCGGTATTCCACGGCCAATTCATTCAAGCCATCCAATAAACAGGGCAAGGTCTGGCCGATATAGGCTCGGATAGAAACGGTCTTGATAAAATGCTTTCCCAGCTTCGGGCTTAATCCCCCGCTCAGGGTTGAATCGGTAAGCATTTCATCAAGGTAAAACGATTGCAATGGCCTTTTAACCTTCAGCACCCGCTCGGATACACAGTCGTGGAGGTAACTGAGGGTCTGGTCATCATCCAAGGGTATCACCTCCGGCATAAAGCCGGAAAGCAAATTAACGATCTGAGTAATCTGACCTAGAAACGTCTCATACGAGGCCCGATAGGAAATACCCGCCTTATCTACAGGGCGTTCAATAAGCACACTGGTCAGGGAGCGCACCTGATCCTCCGGAGGTAGAAACGTCAAGGTCAGAAAATAGTTGGATTCGCAGTGATCACCGATAAACGTTTTCCGGCGTTCCTGGTCAATGAGTGTGGCGGCGGAATTGGGAAAAGAGCTTGTGGGGTACGATTGGGCGCTTTTACGCGCGGCTTCGACATGGATACACCAGCCGGAACCCAGACGTTTGAGCACGTTGTTCAGACGGGCGCGCATAGCCATGAGTTCGCCGGGCGTAGAACTCCCCGTATCGGGTCCCCGAAAGCGGATGGTACGCTGAAAGCTCCCATCCTTATTGAGAATCACCCCGGGTCCGATGAAAGCCGCCCATGGCAGGTAATCACTCAAACGCCGAGGATGCTTTTGATATTCACTTAAATTCCACATAAATCATCCATAGTGTTACGTTTTCAGTGTTCAGTTTTCAGCCACAAATCGGGAACTGAAAACTGAACACTTCACACTGAAAACTTTTTATTACGTATCCAGAAATACCGGCTGTTTAATATGTGCCCGGAAAATCTCAAACCAGTCCGGGTCCAACCGGGTCAGCACGACGGCGGCGGTATGCAATACCAGCCCCAATGGGAATCCCAGCCACCAGACGTGCAGTCCCAGCCCAAGTACCAAGGCGGTGGTGCCGTTGAGAATGCCAAAAGCTCGTGGCACACCACCCAAAAGTACGCCCTGGGTAAGGGATAAGTGTAGCGGCACTTCCAGACCTTCTATTTTGTCGACAGAACTGCTCATCAGAAGCCCGCTCCGCCATCAAAGCCAAAGAAGCTCACGCCGAAGCTGGTAGCCGTAACGGCAATCGACACGCCCAGCAGTACGCCGAGAATCTTTCTCATTCCCGCGCCTTCCGAGAACGCAAAGCCAAAGCCCAGCGTCACAATGGAAAGAATGCACAGCGCTTTGGCCACCGGGCCGGTAAAGCTCGCCAGCACACGGGCCAGCGGCGTCTCCCACGGCAGCGGCGCTCCGCCGCTGCCGCCGAAGGTGGAAGCCTCGGAAAGACTTGAATAGCCCAGCAACACGGCCGAGGCGATCAAGCTGGAAAGACGATTGGACAACCAACGGGAAATACGCATGGGGATACTCCTGCAACATTGCTGCCGGGCCACGGTGATGACCGGCACGGCCCGACAACATCTTTAACTTTATTGTCATCACTCATACCATCATACCCTAACAAATACCGAATGCAAGTGGCGGGGAAATTATTCCTCTTTTTACCCAAGGCTCGACCGAGGCGGGGCCATATTCGCCCCCGTTTGAATACGGCCCGGCACGATAAGTATCTGGACGCTTGGGTATCCTGCCGGTATGTTCTTTGGGTGAAACAACCGCGCGGTAACTCTGATCGTTGTAGGCTACAGCAACCGAACGGGAATTCACAAAAGGCCTTCATCGCCTACTGGACGAGATATTCGTGGATATGACGATAACAGAAAAGCCCAATAGCAAATTACAGAAATACCGCCTGACTACCAAATGACACCATACGTCGGCGGCTGGCATGGGAAATCGACATCCCGTCCGCGAATTCTTTATTTTTTTGACCAAAACACCACGACGAATAAGCTTGTAACACCGGTCCAGTGACAATGCACTACGTGATAGTGTCTCGTCATCGTAAGGAAATACAGGTCGCTTCTCCGATGTTGCCATAGCGTTCGGGTACACATGTAAAGATTACGATTTGGCAGTCCTTGGCGGCCTTAGCCAACACAGCTCCCATAAGCCGCAAGCGGCCCGGATCGGTGTATCCAAGGGTATCGTCCAAAATGAGCGGCATGCCGCCATTCTGAGAGACAATGATCGAGCAAGCTATTCGGAAGATTAGAGAAAGCTGTTCGCGAGTGCCGCCGCTCAACGAGTCGAACGGTACGGTTATATTCCGCAACGTTCGACTTGTAATCCGCAATTCCTCACTGATATCCACTTGGAAGGATCCATCGAACACCAGACGGCCGAGTTGTTCAATTTTCTCCTTCAGCGGAGCCACATACGCTCGCCGAGCCTTATCCCGTTCCTCCCGAATTGTCTCAAAAAGGCATTTGGCAGAAGACGCCCGCCGATTGCAGGATGAAGTCTCCGCCATCAGACGTTCGCAAGCAGCCTGCGCCGCGCCCCGTTTCTCGTAGAGTCCATCCTCACCGTGGATTTTCAGTCGTGTCTGAACTTCGATTAGTTCATTTTGAGCGGCATTCCGGCGATTTTGGGTAGTTTGCAGGGATCCTTTGGCTGTTTCCGACAAGGTTTTCACCCTTTCGGGATTTTTCGCCCCGAGCGCCGTCTCGGCGGATTGAACCCTGGCATACTCGGAAGCCACGATCTGGACTGCCTGCGCCAGAGCTTTTTCCAAATCATCATCGGAAATATTCTCGCGTGCCTGCTCAAGGTCTGCGCGAATCTGGTTAAGTTGCTTGGACGAGAGATCAAATGACGCTCGCGCATGGTGGTGCTTTGTATTGAGTCCATTCCACACACCGCTTGCCACCTCCAGCGTTTGGTGAGCCAATTCCCATGCACCGACTGCCTGTCGCCGTATCGACTCTCTGTTTTTCCATTCCCGTTCTGCCGATTCCAAATCGGGACATATCACAGGCTCATTTACACGATTTCTGATGTAGGCTGGGACGCCTTGTTGCAGAGCCAACAGCATCTCGTCCAGTTTTTGGTACGCCAGATCCCGGAGATTCTCCTTTTCAACCTGTGCTTTACCTGCGGCAATTCGCTCGGCAGTGTTGCGGTCATCGTAGGCCTGCCTGGCCTCGCGAGGACCGGCTACACCAGCTTGTTTACACAGGCGGTCCAACCCAACCTGCGCATCCTCAACCTTTTTCTGGAGCTTTGCAAAGCTGGCACCTGCGACCACTTCAATATCCAATGTTTTTGGGATGCTGACCCGCAGGCTGCTGGTGACCGTTAAAGATCGTTTCTCTCCTTTCGTCAAGGTATTGTCTGTGCCATCAATTACCAGACAACCATCGACCAAACTCTGAAGGTAAACTTGCGGTGCTCCGGTATCCAGTTTTGCCTTAGCGGCAAGCAGTTCCCTTTCGGCTTCTTCTATCAACTGTTGAACCGGCGCGGTCACCTTATTTCGCCGAAGCAGTTCCTCGGCCTGCGCAGCGTTCGTTCTGGCCAGGTCGATACGCGCCTTGCGTTCACCGATTTGTTCAAGCTGTAATTTATTATTGTAATAGTCGAAATCCGCTCGCCGGAGTTCCGCATTGCTGTCCGCCAACTTCCTTTTCTGATCAGCTTCATTGAAAGCACCTTGTGCATTCTTGACTTCACGATCAGCCTGGTCCAAAGCTGGAACTGACATAGCGTTTTCGGCATTGATCTTCTTGTATTCCTGATCGACTGCGGCAACCCTCGTGATCAGCGCCTGGCGAGAGTCGCGGTCTCGGTGTGCCGCTTCCTCGGATTGGTGGGCCGACTGCAACTTCAAACGCGACGTCGAGAGCACACTCTCCAAATCTCTGATCTCGGCAAGTGAGGCCGTATAGGCAATGATCTCTTGGGTCAGCCTATCGTCCTGTTCCTTCAATTGTGCTAATTCTTGCTGGAGAGAGGCTACACGTTCGGTATCATCGTCAAGGTTACGGATTGCCTGCTCGATATTGGAGACTTCTTCTTCGGCGCGAGTCAATGCAATGCGGGCATCAGTTAGCTCTTTCCGCTCTGTGCCGCGCTCGGTGTAATAACGGAGATATTCCTCTCGCACCTTGTTGAATAGGCCCTCTTCGCCAGGATCGGTGGGACGGCCTCCAGCCGCCTGATCCAACGCGGCGGAAAGTGAGGTCTGCTTGCCTAACTCGGGCTGGTGAATGGCGTCGCCTTGCTGAATGTTCAGTGCCTTCCAGAGGACAACGTCGAGCGTTTCGCGGAGGATGGCCTCGGCGTGTTCGTGTGCTTCACGGCCCGTGAGGTTTTCGGGCTTGGGGTTGCTGATAGTGAGTTTGGTTTCTGGTCGTTTGAGAAAGCGCTTCATGTAAGTGAACGTATAGGGACCACTTTCTGCATGCAGTTCTATCTCCGGCCCTTCGTCCCTGTGAACCGGCTTGATGGCTTCGATATTTCGAGCCTTACTGGAATCTAAATATTCAAATAAAAGCCCTATAGCTTCGCCAAGACTGGTTTTCCCAGCTTCATTCGGCCCTTGCACGAGCGTAATCCCGGCGGGACCGAACTTTACATCGGCTGCGCCAATGCCCCTGTAATTGGCAACTCGAAGACGAATGAATTTCATACCGCCTCCCGCGCCAACCGCAACAGAAGCATCAAAGCTTCGCGGGCTTCTGTACCTGCGGTTCCACCGTCCACGATTTTGTTGCGTAGTCGTTGCACCGTTGCATCGGCAAAACCCGAAAATCCGAGATTCGTAAAATCTGTATCGTCCGGTACGAGGAGAAGTTCGTCATCCCGAACATCGAAAGCCCCAAATACATCTTGTGCGGCAGTAAGATGATTTTGAAGTGTGCCGCTCAACGTCAGAGAAAGTGAGCCAACGAGGTTCAGTCGAATGACCGTACGGGCCTTATCCTTCATGGTCTCCAGTGTTTGTCTTAACGCTTCCACATCATCTGCGGAGTTGATATCCACCCGTTCGTGCTCAAGGAATAGCCACTGGCCAACCTGAATAGGCTTGGTGTTCACACTACTTTCACCCAGTTCCACGATGAGGCCGTATCCGGATTGTGTTTCGCGAAAATCCGTCATTTCAGGCGTACCGGAGTACCAGATACGCTCGGTCTTACCGACCTTAGTCCAAGAATGTCGGTCGCCAAGCGCCACGAAGTCTACCTTCCTTTCGTCGAGAGCGAGTTCGAGTGCTGAAACTGAAATAACCCCGGTGGACTCCCGGTCTGGCGCAAGCGTATCGACGGCGCCATGCCCCATACAAATACGGATATTTTCGGTTGCAGGCTCAAGGGCATTGATCGCATCCTCAATGGGATTTGTGACTGGACGTTTCGATAGCCATGGAGCACCTACCAATTCAACACCTTCTGCGATCTTGATGGGCGCGGCGGTCTCAACCACCCGCACATGCGAAGGCTTCTGCTCAATGAAGGTACTCGAATGGTATACAGAAGCGGCGTTCAAAGGGTCATGGTTGCCCGGAAGAATGAACACGGGGATTGACACATCCCTGAGTGCGTCCAGAGCGCGGGCGACGGTCTTCCGGTCGACCTGGTTCGACTCAAATAAGTCACCACACACCAGCATGAACCGGCATTCGTTTTCCTTGGCGATCTGGCCCATGGAGCGAATCGCATCAAACCTTGATTGACTGTAGCGTTCTTGCGCACCCTCTGAAAAAAAGTGGCGGGTCATCCCCAATTGCCAGTCGCTGGTATGCAGGAATCGAATCATTGCAGTTTCTCCGAATCACTGTTGGTCGCTGGATGTATCGCGATAGGTGTAAGTTGCGGCTAATCCCTGAAGCGTCTTGTTATCCAAAATAACGTCGTGCGGAATAAGCAGATAGGACCAAGGCTTGCCGCCATGTTGCTTTTCGTGGGCTGTGGCGTTGGCGCACCATTCCGTTGCGGCAGCGGCCTTGGCTACCACATCCACTGCTGTTAGCTCGTTAGCGGCTTTGGGTTCGCAGAGGAACTTCGCCGTTCTGGTCTCGACCACGAAATCAGGTTCGTAGGACGCCTCGCCTGTGTAGTGAATCTGGAAGTCGCCTTTAGCCGGTTTGAACCACTTGATTACTTCCTTGTCATTTTCCAGGATCACAGCAAAACGCCGCTCTGAATCCGAATCGAATTTCTGCACACGGTAAAGACACCTGCCAAACCCGGCAAATAGCATCTTGGGAATATCCTGTTTGTTTGAGACCATGGCGCGGAAGTCGCACTCGGTTGCGCCCGCAGGAGCCGAGTAATTATTGGGCCGTAGGGTTGTGAACCCCTTGCTTACATAGGCTTTATAAGTGGTAGCTTTTTCCACAAAATGATCCTGCATCTGGGCATGTATCAGGTTCACCAGTGATTGCTGGTGGTACTGAAGCACATTGAGCACCTCATCCTCATTCTTCAGGTAGGACCGCAAATGCGCCACGACCTGCCCCGCCAGTTTATACAACAGTTCCGCGTGGTCGTCATAGCACACATCGTTAAAATCAATGAGACCACGCACAAGGTAGTCTTCGAGTTTTTCTTCGGGCACGATGCCGGTGCCGCTCATGAGCCTATGCTGCTCCCGATTGTGCAATTCCTGAATGAGAATCTCATTGTCCACCGGCTGGAGCCGCACACCTGACAAGTCGAGGTTGAACTCCCGGAAGCCGCGCGTCACCTCGCCCACTGGTTGGACGGTGATGCGCGGAATATCAATAGACAGCTCGTTACGCAAGGCGATGGTCTTGGCCACCACATCCACCAGATTCACCGAATCTACAATACCATCCAGTTCCTGTTGCGACGGAGTAATGGCATTCCGCACTTTCTCAACGATCTGCTGTTGGATTTCCGGCGTCGCGAGGTCGACGGAACGCGGTAGATACTCAAAATGCCGGTGAATGATTTCGAGGGTGGCCTTGGCCGCTTCCTGTTCTTTCGGTTTTTCGAAGAGCAGTTTCTGTTGTTCTCCCTTGTATTCACCGCCGCCCTCCTCAATGGACCGTGGTTGAATGCGCTGCATAATTTCGGGTTCTGCTATCACCACCTTGGATCGCTCGTCATTTACATAGATTACCTTCAAGCCACCCCGAATCACCGAGTCCGGGCTGTTGGCGTAATCTACAATCTCCTGGAACCGATCGTGCGATACGATGGTCAAGCGATCCACCGCGCCGACACCTGTCCGACGACCATAGGGCAGGCGCAGACCGCGCCCGATGGACTGCTCCACCAGCGTTTGCGAGTTCGCGGCGCGCAGCGGGACGATGGTGTAGAGATTGGTGACATCCCAGCCTTCTTTGAGCATATTGACATGAATAACGATTTCCGTCGGGTTTTCCGGCCGCTCCACATTGATAAGCTGTTCAATGGTCTCATCGCGTTCCTCGCCGCTCTGCTTTGAGTGAACCTGGATGACCTTACCCTTGTATCGCCCCTCAAAAAACGCCTCATCTTCAACGAACTTCGCAAGGGCGTCGGCGTGGTCGGTATCCCTGGCAATAATTAGCATGAACGGCTTTACGATCGGCTTGCCGTTCTCGCGGGCGTATACTTCCAGTTCGACCTTGGTATTCTCGTGGATGCGCACGCCGTCTTCCAGTTTTAGCCGCTCCAGGCTGGCCGCATCATAATTCTTCGGATTGAAGTTTTCGCGCGTCGCCACGGCGGGTTCTTTGACAAATCCGTCCGTCATGGCGCTGGATAGCGGGTAGGCATAGATGACGTTCTGGAATGCCTGCTTGCCGCTGCCGCGTTCCACCTGGGGTGTGGCAGTAAGCTCAAGGCCGAGAATGGGCTTTAATTCGCTGATCGCCTTCATGGCCGCCGAGGCTCTGTAGCGGTGGGATTCGTCCATGAGCAGCACGAGGTCGTCGAGCTTTGAGAGATAATCGAAGTAACTCTCCCCGATATATTCCTGAAGCCGGCGGAATCGTGGAACATTGGTCTTCTCAGCGCCTTTGGGCGTCTCCGTGCTGGTAATCTTCGATATGTTGAAGATGTTGATGTGAACATTCGACTCGAAGAGACGCCCACCGCGGACGCCGCGACCGCTCTCGTAGTTATCGCCGGTGATGATTTCCGGCGGCTCGATAGCAAATTCTGAAATGCCTTGGAAGACATACTTTGGCGTGCCCGGTGTAAGATCCATAATTAATTTATTATAAATGGTCAAATTTGGCGAGAGGACGAAGAAATGACGGATGCCTTCCGCCCTGTACAGGTAGGCGATGAAGGCTCCCATGAGGCGGGTCTTGCCCACGCCGGTCGCCAAAGCGAAACAGAGTGATGGAAAATCCCGCTCGAAGTCCGTGACCGTCGCATACTCGGTCTGAATAGCCTTCAAGGATCGGACGGGATCGGCTCCTTTTTCCAGCGAGATGATTTCACATACCCGCGCGAGAATTTCCAGCGATTCTCGCTGCGGGGGCCGCAAGCTCAGGCGATTGGCAATTCCATTGATGTGTGGGTTCATTGTGGGCCTTCCCTTCCTTCGGAAAACTCGAAGAGGGATGGTGTCTGCACGCTGGCTCGCCGTTCCGCCTTGGATCGTGGCTTCATGGTGTGGGATGACGGCTCCCGGGCTTCCTCCGAATAGGGTGTTTTCATCGGCAGATTCTTTATCTCCAGACTATAGTCGTCATGGCCCCATTCGCATTTGGCCAGCACGGCCTTCGGAATTTTCTTCACGGTCAGGTTCGGAAACCCCTCAAGGCTTTTGGCGCGGAACGCACCGCACATGACCAACAGTGAACGACCTTCTCCCACCTCATCGGAAAGTTTCTGCAACTGTTCGCGGGCGAGTGTTTGTGTGGTCACAAAGATGAAGTCGGTCTCGGTGGAGTGCCCTTGCTGCCAGTATACCGTGTCACTGGGTGCGTAAATAAAACCCTCCAGCTTGCAGATAGCCTCGGCGAGCATGGCCGAATTGAATTCTTTGCTGATAACCAGATTACCGAATCGGTCTTTTTCCAACAGCGACGGCCCGACGCGGTAATAGCGGAAGCCGCCGCCACCCTGCCAGCCGACAGATTCGGTAATGCCGCCGGGGTCGGTGCCATCAATAACTTTTGTCAGCCGTGGAATAATGTGGGTGTGGCAATGCTCGCCAAGCTCCACCATGATCCACTTGCGGCCCATTTTGTGTGCGACCGCACCAGTGGTGCCGGAGCCGGCGAAGGAATCGAGAACCCAATCGCCGGGGTTTGTGGCGAGGGTGAGTATGCGGTGGATCAGCCGCTCGGGCTTGGGTGTGTCAAAAACCTCGGTGGCACCAAACATTGCAATCCCTTCTTTTTTGGCCTCGTCGGTATGCCCTACCTCATCGTGGGGCCACCAGTTATGTGGGGTCATTCCATCGCGGACTTCCGACAAGAACAGTTTTAAGGCCGGCACGGAGTTCTTTCCCTCGCGCCCCCACCATAGCCGGTTTTCTTCGACGTGTGTCCGGTGGGCGTCTGGCTCGTATTTCCACGCCTTCTTTGTGTTGTTTATCACCTCTCCGGTATTTGGATTCACGATTGGGTAGCAGAGATTCCGGCGTTGTTCTGGGGTTGCCTGATTAAGGTAGTCAACGGCCTTCCATGGTCCTCTTGGGTCGTTGTCGGGATTGGCGTAACGGTCTATCGACTCTCGGCTCCTTGGAAGCAGGTTGTTTTGAAATGCCTCGCTCTTTGAATACACAAGAATGTAGTCACAGATCGTCGCGATGCCCTGAAAATTATTGCTGACGCTATATTTCCTTTGCCATGTCACGCAGGCTCTGAAGTTTGCACGCTGGAAAACCTCGTCCATCACCACCCGCAGGTAGGCCTGCTCGTTATCATCAATGCTGATCCAGATCGACCCATCCGGCGAAAGCAGTTGCCGCAATAATTCCAGCCGATCGCGCATCAGGGAAAGCCATAAGGAATGCTCAATGCCGTCATCGTAATGTGTAAAGGCCGAGCCGGTGTTGTACGGCGGATCAATGTAGATGCACTTGATTTTTCCGGTAAATTCCTGCTCCAGCGCCTTGAGCGCCAAAAGGTTGTCACCAAAAATCAGGCGGTTATCGAAGAAGTCCTCACGAGGCGCGGAGGCCGCAGAGGTTGGGGATTGTTTTCCAGCGTTCTCCGCGTTCTCGCCTCCGCGCGACCCAACCGTCCGGAATCCCGCGTGGTAGCTTTTCGCCGGGTCTTCAATAAGAATCCGCGGCTCCAATTTTGGCCGGATGTCCTTTCCGATCCAAGTAAGTTCAAGTTTTTGTTTGCCGTTGGCCATGCGATGTATTGTAAGCGATCAGCTTTCAGCGGTCAGCTCTCGGGGAATCTCACGCGGAGGCACCCCGATGTGTCGGGATAAACTCCGCTCGCGGAGATATTTGACAGCGGGATTTATTCATGGAACTCTGGATACAGCTTTCGGAAGGTGGTCAGATTGGTGCGGTGGTCAATGGTTGGGAAATCGGGCGATGGGGAGAATAGCCTTGGTGGAAAACCGCTTGCCTCGGCGCGGAAGAAAGCGGCTTGGATTTGCCAACCGTTAGCCATGGCAACCGCAAGCGTATCCAGCGGAATGTTTCTGGAGGAAGTCGCGCCGGGGATCCCGGATAACATAAAGCAATCGGATGATAATGGAAATACAATTATCCCCTCTGCAAAATTTTCCGGCGTGAAGGGCAACAATGTAGACCTCGCCGTCAATATTGCCGGACAATCTGATGTCACGAGTGTACCAGCCGACACCGGAAATTTGTATACCCGCCACCAGCGTTTGTGCAAAAGTGGCAACAACTTCTCAATGGCAGGGGGCAGGTCTCGCGGAAGCAGATCCGCCCGGCCACTCGTTTTGGCCCCGAAATCTTGTGCCTGTAGTCGAAACGCGGGAAGCCGGGCAATAGTCAATGCCACAAACACGACGAGCCACGCACGCGATTCCAAGGATTCAGGAAGTTTTCCAGATCCGACAGTTTTGCCAAGGACTGGCGTAATCATTCCTTCGATATCGGCGAAGTATCTTTCGACACTCATCGGATCGGTGAGGCTCTCATCGCGATTGAAATCCTTTATCAAGGGTTCGGCGCTTGGGGTTGAGCGGCGAATTATTTGTTTCCGTACGTCGAAAACATGGAATGGTCCGTCCTTCATCCCCGTGGCGGTGAAGTGCTTGAGATAAAATCGTCCAACGATGTGGTGTCTATGTGGTTCGCTCATTACTCTTTTCCTTTGGTTGTCCGAGTCAATTCCAATTTTCCCGCACGCACTGTGCCGGTGTCGCAGGCGTCCTGTCCGCTTGGGATGCAGGCAAGATGCCGGCGTTACAGGGTTGTTTCCGGTTGCGCTGACCTGGGTTGTGCTGCAGCGATAAGTTGGTCGGCCAGCAGGTAGCCGTCGTGGGAGATACCCCAGACGTTTCCATGGGCATGCTCGACAAGGCCGCTTTGTATCAATTGCTCGAATGCCCGTCGATATGTGGCTTGCTTCCGTGGGCCAGTTTGGTCGCTCGGAAACTGTATCGGGCCGCATTGTAATACCCACCCGCCATCATATTGCACAGGCAGCAGGGGTTGATCCTGTTTCGCGGCAGCCAGGAGTATTTCAACTGCCTCGGGCATGAGCCGCCGCCCCGGTGCTGTGGGCTGCACGAGCGATGGAAGGGTAGCGCTGGGCTGATGAAAACCTTGACGTATTGCGTGTTTTTTCTGTGCTCCAAGTCTCTGAATCTGTTGCGCTGCGCCCATGGAATCCTAAATCCACTCCCGCGCCCCCACATATGGGCCTGTGAAAGTTTCTGCCATGCCTCTGGGGTCCAAATCTTCAACTTCTTGGCGCAGTAGCGCTCTTATCGCCCTCACTGCCTCCCTATAGCAAACCAATGAACGGTTCAGATCTGCTGAACAATGTTCTTTGACAATTAAATAACATGCCCGCATCATTGGCTCCGCCTCAGCCATGAGGATCGCTATGTACCCGGCAGAATGTCGACGCCCGCGCCAACTCCGCACGCTCTCCTGCTCAACTGCTCTGGCGGCAGCCGCCGCCCCCCATAAAACAACTTGGCCATCTTGGCCACCTTGAACACAGCCCGCTGCCATCAAGGCTCTTATCAATTTTCCTAACTTGGCCACCTTGCCCCCTAACTTGGCCATCTTGGCCACCTTGCCGCCCGCTGAAAACTGATTGCTCAACGCGGTAAGCCGGCGGCCACAGCCGCCCAAAAACATCTTGGGCATCTAGGGCAAGTTGCCTCGCTGAACACCGCAAGCGTCCCAAAGGCTGAATGCCAAATACTAAATGTTGGCGGCTTCGTCGCCCCCAAAAACAACCTGGCAATCTTGGCACATTTGAACCAAACCCGCTGACACCAAGCCTTTTCTCAACTTTCCGAACTTGGCGTCCTTGGACCTTGTTTCGGTCGCGCAACACAAATGGCATGAACGCGGCATCGGGGCTTTCATCAGCCCAGGGTAGCGCTGGGCATCGCTTTTAGCGTCGCCTCGAAAACATCGGGCGGCTCGCTGTTCTCCACCAGCCGCCCGTCGCGTACAGCGGCAATGGTGTTGTCTCGATGCTGCTTAAGCTCGGTCAACGTGAAGTTGCGGGTCATATTTGTTTTCGTGTGGACGCTGCTATGGCATGTGACGCACAGAGCGATAAGGTTGTCTGGATTGTCGGTTCCACCTTCCTCGCGCGGCTGAATGTGATGTACCTGAAGGTGCAGGGGCTTAAATCGCCTGCAAATGCAGCAGCGCCGGCCACAATCTGCGAGAAGATTGTCAGCATGGTTTTGCGGAATTGTCATGTGTTCCCTCCATTTGATTGCCAGCCGGATGCCATCCCATGGGAACGGTCACTACGGCGGGGTCGCCTTCACTGAGGATACTCAAGGACACCAAATCTTGTGGCCCCGGATGCGGGCCGAACTTGTACCGCATCGTCGGAAGCGCGTGACTACCCAGCCACTGGCGAAGAAGGTTCGTTAAGGCGTCAGACAATCTCCACTCGGTCGGCAATTGTCTTGGCGACGCAGGCGGGACAGCTTTGATCGGCTGGGTCAGGAACGGGAAGCATTTTGAGATAGCGGGAATAGCGGTGGTCGAAAAATGCTGTGGATTCACAGTGTTAACGGTCAGATGGGCGTCTTGCGCGAACCGGCCAGCGTGGTTTAGACAAGCAATTTGGTGCCAGAGGATTTCATCGGCCATCCGCACTTGTATCCCCTCCTCAATAGCACGGGCCAGTTCTTCGCCAGATTTTTCGAGATAAGCATCGCCTGAGAGGATTTCGCCCATCTCGTATCGCACCACCTTGCGGCGGTCGCCCTCGCCAACGCGGGTTACCATCTTCTCGTAGTCGTTGAGCCTGAATTCTACGAGCGCCGCCACCAATCGGCGATGGCATTCCGTGCGTGAGCGTCGCCTTGCCACGGTAAAGCGGGCGCGAAGCCGGTCCCACCAGGGTAGCGGGTCTATTTTTACGTCAAGCATGCTGCAAACTCCATGGGACTGCGCTTCGGTAAGCGCCATGTCGTGGCCGCCCTCGGCCAAACGAAGAAATATTGTACGCGATGAGATATCCGAACACCGGCGCTGCCACTGCGTTCTGTCTACACATGGCGATCACTGCGGTTTGTTCCACGGCCCCAAACCTCAACCGCTCCAGCGTGGTAAGGAGCGGCGTTTTTATCGGCCTCTTATAAATCGGATTATTATTTCTTATGTTTTTCGATCAACTTAGCCGATTATATCCGATATACTATCAATTATCGGCACGGGTGGGCCTAAACTTTAATTGGCCTTGGAATTTTCGGGAGTGGCGAGCCCCGTTCCGGCGCGCCGGAATGGCTTTTTGGGTTGGGGAATGTGCGGGCGTGTTGGCTGGTGGGATTTACGCGAAAAATTTGTTTGGCCGGGGCGTGGCGATTCGGCGGCGGGTGTTATGAAGCACTGCCAGGCTGCCCGGTAATTTTGCGGCCATGTTCCGCAAGCCGATATTTTTGCAACCGGCTGTTGGGTTTGTCGGGCAGCGTGTACTCAATAAGCCCCTGCGCCAGGAGTTTTCGCACGACCGCGTGCAATTGACCATCAACTTTCTGCTTGCCAACGGCTTGTGCGATTCGGGCCTTGGAAGTGGGACCCAACCAAAGCGCCGTAAGTATCCGAGTTGAAAGGTCGTGGCTCGACCCTACCTCCAACCCTACCTTTGACTCTACCCTTGACTCTACCCTTCGGCCCGGAGCTACCATCTGTGCCTTGAACGTAACGATTAAAAATCCATGGCGATCCTCGAACACCGGCGTTGCCACTGCGCTCTGTTTACACATGGCGATCACCCGGTTTGTTCCACGGCCCCAAACCTCGACCGCCCCAGTCCGGTGGAAAGCCCCAGCGATAAGCGGGTTAGTAGGCTTTGAATCGTGCCGCCCGGAAAGCTGTTCCACTGTGACCCCCGTCGGAAGGCTTCCACAACTTCGTATTTCGATCCGATCGTCAAACACAGCAATGGCAACATAGCCCGAATAGTTGGAATAATCGCGGTGCATCACCGCATTGAGAAGTATCTCCCGCAGAGCGCCAAGGGGAACCGGAAAACGGTCTTCCCGGAAAATTTTCCCCACCGGGAATCGCGCCCCCAGCGGCATAGTACGTTCAAGAAATGCCATGCCTTCACGCACCATTGTGAAGGCGTTCATATATTCCTGCCGGTTATCCACGATCTCGCCGGTCACTTCCGTGCCCCGGAAGCGCCCCATTTTCAGCAAGCACTGTGGGTAATTGGGAAGGAATCGCTTCCCATAAAGCATCAGTGCGGCCTGTGTGAGAACGCCGTCAATTCGCAGTCCTAATCGGTCAAGTATTTCGCCAATATCAGTACCCGTATCCGGCGAAATACGATTCTGCTGGATAGCAAGTTCGCGCGTTCGCAGGATTTCCTTGCGGTCCAAGTCCTTGAGCGTCAGCCCATCCGCCGGGAGGTTTTCCCAACGGTGCTTGGCGTGGCCGCGTTCGACAAGTAAACGCTCATATTTTGCCTGCGGCATCCGGCGCGTCGTGCTGCCGACCCGTTCATAAGCGCGGCCCTCGTAGACGAAGGGCCGCATGTCGCCTCCACCTTTGACGGCCACGGCGATGGCATCGCGGTCGGGGCTGACTTTGATGCGTTGAATGGAAACGTGGGCGGGGGGTTCAAAGCGGTCGCAAGCCTGCGCAATGTCACGAAGCGTGTGGTCGGCAACTTCCTGCCCTTCAATTCTTCCGTCGGGCCGAATACCAAACAACAGTGTGCCACCGGAACCGTTCTGGAAGGCACATAACGTCTGCATGGCCTCCTTCAATTCGCCTGTTGAACGTTTGAACTCAAGGGCTTCACCCTCGCCCTGTGCCAGAAGAGCGGATAGTTCCTGAGTGCTTTTTATCATGCCACGGTTCATACCAAACTCCACCGAAGGACAAATACTTGTTGTATTGAGTGGCTTTTCTGCAATTGCTTTTCCATATCGGCGATGAGGGTATCGCGGTTGGCGTCGATGGCGTCCTGGGATTGGAAAAAGTCGTGGCGTTTTTTCTTGCGGGCTTCTTCCAGTTCGCGGATGGCTTTCTGGGCGTCGAGTTTTTCCGCCAGTGACCGTGCCAGCGCTGCCGCCCGGCGGCGTTCGCTGATTTGGCGATCCAATTCTTTTATCGCCCGTTCCAGTCCCAGCTTCAAATCATCGGCCCAGTGATCCAGCTTCAGCGATTCTTCATCAAATGCCCGCGTGTTGCGATCTTCAATGAGTTTGATAAATCGCCGAATTTCCGATTCTCTGGCATTGGCCGGCGGCGGGGTGCCCTCGGCAGAACCCGCTATCGTGGCCGGTAGTTCCAATATTCTGCGGCAAATTTCCTCATCCAGTATTTCACCAGTATCGGCGGTCCCCACCAATACCAGAAATTCGTCCGTGCTCATGGATTGCACGGTTAGCTTGGAAAGTTCCAGCCAGCCGTGTTTGCCAATCAATGGCTCTACAGCGCTGGCGATACCGAGCTTGCGGTCATAATGAAATTCCAAATGCCGCGGCGGCAGTTGACGATTCATGGCCGTATGGATCAGTTGTTGGGCCAGCGGATGATCCTGCCGAAAAAATATGTCACCGAGTTCCTCGGCTTTTTTCCAATCAAGATTATAGCGGCCATAGAGCATGGCCTCCGGAGTTCCGGCGGCGGATTGCCCGTGGTATGTGAAGCGCGGGGCGGAATCTTCAAACACGGCGTGGGTTTGCAGTTCGACCTTCGCCAGTGAAAGCAGCCAGCGCTGGCGCTGGTCGAGGGTTTCCGCGGCTTGATCCCGGTGCACGCGCAGACGGGCGCTGACCTGATCATCGACATTTTCCAGCAGCAGTTGCCGCGTTTGGGCCATGCGGGTTTGGATACGTTCATCAAGTTCGCGGCGCATTTGATCAAAGGCAGTGGCGATTTCCGCCGGGGTGCGGCAGGTCTGATAGATCTGGGCGATGCGGCCTTGCACATCCACGCCGGACTCAACGGCACCGAGAATTTCATCGGTGGTTCCGAACACGCCGTCAAAAAGCTTGAACTTTTCACTTAACAGTTCAAATACGCGCTGGTCGGCTTCATTGGTGCGGTTGATAAAGTTGAGCACCACAACATCATGCTTCTGGCCATAACGGTGGCACCGGCCTATACGCTGTTCAACCCTTTGCGGGTTCCACGGCAGGTCGTAATTGACCACCAGTGAGCAGAATTGGAGATTGACGCCTTCGGCGGCGGCTTCGGTGGCGATGAGAATGGAGGCGTGGTCGCGGAAGTGTTCCACAATGGCGGCCTTGATATCGACGCTGCGCGAGCCGGTGGTGGTCTGATCGTCCTTATGGCGTTGGAGCCACTGCTGGTAAATGGCGTGCGAGTTAGGATCAGAGTTGGAACTGTTAATTAGTGCAATCTGGTCGGCGTAGCCGTTGGCGGAAAGCAGATCGAACAAGTAGGCCTGGGTGCGGCGCGATTCGGTGAATATCACGGCCTTGCGCTGCGCGCCCAGTGCCGCGATACGGTCAAATGCGGTGGCCAGTGCGGGGATCAACTGCTGGCCCTTGGCGTTGGCCGGAATTTCAGATGCCTGCCGGGCGTAGGATCGCAATTCCGCAAGCTCAGCGTGCAGGCGTTCCAGCGGTGGCGGCTGATCCGGCGGCGTTTGGGCAGATTCCGCAGTATCCGGTTCCAGCATTTCATCCTGGAATTCCTCAATGCCGTCCAGATCGTCGTCGCCGAGCAGTTCGGGATGGGCGGAAAAATTTTCCAGGCGTTCGGCGAGCCGGGAAAGGGTATGGCCAATGGCGAAGGTGGACGATGAGAGCAGCTTACGGAGCACCAGGGTGATAAGCGCCCGCTGGCTGGCGGGCAGCGCGAAAAGTTGGTCGCGTTGCAGGTAGGTGGAAATGCTGTCATAAAGCGCCTGTTCCGGCGGCGTGGGGTGGAAATCCCAAGTCAAGGAGATGCGGCGGGTGAATGGAATATATTCCACCACCTGTTTGCGCAAGGTGCGGATGCAGATCGGTGCCATTCGGTCCCGCAGGCGATTTCCACGGTCGGGATCCAGTTTGCCGTTGGTGAACTGGTCACGGAAAGATTCAATGTCGCCGAAGACATGTTCATCAATGACGCTTACCAGCCCGTAGAGTTCATTGAGCGTGTTTTGCAGCGGGGTGGCGGTCAGAAGAAGTTTGAAGGCGCTTTGTACGCCGGCGGCCACGTCCCGGGCGGTTTTACTGCCGGTTTTGTAAACATTACGCAGGCGGTGGGCTTCATCAATAACGGCGATGTCCCAGGGTACTGCGCGGATGCGGTCTTTATTGGCCGCCGCAAAATGGTAGGAGCAGATGATAATTTCGTTGGGAGAATCAAATGGGTTGGCCGCCGGGTTATCCATTTTGCGAACCGTTGCACCATCCAGAATCTTGCAGGGAAGGAAAAATTTGGCCAGGAGTTCCTGCTGCCATTGTTTGCGGAGCATCGCGGGAACGATAAGGAGGATTTTCCGCTTCTTTTCCGCCCAGCGCTGGGCGATGACGATACCGGCTTCGATGGTTTTTCCTAAGCCCACTTCGTCGGCAAGAATAACGCCCCGGGACAGCGGCGAGCGCAGGGCGAATAGTGCCGCGTCCACTTGATGGGGGTTGAGATCCACGCGCGCGTTGGCGATGGAGCGTGAGAGACCTTCCACGGTGCCGGATGATCCGGCAACGGTCAGGGCGTAGGCCCAGTACTTACTGTGAAATTGCGTCGTCATTTCGGGATGTTCCCTTTACGTTCCTTATGATTGCCGCCACCTTGTGTCACCCAAGCATCGACTTCCGAGAGCTTAAACCGGAACAGACGCCCTGCACGGTGGGCTGGAAATTTGCGATTCTCAATCCTCCGATAGATGGAATCCTTATTTACACCCAAATGGGCGGCAACTTTCTCCACGTCAACCCATGGTTCCTTGGTATTTTGCATTCGGTTTCAGCACTCCGCAAGACTTAATCGACGATGAGAACCAACAGAACCTTACGAAAATGTATAAAAATGTCAAACGCCGGACAAAAGCATCCCTGCCAACGGATGCAGAGCGTTGGTGTTGTCGTTCCTACGATCGTGTTTCACCCGGTTTGCTGTCGTGTCATCCAGATGACCAACTTACCTTTCCGAACGATAGAATAGTCCGTCTAAAGAATTGGTTTATTCAGCACGTACTTGTCTTCACTAAAGTCTGTGACCTGCAATATCTCCGATACCTCCCGGCCAGGTGCAGCAGAAAGTCTTTTAATGAATGCCACCAGATTGATGGCTGACGCGATGGATCGCTGCGGCACCGTCTGGGAAACCTCTCCAATTAAGTCTTCCAGCCGATACAAGGCATCGCTGGCACTGTTGGCGTGAATCGTCGCCACGCCGCCCGGATGGCCAGTATTCCAGGCTTTGAGCAGCGCCAGGGCTTCACCGCCCCGCACTTCACCGACCACAATTCGATCAGGCCGTAGTCGCAACGTCATACGCAACAGATCATTCATGGTCACCTTGGGTTCGGTATTTTTGGTTAGCAGTTCCACCCGATCCGGGGCTGAGCACTGAAGTTCACGGGTATCTTCAATGAGTACCACCCGCTGCATCTGGAACTCCGGTTCATGTAATATGGCATTGACCAGGGTGGTCTTACCCGAACCGGTGCCACCGGCGACGAGAATATTCTGGCGCTGGGCAATGGCATGGCGTATGCTTCTGGCACCATCCGCCGCCAGCACACCGGAGGCCACATAATCGTCGAGTGTAAAAATACGGGTTGGTCTTTTACGAATTGTGAAGGTGGGTCTATCGACCAGCGGCGGCAATAATCCCTGAAACCGTTCTCCCGTTGCCGGTAATACACCGGCGATGGCGGGTGATTCAGGATTGGCATTTTCCCCGGCATGGGCGGCCAATAGACGAATCACCGTTTCAGCGGAACTCGAATCAATAGCGCCCAGTCGCTGGCGGCCTTGGCCGATGATATCCACCCATAAACCACCATCGGGATTGGCCATGATCTCCACCACGTCGGGCCGCGCCAAGGCACCGGCAATGACAGGGCCCAAGGCGTGATTTAGGCTTTCGTTGTGACGCTGTTGAACAATATTGACCATATTTATTCTCCTTTTGGGTTAAAGTACTGGGATAACATTTCCGGTTGGCTTCCAAGCGTAGCAAATTCAATATTCCATCGGACTTCCGCTATGAATCCTCTGCTATGTTGTTGCGGGGCACGCCGTTTGGACCTGCCGGTGGTTCCAACTGATCCGGTTTCACAGCGTCCTGAAACAATCCGGGTTCGTCATACCCGACACTGATTCGGCGACCTGCGGGCTGATGGCAAACAATCGGCTCCTTGCCACCTCTGTCCACGTTTTCTTCTGGTGGCAATGCCGCTTCGTCGGGAGCCACCTTGCCATTAGGCGGTAGATCCAACATCTGCGGCGATGCGGATTCTGAAGGTACCGATTCGGCTTGAGTTGAGCCGTTGGATTCGGCCTGGATAGCCATCGGGACAGCCAATAGCTCCGGCACATCGCCCAGAATCGATTTGTTCTGGCGCAGATTACGGGCCAGAGTGTCCAGATACCGGTGGAATCGCGCCTTGCCGCTCAACAGCGACGCGGATCGTTCATGCTCCGGAACCTCCGGCGTATGGTTAAAATAAGCCCGGATGCCCAGGCCCACCATTTCCTTGAGTATCAGCAAGTCCAGATTCTGACGTTTTTCCAGTTTCTGTAGTTTGAAAAATACCCGTTCGACGGCCTGAAATATTTCCGCCTCGCGATCCGAGCGATAGGTCGCCAGCAGGGTTTGTGTCGCCGCTTCGGCCACAATCACACTGATGGCTGATCCGGTGGTGGATGCCTGGGATTTGGCGGTGTCATACGCCGACCGCATCAGCCGGATCGACAGTTTTATTTTGTCATCGTTTATCAATGGTATTCATCCTCCGTCGTGACCGCACCCTCGGAAGAGCGCGACTGGTTGTCAATAGGTTGAGATTGTCGTTTCGATTGCTGCTTGAAAGCTGGGGTGGCTTTGTCAGGCTCCGCCAGTGGCGTTCCCTCGACGCTGCTATGCACTGGGTGTTCTTGCCGATCAGTATCCGTGGCTATGCCGCCATCCGTACTGGCCATCGCTGAACTGTCAGTATCTTTGAGCCATGCAATCAATGGCTTGCCCGCTAAATCAAGACTCTTGCCCTGATCTGGCGGTGGAAGCAAACGACTGGTAAATCGTGGATCCGCGTAGTAACGCAGTTTGGAACATTTAATCGGTTTACAGCCGGTAACAAATATCAGTTCCTGATCGGTGGGGAATTCTCTTATATCACCCGGTTGAAGCAAGGGTCTTACCTGTTCACTGTAACTCACGCCATGATGGCCGCCGGAGAACATTTTGGCCGGTTGGCTGTAACCAGCCCGGTATTCCACCACAGTTCCGGTCATCTGGCTGATCTTCTGCTGGGTGACCGGATCACTGGAGGCAAAGGTGGTCAGAATGTGGCAGTTGTCCAATATGGTGTTATGTGGACCGTACTGCTCAATAATGTCGTTGAAAGATTGGACAATCAGGTGCGCCTTGATGCCATAACCGGCCATCTGACGCAAGTTCAGAGAGAAGAAGTCCAATTTCCCCAGTGTGGGGAATTCATCGAGTAGTAATAGCAACCGGTGCTTCTTGGGCCGGTTATCCGCATCCGCATTGATGTGTTCCATTAATGTTCGACATACCTGGTTAATCAAGAGGCGAATCAGGGGCCGTAATCGGGCTGCATCCGATGGTGGGGGCTGGATATACAGACTCATGGGTCTTGTGCCGCAGACCAGATCGCTTAACTTGAAATCACTGGTACTGGTGTTCCGGCATACAATTGGATCGGCATAAAGGGTTAGGCAACTGGCGGTGGTGCCGCGCACACTGGCCTGGAATTTATCAGGTTGGGCCAAAAGTTCTTTGGCTACCAGTTGAATCTCTGGATGGGGTTCCCACACGCCGGTTCCGGGATTCCGGCGATGGGCTGCGGATGCCATGGCCTGACAGGTGGTCTGAAAGTCCAGCAATCTCTGCCGGACCACCGAGAGGTTTTTGCGATCAGGCGGTTCGGTATACAGAACATGGAGAATCAGGGCCACCAGTAATTGCGATGCCTGCTGATCCCAGATATCCAGTGTCTGCTTGGCTCCGGTGGGATTAATAAGCATCTCCACGACATTCTGGGTATCACGAATCTCGGCATCCCCGGGCCGAATCTCCAAGAGCGGATTGATCCGCACCGAATCCGTTCGGGTGGGATTGAAAAAGACGGTATGGGAAAACTTGGTGCGGAAGCCCGCGGTAATGTTCCAGAGTTCGTTTTTAACATCATAGACCAATACACTATCAGTCCAATTTAGAAGGGTTGGGACAACATGGCCCACGCCTTTGCCGGACCGGCTGGCACCGGATACCAGTTGATGTTCCGGGCCATTGTATGTCAGCAATTCCTTATCCAGTAATCCCACGACCGTACCGTGGCCGGAGAGTAAGCCGGCCCGACGGATGTGGCTACGCGTGGCCCAACGATCACGGCCAATCGTCGCAACCGTGGGTGGACCTTGCCGCCGGAAGATCATTAACAGAACCGTCGCCGGCAGCATGAATCCCAGGGCCACCAAGCCGGCTTGGTTGAATGGCCGGGGATGATCCTTCCCGTACCGCTGATACCAGCCAAACACATCCCAGGGCGGATAGAGCACCAAGCGGCCAATACGGATTCTCCAGCCCAACTTGGGATTATCGCCCAGCCGATAGGCGGCCCACTGGATGCCAACCAGTAGGCCCAGCAACATCGCCAATGAGTAAAATATTAAAATCCATTTGCGGCTCATTGGTGAACCTCCGGTTCCAGATTCTGGACGTGATCGAAGAGCGTGCGTTCAGGCAACTGACTATTGGATTCCAAGGCCAATTTACTGGATCGGTCCAGGCGAAGCGTTACCGTATTGCCCACACGGATCGAATTTAATGGGCGCGTCTGGTGGGTGACATAAACCTTCTGGGGCGTAGCAATCAATGCGATTGGTCCAGTATGAAGTTCCCGCAAGCCGGTGTATCGGCCCGTGATGGTCACCTCGCGTGGCAGCCGGATCGCGGGCCGTTTGAATTCTTTGGCGATGTCGGCCAGAACCTGCCGGAATTCCGCTGATCGAAGGTGGGCCATGGCCCCCGCTTTGAACACAATGGCTCTTTGATCCGGGCCGGCAAATTCGGCCAGTCCCTGACCCACCAGCCATTGCCGACGAAGTTCGTGCGCCTGGGAAAACTGGCCGTTCCATAAGGCTTGGGATGATTGGGCCGGTTGGCTCGGTTGGAATAATTGCCGGTCCAGCCACGTCAATGCCTGTGCCTTCACCTGCTGATCCAGACTGTACGCAGAGACAATACGCAAATCGGTCTGGCCGCGTCGCGCGGCGATGAATTTTTCAAAGACCGGGGCATCAATTCGGAACTGGTTTTCCGCCATCTGCTCCACACCTGCACCATTATGCCCGGCGACAAAGACCAATTTGGCCGTTGCCGACCGAATCCGGGCGACGGCCTGATCCGGTGTAACTTCCGGATGCTGCTTGGATAGAAAGGCGGCATGATCTGGGGCGGTATAAACACCTTCATGGCTCTGGGCGACGGCTGTTATCTCACGGGCGAGAACATTCCCCCGATAGGCTTTCCCCCCCAATTCGATCACGGCACCCGCTTGTGCCCGTCGGAAGCTGTCATCCTCCGGCACCTGGCTGTAATAGAGTCTGCCGACAACATCCCGAACCACCACAAACCGTCGGTCACTGATCTCATCAACACTCCCCTTGGCCACCAATGCGCCCAGAATGGGTTCGGCCAGCGCATCTCTGGCTCCCAGCCGCTCAACATATCCTGCCTGGCTGCCCAGTGTTGCGTAAAGAACCTTTATAATGTCATTGCGTTGCCCCAAGTCCCGGAGCTTGAATCCAAATTCGGGGTCTAACATCCACCATGTTCCTTTGCCCTTCTTTGCCAGGTCCATGGTCTGAAGGAACTGCAATCGGCCCAGTATGCGAGTCCGGTCATCGGCACCGAAGCCGATGCGTTTATCGGGGTGTAGATCAATCTTGCCAGCCTCCAGATGCCGTTCGATCATCCGGTCCAAGGCGGTGAACCGTTCAGCCTCAATGTGACTGTCCTGCTCCCGCCGGATGTCTTCCGCGCTGCGTGGCCCGAGTATTTCGGTGGCCACCTCTTCGGCCCGTCGGCGGATGCCGTAAGAGACATATTGCCGGGGGATAACCAAGTCCGTATTGTCTTGTTTGATTCCCCGACACAGGATGTGGGTATGCGGGTTATCCGTGTTGTAATGATTGACCGCCAGCCACTGTAATGAGGTTCCCAAATCCCGTTCGACCCGGGCCATGACGGTGCGAATATACTTGTTCGTATCCGGCAGGTCACCGGCATTTTCAGCCGAGACGATCAGGCGGAAATGATGCCGATCCTGCTCCCAGGCTTTGACAATCTGGCGGGCATCCAAGCCTTCCTGCGTGGCGTCATAGAAGACCCCATGCTTGCCATCCAGACTGGCGCTTTCCCGCCCTACATAGGACACATGCCGTAACACACTGCCATGGACTTTGCCGGGCCGATGACGGCTCACATGAACCTTCACCATCACCCGTTGCAAACGATCAAAGCCCGTACCCTGGCCAGTTCCACGACCGGCTTTGCGAGCCTTGGATGCGCCGGAACTTCGGCCTTTAAAGCCGGCAAGTCGGCGCGCCAACTGACTATTGATACTGGGCTCACGGGCATGGCCGGATCCAATGCGGCCAAGGCGATCGCGATCATACGGATCGGGTTGGATGGCCGATGGCGGGGCTGTCTGATCAGGCCTGCTGGAACGACGATTGGGCTTGCGGGACGTGCTCATGGTTCGATCTCCAAACTGAAAATAGTGACCAATATCCGCGGCATCCAATGGCATCTCGAAAAATCACTGGGATGCCACCTAAGCAACGGTAAAACAAGCAGATACAAAAATCTGGGTTCCAACTCCTTTATCCTGCCTTCCATTTTTAATTCGTTTCTCATGGCCATTTCTATTCCAACTCATTTACGTTTGTCATCAATAAAGTTATCTCAGTTGATTATACCTAACGAAATCCAAACGTCAAATCGGGGAGCGTGGTTTTGGTCATCCAGTGGGCCAGCCAGGGCGTTGAATCCGGGGGCAATTGCAGGGGCAAGGGCAGTTCAGAATGGGGTCGGCTGTGGAGCGGGCGGCGCGTTACGCCGACATGGCCATGAGGGTTGGAGCACACCGGAAACAAGGCACACCGGGGGCGGTGCCAGCCGATGAAAAGGGGGCGTAGCGGCCTGGCTCCGAGGGTGGCGGCGGGGCAACGGCTGGATGGCCTGACGGCGTGATCCGGCAATCATATCGGGCATGAGTTGGGCGTATCCGGCGGGCAATTTTTCGGCATCAAGGATGGGGGAGGCTTGGGCGGTAGTGTGCCTTCATGGTGGCTGGATGCGCTTGAGTTTCAGCGCTGGGTTGTGGCATCCTGCGATACCTTGGCCAAGGCGTTGGGACAGCTTGGGCCAGTCATTTCGGAAGCCCCTATTCCATGCCCATGGAACAGGGGCGATGTTCCTCTGAGGATGGTAACAATGGCCCGGCTGATTCCGCTTTTGGTGGGATCAGCCGGGCAAATTTTTTTGAAAACGAGGCGCTGCCGCCTGCCTTACACCTTGGCTTGTTCCCGGTTCAAGGCCGGGCTTCCGGTTAGCCCAACCTTCGCACTTTGCGTGGTTTTTGGGGCCAAAAAAATCTTTAAGTGGCCGTGGCGGTAGCGCCAGACGGTATTTTTCCTCAAAACCGTGCTGGTACAGACCTACTTTCGATGCCGGCTCTTTCTATTTTTTCCTCCTTTTGCGATATTGGTAAACATGTTAATCAGTGCTACTGGTCGCAGGAAGAACGGTAAAATTCACACATCTCATCGGATGATGGAGAAACGGGGTGTCACGGCGGACATGGTGCCGTTCATGGAGGTACAAAATCTCTGAGTTCCGCATGAGTTTATGGTACAGACTTTTGCCCCTGGTTGAGCGCCAGAGCCTTTTTTAGTGCCAAAGTGCGAAGGTTGGGTTAGGATTTGGGTTGGGAATCCGCCTCCTGAATCGGGTATGGTACTGTCTGGCCGGCCAAGGTTTGCAGGCTGAATCCTCGGGCATTGGATCGGCTGGGCCGGGCGATCACGGCCATAAATCCGTCGCCAAAGATGGATTCCCATTGTTGCATATCTACGCGGCATTCCCGGTTCAAGGGGCCAGCCCAAACGAGCCAGTTGGGTCCCGTATTGGCCATATAGACCACCAAGTGAAAAGACCGTAACCGGGCACCGGCAAACAAGGCTCGCTTGGCTTCATCGACCCGGATATAGGGAAGTGTTTCTCGCTTGAGCCAGTCTTCCACCTGCTGGCGGAATGGAATTTTGGATACCTTGTCGCCAGTGGATTCCGATGGGATCGGCGCGGCGGATGGGTCTGCCGCCCTGGCTGTATCGCCGTGGCCGGATAATGCTCCATCCGGCCTGCTGGCCGGTATGATCCGGTTCTCGTTGTCGGGTGTTGTCGGCATTGCGCCGACATCCTCGGCCATACCATGGCCGGGAATTTCCACCGCGGCGGTAGCAACAATCGGGCCGACATCCGGTGGGCGCATTGCGTCTCCCTGACGGGATATTGCCGCCGCCGGATCGGGGGAAGTCGCCTGTGGATCATCAACCTGTGTGTTCATTGGAATTGCCCGGGTATCCGGTTGATGGATCGGCAACGTGGCCGGTTCAACGGCCAGTTGATCCGTCGGCATTATCACCGGAGAATCCGCCTGTAAGTCATTGCGGCCAGCGGATTCCCACAATGGAAAATCCCCCGATTGAGTTGTTCGATAACGCCGGATCGGGTGTGATCGGTCATAGTTTCGCATAAATATCTCCTGCTTATTTGATAATGTTCTCAAATACCTTTACCTCGTAAGCTGGCGGGGGCTGGCATGTTCAGCCAAGCCCCCGCCATGTTCACAAACCGCTTAACCAAGCCGTTAACCGGCCGCCAGCGTTAGCGCCCTCTGGTAGGCTTCCTGCTTGGCATGATGCGAGCTGCCAAACCAGATTGATTCCAGTTGATGGTCGGCCTTCTCAAGGGTATTGGTGCCCTTGAAGTTCCTCTGGTGGTCAAAGTATTGGCTTACCGCGTTGTAGGCCGCCCAAGCCGTGCCGGTTACACCCGGCAGGGTATTGGTGGCATTGGTAAAATTATCCTGAAACTGATGGAATATTTTTCGGCGGCGCATCTCCGCCCGTTTGCCCGTGGTCGGCGGTGCACTGGCATTGAAGTATCGTTCCAGTTCTCCACCGGTCATCTGCTTATCGAGCATGGTATGCAATTCGGCGTCGAATTGATCAAACCGGGCATGGATGATGATCAGTTTCTCACGGGCTTCCGATACCCGTTCGGATAAGCTGGGGCGGTGGCGGATACTGATGCCTTCGCCCAGTCCATCACGTAAGGCCAAGTTGAGCGTATTCTGGCAAACTACCCGTATCGTGGTGGGAAACAGCCGTAAGGCCTTGGAGCCGTCATGGGAGTTGGTAAGCAGAATATAAGGCTGGATCGCGTCCTGCGTACCGGCCATATACTCGGTGGGAATACGGGCCAGCATCCAGACTACCCGGCCATCCTTTAATGCGCCAGCGGTCTCAAACATGGCCAGTTTGTCGGCCACCAGAGAGTCCATAAAATCAAAGCATTCCCGGTTCTGAAAGATACGATAATGGTCGGATACTACGCCGAGCACCGTGCCGGTATCCTTGCGGACATTGGCATACTTGTGGCGTACCAAAGCCTCTTTACCCAGTTCTCGGTCAAAAGCCTTGAGTTCCCATTGTTCGACATCCCAGTTCAAGCGCGCCAGTTCAATAGCCTGGGCGCTGGTAACGGCATTGGCCACTACTTGGCCAAGTTTGTGCCATGCGGGGGTACCGGTCACAAATACCGCCGGTTGTCCAGTAGAAATATCCAGTTCGTGTGACATAAAAACACCAATTTACAAGTCCCGATGGGGACAAGCCTTTCATAAAACAATTTAGAAAATCCAGTTGAAACAAACCACTAAAAGCATTCAATTCATAAAGGGGGGGAGAGAGAGAGTACCCGCCGCCAAGTCTTTACCTTATCGTTGGCGGCGGGATACCTCCGTCTCCACTACACGGGGATCACCTCCTGCGGAATCAATTCCGCCGTTGGTGCGTGGCCGGCCGTGGAGCGTTTCCGCTTGCCGGCGGGCTTGCCCGGCCGGTTCTGGCCGGGTTGTGCTTGCTCGCCCCGTCCAATAAACTGGAACCGTTCCACCACCGTACGCACCTTGCTGCGGGCCTTGCCTTGGTCATCCTGCCAGCGGTCAAGCTTTAAGTGCCCTTCCACCAGAACCGGATTACCTTTTTTGAGATACTGGCCCATAGTCTGGCCCGGCTTCCCATAAGCCGCGCAGTCCATAAACAGCACCTCGTCCCGCGTCTGACCGTCGGCGTCCTTCCAGCGCCGATTGACCGCTAATCCGAATTCGCAGACAGTTGCCCCACTGGGCAACGTACCTATGCTCGGATCCCGGGTCAGATTGCCCAAGAGAACCACCTTGCTGAAGGAACCCATACAACACCTCCATAAAATAGGAGCCAAAACGTAGAGAGCCTAAAGGCGCGTCGGCCCATCGCCGCCGCATTTTTTTTCACCTCCGGCCTACGCCAGATAGCGAGGCCGCGAGGTGAAAAAAGAATCAAAAGCCCTCTGTTTGAGCCGGGGATGTCCGAGGGAACGGAAAAAAGACATGCCACCGCGCACGTCTGGAACGCAGCAACGCGCAGTGAAGCCGGAGCATGGCAAGCGCAGCGGTGGCTTTTTGTAGTGGACTTCGGACCGGGACCACGGCGATTTCCTGATTGGACTCCAATTCGTCCGCGATATTTACATTATATTGGTACTTGCGTGTTACTACCGATATACCGTAACATGGCATCATGAGTAGTACAAAAATTATTCAGGTTGTTAATCTGGCACGTCGGCAGGGATTGCTGCGTCCTCGTGATCTGGAGGCCAAAGGCATTGCAAGACAATACCTTGTGCTGGCAATGCGACAGGGCCTCATCGAACGTTTGGCCCGTGGTCTTTACCACATGCCCGGTGTCATTACGTCCGAACATCAATCCCTCAGCCAAGTCTGTAAGAAAACGCCAGCCGGGGTGGTATGCCTGCTCTCCGCGTTGCGATTTCATGATCTAACCACGCAGAACCCGTTTGAAGTTTGGCTTGCGATTGACCAGAAAGCGAACTCGCCGCGCATGGATACCGTGGCGCTACGTATCATTCGCTTCTCCGGTGCAGCGCTCACACAGGGAGTGGAAACGCACAAGATTCATGGCGTGCCGGTGAGAGTCTACGGCATCGCCAAAACAGTGGCGGACTGCTTCAAGTGCCGAAACAAGATTGGGTTGAATGTAGCCATTGAGGCCCTGCGGGATTGCGTGCAACAGCGAAAGGCGAGTGTTGACGAATTGGTCCATTACGCCCGCATTTGTCGGGTGGAACGCGTGATGAGTCCTTACCTGGAGGTCATGTTGTGACCGACAAGCTCCATGATCCCATTGCGCACAGCGTTCATGATCGACTGTTGCATCTCGCGACGACGCGAAAAGAAGACTTCAATGCCATCCTGGTGCGTTACGGCAATGAGCGACTCTTGTACCGGCTAAGCCGTACAAGACACGGCAAGCAGTTTATCCTGAAAGGGGCGGCGCTTTTTGTGCTATGGCTGGGGCGTATTCACCGGCCAACACGCGATCTGGACCTTCTGGCCACGGGCCGGATTAATCAGTCTGTACTTACCGGCATATTTCAGGACATCTGCACCGTGCCGGTCAGGCCTGATGGCTTGAGATTTGATCCAGCCTCAGTTGCCATTACTGAAATTAGAGAAGGGCAGACATACCATGGACTGCGCGTCAAGCTTCGTGGTTTTCTCGGAACAGCCCGATTGAACCTTCAGGTGGACATTGGGCTTGGCGACAGCCTCTCTCAAAAAGCGGAAGAAGTGGCATATCCAACGTTACTCGATATGCCAGCGCCGCATGTGAAGGTTTATCCGCGTGAAACGGCTATCGCCGAGAAACTCGACGCAATGCTGGAACGGGGCATAAAAAACAGCCGAATGAAAGATTACTT
>JAKAEB010000090.1 GCA_021818445.1 Planctomycetota bacterium
ACTCGCCGCATCAACACCTCACAAGGAAGAAAACAGCACAAAAAAATCCTGATTTATGGTACAGACTTTTGCCCCTGGTTGAACGAAAACGCCATTTTTACCACCCAACTGCGAAGGTTGGGTTAGGCAACGCGATCCAATTTTATTAATCGCCTCAAAATTGGGCAATCGGCCGGGTGTTGCCCAGTGTTCACGCAATTCGGCCGTGTTGCCCCTCAGATTGCTCATCTTTCGATTTCGGTGGGCGAGGAACTATTTTCAAGTGCATAAAAAAGCGGCGTGGCCCGCAAAGGCCACGCCGCCAAGGGAGTCTTTTATACCAACGACCGTCCGACGTTAGAACGTATAGATGGCATCAACACCAATCGTGGTCTGATAGTGTTTGCCATTGGTAAGAACGCCATGATCGGCCAAGTCTTCCCGAATCTCCGGGCGAATGTAGAAATTCTTGCCCAGATTGCTGGTCGGGAATGGGGTAACCTTAACCCCGGCAGTCAATTCGCCGTAGTTTCCAGTTACGCCCGGTGTGGTCAAACCAGTGGTGAACCCGGCTCCATCATAGTAATACCCCTCGCGAAGATTCGCCGTGAGGTAGCTATTGATCACGTAGCTTTGATAAAGGGTCTCACCAAACCAGAACGCGTTGCCACCGGTGGTGACATTGCCCGCGGCATCATTGCCAAACACCGTGTCGGAAATCAAAGTCAGGTTATTGTGCAGGATGGGTGGGGTGTAGGTAATAATCGGCTCAACCAGTGTGCGATACGGATTGTTGGTGCCGGTATCCTGCGGCCCTTCCGAAAGGTTCAGCTTAAGATTCAATCGGCTGTCGGGCGAATAGCTCACTTGGCCGAGGAAATCCACACCATTGGGGTTGTTATCGTTGAAGGCCTGATTCCATCCACGAGTGACACCCGCCCAGAAATTCCACTGGGAGTTCGGTGAGTACTCAACCATGACACCCGTCTGGGTGACCGGAATACCAAAGGTATAAGAAATCGAGTGCGAATAGAACAGGTTATCGGTCGGGTTATAAGATTCTGCGCCCATAAGGGTTAGGAACTTACCGGCCTTAATCTTGATATTGCCCATTTTGCCAAGGTGAACCGCGGCGGTGGCGTAAAGCTGCAGCGGGTCAAACTGATAAAGCGGATAAGTGCTGACGTTATTCGCATAAGCGTGATAGAAGTTCAAGCCATTCGCGTGGACGAAGTCAGAATCATATCCGTACACAAACTGAACTTTGCCACCGACATCCCAACCGCGCTTGATAAAGTTGCGGCTGTTAAAGTTGATCTTACGGGCGAGCGTCAGGCTGAGCTGGTTAAGCTCGATGTGGTTGCCATATTCCGAGCCAAAGCGACGAAGCGGAATGAGGCCCGAACCGCCTGGCCGCCCACTGAGGTCTGCGGTGTAACCAGCCTCAACATAGCCGTAGATATCGAAGCCCGCATTGCGAACTTCCTGACCCACCGAGGTTTTGCCGACATGAACCCGATCCAGGCCGTACATGAGAGCCGGACTTGTATCTGTGGCCGCATCGGCCATGACCAAGCCGGACGTGGCGAGCATAGCCGCCATCGCCAGAGTGACTGTAAAGCGGTGCTTACCCATGGAACTCTCCTTAAAAAAGGTAACCAATACACGCCGCAGCGTCACGCGCTGCATGTCCTACTCCACCGGTTACCGTTAACCGGGTGGGGAATCCTTCCCCTCTTCGCCATAGATATAGCGACCGTGCGTCCGATTTGTCAAGCCTTTATAAAGCAATTGATAGCAAATGGTTAAGGCTTAACCCCCGTTCGATTCCCAAGCATAAATATGTAAATCCCTTTTTTATATATGCTTATATAATTTTAATCGAGCGAAAAACAAGCCTCGGATGGCGGGGATACTAAAGAACTAATTTGTCTAAAAATTGTGCAAACAGGTCGAAATACAGATATTATTGCGCGATTTATGGACGTTTGTCCGCTCAGCGAACGCCTATTAATCCATCGCTTTTTATCTTAATTGATTGAATTGCATAGTTATCGGGCATTTGAAATCGCGGTAATATTAATACAAATCAAATACCTACCGCACCTCGGCCGGCCACCGGGGAGTCGCCAACACCAACCAGCAGGCACCATCGCAGTTGGGCCATCATTCCGGCTGTCACTTCGCGGAAATTTCAGGCGGCCCTGTATCGCGGCGACATTTGATCAAATATCCATCGGTATGTAAGTGCCATTCCGTCGCGCAGTTTGACCGATGGCTGCCACCCCAGCAACTGCTGAATCAGTGTGTTGTCGCTGTTGCGTCCATTCACGCCTTTGGGTGCGTCGAGCTGATAATGGCGCTTCAATTTGATGCCCGCAATGTCTTCCACAATGTCCACCAGGCCATTGATGGTGACTAATTCATTGCTGCCCAAATTTAAAGGTTCGATAATATCGCTATGCAGAATATCCTGCGTCCCTTTAAGGCAATCGGTAATGTACATGAAGCTGCGGGTTTGATGCCCGTCTCCCCAAATCTGAATCTCATGTTTGCCTGAAAGTTTAGCCTCTATCACCTTGCGGCAGATGGCGGCCGGTGCCTTTTCCCGTCCCCCTTCAAAGGTTCCCAGCGGGCCGTACACATTATGATAGCGTGCCACCCGCGTCACCATGCCGAAATCCTCACGGAAATGGCGGCACATGCGTTCGCTGAAGAGCTTTTCCCAGCCGTAGCCGTCCTCTGGCATCGCGGGATACGCGTCGGCCTCCTTCAGCGGTACCACCTTTGGGTCGCGCTGCTTATCGGCGTTATAAACGCATGCCGACGAGGCGTAGAAAAAACGCCCGACGCCCGCGTCTTTGGCGGCCATCAGCAAGTGCGTATTGATCAGGACGCTGAGCATGCACAAAGCCTTATGAGTTTCAATGAAGCCCATCCCGCCCATGTCGGCGGCCAAGTTGTAGACGAGATCGCAGCCGGCCACGGCCTTTCCACAGGCTACCTTCTCGGAGAGATCAAGTTGCAGGTTTTCCACATCGTCAAACACCTGATACCATTCGGAAAGCGGCTTAATATCCACAGAGCGGATTTTTTTGCATCCCTGCTTGCGCAGTTCAGCCACCAAATGGCCGCCGATGAAGCCACCGCCGCCACATACAACCACCGTTTTGCCCGTGTTTTGACTCGTCATACCGCCTCCAAATCGAAGATGCGCATTAAAAATACCAAGGGTGTCCCCCCGTGTATCACGGGCAGAGAATAGGCCATAAATGCCGAATCCGCAAGTAAAATTCTGGGCTTTTTATTAAGAGCTTGTTTGGAAACTCCGCCGGGAGCGCCTTGGGGCGACAAACGGCCGCCTGCGGCGTGGCCGCTTTTCCGGGCGGCGGCAAAATCACCGAAAAACCCACGATTGGCGGCATTTCCCGCAAACCTGCTCGAAAAGCCCAAGAGCCTGTCCGTGTAATAACAGAGATGCGATGTGCCGATAACCCATTATACCATGACACGGCCCATTGACGGCGGTATTATTTCCGCCGGGCGGCTTGAATAGTGGACTCGAACGGGGTTTGAGCCGATATTGTCAGGCCTGTGATTGTGGACCAGCGGAGTTTTCAGGTAAATGGAAAATAAAAAACGACCAGTGGCGTTGATTACCGGCATCACCGGTCAGGATGGGTCATATCTGGCGGAATTTCTGCTCAAGAAGGGGTACGAGGTACATGGCATTATCCGCCGCTCCAGCAGTTTTAATACGGGGCGACTGGATGACATTTATCAGGACCCGCACGAGACGGCACCGAAGCTGAAGTTGCACTACGGCGACATGACCGACGCATCGGTACTGCGTGCGATTGTCAGCCAGACCCAGCCGGATGAGGTTTATAATCTGGCCGCGCAGTCGCATGTGCGCGTCAGCTACGATGCTCCGGTATACACGGTGGAGGCGACAGCCATGGGCACCATCATGCTGCTGGAGGCGATACGGGATGTTGGGCTCAAGGCCCGGTTTTACCAGGCGTCCTCCAGCGAGATGTTCGGCAAAGTGGCCGAGACGCCGCAAAAGGAGACCACCCCATTTCATCCGCGCAGCCCGTATGCCTGCGCCAAGGTGTATTCACATTACCAGGTGGTAAATTACCGCGAGGCATTTGGCATGTATGCCTGCAGTGGGATACTTTTTAATCATGAATCGCCCCGCCGGGGTGAAACGTTTGTGACGCGCAAAGTGACACGTGCCGCCACGCGCATCAAGATGGGGTTGCAGGATGCTCTTTATCTGGGCAATCTGGATGCCAAGCGCGACTGGGGCTTTGCCGGCGATTATGTGCAGGCCATGTGGCTGATGCTTCAGCAGCCGGAGGCGGATGATTATGTTATTGCGACGGGCGAAACCTATTCCGTTCAGCAATGGGTGGAGATGTGCTTCGGATTGCTGGGGCTGGACTGGCAAAAATATGTCAAGACGGACGCTCGATATCTGCGTCCGGCCGAAGTGGACCTGCTGCTGGGGGACCCATCCAAAGCCCGGCGTGTATTGGGTTGGAAGCCGACCGTGGATATCCATGGCCTGGCAAAGATGATGATCGACCACGACCTGGAAATCGCGCAGCAGGAAAAACTGATTGCAGAGCATCGCAATGGACGGCAGCGCTAAACGGGATGAGATTATTGGAGCAGAGTCAAAAATGAAATATTTAATCACGGGTGGTGCCGGTTTTCTTGGCCAGTTTATCCAGCGGGAACTGGCCTCCCGCGGGATCGCACCGCAGGATCAGATCATCCTGCGCAGCAAAGACTGCGATCTGACCCGGCAGGATCAGGTGGAGGCGCTGATGCGGCGCAGCAGGCCCGATGTCGTGCTGCATCTGGCGGCACGCGTGGGTGGGATCGGTGCCAACCGTGAAAACCCCGGCTTGTATTTTTATGCCAACATGATGATGGGTGCCAATCTCATTGAGGCGGCGCGGCAAACAGGTATTAAAAAATTTGTACAGGTGGGCACCATCTGCGCCTATCCCAAATTCACGCCTGTGCCCTTTCACGAGGATGACCTGTGGAATGGCTACCCGGAGGAGACCAATGCACCTTACGGCGTGGCCAAAAAGGCCCTGCTGGTCATGCTTCAGGCTTATCGGCAGCAATACGGTCTTAACGGGATATATCTGCTGCCCGTCAACCTGTATGGACCGGGTGATAACTTCGACCCTCAATCGTCACACGTCATTCCTGCCCTCATACGCAAATTTGTTGAAGCACAGCAAAAAGGTGTGGGCAGCATTGAAGCATGGGGTACGGGCAGTGCGTCGCGCGAATTTCTGCACGTGGAAGATTGCGCCCGTGGCATTGTCGACGCCATGCTTCACTATGATGGGCCGGACCCGGTAAATCTGGGTGCGGGGCGCGAAATTACCATCCGCGACTTAACCGATCTCATCGCCCGACTGGCTGATTTCAAGGGTGACATCCGTTGGGACCCATCCAAGCCGGACGGCCAGCCCCGTCGTTGCCTCGATACCTCGCGGGCTGAAAAACTTTTCGGCTTCAAGGCCCGCATCAGCCTGGAAGATGGACTGCTGCAGACCATCCATTGGTATCGGAAGCACGCCGCCTCCCCCACCGCCTGATTGGTGACGGCCGAGCGGCGGCTCGGCAACCCACCATTTACATTGGCAACCGGATGGGTCGTTTGCTACACAACTTAGGAACTTCACAGTACCGCCCGGCCCCACCGAGCGGTGAGCACTTAATCACCTATAAAAATGATAGGTGTTTTATGTGTAAATGCGAATATTTTGCCTTAAAGTCCTTTATATTTGACTTTTTGAATGTCTAGTGTTTTAATAGGCATTCTGGTTTTTTCGAGGTGTTCCCATGAGTGAACCGACAACGACAGCCGTAGCCCCCACCGCTGCTCCCAAGCTAAATAAGGTGGAGGCCATCAAACAGGCCAAAGACGGCCTGGAAGTGTGGAATGATATTTTCCGCTATGCGGCGGCAGAGATTAACGAGCCATTGGAAGCGTTGCTTTCGGCCAAAGATTACGAAAATTACCGTAAGCTTATTCCCCATGCCGACGATCCGGCAGTCATCACCAGCGCTAAACGCCGCAGTCAGATTCCAGAAGACGATTTTGTTCGCTTGCGCTGGTTTGGTGTTTATCAGCAGTTGCCCAATCTTTGCCACTTCATGTTGCGCATTCGGGTGCCAAACGGTTTTGTAACCGCTCCTCAAATGGCGGAAGTTGCCGCCATCAGCAAACAATATGGTGGCAGCTTTGCCGACATTACCACACGCCAGTGCTTTCAGTTGCATTGGCTCACGATTGAAGCCTTGGCGGATATTCTGCCGCGTCTTGAACGGGTTGGCTTGGTGAGCAAATTTGCCTGCGGCGATACACCTCGCAATGTGGTGGGCTGTCCGCTTGCCGGCTACCTGCGGGATGAAACCATCGACGCGAGCCAAGTCGTCCGCGAGGTTAATCAGATGCTGCTCGATGGGAACAAGGAATTCAGCAATTTACCCCGCAAATTTAAGTCGTCGGTGGCGGGATGCCATTTACATTGTCACCAGCCGCAGATCAATGACATTGGTATTTTTGGCGTACAGCGAATTAACCCCCGCACCGGCGCACAAGAGCGCGGCTATGGCCTGACGGTTGGTGGCGGTTTATCCAGCCAGCCCTACATAGGCCAGGGGCTGCGAGTGTTTATTAAGCCGGAACAGGTGGCGGCAGTGTGCCGAGGTGTGGCCCACATATTCCGCGATCACGGTTACCGGGAGAAGCGTACCCGTGCCCGCATGAAGTATCTGGTGGCAGACTGGGGCTGGCAAAAATTTCGGGATTACCTTGAGGCGGACATTGGCTTCAAACTCGAGCATGACGACAACATTGCCGCGCCTGAATTTGCTCCGCACACAGACCACATGGGCATTGGGCCGCAAAAACAGCCGGGCCTCTCCTATGTGGGTGTGCCGGTGGAACGCGGGCGGATCACAGCGGAGCAAATGGCCCAAGTGGCCCAACTTGCCGAGAAATATGCCGGCCCGGAGGCGCGTTTTGGGTTATCCAATAAGCAAAATCTGATCTTCATTAATATCCCCACCGCGCGCACGGCCGAATTGGCCCGCGATCTGGAGGCCATCGGGCTGCCACCATCGGCCCCGCTTTGGCGAACCAATCTGCTTTCATGCACGGGCACGCAGTTTTGTAATCTGGCGATTGTTGAAACCAAACAGCGGGCCGGCACCATCCTTAAATACTTGGAAGATAATGTCCAGATTGACACCCCGCTTATGCTCAGCGTGACGGGATGCCCCAATAGCTGCGCCCAATATCAGGTGGCCGACATCGGTCTCATGGGCGTGGTGTGCAATTTCCGTGGTCAGCGTGGAACGCAGGCATTTCAAATTATGCTTGGCGGAGGCCTGGGTGCGGACGCCGGCTTTGCGAAGGCGGCGATGAAAAAGGTCCCGGCGGAATTTGTTCACAAGCCGATTGCGCAGATCGTCGAGCAATACAAAGCGTACCGAATAGATGAGGACGAAACGTTTCGACAATTTGTGCAGCGCAATACGCCGGAGCAGCTTTCTGCATGGTTGCACATCCCCGAGATGGCGGACGTGGCATAGGGGCCTCGGATGCAAATGGGCACCGCGCCCGGTGACGGTTTGCGTGAGATGACAGCGGCATGCCGGATGACATAATGTTGCACCCTGCGGGCCGCACATAAGGCACGCCGGCGATGGCCGGCGTTGGGGTTCTACCATGCGAAGCCGTCTAAGTTTTCGCTAAGCGCAGCCTTTTCACCGATTCCAATAATTTGGCCTTGCTTCTGCAATATAGCCATGCACTCTGCAGGCGGTGGGCAGTTCCTCCCACGCCTCATCGAGCCATTGCCCGGGCATCGCCCGCATCAATAAAACCCAGCAGCGCCGCATTCCGCATGTTTAGCCCAACCTTCGCAGTTGGGTGGTAAAAATGGCGTTTTCGTTCAACCAGGGGCAAAAGTCTGTACCATAAATCAGGATTTTTTTGTGCTGTTTTCTTCCTTGTGAGGTGTTGATGCGGCGAGT
>JAKAEB010000036.1 GCA_021818445.1 Planctomycetota bacterium
ATCGCGGAAGCATACCACGAGGCGAAGAGGGGAGGAAAACTCGCACCGCTTCCCGAAGAACTCAAACCCTACGCCGACCAGGTATTTCAATTGATTGACAGCGTATTCAGCGACGCACAGATGCCCGAAATTGGTGATGACCGCAAAGCTAAAATTAACCCCCTCAACGTACAGAACTTTGAGAAGAGGGAGTTTAAGGAACTTTGGAACCGCATCAACCAGAAGGCCGCGTACACCGTTCACTTTGACACAAACGAACTTATCGGAAAGTGTGTAAGGTCGTTAGACAGGGAACTTGCCATTTCGGCCTTGCAATACACCGTGCAACGCGGTGAGCAGGCCGCCGAAGCGACCGTCGAGACACTGAAAAAGGGTGAGGCATTCACCACCAGCGCCATTGAGACAACAGAACACAGGGCATCAGTGCATTCAGCAGTGGAATACGACCTCATCGGCACACTGGCCGAGAAAACGCAGTTGTTGCGGGCGACCATCGCAGAGATTCTCAGGGGTGTGCAGAAGCTCACGTTCGATCAATTTAAGCTGAATCCGGAGGAGTTCATTGTCAAGTCGTCCCGTATTATCAACGAGCAGAAAGCGACCGTCATAGTCGAGCATCTGACCTACGATCCTATCGGCGACCGCTACGGCGTGGACATATTCACCCAGGAAAAGCCAAAGGAAGACTTTACCAAGGCCATGAAGGTGAACCGGCACGTGTACGAGTATGTGTTCACGGATTCCAAGGTTGAGCGGGATTTTGTCACCGAGTTGGATACCGGGGCGGACGTAGTCGTTTATTCCAAGCTGCCAAAGGCCTTCTTCATACCAACGCCCGTTGGGAACTACAATCCCGATTGGGCAATCGCGTTCCAGCATGGTAAGGTGAAGCACGTTTATTTCGTTGCGGAGACGAAGGGTACACTGTCTTCACTCGACCTGCGTGACATCGAGGACTGCAAAATCCAGTGCGCCCGGAAGTTCTTCGCAAAAATTACCTCGGACCAGGTACGGTACGATGTTGTGGACAGCTACGGGAAACTCATGGAAATTGTGGGGTAGCATCGCCGCCGGTGCGAAGGCATACTCGGCGTGGTGATTACAATTTTTTCCGACTCATCTAAATGCATCAGCCCTGACGGAGGGGTTAACCCCGGTGCGTGACGGGCGATGGGCTTCCCATGGCTCGATCACGCGCTGGAAGCCGACATCGCGAAAGATGCGGGTGGCTTGGCTGCTTTTACGGATATACGGCTTTGCCGGTTGTCGCTGTATCGGCGTATCACCGCCGGCGTAATTCGCACGCGGCAGCCATTTTATTATTCCTTTATTGGATAATTACCCCCCCCTGCCGCTGCCTCCAACGGGGCCCGGGAGCAGTCCGCGCCACCAGGTAATGTCGGCTTCCTTGCCATACGCATAGTAAAACAGTTTTTTCGTAATCGCGAATATTCTAACTGCGCGGTTTGTTTTTGGCAATTGCTCTAAAATAGGTACAATGTGCAACGGAAATGCATAAAGGGACTTATAACATCCCGCTGTGCAGACGAAATGCAGGTGTTCTATGAAAGCCAACAGATTGGGTGCATGGATTGACACTCTGCAGGCTTCCGGCCGTTATTGCTTCCAGCGTAACGAAGCAATTCAGGCGACGGGTTTGTCCAAAGAATCAGCCAAGAAGGCGATTCAGCGAATGGTCGCAAATCAACGCCTTGCGAAAGTCAAAGAGTATTTTTTTGTCATCGTTCCAATCGAATATCGCAATCTCGGCTCTCCCCCAGCATCGTGGTTTGTGGATCAATTCATGGCTGCCGTGCACTTGCCTTACTATGTCGGATTACTTAGCGCTGCGTCGCTGCATGGGGCGTCACACCAACAACCCCAGGAATTCCAGATCGTAACAACCAAGTCGATGCGGCCATTGACTGTGGCACGCCAACGTCTTCATTTCGTTAGCAAGAAGCGCATGGAGCGTACGGCTCGAATCTCGATGAAGACGCCGACGGGACACATCCAGGTATCCACGGTAGAGGCGACAGCACTGGATCTTGTGGAGTTCAGCCATGCGGCGGGAGGCCTTGGCAATATTGCCACAATCCTTAGTGAACTGGCGAGCAAGATGGCGCCGGAGCAACTTATCGCCGCAGCCGAAGGCGTGGAGGAGTACACGGTTGTTCAGCGGCTCGGGTTTTTGCTCGATTCGCTTGGCGAAGCCCGTCTAAGTGACCCGTTGGCGAAATGGCTCGTCGGACAAAAGCCTCGTTTTGTGCCGCTGGTGCCAAGCGAACCCAAACGTAATGTGCGACGGGATCAGCGATGGAAACTGATAGTGAATGATGTGATTGAGGTAGAAGTGTGATCCCCCAAGCCCATATTGCCGCGTGGCGAAAATTCGCGCCTTGGCCAGATGACGCCCAAATCGAACAGGACCTCGTGCTATCGCGGGCGTTGGTGGCAATATTTTCTGCCGCATCATTGCAGAGCCAGTTGACGCTTCGCGGTGGTACAGCTTTGAATAAGCTGTATCTGGAATCGCCCATTCGGTATTCAGAAGACATAGATTTAGTCCAGGTTAAGGCCACCGCAATTGGCCCGGTTATCGACGAAATTCGAAAACAGATGGCCCCCTGGCTTGGAGAGCCCAAGCGTTCTGCCTCACAAACAAGCACAACGCTGGTTTACCGATTCGAGCCTGAAATTCCACCCACACGAACGCTGCGATTGAAATTGGAAATCAATACGCGCGAACATTTTACGGTGTTGGGTCTGCACCGCCGCGCTTTTGCGTTAGAGAATCCGTGGTTCCAGGGGTCTGCGTCAATACTGACCTATCACATTAACGAACTGCTCGGCACTAAGCTCCGCGCCTTGTATCAGCGGCGGAAGGGACGCGATCTGTTTGACCTCTGGTTTTGTTCTCAGAACGGCTTGTTGCAAGCCGCCGATGTTGTCAGATGCTTCGCCCATTATATGCGCTCGGAGGGACACGACGTTTCCCGTGCGCAGTTCGAGCAGAATCTATAGGAGAAATCACGTAATAAATTTTTCCTTACTGACATCAGGCCGTTGTTGACTGCCGGCGTGGAATACGATTCTGTAGCAGCGTTAGAAGTGGTGCGAAAGTCACTTATAGAGTTTTTGCCGGGGAACGCTTGGGCAGGCCCCCCCGTGCAGGTGGGCAAAGGACGCTATCAGTAACTTGGTGTGAGCCGGCACCAGCGAAGTCTTTCGGCGTTGCAATTGCGCCGGGGACGATTGGCTGGATACCTTTTGTACTGCTTCGGCCCCGACGGGCGAATTAACCCCGGTGCGTGAGGCGCGATGGCCTTACGAAAGGCTCGATTATGCACTGGAAGCCGACATCGCGAAAGATGCGGGTGGTTTGGCTGGCCATACGGTCATACGGCTTTGCCGGTTGTCGCTGTATCGGCGTATCACCGCCGGCGTAATTCGCACGCGGCAGCCATTTTATTATTCATTTATTGGATAATTAGCCCCCCCTGCCGGCGGCGGCCAGTGGATTCAAAACCCCGTCCGCACATTACACGGTGTGACATGCGTGACACGTGACACATGTGACACACGAAGTCGATTTTTCAGCAAAAGATGGGACTTATGTCATCCTAGGGCCGGAACTGGTATATCCTCAAGTGCATCGCCACCGCCTCTTTTACGCCGTCCAAAACTTTTGAGGGTAACTCCCGTCGCCGAGCGCTGGTTCACGCGGCCGGGATTATACCAGATTAGCGGTTGTGGCACTGGTCAAGAGCGGCGGGTAATAGAAGGCCAGTGTGGTATCACCGCAATGCCCAGCATTTTGACAAGGGCGGCATAACCAGCCGGGCGAACGCTTTGGTTGTTTTGAAAATCACCATTAACCACGCAATTTCCGTGAAAAACAGACGCAGTATGAAATTATTGCACGCACAATGCCACATTGCAAGAAAAACGATCGCGGATTGGGGAATCGCCGAATGTTGGCCGACTCACGCACTGCTCCGGGGGGGCGAGCCAATTTTCATTCCACTGGAGACGGCGCAATGGTTGGCATACCCAGCGATGGCGATGACCCGCGCTTTTGACGAGTTGGAGGATGCCAGCCTGGGGCGAGTTGATCGCGGAGTGCAGTGCCCGGCAGTACACTCTGGCCGAGAAATTTCGCGCCGCGATGCAGACACGCCGCACCATTTTATCCCCCGGACCGGATGCTCGTTTCGCAATTTTCGACTGAAGCAATACGTTAAAATTGGGTGTCACGTTTTTGCAGCAAAAATACTTTTCTCGCGCATGACGCCAAAGCTACCAAGAGATGGGCTGGTCATTATAGTTTCGTATTATTGCTTTACAGACAATTATCTTGAAATATAATTACCGTATGGCCCGCAGGTTGGGACAACTCGAAGCAGCGGCTCTGGCCTATGCCCAGATGCGCGATCTCCGCATCGTGAAAACGGGTGACATGGTTGCCGCGCTGCGAATTACGGCCAAACAGGAGCGGGAATTGCTCAGCCGCATGGCTCGTGCCCACATGATTGCCAACGTGCGCAGGGGTCTATATCTCTTTCCGGCCAAACTCCCCGTCGCGGCCGCGTGGGTGCCGGATGACGCTGCCGTAATCAATGCCTTGATGGCGGATAAGCAGGCCCGCTACCAGATCACTGGTCCAAATGCGTTTAACCGCTACGGCTACGACGAGCAGATTCCTTCCCGGATTACCATCTACAATGACAGGTTCTCCAGTGAGCGCCGCATTGGCCAGATATCCCTTACGCTGATTAAGGTTAACCGCAATCGCCTTGGCGGCGTCGAGAGGGTGCCAATGCGATCAGGCCAAACCCTGGTTTACTCTTCGCGGACGCGCACACTTGTCGATGCAGTATATGATTGGTCCCGCTTCGACAGCCTACCCCGTGCCTATGGCTGGATTCGGCAAGATATTGAGGCCGCCCGCATAACACCAGATGAGTTGGCAAAAATGGCTATCCTCTATGGGAACTTGGCTACAATCCGCCGCATCGGTGCCCTGCTTGAACAAATGGGTGGTGACCGGCGGATTCTCAGGCGGCTGGAACGATCGCTTACCACGTCAACGGCCAAGATTCCTCTGGTTCCTGGCAAAGCCATCCGCGGAACCTTGCTGAAGCGCTGGGGGATCGTGCTGAATGGCTGAATTCAGCGGCTTACATTTACATGAAGATCCGCCGCTGTTTCGTGAGGCGATCAATTTGACGGTAGCGCGGACAGGTTTCAATGCCCGCCTTATCGAACGTGATTACTTCTGCACGCTTCTCCTGGCATATTTTGCCCGATACGGCGGCGATACACTCGTGTTCAAGGGCGGCACGTGCCTGGCAAAAGTCCACGCCGGATTCTATCGGCTAAGCGAGGACCTGGATTTTACGATTCCATTACCCGCCGCCGCCAACCGCGCCGTGCGCCGACAAGCGGCCACCAAGATCAAGAATGCCGTTCACGGCATCGCCGATTACCTATCCGGCTTTGTGGCGACAGGGCCGCTTAAGGGGGCAAATCATTCGACGCAATACAATGGCTTTATCCGATACAAATCCCCGACCAGCGGCCAGGACGAGGATGTGCTGATTGAAGCAAGCGTTCGTGAGCCGTTGCTGCTCCCCGTTAAAGATGCGCCGGTCAAGACGTTGCTGCTCGATCCCCTCACTGGCGATGCAGCCGTTTCTGCCATACCGGTTCGCTGCATCGCCATGAAGGAAGCTCTGGCCGAGAAATTTCGCGCCGCGATGTCACGCAAAGATGTGGCCATCCGCGATTTTTTCGACCTTGACTATGCATCCCAACACCTCGGGCTGGACCCGACCGATCCGGAGTTGGTCGAGTTGGTTCAGCGGAAACTGGCCGTACCGGGCAATTTGCCTGTAGACGTAAGCCCAGAAAGGTTTGCCCTCCTCGAGCGACAGCTTGATGCCCGGCTTAAGGCAGTTCTTCGAGACAGAGAGTTTGCCGAGTTCGATTTGCGTCGCGCATTTAATATGGTCGTCGCCATAGCCAAAATCTGCATACTATGACGATCGATTTGTGGTTTTGTGTCGGCGTGGTGGATACCGGCCAAAGCTCAATTTCCAGCCATTGAATTGCCTCGGCTGCGTTACTGTGTTTTCGTAGCGAATGGACTCGGTCGTCCCCGGGGCGTTAATCCATCAAATTAAATTTGTAGCGCAATACCTGAATCAAAAACATTTGCCGGGTGAAGCTCAGACCGCTGCCAAAGCGAATGCTTTTTGGGCCTTCAATGGTAATGGCGCTGCCGTTGCGGCCCGGGTAGGGAATATTGGCAAGATTGGTATCGATCCGCGAGTCGGGCGAAATGGTGGTGTGCTGCCGCCAGCCAAACCCCCAAACCCCAGTGAAAATGGTCACGTCATCTCCGGTGGCGGTTAAAATCACTTTGCCGTCAATCGTCATGGCCGCAATAGCCCAAAACAAAACGGATCCAAGTAAAAATGGTATCCCGAAAAGCGACATAAACGGATTGAATTTACCTTGAACGATCTGGCTGCCATATATTCCGCCCAGTGAAGCACCGGACCAGACGCACATAAACGGTACAAGAAAAAATGCGATCGGTGAGCGACTGGTTGCGCCGGCAGTCCAGCCGTCCATCGTCTCGCGGTACCAGCACCCTTTGGGCGGGTCGGATGTTGGATCAAATGGGGGATTCACTCTCGGTCCGGGACCCCCGCCAACCAATTCGCTTAGCTGATACGCTTGGCTGCACGCGCGGCAAAATGCAACGTTATTGGCAACGTTGACATCCGCATCAGCCAAGGCGGACCCGCAATTTGGACATGCGAGTTTCAAACGGCACCCTCCGGCGGAATTAAACAGGGAAATGAAATACAAAAAATTGAGGCCGCTGGGGATCGAACCCAGGACCAACAGATTAAAAGTCTGTTGCTCTACCAGCTGAGCTACGGCCTCTGATCGCCGGACGAATCAGGCGAGCCACGTATTCTATTTCACTTCGCGGCTGTGGCAAGCGCCGGTGGCCTGTTCCGGGATATTTTTTGCCGAGGATTCGCATCCGCGTGCCGCCCCACCAATAGCCGAAGAAAAGCAGGCGTTTGCCCATCAGCTTTCATTGGCGAAGGTGCTGGAGTTAAATTAAGGCACTTGAAATATTCAGAATACCTAGTATTCTTATAGGAATAGTAGGTAAACGACATAAAGGTAGCGGAATATGCCCCAAACTATGACCCATCTGAAGGAACTCGAGGCCGAAAGCATTCATATTATGCGGGAGGTGGCGTCGGAATTTGAACGCCCGGTGATGCTGTTTTCCAGCGGCAAGGATTCGTCCGTCATGCTGCACCTGGCGCTGAAGGCGTTCCATCCCGGCAAGCCGCCGTTTCCATTTCTGCATATCGATACCACCTGGGATTTTAAGGAGGTATACGCCTTTCGCGATCGGGTGGTCGCCAAGTACGGATTAAACCTGCTGGTGCACACCAATATGGACGCCATACGTGCGGGTGTTAACCCATTTGATTCCGGCAGCGTGAAATATACGCACAACATGAATCTGCAAGGTCTGCTGCAGGCATTGAAAAAGTACAAATTTGATGCTGCATTTGGCGGTGCCCGACGCGAGGAGGAAAAATCGCGTGCCAAAGAGCGGATATTTTCGTTCCGTGACAGGCATTACCAATGGGACCCGAAAAATCAGCGGCCGGAGATGTGGAACATTTACAATGCCCGCATCAATCCGGGTGAATCGATCCGGGTATTTCCGCTTTCCAACTGGACGGAACTGGATATCTGGCAATATATTTTTCAGGAAAATATTGAATTGTGTCCGCTGTATTTTGCCGCACCGCGACCGGTGGTACGGCGTGACCCACAACTGATTTACGTCAATGACGCCCGTTATCCGCTGGCTGCGGGGGAAACGCCCGAGGTGCGGCAGGTACGGTTTCGCACACTGGGGTGCTATCCGCTGACGGGTGCCATAGAGTCGCAGGCCGACACCCTGCCCAAAATTATTGAGGAAATGTTACTTTTCCGTCAGTCGGAACGCGCCGGGCGGGCGATTGACCATGACGAACAGGGATCCATGGAACAGAAAAAGCGCGAGGGGTATTTTTAATGATGCCCTGCGGGCACCCCCGACGAACATCAGGCATGACCACCGGTAAACAGGAATAACCATATGACGGCAGTTGAAACGTTTTTGCAAGATGAAGACATTCATTCGTATCTGCAACGCAATCAGCGAAAAGAGCTGCTGCGATTTCTCACATGCGGGTCTGTCGATGACGGCAAGAGCACGCTTATTGGCCGCCTGCTGCACGATACCAAAACCATTTATGAAGACCAGTTGGCCGCCGTTAAACGCGACAGCGTGCGGCACGGTACAACCGGTGGCGATGTGGACCTGGCCCTGCTGACCGACGGCCTGAAGGCGGAGCGTGAACAGGGCATTACGATTGATGTGGCGTACCGCTTTTTTTCCACCGCGAAGCGCAAGTTTATCATTGCCGACACGCCGGGGCATGAGCAATACACGCGCAATATGGCCACCGGGGCGTCAACGTGCCAACTGGCCATTATTCTGGTCGATGCGCGGTACGGGGTGTTGCCGCAGACGCGGCGGCACAGTTTTATCTGCTCGTTGCTGGGGATTCAGCATCTGGTGGTGACCATCAACAAGATGGACCTGGTGGGTTATTCCGAGGCGCGGTTTAATGAAATCAAGACGCAATATTCAGAATTTGCAGCCAAGCTGGATATTCGGGATATTCACTTCATTCCCATATCGGCATTGAAGGGAGACAACATAGTTGAAAGCAGCGCTCATATGCCCTGGTATAAAAGCGGGCCGCTGCTGAACCATCTCGAGACGGTGCATATTGCGTCCGATCGGAATATGGCCGATTTTCGACTGCCGGTGCAGTTGGTGTTGCGCCCAGATTTGAATTTCCGAGGGTTTGCCGGGTCGATTGCATCCGGGCGCGTACGGGTTGGTGACGAAGTGATGATTTTGCCGTCATCCCGCAAAACGCGGGTGAAATCGATCGTAACGGCGGACGGCGATTTGACCGAAGCCCAATGCCCGATGCCGGTCGTGCTGACATTGGCGGAGGAAATTGATATCAGCCGTGGGGATGTCATCACCGACGTTGAAAATCCGCCGCATTTTGGTCATGACTTTGAAGCCAACCTGGTGTGGCTTAATGAAAAACCATTTGATCCTGATGGCGGCTATTTAATCAAGCATGGTACACGCACGGCACCGACCACGCTGAATATTATTCATGGGATTGATGTCAATACCCTTGAATCCAAGTCACTCGACGGGCTGCATCTCAACGAGGTGGCGCGGTGCGAGATATCCACCACCACCCCGCTGGCGTTTGATCCGTATAAGAAAAATCGCGCCACCGGTGCGTTTATCGTCATCGACCGCCAAACCAGCAACACGGTGGCATGCGGCATGATCTTGGACAGCGACTTGCAGGCAGGGCCGACGGACCCATGGGCCACGGTGGCGGGACACGAAGGCCGGGCGCGATCGCAGATAAGTTTGCAACAGCGGGAGCGGAGGCTGGGACAAAAGCCGGGAACTATTTTGCTGACCGGTCTGACGGGTTCCGGCAAAGCGACGCTGGCATTCGAGCTGGAAAAGCGTCTGTTTGAACTTGGTAAATTGCCGGTGGTGCTGCACGGCCTGGATTTGCGGCGGCAAATCGCCAGCGACCTGGGATTTTCAGCCGATGACCGGTCGGAAAACTTGCGGCGTATCGGTGGCATCGCGCGGATACTCAACGACAATGGTGTCATTGCCATTTGTGCGGTGCTGGCACCACTGGCATCGGTGCGGCAGCGTGTGAAAAAGCTGCTGGGAGCCGACCGCTATCTGGAGGTGTATCTGTCGGCCCCGCTGGAGGTATGCAAGTCGCGGGATCAGGCCGGGATATATCAATTGGCAGAAGCGGGTAAGATCAAGGTGTTTCCGGGCATTTCGTCGCCGTATGAGGTTCCGGAGTCGCCTGATCTTACGGTACCGACGCATGAATTGACCGTTGCCGAATCGGTCGACCGCATTATGAGTTTGCTTCAGGATCGGGGCTGGATCGACTGAAAACCGGCGGATTATCCGCAGTCTGACGGGTGCCAAACTTGAAGCGCCCCCGTTACGTATATAATGTGGCATAGAAGCGTGGGGTGGTTTCACGCGCGTTTGGGTATTTGGAGAATTAAAGCCGATGAGTGCTTTTGGAAATTTTAATCCTTCGACGATGGCGCAGGCGAATGCCAATATTTCGCCGGCGATGGAACTGGATCAGCGGCGGTTCATTCACCGCACATACGGGTGGATGGCGGTTGCACTGGCGTTGACGGGTTTGGTGGCGTTGGGTGTTTCGCAATCACCTAAGTTGGTTGATTCGATTGCCCATGCGTGGCTGTTACTTTTGCTGGGGCAGCTTGCGCTGGCGTTCGGTTTGCAATTTGCAATTAACCGGATCAGTTCAGTAGCCGCTACGGGCCTGTTTTTGGCGTATGCTGCCTCATTCGGTTTAACCATATCCATCTTGCTGATGGTGTTCACCACGGCGTCGGTCTTTGCTGCATTTTTTATAACGGCCGCCACCTTTGGCGGTCTCGCACTTTGGGGTACCTTCACCAATGCCGATCTGACCAAGCTGGGCAGCATCGCCGGGATGGCGCTTTTCGGGCTGATCATCGCGATGGTGGTGAGCTTTTTCATTCATTCGTCGGCTTTGCAGATGCTGATCAACGTAGCTGGCGTGCTGATATTTACGGCATTGACGGCTTACGATGCACAGAAAATCAAGTACATGTATCTGGTTGGTGATGAGAATTCAGAGGTATCGAAAAAGGCATCCGTCATGGGGGCCTTTGTGTTGTACCTGGATTTCATCAACCTGTTTATGTTTATTTTGCAGTTTGTTGGCCAGCAGCGCGAATAACAAGATCAGATAATAATCAACGAAAGGCGAACCTTCCGATGAAGCGTTCGCCTTTTTTTTTTTCGGCCAACTCAAATATTGAGACAGGCGAGAATCTCAGCGGTGAAAAGACGGGATGGCACATTGCACCAGCCATCTGGCAAAGTGGCACAGGCGGATGCAAGATAGGTTTACAAACCAGCACAAGGCGGGTGGCAGCAGATGGGTAGCGGCGGCCCCGGCACAAGCGTAACAGCGTGGGATGGACCGCGACTATTTGTTCTGGCTTATTTTGTATGAGGCTCGGTATGCCGCCATGTTTCAGGAATTAACGGAGGCGGATAAATAATATGTATCCATTTTTTCAGGTATATGTTCGCGCTTACATGACTAATTTGACGGCCAGCCACTGCGGATGATTGCGGCAAGGGCATCGGAGAGATTTTTAGTCGCCACTTGCGTGCTTTTACCGAGGCGAACCACGGCGGGAATCAAACCCGGGTGCCGGGCAAGACCTTTGGTCAGATCCCATGCTTTGACATTGCCGGAGCTATCCACAAACTTCATGACTTCCGGTGGGACGGCTTCAAAGGCGGTATCGCTGATGGAGCGGATGCCCAGCCATGGGATATCGCGACGCAGGGCAAATTCGCGCGTGTAACTATTTTCCATTTCGACAGCCAGAGCCTGAGATTCAGCGAAAAGGCGTTTTTTTTCCACAGGCGTGGCTACCACATGGCGGCTGGTGTGAATTGGCCCGACGAACACTCGCTTTCGGCCCGACATGTTGTCCATGAATTCCGCCAATCCCGCCGCATTGGTGCTGGCGGAATCGATCACCACGTCGCCGGTGTCCAATTCGGGACTCAGTGCACCGGCAAGACCGGCTGTGATCACACCTACGACCCGACTGTGGGCGTAATGGGGAAACACTTCGCGAATGAGTTTGGCCCGGATGCCTATAACCTCGACAGCCATCTGGTCGTAATGATCGGTACGAACGGTGGATGGAGTATCCGCCATCCATTGATCAACGACCTGCTTAACGGCCACGTATTCGGTCTTGATGGCCGTGAGGATGAGAAGTACTTTTGCGTCACAAATCGTCTGCGTATCCATGCGAAGACTTATCGGCTTTCAACCAATCATACTTGCGAGAAACAACAGCTAATAATATCTGCCACGCCGCTGTGTTTCGCCCCGGCTGATGATTGTAACGCTTCGCGGCCAGGAAGCGGAATATCACGCCATGGAGCGCGACATTATAGGAACGCTTCATGGCAAGCATACGTACAATAAAGGAGTTTGAATTTCACGATTTGGTTTCTTGAGACTTGTCAAATGGCTCCCCAAGGATGAGGAATCGGTGAGACAGATACCGATAACCGAGCTGGCGCGCAATTTTTCGGCATAAGTGAAGAACATCCGGATTGGTGAATTCAATAATTTTGCCGCTTTGCATATCGGCCAGATGGGCATGGGCGGTGCCGCTCCCTGCGAAATCGTAGTAACTCTGTTTGGCCGGTCCGAAAAATACCTGGTTGACCAATCCACCATCAACCAGATGCTTAAGCGTGCGATAAACCGTGGCTTTGCTGACGCGTTCGGGATGGCGGCCCAAATTTAATAAAAGTTCCTCTGCCTCAAAGGGCCGACCAAATGCGACAATTTCACGGATGATGGCACGGCGACCGGCGGTTATTTTCAGACCGCGTGTGCGAAGAGATTCCACGGCGATATTATCGGCACTGTCCATAGCGGTATTATCAGTAAAAAACGCCGCCGCTACAACGCATCACTGATTGTCACATGCCATGCGTCGGCGCAACACGCGCGAACCCAAGGTGGTCAACAAATAAGCTGGCAAATTTGTGGAAGCAGACGCAGGCGCTGCAGGGAAATACCGCTGCCAATCAGACGTCATTCTTCCACGATCGTGTGCCGCACCACCTCTTCAATGGTGGTAATGCCCTCATAGATTGCCAGCAGGCCGGACTCGCGCAAATTGCGCATGCCGCGTTTGCGGGCGGCCTCACGCAGGATATCGGTGGAGGCGTGTTCCATAATCATCTGGCGCATGTCATCATCCAGAATCATAATTTCCGCGATGGATAAACGGCCCTTGTAACCGGTATTGTTGCATTTGTTGCAACCCCGCCCGTGGAAGAATGTCTTGTCGCGTACCTCTTCGGGCAGCAAACCGAGTTCCATTAATTGTTCCTCGGTGGGCTTGAATTCTTCCTTGCAGGTGTTGCAAATACGACGGCACAGCCGCTGGGCCAAAATGCCTTCCACCGTCGCAGTGATGAGGAATGGCTCAACCCCCAGATCTAAAAGACGCGCAATCGACGACGGTGCGTCGTTGGTATGCAGGGTACTGAAAACCAAATGCCCCGTAAGCGACGCCTGGGTGGCAATCTCGGCGGTTTCCTTATCGCGGATTTCACCAACGAGGATGATGTCCGGGTCCTGCCGAAGAATTGACCGCAGACAACGTGCGAAGGTGAGATCAATTTCTGAGCGTATCTGCACCTGCAATATGCCGTCAATATCGTATTCCACCGGGTCTTCGGTGGTGATGAGTTTATCTTCAATACTGTTAAGTTCATTAAGCGCGGCGTAGAGCGTGGTGGTTTTGCCCGAACCAGTGGGGCCGGTGACCAGAACGATTCCGTTGGGTTTGTCGATAAGTTGGCGGAACACACGCAGGTCATCATCACGCATACCGAGTTTGTCGAGGTCCAGCGACACATTGGATCGGTCCAATACACGCAGCACGATGCTTTCGCCGAAAATAGTCGGCAGCACCGCAACGCGCAAATCGACCGGCTGGCCACCGATAACCAGTGGGATACGTCCATCCTGCGGCACGCGGCGCTCGGCGATGTCAAGGTTGGCCATTACCTTAATGCGGCTGGCCAGAGCCATGGCGATGTATTTGGGCGGAGGGACCATTTCATAGAGGACACCATCGATGCGGTAGCGCATCTTGAATTCATCTTCGAACGGTTCGAAGTGAATGTCGGACGCCCGTTCTTTAATGGCCTGCATCAGGACGGTGTTGAGCAGTCGTTTGACGGGGTTGGATTCGGCGAGGTCTTTAAGGGTTTCAAGGTCGATGGACTCGCCACGATTTTCCAGTGCTTTAAGGGTGGCATCCGAGCCGATTTCTCCCATCAGGTCGGCGAGGGAATCCTGATGCGCCTCGTAATATTTGGCCAATAATTTAGCCATGGCGTCGGGATCGGCGATACAGGTGACGACCTTGAATCCCATGAGGGTTTGCAGATCATCCACCACGCGGAAATTATCGGGGGAATCAAGTGCGATGGTGATGGTGTTGCTGGCCTCATCATAGGCGACCGGCATCACCCGGTATACGCTGGCCATCTGAGCGGGGAGACGGGCAATCAGATCGGGCGGAAATTCGCGGCTTTCAAGGTCGATGACTTCAAAGCCACGCTGAGCGGCCAGGGCAAAATTGAGGTCTTTTTGCGTGACCAGCCCCATCTCCACAAGCACCTGGCCAATAGGCGTGTGGATGCGTTTGCTTTTTTGCTGCTGCTGAACGGCAAGCCCCTGGTGCACCTGTTCGCGTGTGAGACGCCCCATTTTAATCAGGACGCGACCGAGGGGTCGATCCTTGAGCTGGTCGATGGGCGGCATTTTAAATTTGTTGGCCCCATCGGCGGCCGGTGCACCGGCCGCGGGCCGGTTGGCACTTGGCGGGGGATTACCGGGACTGCCGGGTTTGGCTGGTTTTTCCGATTCTGCCATGATTACTCCGAATAAATAACTCTCTCAATCAGCGGTGGCTTCGCATTATCAGGCGGCACGGCCGCCGGCCGCCGTATCCTTTTCCGTATCGGGGCGGTTCAAGCGTTTGCCCATACGTTCGGCCAGGTCGGCGGGTTGGCGGGCCTTGTCGACTGCATCTTCGGCGCTCACCTTACCGGATTTAAACAAGTCGAGCAGGTGATCATCGAGCAATTGCATGCCAAACTTTTTACCTGTCTGGATGGCCGAATCAATGCGGAACGTTTTATTTTCACGGATAAGGTTGGCAATGGCGGGTGTGACGACCAAAAATTCATAGGCGGCGGTGACGCTTTCGATGTCAATTCGCGGCAGCAATGCCTGCGAGAGGACGGCCAGCAGTGTGGTGGAAAGCTGCACACGTATCTGTTCCTGCTGATCGACAGGAAACGCATCAATCACGCGGTTAATGGTACCCTGGCAACCCGTGGTGTGGAGGGTACCAAAGACCAAGTGACCGGTCTCGGCGGCACGAATCGCGGCGGAAATGGTTTCAAGATCGCGCATTTCACCGACCAGAATGACGTCCGGATCCTGACGAAGGGCACGTCGCAGGGCCTCGGCAAAAGTTGGTACGTCGTTACCCTCGCCGACTTCACGCTGGCTGATGAGGCTTTTTTTATGCTGGTGATAATATTCCACGGGGTCTTCAACTGTGATGATGTGCCGATCGTAGTTGGTGTTGATGTAGTCGATCATGGTGGCCAGCGAGGTGGTTTTACCCGAGCCGGTGGGGCCGGTAACCAGAAATAATCCGCGAGGACGGCGGCAAAGTTCGGCACAGATGGGGGGCAGGCCAATATCTTCAAAACTCAGCAATTTATATGGAATTTTACGCAGCACCAGCGAAACATTGCCGCGCTCACGAAAGGCGGCCACACGAAACCGGGCCTTGGCCGATCCATCGGGCGTCGAGAATGCGAAGCCAAAGTCGGTGCTGCCACTTTCCTGTAATTCCTGCTGGCCGCGTTCGGGTGTGATCGACTTCATCAGGGCCATCGTGTCTTCAGGTTCCAGTGCCTTGGTTTGCAAATCCCGAAGGTGCCCGTTGAGTCGCAGTACCGGTGGACGTCCGACATGCAGGTGCAAGTCGGAGGCACCTTTTTTGATGGTGGTTTCAAGCAGGCGATCGATTAAAATTTGCGACATTTACAACCTCATAAAACTCAAACTTCAGGCCGACTCTTCGGTTGGCGGCCATCCGCCCCACGCTCCCATCAAACGCTGCCGGCCCACCGATTATACCCCGCAGCAAGCGGTACCTGCTGAAAGGCAAATGGCAACACGGAGACGTGGGGCAATCCCCGCTGCGACTGGCCGGTACTAGTCAACCAGCACGCCTTCAGCCTGCGTCACACGGGCGATTTCACGCGCTGTAGTCAGACCGTTGAGCACCTTGATGCATCCATCCTGCAGCAGGGTTTTCATTCCGCTGTTGACCGCAGACTTTCGCAGTTGGGTTGAACTGGCGCGTTTGAATGCCATCTCACGAATTTCACTGGTCATGGGCATCATTTCAAAAATGCCGATTCGGCCGCGATAGCCCGTGTTGTTGCAGGCAGGACACCCCACTGGCTTATTGATCGTCCGGCCCACAATGTCCTTATCGCTGAGGCCAATTACTTGCAGCATGCGTTTATCCGGTTCCGGATCGGGTGCCTTGCACTGATCGCAAAGGGTGCGAATGAGGCGCTGCGCCATGATGGCCTGAATGGATGACGCCACCAAGAATGGTTTTACCCCCATATCAATAAGACGGGTAATGGCGGATGGGGCATCATTGGTGTGCAATGTACTGAAGACCAGGTGGCCGGTCAGGGCCGCCTGCACCGCCACTTCGGCCACTTCACGATCACGGATTTCACCGACCAGAATGATATTGGGGGCCTGGCGAAGCATGGACCTGAGAATTTTCGCGAAGGTCAGGCCAATTTGTTCGCGCACCTGACACTGATTGATGCCGGCGAAGTTATATTCAACCGGGTCCTCAGCGGTAATGATTTTGCGATCAGGGGTGTTAAGTTCCGCCAAGGCACCGTAAAGGGTGGTGGTTTTACCCGATCCGGTCGGGCCGGTCACAAGGAAAATGCCATTGGGCCGGGAGATGATTTTTTTGAAACGGTTGTAATCGTCCTCTTCAAAGCCCATGCGCTGGATACCGATTTTAACATTATCAGGGCGCAAAATACGCAGCACCATCGATTCGCCGTGATAGGCGGGCAGTGAACTGACACGAAAATCTATCTGCGTTGCATCGATGGCCATTTTTATACGACCATCCTGCGGCAGGCGGCGTTCGGCGATATCCATACCCGCCATGATTTTGATACGCGCCAGAATCGTGTTTTGCATTTTTTTCTGCAGGTTATCGCGTTGCACGCAAACGCCGTCAATACGAAAACGTACCCGCATGCGGTCTTTCATCGGTTCAATATGGATATCGCTGGCGCGGGATTTCACCGCGTCGGTGATGATGGCACTTACCAGACGGATAATGGGTGCCTCGTCGTCATCCTTGCCCTTGACAAGCGACACATCCAGCGAGGCGTTTCGATCCATTGAAATTTTACGAACCATATCGTCAATGGAACGCTGTTCTTCAGCGAAAAGGCGATCAATATGGTCTTTGATTTTGCTTTTAACGGCCAGGCACGTTTCAATCGGTTTACTAAGGCGGAAACGCAGAATATCCAGTGTTTCCAGATCGTTCGGATCGCCGATGACGATTTTGAGCTTGCCGTTCTCCTCCCCCACCGGTAGCACCTGATGCCGTTTGATCAGATCGGCCGGCAAAAGGCGGAAATCACTCACAGCGAGGATGTTACGATCCAGATCAATGAATTCCATATCATTCTGGATGGCCATTGCCTTGGTGACATCTTCTTCCGACGCGGCTTTGGACTCCACAAGAACTTTTTCAATAGGCAGACGAGATTTGCGGGCCTCCTCAACGGCCTGCGCGGCAGCGGGCTGTTTGAGCGTCCCCATTTCCACTAAAATATCAACGAGTTCTTTACGCTTACGTGCCATATCCTACCTCATCCTGATCCGGTGCGGGGGAAATCGATTCCAAGTCGCCCTGCACCAAATAGTCTAACACAATTTGCTCAATGCCAAACAGAAAGCATCGGGCAACATCTCTGACCGACGCAAGCGTCATTCGCCATCAGGGCCATGCGAACAACCTCTTGTGCGGCCGCGGTGCAGGCGAAGAAACTAAACCGTTTAGATTATGCCCACCTGCGGCGGCAGGTCAAGGCATCGCATTTATCGCTTTTTCAAGGTTCTGCCGCGGTACCAGCACGCGAAACATGTTTGACGCCGGTACACATGGTGGTGTACGCTTCGCCCGGAAGCGTTATCGCGTAATCGATGTGAGGATAATGGGCGACAAAATGGTGCCGGTTGAAGGCGAAGGCGCGATGCCGCCACTTGGGGATGCTTGGCCGGAGAGTTACACAAACCCGACGGGGCCTTTGTCCGCCCGGCGGCACGGTTACAAGGCCGATATTCGGACGGGGTCCGAATCTAAGCGAATTTAGTGGTAATTGGTTGCAGCCCCGGGTGAGAGTTGAGGTGCGATTTACACAGGAGGCTTGAAACTATGGACGTAACGATGGTGAAGTGCAGTTGGTGCGGCGCTCAAAGCCCGCTGGGGACAACAAACTGCCCCAGTTGCGGTGCCCCGCTGGATGCACGTCATATAGTCAGCGATTCAGGTTGGAGCGCAGCGCCACGCATCCGCAATTTCACAAAAATTCATTTCGGTGGCAGTGTTTGTCAGGTTGAGGGGCATACCGTGCCGGTGGCGGATATCAGCCTTGGGCCGCAGGATTCAGTATTTTTTGAACCCCATGTCATGTTGTGGAAAGACCCGGCACTGCATATCGGCAACAAGCCAATTGCGGGCGGAATCAAGCGGGTGCTGGCGGGCATGCCATTTGCCATTTCAAGTGCGGCGGGGCCGGGCCACATTGCATTTTCACGAGATGCATCCGGTGAGCTGGTGGTATTGCCCCTGCACCCGGGCATGGAATTGGATGTGCGTGAACATGCTTTTGTGCTTGCATCGCACGTCATCGAATATTCCTTTGTCCGAATCAAGGGACTGGCCAATTTAATATTTGGTGGCGAGGGGATGTTTATGGACCGCTTCGTCACCACATCCGCCCCAGGCATGCTGATACTGCACGGATACGGCAATGTGTTTCAGCGGATGCTGAAACCCGGCGAGAGCATCCTGCTTGAACCGGGCGGATTCCTTTATAAAGATTCTTCCGTGCAGATGGATATTGAATTTGCGAAGGTGGGTGGCGGAATTTTGGCATCGCACCGAATGGCCCTTGCACGCATGACCGGTCCGGGTCGCGTGGGAATTCAGTCCATGTACCACCATATGAACGCTGGCGAGAAGTGAGGTGGATGATGACACAAATCTCGCCGACTGAATTAAATCATTGCCCCTGGTGCGGCGAAGCAATCAGCGCCCTGACCGGAAATTGCCCGCGATGCGGCGCTCCACTTGCCGTCGCGCCCCAGGTAGACCAATCAGGATTTGAACAGCGGCCCGCCATCGCCGATATGGCGCGATTGAAGTTTGGGCCAAGCACCTGCCAGATTGAGGGGGAAATGGTACCGGTGGCGGATTTTCATCTTGCTGCTGACGATTTCATTTATTTCAGCCATCATCAACTGCTCTGGGCGGATTCCAGCATCACGCTGCGCAATCGGGGAATGCAGGACACGTGGAAGCGCATGATCGGCGGCATGCCGATCTTTTTAACCGAGGCGGTGGGACCGGGCCATGTGGCGGTATCTGCGGACGAAGCGGGTGAAACCATCGCTCTTCCGCTGGATGTCGGTGCGGCGGTGGATGTGCATGAGAACCATTTTCTTGCCGCGACCAGCGAGGTGGCGTTAAAGCTGCGCCCGACCGACATCTGGATCGCACTTGGTGATAGGGATGAGGGGCAGAATGCAAAAAAATTGGTGCGACCAATTGGAATGTTTTATGACCGGTTTGCGGCCAATCAGAAGCCAGGGATCGTTTTTGTGCATTGCCGGGGAAATTGCTTTGTGCAGAACCTGCAACCAGAGCAGGCCATATTGATCAAACCGGGTGCATTTTTATATAAAGACTCCCAGGTCAAATTGATGGTGCACATTGAATACCTGTCGTTGCAGGCAATTGGGTTTCCCGGCGGAATTCCCGGCGCACGGCTATGGCTGCGTGCTGTCGGACCGGGACGCATTGCCGTACAGTCGGCCTACAGGCAGACAGAAGTGATACGCGAAATAATCGTGAACTCCAGCTACAGCACGTATGATGACATGTAGCCAATGGGTTGAGATGTGCACGCCCGATGGCGCGGACCGCGGCCGTCACTGCGGTACCTTTACTTTGATCCAGTTGGACCAAATCTTCGGGTGCGCCAGTTCGACGCGTGCGCGGTATTTGCCGCTGCGGCTCATATCGTACTGGCAACTCAAATTGACCGGCACCGCGTATTGGTATACTAGGCCCGGCTTGAGCGTGTAAAGCTTCGCAGGCAGTTTTTTCGGCGGGTGCTTCAATAACCATCTGCCGTAGGCGGTCAGCGGGGTAAGCGCCCTTACCGTCGTCCAGTGCGGCTTGGGCACCAGCACGCGAACGCTTCGATCCATGCTGAGCGGTCGTTGCACGGCAATCGCCCCGAAATCCAAAATGGGGTCGCCGGTCAGCCGAAGGCCCGTTGGTACCCGCCCGGCGTATTGGAAGAAGGCTCGAACCGTAATTGGCCCGGGGCCTTTCACATCCGGATCGGCCAAAATCAAGTGAAGCCCAGGCTTGGCGTTTGCTGCCATTTTGGGTGCCCCGGCACCGGCCGGTGTGATCGCCGTCGGGCGCTGCCCGCCATACGGCGGCAGGATCCGGATTCTTACCCATTTGCTACGCAGCCGCCCATTTGGATGGCGGGGCACCCAGCCAATATTATCCTGGCCCAGCGCTAGATGCGGCCCGAGCTTAACGAATTTGCGGTGAATCCACCATTTCGCGGCCCGCGCCTTCGGGTTCCTAGCCAATTGAGCAAACAAGCTTGGAACGCGCCGCACGCCGTATTTGGTCTCCACCTGCAAGCGATAGGTACCGGGCAGGGTCATATCCAAATACCTGCCGACGAAAACACTCTTACCCCCGACCTCTGCCCGCAGCAACAGACTTCCGCCCGAACGCACGAAGACATTCGGAAAATAGTTGCCGAACGTGCTGATCGACACGGGGCTCCAGTCGGCCTGCCCGTGCGCTGTAAGGTACAGCGCGGCGCGATGCGGGCCGGCGGTGCCACCAAACCGCAATGTACAGTAGGCGGGTAATCCCTGCACAATCGAGAACGGCAATTTCGATCGGTCGCGGAATACGACGCTCGCCGGCAGCATTGCACCAGACACGAAGCGCCGCCCGGTTGGAACCAGCGCCACTGAGATACCGTGAACCGCAGCGGGTGGCCCGCCCGGGGATTTCGACCTCGTGCTCGGCGGTTGCCAGATAAGCCCAAACTGGCCGGTGCCGGCCGCAGCGTGCCGTACCTCCGGCGCGACCTCCTTCGCTCCGTTAACCGGGCCCAGCCCCCAAGCCGGAAGCGCGGCGGCGAGCGCACACGCCAAGGGAGTAAACAGCCTCATAATACTGGACTCCTATCTTACTCAATCCTTGAGCTTTGGTGGAAGCACAATCTGCGTCCATACGGGGTATTGATCGGTGTTGCCGGCATTTATGGTGCCAGCCGAACTCGGCACCGCCCCGGCCAACGACCACGTTTTTTTGGTCGCGTTCCACGTCAATGTGCCGCCCCAATGCCACGGACACGACGCCAGCGGAATGCTGATTGATCCCGTACGTGCGGGCTGGTACATCACCCACATCTTCGGCGAGTCATCGACCTTTACGGGGGAATAGCTGACGAACCCTAGATGGTCATCCGTCACTATTTCTGGGCCATCCCCGGCAAAATCATCGCTGCCCGATTGGTCGGTGTCCATATAGGGGTCTGTCCCGTCAAGCCCGACCTCGTTGAATGTGACATCTTTCACGTTGGCGTTGCGGCCCTGCCAATACTCGTTGGCACTGTATATCTGCACGAAATAGCTTTGGCCGAAAAATGGTTTGCCGTGCACGGGTGCGTGGGTGAATACGACACCATAATCCTTCGCTGGGGCGTTGTGGGGCAGTTGCCCCGGCACGGAGTCGAGGTAAAGGTATTGCGTCGGTGGGACGCTGTCCACGGCATTCCGTGTCGGGTACTGGTATTTCGCCGTCAGCGTGGTCGTCGGTGCGGCCACGCTGAAGGTGGTTTTGGCGGCGTTCACTGCAACACCGGTGGGAGTTACCGTCGCCGTATAGCTGCCTGCTTTCGTGTAATAGTATTTTTTAAGTATTCCCGGTGATGATGGGGCCGGGAAGGTCGCCGTGGTATCGGTGCTGGGGGTGAGTGCCACGACCGCCGCCGCGTCGTAGTACGAGGTCTGCGTGCCCGGAAACGCCGGGTCCACAGGGTAGCCGTTGGCGGCGTCCCGGACGTATCCATTTATCGCCGCTGAGCCGTTGCCACCCCGGCGAGGGGCTGTGTTTTTTTGGGCCGCATTCCATGTCAATGTACCATCGCAGGCTACTATTCCACGTTGTGCCGCGAATCGATGCAATGGCGCTGAAAAACTCCGCGACCGAATTGCTGCCTGCCGCCACGCGGCACACGCTTCGCCGTGCAGCTTGTAAACTGCGTTATTGGCTGATGCCATGCTTTTTCTTCCACGCATCAATATAGCGCTCATACAATGGCCGGTTGAAACTACGCGGCTGCACGTACGAATATACCGTCACCGTGCCCGTAGTTAAATGTGAACCGGAGAGCCGCGCTGAAAAGCGGTACGGACCGGGAACGGAAAGGTCGTAGCGCCGGTTCAGCACCACCGGTCGCCAGTACTGATAAATTTTCCCAGGCGTCAGGTGATATCGCTTCCACCTTACGGACGCCTTCATCGCCCCGCCATGGGCGGAGAGCCAGTGGCCATAGGCGGAGGGCGGTGGAGGGCGATTGGCGATTCGGGCAAGCGGACTTGCCAAGGCGTGGACGCTTTTGAACATTGGCCCCGTTAACCTGAATTTTGCAAAATCTACCTCGGGATTGCCGCACAGCCGGACTGATCGCGGAGCGTGCCCAACCACACGAAACAGCATCCGCACCCGTACCACTCGGCTTCCATTGGTGTTGAATTTCCAATACGCACCCATCTGCACCCCGCGGCGCGGTTTTCCCCACGCGGTGACAAACTGCGGCGCGGCACCCGCCCTTGGCAGCAGGGCAGCTCCCCTTGGCTTTAGATTCGGCGGCGACACGCGGAATTTGATCACGTTGCTGACCATGCCCAACCCGGCTAACTGGGCCTCGTAACGCCCGGGCATGGTCAGGTCGAAAATGTGGGAGAAATTGATTGGAATTCGCAGCCTGTGCCGTTGACCAGGCATCGCTCCGCTTCGCTTAACGGATCCTGCCTGTGGCATCGCGAAGTTGATCGGTGCGTTTCGAAACAAGGTGGTTCGAGTATACGCCGGCCCCGGTCCCCAACACCAAGTTGAGGGAAACAGATAATCCGACGGGACAAGCCCCGAAATGAGGATAAAGTGGCGGCCGTGGTTTACAACGGTTATGTGGACGTCCAGTTTTTCGCCCGACACGATCGCCGATGGACCCACGATCATGAGGATTGCGTTGTGCACCGAACGAGGCGGCTGCGGGCTTCGCGGCACGGTGAGCGCTTTGCCCGATACCAGCGGTGCAAAAGCCCCGTTGGTGAGGGCGCAGGCCACGCACGTGGGAAAAAGGGTTGCAGCAAAGGCGACGGACGTGCGCCGTCCAGCGGACTGCTTTGCGCCGTGTCGGCAGGTTCTATCTTTCATCGCGTGAATCTCCTCGTAAATTGAAAACGCGTTGGCCGGCGGCGAATCCCCAACAGCGTTACGAACCACTACGGTGCCTTCGATGGTGTCTTGTTTGCCAACCCGCCCCAAACCGGATAAGTGTGGGTGGCTTGGCCCGCCGGATTCTTGCTCCACGACGGCTTCCGCAGTATCCAGCCAGCGCCTGAGTTGGAATCCGTTCCGCCCCAGTTCCAATTCACCGAGTCAATCGGAACCCAAATTGAACCGGGAACGGACGGTTTATAGATAAGCCACATCGTGGCGTGGTCGGCGACGACGATTTTCGCCATTGGGCCGTTGGTCGCTGCACCCGGCGGTGTGCCCGGACTGTCGTCGGGTGGGATCACTCCGTAAAAAACGCCGCCCTGCTGCCTGTTTAGAGAATCCAAGCCCGCCCCCGTCAACGTGTCGATTAACTGTCCATTTTTTCCCCAGAAGGTCTGGTCGGGCACGTAAATTTGCAACCAATTGAACTGCCCGTTGAATCCTGCGACCTGTGCCGGCGTCGAGGCGAACTGAATGCCCGGTGCCTGGCCGAACTGCGGGTTGAACATCCATTGCCCGAATCCGAAGTTGCCCGTCACTGCGGTACCTTTACTTTGATCCAGTTGGACCAAATCTTCGGGTGGGCCAGTTCAACACGCACACGGTAGGTGCCGGCCAGGCTCATATCGTATTGGCAACTCAAATTGATCGGCACCGCGTATTGGTATTCCACACCCGGCTTAAGTGTGTAGGTTTTCTTCGGCAATTTTTTCGGCGGGTGTTTCAGAAGCCATTTGCCGTAGGCGGTCAGAGGAGCAAGAGCCTTCGAGATGTAAGCTACGTAATGGGGCTTGGGGAGCTTGGCCAAGACAACCTCGCCGTCCATGCTCGGGCCGGTTACCTGCACGGCCGCGAAATCCGTTTGCGGGTCACCAGCGAGCTTAATCATCGCGGCCCGCGGAAGATTGGAGGCAAAAAAAGCTTGCACAGTGGCCGGCCCCGGATCCGGCGCGGCGGGACCGGCCAACTCTATATGTAGTGCCCGGGCACCGGCACCCAAAAAATGCGGTACCCTGCCCTCCACCGGTACCAAGGCACCTGCGGTCGCCCCGTGGTAGGGTGCACTAACCACCAAGGAGGTAAAATTGCTCAGCAGGCCAGTGCTTACCCGCTCGGACGGCTTTAGGCTGCGCTTGCTCCAGACGCCAGGGAGGAAGTAGTGCAGTCCGATCGCCATGGCCCGACCTTCACGCCAGACCTTCCGCCGAACGAGATAGAGGCCGTAATTACTCCTGATGGCAAAGCGGTACCTGCCGGGAATCGTGATGTCGTAGAGGTTTGTTAATGCGTAGCCGCCAAGCCAATGCTCGCTCTGGCCTGGGGGCAGCACGCCATCCGATGCCACGGCCTTGCTCCCGGGCAGCACGGGTGGAATTTTCCATCGGCCATTTGCATTCAACCGAATGCTTCCGTTCGGCCCGCGCGAGCCACCAGCCAGTCCCACGTAGAAGCGAGCCAGCATGATTCCCCCGAGGCCAAGGGGATCCAATTGCAGCGGCAATCCCGACCTGTTCACGAGCGTGATGTGCACGGGCACACTTGCACCGGAAACACAACGCCCCACGCAGGCGAGCCGCATCTCGATTTTAGGCCGTAACGGCCTTGCGGCGCAGAAAAAAGCCGTGCAAGGAACCGCCGCCGATGCCACCGCGATAATCCGTTTCAGTGATTGGCGGTAGTCTACGTGTGAGGACATTTTTATCACTCCTATTTATCACTCGACACCTGCAACCTGCTCCGTGCCTCACCCACCGCAGCATTGCGCCCAGACATCCCACACCGAGCTTGGCAATTCAGTGAAATCTGGGCTGGCGACCGCATATCCACGGCGCGGGCCCGCCTGCGCATGCATCAATGCAATCCAATGGTAACAAAAAGCCGCAGGTGCTGAGGGATTGGCAGCGGACCGCGGCCGTCACTGCGGTACCTTTACTTTGATCCAGTTGGACCAAATCTTCGGGTGGGCCAGTTCAACACGCACACGGTAGGTGCCGGCCAAGCTCATGTCGTATTGGCAACTCAAATTGATCGGCACCGCGTATTGGTAGACCACGCCGGGCTTGAGTGTGTAGCTTTTCTCCGGCAATTTTTTCGGCGGGTGCTTCAATAACCATTTGCCGTAGGCGGTCAGCGGCGGCGGCAGCTTGGGATATACCCAATGCGGCTTGGGTGATTGCACACGAATCCCCCGGACGTAGCCACCCGGCTCGTGAACTTGGACAGCCTTGAAATCGAGTTGCGGGTCGCCCGTGAGGCGGAGCGTTATAGGCCGATGCCCGTTGTATTCAAGAGAGGCCCGCACCGTGATTGGGCCCGGGCCTTTGACATCGGGTGCCGCCAGCACGAAAGCGACCCCGGCCTTAGCAGGTGCCCCGATTTTCCGGGCACCGACGCCGGCAAGTGCCAGCGCTGCCGGAAAAGGGCCGCTGTAGGGTGGCAAGATTTTGACGGCCAGCCAGTTGCTCCACAAGCGGGGCTTAATCCCCGCCCGCTGCCCCGCAAGGCCCTGCGAAATCTCAATTGCCCGGCCAATCCTTTTCAGTTCCACGCGGTTGGGCCCCACCGGGATTTGCACCGTCGGGTGGGCGACAAGGCGAGGGGTGTATTTCGTGCCCACGCGTAATCGGTATTTTCCCGGCAGCGTGAGGTCGGCATAGCGGCTCACATCCACCAGCCCACCAAAGTTGTAGAGGCGAGTCGCACCTGGCCTGATCATCGTAAAGCCCAAGGCAACATTGTTGGTTGACCCAAACATCCCGGCCATACCGGACCAGCGCCAATAGGCAGTGGCCGGTGCCCTACGGGAGGTCCGGCCGTAGCGGGCGAGAAACACAAAAGTCTGGCCGGGGTAGTACACGGGCTGGGCGAAGCAGACAGGCAGCTTGCTCTTGTTGACGATCTCAATCGTCAGCCGCAACTCACCACCGGACGTCGGTGGCGTTCCGGCGGCTGCCGCCACCAGTCGCAGGCCTTTGAGTTTGTTAGCAAGGCGGCTGGCGGCGCGGGCGTAGGCGGGCAACTGCCACGCGGTGAGGGCGAGCGATGAAAGAAACGTGATGCACAGTTTTCTCGTGAACATGGTTCGGTGCTCCTTATCGGGCTAAAGCGGTGGATTCGGTGGTTCCAATACGACACTCCATACTGGGTAGGTGTGCGTCAGAGAAGCCGGTGCCGGGCCAGCGGCGGCGGGTGCGATCCCTGACTCGTCCCAGCTCTTCGTCTGCGCGTTCCATTTCGCGACCGCACCCCAATGCCAGGCGGACGAAGCTAATGGCACATCAATCGATCCCGCAGCGGCTGGCGTGTACATCACCCACATCGTTGGGTTGTCGTCTATTATTACAGGCGAGTAGTTGATCTGGCCCGCATGTCGGTCCGTAAGGCGTGTAGGCGCATCAGCCACGAAATCGTTACCGTTCGAGTCGACGATATTCGCCTGGTACGGATCGCTCCCGTCGAGCCCGGTCCCGAAGGCGCTGTACGGATTGCCACCGCCGATCGGGTACCAAAGGTCCGCCTGGCTGTATACCTGCACGAAATAGCTGTTGCCCATGAAGGTATTTGCGCCGCTCACTGTCTTGTGCACCGGGGGGTGGGTGAAGGTGATACCGGCCTGCGACTCGGACGTTAGATTTTGCGCGCCCAAGGCGCTCGTTTGGCGGAGATAGATGAAGTCTGCCGGACCGGTACCATAAACAAAGAGCCTCGTCGGGTACTGGTATTTCGCGGTCAGCGTGGTGGTCGGTGCGGCCACATTAAAGGTGGTTTTGGCGTTCGCTCCGGCACCGCTGGGGGTTACCGACGCCGTGTAGCTACCCGATTCGGTGTAATAGTATTTTTTAAGTATTCCCGGTGACGATGGGTCCGGGAATGTCGCCTTGGTGTCGGCACTCGGCACCAATTTGGCAACAACAGCGGTCTGGTAGGCCGACGTCGCGTCCTCGTTGGGCACGGCCACGCCGGTCGTGGCGCTGACAACGTACCCATTTATCGCCGCTGAGCCGTTGCCGCCGGCACCGGAAATCGTCCATGTGAACTGCTTGTAATTATTTGCGAAAGCCGCCGGCGTTATCACCGCCCCAAGCTGGATCGGCCAGCCGGCATGCACATCCGTCGTCTTACTGGTCACAACCGTGCCGCTGTCGGTGGTGTCGCCATTGGCCCCCGCCACCGAACCGGTATAGGTGATGCTGACCTTGACGGCCGCCGGCGGAGTCGAGCCAGCGGCACTGACCGTACCATGTTGTTGTTGGCCGCTCACGTCGGCTTCCACATTGGCCGTCGTGGAAAACGCAATCTGGTAATAACCCGCCTGGCGGTTTTCGCCGAGCGTCGCGCTGATGGTCGCGCCTCCGACACCCCCGGAAACGGAGATGTCGAAGAAGTCGGAAACACTCGCGGTGGCCGAATTGCCCGTCCATTTAGTGGTCCAGCTTGCATCGTTCGCACTGTACGACACGCTGGTAATATACCATGATTGGCTCGTTGCCATCAGGTTTTCCACCGCTGACCCGACGGGCTTGAGCGTACTCTTCAGGGACACCGTGCAGGTGCCGCCGGCCCAAACTGGGTAGGGGCTGGGCTGGCCGGCGCTGGCCGTGAGGCTCGCCCATGGCACAGACTCGGCACGGGCGGACTGAATACCGCCCCAAATCGGCAGTGCCAGGAGCAGGGCCAGGATAAACCATCTCAAATGGCGTTGCATACTCATCGGTTTCTCCTTTTATTGGGGTTCTTATTCTTTGCCTCGGGCGGTGCGTAGGGCCCCCGCCATGTAAAATGTTTATGCCCCGCCTTTATGGCCGCATTCAGCGCCCGCAGGTATGCGGCGCTCTCGGCTTGGCGGGCCAGATAGTCCGTGTACCCTTTTTGGATTGCGTCATCGAAGCGAGTTCGATCTCCCGGTGTCCACAGGTGCAGGAACCAGCGCCAGCGCCGCAGCAGTTGGCGTGACGCATGGGCACCGTACGCCGCACGGTATGCCAAAAGCCCGTTCCTCCATGTCCGACTGAAGCAATACAGGCACCATTAAAGAGGAAGCCCGGCGATCAATACTTTTTATGAGTTATTTACTACTCGGGCCAGCCTGCTTCTTTGCCGCTGCTGAAGGTGCCGCCCGCAGTGGCATGGCAAACACGTAGATGTCCACTCGGCCGGTGAACCTGCCGTGCTTTAAGAAATAGTCGGTCCTCCAAACGATCGGCGGCGGATACCGGCCCTTCAGGTTGTAGACCATGCCGGTGGATAGAAACCTCCGCAGCGTCATGCCCCGGACGTCAAAGTCCATGACCGTATCGCGGTACGTCCTTTCGATGGCAATGCCCTGCACATCCGGAAAGCACCCGACGCGCTGGTAACCCTCACAATACAGGCCCGTCTGACGGAACTTCTTATGGATAATCCTCGACGCCACCTGAGGCAGGCTCATGGTGCCGCGAAACGTCAGCCGCTGATTCATCGGGTTGGCCTTCCATTTAAGGGCCTTCGTGTATGCGACGTGGATGATCCGGCCGTCGAGCTTGTCGCGCCAGATGGTGCAGGCGGGCAATTTGGCCCGCAGCCACTTCACCAGCTCTGAAATCGTTTTGATGTCACGCGGCACTGTCGACGGTGGCATGCCGATATAGGTGCCCTTTCCAGTGGAATAAGCGTCCTCCACCGTGAAATGGCAATGGTGATGGCGCGAGAACCGGGCGAGCGATTCAGTGGTGGCCTTGACCGCCGCAATGGTCGGCGGCCCCGTCATCAGGGCCGCTACCAACGCCGCTATGGGAAATGACAGGACTGTGCGCTTCTTTAATAGCAAGGTGGTGTACCTCCCGATCGAAAGAATTGAATCACGGCCGCGTGACCGTAAGCGTGCCATTGTTGTATTTCACTCCCCGGTTGACAACACCCGGGTTCAGGGTGAAACCGGCAACCTCGACGGGGATATTCTGCGTGAACGACAAATTGGGGATGGTTGCGGGGTTGCCTGCCAGCCATTGCCGTTCTGCGAGACTGCCCGAGGAAGTTCGGGAGTTGGCAGCGAACACCCCAACTTCATCGACGTACTGGCCATCCTTTATTTCGACGTTGATACTCTTCTCATTCTCAAATACGGTCTGCCCATTATATTCGCTTCCCAGCGTGTTACCGAATTGATCGTCCACCTTCACCTTCAGAGGTGTGATGGCTTCGGTCACCAGTTCAACGTCCCCGGCCGGAAGCGGCGAGAAGTAAGCTGGAACAGTTGCTGGGTCGAGGGCTGCGTTTGTCGGTGTAACCTTTCCACTGAAAGTTGGGTGTGGGGTACCGATGGCTGTCGGTACCTGCACAATGACCATATCGGTTTCTAAATAGGATGATCGGGGAAGGTTCATCGTGGACGTCTCAAAAAATGCTATCGTGGCGACCGCGATGGCGGTAGCGACCGCCTCCACGCCCGGCCCCTATGGGTGTTGGCCCAGGCCTCGGATAGCGCCCCCGTGCTCACACAATCGGGCACCCGAATTTTGGGTGCCATGGTTCCACATATCAGCGTCGAACCCCGGCGGGCACCTGCGAAACCGTAACCACTACCTGGCGCTGAAACTTGCCGCCATGGCCGGTGTAAACAGTCTCCACCCAAAGCAGCCGGTTGCCGCCGTTTCCGCTGTAGCGTAGGGAGTCGGTCAATACATGCTGAACGCTGCGCCGCTCGATCCGTACCTTGAACCTTTTTTTTGGCGGAGCCGGGGGGGCGTAGCCAATTGGAACCGCACCATGAATTGGTGGAGAATAAAGAAACTTTATCCGCCCTCGACCCACCTGTTTGGTGATGGATGCCGCAATCTCCGCGAACGACTTGGTTCCATTAATCGTGACAATGGCATCGAGAGGGTTTGACCTCCATTTGGCCGCACCCGCGAGGGCGACATGGATAGCGCGAGGATTGTGGGCATCGCGCCAAGCCTTGACGCTGGGCAGCTTTGATCGTATCTCCGCAATGATATCGCGGAGGCGGACGGTGCGACGGGGCAGCGGCAAGCGGAAGCTATAAAGGCCGCTGTAGGGTGTGTTCCCGGAACCTGAGATATCCTCCAAGGTGTAGCTGAATCCGCCGCGAACGCGCACCCCCGCAAGAAAATCATTGAGCCAGACGCCTTTGCCAAGTGCCAACGACGCAGGGGGCTTTCGTTCCGCGAACCCCGGGGGGAAGTTCAGGAGCACCGCCAGCGCCGCAAGGGCCCAAATTAGTTGTTTCGTCCTGCGGTCTTGCCTTCTGAGGGGCATCATCGTTATTACCTCCATTGAAGTATCTCACGGCCAGTTGACCGAAATCACGCCAGCCCTGTAGGTGATCGTCCGGTTAACTACGCCCGGGCTTAAACTGAATCCGGCGATTTGCACGGGAATATTCTGCGTATACGACTGGGGACTTTGCAGCGGAAGCTGTTGCGCGTTTAGCCACGCCAGCGCCTGTGGACTATTTGCGGGAACGCCATTGATGTTGCTGGTCTTGAAAAAGCCCAGTGGACCAGCGTAACTCCCCGATTGCAACTGCCGGTTAATATCCTTGAACTGGCCGCCGGACTGCTCGTAGACAGATGCCCCATTGTACTCCGCCCCAAGGGGATTCCCAAATTGGTCGTCGACCGTGACCTCCTGCTCGGCGACCGCGACGGTGGCGAGAATTACATTTCCTTGGGGCAGCGCTCCCCAATACGGGGGCGTTGAGGAAGCGCTTAAGCACATGTTCGCAACTCTAGTGTAGTGTCTTATATTTAATGCAACTTATTTGAGTCTGGAGCGTTGTTCTTCTATAAAGGAGAACGTCATGCGAATTGCTCCCCAGATTATGTTGAGTGATGAGGATCGAACGAAGTTGTTGCGTTGGTCCCGTGGCCGTAGCACACCGGCCCGGTTGGTTCTACGAGCGAACATCATTCTGGACGCGGCCCAAGGCCTGCGCAACGAAGATATTGCCAAAGAACGGCAGATCGATCGCACGGTGGTTGGCCGCTGGCGTAGGCGCTTTGCCCAAGCTGGTCTGGCGGGGATCGAAAAGGACCTGCCGCGTGGCGGACGAAGGCCTGTGGCGCGCCAGGCCGTGACGGCAAAGATTATTGAATGGACGACGCAAAGGCAGCCGGGGAATGCCACGCATTGGAGTTGTCGTACACTGGGCAGGGAACTGGGCGTGAGCCGTTGCATGATCAGCCGTGTGTGGCAGGCGCACGGGCTTAAGCCGCATTTGACCAGGACATTTAAGCTTTCCAGTGACCGGAACTTCGCCGAAAAGCTGGTGGATGTGGTGGGGTTGTATTTGAATCCGCCGGAACACGCACTGGTGTTGAGTTGCGACGAGAAGAGCCAAATTCAGGCTTTGGACCGCACGCAGCCCTCGTTACCACTGAAAAAAGGGCGGTGCGGCACGATGACCCACGATTACAAGCGTCACGGTACCACAACCCTGTTTGCCGCCCTGGAGTTGACGGAGGGGAAACTGATCGGAACGTGTATGCAGCGGCACCGCCATCAGGAGTGGATCAAGTTTTTGGAGCTGATTGATCAGCAGACAGCGGCCGATTTGGACCTGCATCTGATCGCGGACAATTACGCCACGCACAAGCACCCGCGGATCAAGCGGTGGCTCCAGCGTCATCCACGTTTCCATATGCACTTTATTCCCACCAGCAGTTCGTGGCTGAATCTGGTGGAGCGTTGGTTCCGGGATATCACCGACAAACGCATTCGTCGTGGCGCATTCCACAGCGTGGAGCAGTTAATCACGGCGATTGACGATTACATAGCCGCCCACAACGCCCAGCCCAGGGCCTTTACATGGACGGCCAAAGCGGAGAATATTATGGAAAAGATACGCCGTGCGAGAAACGCCTTGGATAAGATGCAATCTGCTTGAGACACTACACTAGTCTTGCCTACCGGGACGTGCGTTCTGCCGATGGCTTTCGGTATCTGCACAATGACCATATCGGTGCCAAGAACTGTACCACCTTCCTTAGCTTCGAGTTGTAGATCGCCTTTTGGCATGCTCGGTGCTGTGCCTGCGGTTCCGCCAACGTCAAAGGTGATGGTGCCGTTGGTCGTGTTGCGCGTAACGGTGGTACCCGTCTGGGCGTTGCCCGTCCCGCCCGGCAGCGGGACGTACTTATCGACGCTTACGCTTTGGGCCAGCGCGGCAGGTGCCACCGTCGCCACCACCTTGGTGTAGACCGCTCCCGGGTCCGACTTGTCCGCACCGGTCAGGATCGGACTCGGTGAGAAACTCACGATCGCGCTGGTGAAATACTGCGACGATGTGGTTCCCGTGCCGACCCAGGCCAGCGGTGTGCCCGACGCCGCCGCGGTACCGGCAGTTTTGAGTTTTGTGTTGGATGCGATACTGCCGGCCACCAGTTGCCCAACCGACACTTGGCAGCTTGCCGTAACCTTCCAATAGCCCGCAACCTTCGGCGTAACCGTGATGGTGGTTGACTTGTCGGTTTGCGCGGAATAGGTGAGCGTGTATTTGCTGGTGGCGGCCAACGCAAAAGTATGATTCGCCTTGCACTTGTAATCCACCGTAGCACTCCAATAATAGCTCGTGCCCAAAGTGGCTTCATCCTCCGGCGGCACCGGCGGATTGTACGGGCCCAAGTTGGCCACCGAGGCCGTTGCCGTGTCGGCGGTGCCGACTTTCACCCACGGATCGCTGAAGGCGTAAAGGGTCGCGGTGACGCCCACCCGGCAAAAACAATAGCGGTATGCACCAGATTGTGATGGCGAAAGTGCGACCCTCACCCCGGCCCGCGCCACTTCTGCGTACCATGCGATGTGCCGCCTATGCGAGAAATCTTTGCGTGTGGCTTGCCCGACGGGTGAACCACGGCGGATGGAACAAGCCTCGCGTAATCGAAGCATAGCGTCAGCGATAGCGGCATACCGATGTGCCCATCGCGCCACCTGAATTGTGCTTCCCAGATGGGCTGGCCGAACCAGCTTGGAGCGCGCAGGTACTTGATGGCATACCCAAAGCCGTTCGTAAGGAAGCGGCGCAATCGCATTTTTTTAACGTCTAATCGCAACGGGGTATCAATAATTCCGTAATCGGGTGCCATCGGGTTGCCGCCGGTGCCAGGCAGCGACGGCACTAGATTGATAATGGAAATACCCGGGCAGATTTTTTTGATAAATTTCGTCTCGATTTGGCGGATGGTGTACACACCCTTGATGGTCAACCTTGCGTTAAGGGGGTTCTTCTTCCACGCCAAAAGACGCTTAAGTGCTACATGCACAACGTTCTTTTGGTGGCGATCGCGCCAGATTTGCCAACGGGTGGGCATCTGCGCACGAAGGTACCTCACCAAGGCCTCTGGCCCGAGTTTCCCTTTCGGCAATGGTATCTTCACTGATTCTGCGTAATACCGCCAGGGCCGGTGCCTGCCAGCAACCGCCCTCGCAACCGCATCTTCCACCGTCAGTTGGCATTCTCGCCGCAGGTGCTCGCAGAACCGGATGCCCTCAAAGAGTGGTGGGGGGGCCGGTGGCATCTTGCGGCCGGCACCCCACGAAACGCCTCCGATCATCAGAAGCGCTGCGGCACTGTAAAGACTGATCTTCACTGATTGGTTCATAAAATACACCTCGATCTCAATAATGTTGCTTTCGTCATTGGCGTCGGCCGGGGTGTCAGGGTGCATTCCATTTCACCGTGAGCACGTATTGGCCGTCGAGAATTCCGTAAGTTACGATTCTGTTGCCGGGAATTGCCACGGCACCGCCAGAACCCATGGTTGGTGCCAGCGAAAACCCGGCAACCGTCACGGCGATATGGGGCGAGGCTTGCTGTGGAACGGTGATCGTCGCCTGCTGTGACCCGGGCGCGAGCCAATTCTGCTGGGCCTGGCTCCCGATCGGCACGATTTGCTGAGTTTTCATCGGGTTCGGGCTGTAAAATCCCACCGGGTCGTTGTAGCTGCCGTTTTTCAACTTCTGGTTGATTGTCACTGGATTGGCCGCATTATTAATCGTTTCGTAAACCTCCTGCCCATTGTATTCCGAGCCGAGGGCGTTTCCAAATTGGTCCACCACCGGTACGTTGATGGTCTGCTGCACACCGGTGAACAGCCCGACCTCGTTCGCCGGGATTCCGGGGACCGAGGGGCTGGTATTGATGTTTAACGCCATGTTTGTGGGGTCCACGGCGGTCGTTACCCCATTGCCACCATATTTGGTGTAGACGGAATTTCCGATGGCTTTCGGTATCTGCACGATGACCATATCGGTGCCAAGAACGGTGCCGCCTTCCTTAGCTTCGAGTTGCAGATCGCCTTTTGGCATGCTCGGTGCTGTGCCTGCGGTTCCGCCAACGTCAAAGGTGATGGTGCCGTTGGTCGTGTTGCGCGTAACGGTGGCACCGGTCTGGGCATCGCCCGTCCCGCCCGGCAGCGGGACGTACTTGTCGACGCTTACGCTTTGGGCCAGCACGGCAGGTGCCACCGTCGCCACCACCTTGGTGTAGACCGCTCCCGGGTCCGTCTTGTCCGCACCGGTCAGGATCGGACTCGGTGAGAAACTCACGATCGCGCTGGTGAAATACTGCGACGATGTGGTTCCCGTGCCGACCCAGGCCAGCGGTGTGCCCGACGCCGCCGCTTCCACACATGCGGCCTCTTTTTACCCCGAGGTCGCGGAGATTACAGGGCCAGAACAGCACCCTTTAATCCACGGCGGCATCAAACCAGCCGGAGTATACTACACAAAAAAAACGCAAGTGAAAAAGCGGAGGAATTCAAAAATTCAGCAGAATTAACCACACCTTAACATTCCCCTGCGGTAAAAAAGACGACTTTGCACCGCGCGGGACGCGCGAATAATATCAACATATTTTCATTAGATTAAAGCGCGCCGGGACAAGCCCGGCGGCTCGCTGGTATTTATTTTTTTATAATAATACTTCTCTGTGCGAGGTAAGATGCCATGCCGGGGAAATGATGATATTTATTGACGTGCCACCTGGCGTTGCTTTGCGTCCTCCGCACGCTTTGCGGTGAACCAGAGTAACCATTTACACCGCTAAGAGCGCCAAGAGCGTCAAGATATTTTTATTGAATGACAGCGCGCCGGGTAAGACCGGATTTACGCACGGGGGCACCGCCGCGGGCGTTATATAGCCACCGGCTTGCCGGTGGTTGGTGCATTTGGCAGATGGCGGACGGGCCGCGATATACGGTGGCGAGTTCTGCGTGCGTACGAACACCGGGCAAGCCCGGAGCAATTTCATTATTTTTCATTCCCTCAACGGTCGTCAAGCCTGCGGTGTCAGCGGGCTATCCAGCCGGCGCAAGTTGATCCGTCTGCCGCCCTGAATGGATGCGCCGCAGGTGCCGTGCGATAAAATAAGAGCCAATGACGAAAAACGCCGCGAAGAGCTGCGCTGCCAGGCTCTCAACGCTTGGGTAGACGGCAAACCACAGATTAAGCCAGCCGGGCATTTTCCAACCCAGCGTGGTGGTTGAAATCCAATGAGCCTGCTGCATTTCCTGGACGCTTTCGCCAACCATCACAATCAGCACACCGCCGAGCATCACACCTGTGAGGATAAGCATTTTCCGATAGGGCAACTTGTAATGCGCGCCAAATGTAAGCAGAGCCACGATGGCCGTGAGGGCCAAGCCGATAAGTGCCCCTTCCAGCACCACGCCCGTACCGGCCTTGAGTCGGAGGCTTTGCAGGAACAGCACCACTTCAAAGCCTTCGCGATAGACGCAGGTAAAACCGAGCAGCAGCAAGCCGCGATAAATGGCCGCCTGGCCACGCTGTGGATTGGCGGTAAGCTCATTCTTGCGACGGTTGTGATGCACAATCCAGCCGGCCCAGTAAATTTTATGAAAAAACCAATTCATGATGATCAACAGCACCACGACAGCCAGCAGGCCGGTGGCCGCCTGCAACGCCAGTTCCGGTGCGTTGACATCGGACAACAGGCCCACCACCGCAAACCAAGTGACGACGGTGGCACCGAAGGACAGCGCCGAGCCAAGGGCGACGGGCCTGAAGTGGCGAGGGTTGGTTCGGGTAAGGCTCGCGGTAAGCGCGGCGAGCACCAGGATCGCTTCGAGGCCTTCGCGGAAAACGAGGATGCCGGTATCTAAAACAACGGCCGGTTTGCTGATATTGGCGGCATTAGGGTCGGGGTTACCCTTGGCCGTAATCCCCTGCCAAACCAATATGGCAACGACCACCACAAGCATGGCCAAGAGAACAACCCGGCGGAACCGAAAGTCCCTCAATCCTTGCCATGGTGTGCGTACACTGGTACTCCAAGCGGAAGAAGTTACAGGATTTGTTGATGCAGGCGGTGTGTTCATCGATGGCGGGCGCTCCATATATGACGACGCTTACGTGGTAACTCCGCAGACACATATTTGAGACTCAGTCTCATATATCACACATGGGTGAAATTACCATAGTTGAGACTGAGTGTCAATGAGCAAGGCGGCCACGCCATCAGGGACGCCTAAATTTTTACGGAAATAGCTGAAATAACGGAAAAACAGCCGATTAGCGGCGTTTCATGGGACCTTACTGAATCGCCTAAACGGGTGAGGGCACCCGTGCCTCCACCTATGGCCGCAAAAATGCAGCCGCATCGCCGCTGCGTGGCCGATAACAGCCGGTAACAAGAGCGAACCCGCCCCAGAGCGACCGCTAGCCGGATCGATGTTTGATATTCCATCAACGTGAGTTCCATCAATTGGGGTTGGCGATTTCCTTGGCGGTGGCGGCCAGGGAGTCTGGCTGCACGGCATCTTCACCGCGCCGGAGCCGAAGCACAATGACGTGCGGCGGACAAAACATGCGGACACGCAACCCCGCTTTACCCACACCGCGATTGACCACCAGCCACGTTTCGCCTACGCGATGCACGCCGGTACACATGTAGTTGGGCAGTACATCGTGGCGGATGATGGGTTTGCCATCGGGATAGCAAATCTGCCCCCCGTGCGTGTGGCCCGCCAAACACACATCTACACCGGCGGCGGAAGCGGCGTGAATAAAATCGGGGTAGTGCATCAGCATGAGTTTGAAGGCGTCGGGTGGCACGTCGGCGAGCGCTGCGGGAATATCGGTGTCAATGCGTTTGTGCTGGGCCAAACCCACCAAGGCCATCCGTGATTTACCACGCTTCAACCATTGGGATCGGTTCATCAATGGCGTAAAGCCACGCTTTTCCAAGGCTGGAAGAATTTCTCGCGCATCATGATTGCCAAGGATGAAAAAGCGGCCGAGCGGAGCGCTGATTGGCGCAAGCAGGCGTTCGATGGACGCCAAAGACGTCTTCCAACGCCAACTGCGATGACCAAGGTCGCCGGTAATGACCAGCAGATCCGGCGAGATGTTACGCAAACTTCGGGCCAGTTCGTCTGCATGCGGCGTCCATCGAGTAAGGTGCAGGTCTGAAATATGCAGGATACGAATGTCGTTAAAGCCCGTGGGCAGGCGGGGGCATGAAATAGCCAATGGTTCAACGATCGCGGTGCTGCGCATCATAATCCTCTAGCGCAATGATATGCCAAAAATTCAGCATAAGTGCTGGCTTGTGGTCGGCGGGCGATGAGTGACGCCATCTACTGTCTGGCGATGATTTGTCAGCAGGCCCCTGCCAGTTCATACGGTGCCATGCATGTCAAACCGCATGTCCCTTCGGGCCATGTGGTGCCTGGGGCGAGAAGTGATAATGTGGAGAT
>JAKAEB010000091.1 GCA_021818445.1 Planctomycetota bacterium
ATAAGGACGTTGAAGCGGGGGGCTATTGCGCGCTAAACGTGATAAATACAAAAACAGTGGACCGTGACACCCCCAACTGGCACCACCAGACCCCATTTGACTAAAACCTATGAAATATCCGGGTTAGTTGTCATATCGATTATCGCGCTTCTGATTGCGATGCTTTTGCCAGCGCTGGCAAATGCTCGGGCATTGGCACAGCAGGTGGTTTGCGCGTCCAATGAACACGAAATGGGTGTCGCGATGCAGGAATATCTCGATACTTGGCACGGATTCTACCCCGGAAATGAAGTAGTTGACGGCCAAGGGCCGTCGAATGATTTTTGTGCATGGGTTCCGCGTCTTATGACCATGATGGGGCATGGCGGTGCCAAGCTTTTCTATTGCCCCGCCAGGCCACTTGACATGAAATATCTCGCCTATCTGTGGCCGCAATCCGGTACTACGCCACCTCCGTCGGGCTATGCCAAAGGTACCATTCTCATGGGCTTTGGTTATAAAAAGGGCGAGCAGGTGCTTTATCTGGGCAACGCTTGGCAAGCCACCACCGACTCACTTGGGCGCCCGCTGACTTTGCCAGCCTTCTCTTACGGGTATAACGACTGGGGGACACTTGGCAGCTTTCCCGAGGCTGGACAGCACCCTTACGGCGAAGGTTTAGGTGGCGATATTGATGCATCAAACACAGGGTATTACCCGCAGGTTCCCGAGTCGGCAGTTGTCGACCCGGCGCAGATGATCGCCATTACCGATCGTATTGACGATGCATCGCACGGGTTACCCAATTATCCGTTCATCTACAATTCCGATCCCACACGCAGTAGTGTTGTTCTGCCCCAGACGTCCATTCCCGGTGTCGTGCAATGGGCGGAATGGCCCGGTGCCGTGCATAACGGCGGGTCGAACGTTCTGTTCTGCGACGGGCACGTATCGCCTTACAAGCAAAGCAAACTGGTGCAGATCAATCCGAAACAGGGTGGCGGACCCATGAACATGATGTGGAATAATGATCATGAAGTTTACGCGCCCAACCAAGGTTACTATTGATCGGTAGCCGTTTTCTGGTGCAGGCGACTGGATATCGCCTCCAATGGATAAGAGAGCAAGCTGAAAATTGATTTCTCTACCCCTTACCCGTGGTGGGCGAGGGAAACCGGGTGTGGTTATTGAGATGCCAGTTGTTGGTGTCTCCACCCAAATTGCTTGTTTCCTTATTTATGGGAGGTCTCTACCTATGTCCCGTCGAAAAACAATCTCTCCATCTCAGCTTGTGGCGCTCGCGACGAGTGCCTCGCTTCTGGCGGCCGGTGCCGCGTTTGCGACCGGCGGTTCCATCACCATCAGTTCTTCGCCAAGCCTGGGTCTGGGTGCCAGCGGCTTGACCAATGGCCTCTACGCCACGGTCTGGCACGTAACACCACCCAATCAGAAATCGGGTTCCCTGCCAGGGGGCAGCACCGCATCCTACGGAATTCCTACACCCATCAACAATCCGCCGGGGTCGTCCGACGTAACCAACGTCGAGGCATTCCTCGGCAGTACGTCATCGGGATTTTACAACTCTACAACGGGCACGCTCTATCCCCAGCCGCCCGTTTCCGAAACATTTATCAATACGGCCGATACCTTCAACTATTCAGAGCCCATAAGCTTCCCGCCGACGGACCAGTTTCTGGGAACTGACGCGGCCGGCACGGCGGCAGCTTACGACCAAAACCCATGGATGAGCTCCGCCATCGACCAGATGGGGTACATTAAGGTAGCGTCGGCCGGAACGTACTCTTTCAATATGAAGTCGGCCGATGATGCAGGCGCAGTATACATCGGCGGTACCGGGATTACCCCCGTCGGCAATGCCGGAAGCGGTACCCAAGTTGTCGCGCAGGCCTACAACAGTGGAAGCGGCAATGCTACCATTCCAGCCAGCGATGGCACCGCGAATGTCACCTTCGGTTCTGCCGGTTATTATCCCATCGAAATCATGAACTATCAGCAGGGCGGCGGCGCAGGCTTTAATCTTTCGGTGACAAATTCAGCCGGAAAAGCCGCCAGCTTCTATACAACCCAAGCTTTGGCATCAAGCGTTACACCTACGCCGCAGGCCACCGCTACGCCAACAGCGGCACCGACGCCGACGGACGAGTGGAGCTTCTCGCAATCCACCGTTAACGGGTCGACGGTGTCGGATATCGGCACCGCCGGTTCAGCGAGTACGGCGGGAACCATTGTTGGCAGCAATGCGAATGTCTCGGGCGGCGCATTGGTGGTCAACAGCAATAATTCCGGTAACGGATTGACGGTGCCCGGCTCAACCTTTGCAAACTACAACGGAAGTTTCACCATTTCGGTAACGCTTAATCGTTCCACAAATGACCCCAATACCATATGGAGCAGTGCGCTCGCCTTTGGCGTCAAAGGGACCGGGGGCAGCCAGGACCAGATCATTCTCCAACCCCAACGCCAGGACGGCAGCATTTACAGTTCCATGTTGGTGCAAAGCAACGGCCTTGGCACCATGCTGGTCCAAAAGAATGGTCAGCCAATGCCCAAAGGTCAGTTGCTTAATGAAGTTCTCACCTACGATTCCAACACCAACACGCTGTCGCTTTATATCAACGGCGTATTGCAGGGCGTCGGGCAGCCATCCAGCGGCACTTCAGCAGACGGCCTTAGCAAGTTCAGTCTGGCAGCGCTGGCAGATAATACGGCCGCTGGCACTCCGCAAGATGGTCTGGGTGGCATCGATCCTTTTAACGACAGTAGCATGATGGCCAGCTACTACAATCTCTCAACGTGGGATTCAGCGCTCAGTGCCAGCCAGATAGCGGGTCTCTACTCCGCCGCCACACCGGAACCTGCGTCCCTTGGGCTTATGGCGCTGGCGATTGGCGGCCTGGCTCTTACGGGTCGAAAAATCAAGCGAGTTCTGGCCTGAGTTGGGACTTTTAAGGTCATGATGAGGACTGGGTCCTTACCTAATCAAACCTCCTCCGGCAGACACCCAATCGTCTTGCCGGAGGAGGTTTTCTCAATAAACTTGCAAAAATATCCATTCTCATAAATAATCATTCCGATGCCTCTGAATTAATGCAGGCGACGAATCAACGGCGGCATCGCTAAGGATGTACCGTGATATTATCAGACTTCAGCGGTTGACAGGACGAAAGGTAAAAAGATATGCACAGAAAAACAAATTACCGGTGGATTTTGGCGGTTGTGCTGGGCTGCTGGGCCTTCGCTTTAGCGGCCGCCAATTCTTCAGTTCAGGCGGCGCTTAATATAATGCCGTCCCTGCATTTTCGTCCGCCAGCCGTTCCTCTGGTAACGTTTGATCCATACATGAGCATCTGGTCGGAACGCAATAATCTGGCCAATCATCCAACTGTTTACTGGGATGGCCGTAAGCAGAATCTGGTCAGCGTGATCAGGGTGGACGGGCATCTGTACCGCCTGATGGGCGGGCGGCCACAACTCAGTAACGCTTTGCATCAGATAAGTGTCAACGTTTTGCCGTTGGAAACCGTCTACAGGTTTGCCGGTGCGGGCGTCCGTGTACGTCTCTCGTTCCTCACGCCACGCATTCCCGGCAAAGTGGCCGATCTTACACAACCGGTAACCTATATCCGCTGGACGGTTCGATCCACCGACGGGCGCACGCATCATGTTCAGATTTATTACAGCACCAGTTCCGCTGTGGCGGTTAATAAATCCAACCAGCACATTATCTGGCAGCAAAAAAAATTCGGTGCGCTGACCGCCTTCAAATGCGGCACGCCGTCACAGAATTATTTTAATATTTCCGGCGATCCCGTCGGCCTCGACTGGGGATATATCTACACCGTCGCGCCCTCGGCCCGGGCCAAAGGGGCGTTTTTGCCCATTCATAAGGCATTGAAGCAGTTTAAGGCCAGCGGCACGCTGGGGGCGTCACAGTCATCGCACGGCCCTCAGTCGGTCAATAACGGCCGTCCCGTTGAAGCATTTGCGTTCAATCTCGGCGCAGTATCCGCCACGCCCGTGAGCCGTCAAGTGATGGTGGCCTACGACGAAGTGTGGGCCATTAATTATTTTGGTGAGTATCTCCGGCCGTACTGGCGCAAGGGGGGTGTTACGCCGGCGCAGATGTTTGAAAAAGCGTGGAAAAATCGCCAGTCGCTTCGTCGGCAGGCCGCCCTGTTTGATAGCCAAGTTCAACATGATGCCATCAAGGTGGGGGGCCGCAAGTATGCCGTGATTGCGTCGCTCGCTTATCGACAGGCGTTGGCCGCGATGGGTATGGCGGCGGATCGAAATGGTCAGCCGATGGTTTTCACCAAGGAAGAAACCAGCAATGGGGATATCGCCACGGTGGACGTAATTTTCCCGGCATCGCCGCTGTTTCTGCTTTTTAATCCGCAGATGGAGGCGGCATCGATTGCACCGGTGCTGGTATCGGCCGATACCCCAAAATGGCGGTTTGCGTGGGCACCGCATGATCTGGGCACCTATCCCATTGCCCGTGGGCACTACGCCACAGGTGGCGAAAACATGCCGGTGGAAGAAAGCGGCAATATTATTATTATCTGCTGCGCCATCGCCGAAGCGGAGGGCAATGCCCACTTCGCGGCCAAATATTGGAATCTGCTTGAAAGTTGGGTAGCGTTTCTGCGCAGATCCGGTTTCGATCCGGGCAAGCAGCTAAGCACCAACGATTTTCTCGGGTTTATGGCGCATAACGCCAACCTGTCGGTCAAAGCGATTATTGCCATGGGGGCCTACGCCAAACTCTGTCAGATGAGAGGATTGACCGCCGAGGCACAAAGTTATCGTGCGCTGGCACACCGCTGGGCCGTCAAGTGGATGCACATTGATCGAAATGGCAATCACTACAAGATGGCTTTTAACCAGCCCAATACATGGAGCCAGCTTTACAACATGGCGTGGGATCAGGCGCTCAGACTGCACATTTTTCCCAAATCGGTACGCCGTCGCGCGATGAAGTTTTATATGACGCAGTTGCACACTTATGGCCTGCCGGACCGCAGCACCGTCACGCAGACCAAAACAGATTTTTCAATTTGGACGGCGACCATGGCCACACACCGGTCTGAATTTAATGCCATCATCAGCCGTATCTACAAATTCCTCGATAAAACACCCACTCGAGTTCCGCTTGCAGATCAATACGGTACAAATCGCGCCTGGGGTGGTATGCATGCGCGGCCCGTGGTGGGTGCGGCGTTCTTCCCCATGCTGGCCAATCACACCCTTTGGATGAAATGGGCTCATCAAGCCCAGCATATCGGCAACGATTGGGCTACCCTTCCTCCATCCCCGGTGAAAGGGGTGGTTGTTCCCACCGCCCGGCATATGCCGATCAATTGGCATTACACAATCCAAGACCCCTCCGGTAAGTGGTACGCCCGGCATTACAATGATTCTAACTGGCGCGTTGGGCCGGCCGGTTTCGGCACACCAGACCCAGGTGTTACACCCCGAACCCGTTGGACTACAGATAATATCTGGCTACGTCGGCACTTTATGTTAAACACCCGTAACTTCACGCATTTGGCATTTTTAACATATCACGATCAGGGGATTCAGGTTTATATCAATGGGGTCTTTGCGGGTTCCGTCCGTGGGTATTCTACCTCCTACGTGACGCTTCCTATTTCCAAAAAGGCTTTGGCAACGCTGCATCATGGCCGGAATGTCATCGCGGTCCATGTGCATCAGACGACAGGTGGGCAATTTTTTGACTTGGGCATTGTCCGCACGCACAAATGGGTCAAGTGGTAGGCGAGCTTGCCATTTACGCCGTTGGCGGCCACAGCTTTCGTTCCGTGAGTTTACCGGTACGAATTGGCACCGGTTACCGGATATGTCTGGTCGATAATGAGCGGAGCAGGTGTCGGTCAATACCGTTGACTGCAAGCCATACCGATGGTATTACATACTGCTGCAGGCGGTGGCATGTGGTTTTTTCGCTGGAGCAAACGTGAAACATACCGTGAAGCGCAATCTCGGTGGTGGGCATCTTCTCTCAGATCACAGCTTTTGGAATGTTGCATCCGACACATTGCCAAGTAAATGGCTCCGATTTTCAGCTCTCGGTGCGGTGAGTATCTCTGTGCTTCTATCGGGTTGCTCTAACTCGCCCACCAACGCCGCCGCCGAAAAGGCGGCATCCGCCTCATCGAAGGCAGCCCATTATGTGTCGACCGCAGGTGACTATCGCCCGGCAGCTAATTTTCCGGGGCAATTCAATAAACCGCTGACCTTATCCGCGCTCCGGATGCGGGAACAGTCGGCCATGCGCAACCCCGCAGCGTACCTGGCCAAAAATGGGTCTGGATTTACCTCCAGCAAGCGCGACATTCGGCATGCCATTGCGCTTCTGACCGACGCAATTGGAAACCCGGCAACCTCGTGGGAATATAAACGAGTGTTGTACGCCCAGCGAGCCCTTTGCGAAGATCAATTGGCGGCCATGAACGCGAAAGCCATGCAGTCTGAAGTGTCTCTTATCACCCGGCAGTTGCATGCCTTGGATTACTCCACTCTGCATCTGACACGTTACGCCAAAAAGATAAACTACCTCAAGGCGCAGCGTAGTGCCTACGGACACCAGTATGTGTCCGCACTACGGGCGGCCAGGCACCATGAGCAAAAGGTGCAGCAGATGGCGGCTGCGCTGGCCTCGCGTCTGCACCAGGCGCAGAGAGCACTGGCGGCGCTGGTAGCCAAACGGAAGAATGATCTGATTCACGGTGGCAGACTTGAGATGCAATCCCGAATCCAAACGGGTGAAAAATCGCTCTCCACGCTTAAAGCTGGCACTCGCTTACTGGATGCCGCCGCCAAGGTTTCAATCCCGATAGAACTGGCGAATCTAAGAATTGAACGGATGCAGTATGCCCTTTCGCTGGCCCAAAATCGGGTTGTGCATGCCAAAGCTCAAGTAACGGAATTGGCAGCACAACGCAAGATTGCAGAAAAGATAGCCCATCGTGCTGCCGACCAATTGACACTGCTTCAGTCGGCGGTTCATACCATCATCTACGGGGCATCGGCTAAGCAAATGGATGTCAATCATTCGGCCTCGGCCATAAAAGCATCACTTGCCGAATTGGCCAAGCAGGCAGGAAAGGCCACGACAGGATACCAGGCCGCTTCGCAAGATTTCAACATGGCAATTAACAGCCAAAACACCGCCTACTCGGCGGCGCTAAAGCTGATCAACGCGAAAGTGCACGCCTCCGATCCCATGGTTCAAGCGTTGCAGAACAAGAGTCCAGCGGCCCTTTTGCAGATTTTCAAATCGGCATCTACGCTTTCCGAAGCGCAAATGCTGCGTACGGAACTGATGGCCAGGATGCTCCAGAAGTCCGCGGCACAGCTTTGCCAAATGACTTACAAGCTCATCGACAAGTCCTCACCCATTTCTGCCCCCAAGCCGGGATATCTGGCCGCTCTTCGGAAAAGCGTGATCCTGAAAATGGACTCGGCGACCACATCGCTTTCTCAGGCGAAAATGGATGCCGCGAGTTCGAGTTCCAATATTAAATGGCTGGAGCCGGCCTATCGCTATGCCGTCAATGTTGCAATTGCTGAAACAGCAACGGAACCTGCGATGATCGCCAAAGCTGAAAAGATCGCAGCTCAGTCGGCGAAAAAAGCTGACGCAATCAAACCATCGCTCAATTTGCCGGTGTCTTTGAAGCCCATTTAGTCATGGCAATGGGTTTGCAAATTCAGGTGCAGGGCACGGGGTCATCGCATGCAGTTCGCCGTGCAGGTCGCAATTCCTCCACGCGGCAAGCCGTTTCTCCCCGCTGCCACATTTAGCCGCGTGCCTTGTTGACGCGCGTCAAAAACGCCTCGGCATTGCTTCCCGCCTTCAAAATACGCGCTCCATTTTCTACGCTTCACCGTACAGTTG
>JAKAEB010000037.1 GCA_021818445.1 Planctomycetota bacterium
ACAGTCTGTCAACATGGCCTTGCCTCCTTGCAAAATCCGAAAACGCTTCAAACACCGTGATTTTACAGGGTGCAAGGCCTATGCGCAAGCGCACAAACCACTACACTGATGAAATATTCGGGCTAAGGCAAATTGGATGTTCCTTGAGCGCAGACAGAATCTTTTGATCCGCCTAATATCAGGGGATGTATAAATCATCCAGCCGAGAATCATTTGAATCTGCCCTGAAAAAAATTGAATCTTTTGCCTCGTCGGTCGACCATGAAGGCCATTGGCCGGCGGCCAGCATCAAGGCCCTGCAACGCTGTGGGGCCTTGGCGTGGGCCGTTCCCAAGGCGTTCGGCGGGGGCGGCGTGCCACCATTGCAGATCCATCGGCGCTATGAGCAAATTGCGGCCACGTGTCTGACCACAGCCCTGATACTTACCCAGCGCGATGCGGCAGTTGAATTTTTGGCGGCGGCAGACGCTAACTTCTCCGCCCAGCAGTTGCTGCGCGACGTTGCCGCCCACCGGCGCATGGTGTCGGTCGGCATTTCGCAGGTTACCACATCTACCCGACACGGCCGATCGGCATTGACCGCCAAACCCACCGCCGATGGATTTCGTCTCGATGGATTTATTCCCTGGGCCACCTCAGTGCATCATTGCACCGATTTGGTGGCCGCAGCCGACGCCGGCGATGGCAACAAGCTTGTGTTCATACTGCCCATGGCTTTGCCGGGGGTAGCAGCGCAGCCGGCCAAACCTATGGCGGTGCTTAACGGGTCCGATACCGCTTCCGTCAAGCTCTCGGCCGTCCGCATTCATAGGGATTTGGTATTGGCCGGCCCAACGGTCGATGCCTTGAAGATTCGATCGCGCCGCCGCCGCTTTACACTTAATACATGTGTATTGCCGCTGGGTGTGGCGGCCGGCGCTTTGACCGATGCGCGGCGGGAGCTTGAATCCCGCTCGCGGGTGTGCCGCGCCACGGTCAGCAAGTTGCAGAAGGAATGGAAGCATATTTCCGCGCAGGTATACCGGCACGGAATGGGCACGGCAATCGTTGCCAGTGACCCGATGGCTGTGGAACTTCGTGCGTCGTGTAATCATCTGGCCATGCGGTGTGCACTGGCCGCATTGGAACTCGCCAAAGGGCGGGGTTTACAGGCGGATCACGCGGCCCAGCGAAGGGTGCGCGAGGCGATGTTCTTTTTTGTGTGGTCCAGTCCAAACGCCGTTATTGAACAAACATTGGCGGGTCTGGCAGCCGAGCCACCCATCTGTTAACGCAATCATTCCGCAGTGCGGTTAAAACACACCACGGACTCATCTATGCCTTTCTCGACGCGCGGCGTGCTGCGATCAATTGCTCGGCGGTAGGTGGATCAAATGGGGATATTGCCGAGGCATGAAGAATCCGCCTTTGAAGTGATGGAATGGATTGCCCGTGGGCTAGAATCAATTCGTCACACATTGCGGTTATCTGATCCGGTGTAAGCATGGATGCGGTCAGCGGGTCGAACATGCAGGCCTGATAAATGCAGTCGCGATTGCCCGTTTTGACGGCCTGGAGGAAAAAATCATGCCCCAGCACATGCGGCTGAATATATCCGAGCAGCGGTAGGGGCAGGTTGCCGACGGCTGTGAGTCGAATTATTCCCCGACCGACCATCGTGGGCGTTTCAACAATGGTCTGGGCCGGTAAATTGGTGATTGCACCATGGTTAGGCATATTGCCGTAGACAATTTCCGGTGCGCCACAAAAATAGGCGTGTATAACTTTGGCACCATATTCCGGGCTGGGCGTGTGTGGCAGCGGGGTATGGTCATTGGCTGATTTCATCAGCGCCGCAAATTCCGTTTCACTTGTATCGCACCGCCGCAGATATTCATCAAGCGGCACCTCATACCGGCTGATGCTCTTCGGCCCGTGGGGGATATACCATGGGTTGTATTCCGCGTGATGTTCGCTGGATTCGGTCATAAAAAAGCCCAGCCGCTCAAGGAGATCAAATCGCAGGCGGTCGTGCTTAGTTACCTCCGGGTTTTGTGCACAATTAAAAAGCCGCGGATATTGATCGACGCCGTTGTGCCGCAAGCTAAGAAACCCGGCCATATGATTGATGCCCGCACATTCAAATGAAAGTGAGCCGGGCGGCAGTCCCAAATACCATGTGATGCGATCGGCCGTACCCTGCACGCTGTGGCAAAGCCCGACGACCCGACTGATTCCCTGATCGACAAAAACCCCCATGTTCATACTCATGGGATTGGTATAGTTGATCACCAGCGCATCGGGACAATGCTTTTGAATGGCGCGACACAATTGCACCAGAACGGGGTACGTCCGCAGGGCACGAAAAAGCCCTCCCGGTCCGGTGGTGTCAGCAATGGTGAAGTTCAAACCATATTTGCGTGGAATTTCAAAATCCAGCAGTGTCGATCCAAATCCGCCAACCTGAATCATGATGATCACTGCATCGGCATCCTGCAGCGCGGCACTCAAACTGGTGGACCCGTCGATGGTTGGCTTTGCGCCGATGCCCGCTGCAACTCTGCGTCCCCATGCAAGTGCGGCGGAGAGCCGGTCGGAATCAATATCCATATAATAAATAGAAGAGTGATGAAACGCCGGATAACTTAATATATCACCCGTCAGATTGCGGGAAAACACCATACTCCCGGCACCGATCATCGCTACTTTGATCAATTCAGCCTCACCTTCAGCATTTTTGTGTTCCGCAGAGCAATGCCATATCTGCCGCCGCGGCCCAACGCCGCAATTCTAGCCGATTGATCGCAGCGTGAGTAAAACACCGCAGCACAGGACTGGATTAATCGCTACAATTGTGCGGACGCAGACCGCTACCCGGCGGCGGCAGCGGGCCGCTGGTAATCGGGGGCGGCCGCAGGAAATTGGCCTGCGGGCCAATGACAACAAGGAGACTGGACAATGGGTACAACTGCTACGGTGCGGGAGCCGGAATTTCCGGTGGATCGGTTATTTTTAGATCGATGGTCGCCGCGCGCCTTTTCTCCCGAGCCGATTCCGCACGCCACTTTGATGACCCTTTTTGAGGCGGCCCGGTGGGCACCATCGTGCTTTAATGATCAGCCGTGGTATTTTCTGTATGCCTCGGAAGAATCCGGTCTGCAGAAGATGCGGGCAATATTAGTGGAGAAAAACCGGCAGTGGGCCAGCAAGGCTCCGGTGTTGGCGCTGGTTTGCTCGCAGAAGTTTTTCAAGCATAACAGCCAGCCAAATCGTTGGGGGGCGTTTGACGCCGGTGCCGCGTGGATGAGCCTGGCGTTGCAGGCATCGATGCTGGGGCTTTGCGTGCATGGCATGGGTGGCTTTGATGTCGATGCAGCGTACAGCACGCTGGGCTTAAACCGCGAAAAGGTGGACATTCACGCCGCCGTGGCCATTGGTCGCATGGGCGATCCCAAATTGTTGCCGGAAGATATGGCCAGTCGCGAAGGGCCTTCTCAACGCAGACCTCTGGCAGAGGTTGTGCGGGTCATCAGTTGAGCGCCGGGCGCTGGCGCAGCTAAAATGCCGCAGCGGCCAGGAGTCTGTCCGGTGGGTCATTGGGCGCATTGGCGTGCGCGTTGCCGCGTTAATGCATGTCGGGCGGTACACGTTTGCATGTGCGGCACCAATACCCCTTGCCCGTGGTACCCCACATAAGCAAATACACGCCGATACATCCGATGAACAGCCCGCATGCCGATAGCCAGATGATCGAGAAAAAGAGCAATCCAAAAGTTACAGCTATCGCCAAGGCACCTGCGCCAATCAGCACGCGGCGATTTTTTTTTATTAATTCGGTTCCGCATACGGGACAATGAGGCAATTGTCAGCTCCCGACATAAACCCTTGCTTCAGCACCACTGTGCCATGGCGGAATTCATCGGCCATTCAATCGAGGCCCATTCCCTGCCTGTAGTTAGCCCTTATGTTCTCCGGAGAGCTTGGCGGCTTCAAGTGCCGCAATTCCGGCGTCATCCAGGTTCTGGTGTCCGACAACCGTGCCATCGTCGAGCGGATTGCGGGCGACTGATTTAAGGTGGATAAAGAGCTTTTTCAAGTCGATAATGCTGCCCCATGTGAACCACACCGTAACAGCGACACCCACGATGAATTCCAGCGCCACATATGAAACATAACTGTAATTAATCCACCAATGTTCCGGCCAGGGATGGATGATATTCCAGATCACGATCACTACAAACGCGACAAACCAACCGAAGCGATAAATGAACAAACTCATGGAAATGAACATATCGCTGCGGGTGAAGGTGGATGTAATCCCCAGCAGCGATCGAATGGTGAGTTTTTTCGGAAGCGCCGCTTTCATCGCCCTTTCCTCGTCTGATGCGTACTGACCCCGGTGCAGCATGCGGTCCAGGTTAAATGGCTGGCGATATGTAAAAATCGACAGTCCGACATAAAAAATAATGGCGGTGAGAATGGAGAAGAACCATATCCAGTTACCATTAAAAATAAAGTGATGCGGCCGGATATGCCAGTTCAATTGCGGTATCGCCGCTGAAAGCGATGCCGACGCCGTGGCCACCGCGGTCAGAAATGGCCGATGCCCGGATTTTAGCCACGGGTAGATGCTTGAGGGCCAGGTGCGTGCCAGCACGAAGCCGCCGATGGTTACCGCCAACCCGCTGATCATCGCACCCCATGCCCCGGCGGTGGTGCCGCGCCGGAAATAAAAGCCACCAATAATGCACGCTCCGGCACCTGAGAATATGGCTGCGGCCAGTGCCAAAAACATCGTGATGTATTGCGTTTGGGGAAATAGTGCGCTAAACAGAAATGCAAAGAGGGCCACGCCGATCACGGCCAGTCGCAGGGCCAGGAGATGCTGCCGGGTTTTCATGGGGCGCTTGCGCAGCGGTACGATGACATCCTGCACAAATATGCTGCCCCATGAGTGCATCATGGTGACATCGGTTGATATCTGGGCAAATAACATGACCGCCGCGAACATCCCCTTTATACCGATGGGCAATATCAGACGCAGCGCGATGGGTGCGGCCAACTGAGCTTTAATGGCGGGGTTTTTCACACTGTTAAGAATGGTGTTGACTTGTGCCGCCCCAGCGGAAAATTGCATCGAGTGTAAAACGCAAAATGCGCACATGGCTGTCACCGTCAGCAGCAGAGTGCGGGCCTCGTTTCGCCATGGGCCGAGGATGGCACCCATTTTCTGTTCGTGGGCGTTGATGGCCGCCGAGCGAAATCCATAACCCGCCTGCTGGCTTTGCCATCCGTAAGCAAAGCCAAAAATCTGGATGGCCATGTACCAGAAGTTAAAGCTGCTGATTTTGGATTCATTAAACGGATTAAACATTGACCGTCCCGTCGGCTGATGCATACTGTGTGCAATCTGCGACCAGTGGAACATCATCAGCAGGGCAATGGTGATTACCACATAAAAAATCATTGAAATAAATCCCGCCAGCGAATCCACCACCATCGCCGTGAGTTGACCGCCCATCAAAGTCAACACCACCCCGGGCGTCAGCAGCACCACCATCATCGGGATAAACGTGGGAATAATATGGCCGGCTACATGCAGTTGAGTGGGCAGGCCGCAGTAATAAATAAAAAACCGCGCGCCAACGGCGGGATATATGCCGTACGCCACAATGCCGGAAAGAAAAGCCAGCAGGCCCGCAAATACGCGGAACGCCTTGGAGTAGCGCAATTCAAAAAATTGCCCCAGCGTCATCACCCGGCTTTCGCGGTAGCGATATATGACAAAGCCCGAAAGGAGAATAAACAGCCACACCGCATTGTTGGCCAGTATCCAGAAGTTGTAGGCGGCAAATCCGGAGATAAAAAATATTTCATACTGTCCAATTACATTGGTGATGCCGAAGACGGCTTCGTTGCTGGCGGTAGCGACAAGATACCGTCCGGCAACCCGGCTGGCCGACATAAAATCTGCCACACTGCGAGTATATTTTCGCGTTTTGATGCCGATGATGGCGGTCACCACTATCGGTATCAGCAGCGTAAGCCAGTCGAGTGGAGACATGAATTAGATCCTCTTTCTTTTTATTTTTTGGTATCTTCCCCGCACATCGATTCAAGGGGACAACCGCCATCGAACAGCCGCAAGGGATATCACAGACGTCCAAAAGAATCAATGGCCCGACGTGTCCGGCAATCAATCGAAATTTCCATGTAATTACCACAAAAATGTTTTGCAATATGAATGTTTATGACGTAGACTTGCAGTGAACCGGGTGTGGATGCGGTGGACGGCATAATTCCGACGCGGAAATGGCATATTCGGAAAGTTTTCACACCAAGTGGCGATCGAGAGCAAATAACAGTTCGCAGCATTGGCCCGCATTTTGTAGGCCGGTGCGGATGGGTTGCACCGCGAAGGACGCAGCCATGCTTTGCGCGTTGGCAGCGTGCTTGTAGCACGTTGGCCGGTACCCCGGGTACATCCGGCGGGAGGTTTGCAACTGAGGAAACGGCGATGAAATATATTGGGCATAAATATCGCATAATTACCATGGCGGCTGCCGCCACTTGTGGAACTTGTGCGCTTCATGTCCACGCGGCCGTGCCCACCGCCTTCCCCGGGGCATTGGGTTTTGGCGCTGGCGCCACCGGCGGGCGCAATGGATCGGTGCAGGTCGTCTCCAACCTGAACGATTCCGGTGCCGGCTCATTTCGACAGGCGGTAAGCACGCCAAATTCCATTGTTGTTTTTGATGTCGGCGGCGTGATAAACCTGCAGTCGGAACTGGCCATTGCCAGCAATGTCACCATCCTCGGCCAGACTGCACCGGGACAGGGCATCGCCCTGGATGGGGGGCCGGGCGGCTACAACATTTCATTATCCGGATCATCCAACGACATCGTGCAGTATCTGCGTGTGATGCAGGGTGGGCCCAGCACCGTGCAGAAGACCGCCGTGGAAATGTACAACACCAGCAACGCCATTCTGGATCATATCTCGGTGGAATACGCCCCATATGACTCAATCGACATGACGGGCGACGGCGGCGATATCACCATTGAAAATTCTTTGCTTGCCGATCCTATCCTGCGACAGCAATTCAATGTCCATGCCCAGAATACCGGACCGGACTCCTTTTTTAACAATATTTTTGCCAACGCCGACAACCGCAATCCGATGGCCAAGGCTGATACGCAGTTTGTCAACAATGTGATTTACGATTTCCGTGCGGGGTATACGGTGGCCGACACGGGCGGAAAATTCAATCAGGATATATTGGATAATTATTTCATCACCGGGCCATCAACCACAAACCCGGGCGACGCGTTTTTTCAGATGGACTCCAACATCAGCGCCTATTCCGCTGGTAACCTGGAAAACAGCAGCCGCAATGGTGTTCTGGCAGGCACTACCGTCAGTCCGTCAGGTGTCACCGTGGCGCGTTCCCCCTTTTATTCTGAATCGCCCTCCAGTGCCCTTGACGCCTACGCCTACGATCTGGCCAACGCCGGTGATTCTCTCCATCCCAATGCTGTTGATGCACAGGCGCTTTCACAGGTCAGTTCTCTTGGAACTACCGGGGCCGTTTACAACTCCCCGCAGGATACTGGGTTGGCCAATGGCGGATTTGGAACCATTCAAGGGGGAGGCCTGCCGTTAGGCGGGCAATCCGGCGATGTACCCGACGCGTGGATTCAGCAGCAAGGATTCACCAATGCTGATTTCGCCAACCCCACCGGTGACTATAACCACACGGGATACGACAATATTGAAAAATACGCAGCAGCCTTGGCCGGAGAACCGATTCAACTTGGCCAAAAAGTTTTCTGGAATGGGGCCACAGGCAATAATACATGGGCGACGCCTGCCAACTGGTCAACTTCAGCAACTTCCAATGTAGCCTACGGTTCAGTTCCGCAGCCGCTGGATGACGTGCAATTTGATGCCACCGCGAACATCACGCTGGGTGCCGATCAAACCATTCATAGCCTCACAGCCACGTCCGGCCAGGCTGTTACCATCGGTGCCGGTACACACTCGCTGACTATTGATGCGGGTGGCATCACCAACCGCGGCCCCGGCGCTTTGACGATAAATTCTCCTGTTATTCTCGATGGGGGCGCTATCGAAGCCGCCGATGGAAATGTCGGCCTGACGGCCGGTTTATCAGTCAATAACAGCGGCGTAATGGTTAATGCCGACTCCGGAACAACACTTGCGCTCAACGGTGCATTGAATGTCGATCACTCCACGGTCGATTTCAGCGGCGGCGGAACCATTACCGCCAGCGCTCTATCCAACGACAACAGCACCGGCATCATTGGTGATTGGGCCACGTTTAACCACACCGACTGGGCTACCATCAGCCATGGTCAGTTGGCTCCTTATGCCGGTTACGTTGACTACTCCGGATCCGGTACCGTCAACCAGCAGGCCGGTTACCACACCAGTGCCAATTTTCGTATTACCGGCGAATCGACGGGTGCTGTGACGCTTTCCACCGGCACCACAGATATTAATACGCTGCTCGATGCCGATCAGACCACCGCGCGGACGGTTGGCATTGCGGGGGGAGATACCCTCCGCCTCGGCAGTTCGGGCGGCATCATGCAGGCTGCGGATGGCTTGGGGCTTACGATGGGTACCGTACCGGGAACTGGCGCAATTACCGCTGGCGGCCCGGACACGAATGCGGTGGGGCGACTGACTATCATCAATGATTCCACTGCCGCACCGATAATTGTTAATTCCGATATTACGGATAACAGCAGCGGAGCGGTCACATTGACGACGTCGGGTTCCGGTGTGACACTGCTGGCGGGAACAAATACCTATTCCGGTGGCACCTACATAGACGCCGGGACTCTGCTGCTTGGAAGCGCCGTCGCCCTGTCGTCCTCCGGCACCGTGAATATCAGCCAAGGGGCCGCTTTGGATGTTGGGGGACAAAACGTAACCATCGCGTCACTATCCGGCTCGGGCACCATCGATAATAACGATCCGAACTTCACCGGCCGATACACGTTGACGCTGGGCGGCGATAATTCCGGCAGCACCTTCAATGGTGATATCCGTGACTCCGTTGGAACTCTCGGCATCGTTAAAAATGGAACGGGAACACTTACCCTTGGGGGCGCAAGCACATTCAGCGGTGGGGTGGTGTTAAACGGCGGCAACCTGAATCTGACGAATCTTTCCGGTGCTGGGGTGGGCACGATCACACTTAACGCCGGCCAACTGCTGGATTCCGGCTATATCACCAATGATATCTATGTCCCCAGCGGCCACACGTCGACAGTTCTATTTCAAAATAACAATTACGCCACGCTGGGCGGGGCGGCCCAGGCTACCGGTACGCTGCGAGGTGGCGGCACCCTCACTATCGAGGCATACTATGTGCGAAACCTGCTTGGCGGAGATTGGTCGGCATTCACCGGCGTGGTTAATCTTGTCCCTCTGGAAGATGGAACCGATCTTGGCTTCAATGGCATGCTGAATTCCGCCGGGGCGCCCGGATTTTATCTCAGCAACGGCACCCTTAATCTGGAGGGTGCCGCCGGAAAAACAATTAATTTTTCTTTTTACAACAATCAGGCCAGCCACGCGCCCTACGGCTATAACGCCGTTATCGGTGCACTATCGGGAACCCCGTACAGTTCGATCAGCGGGACACCCATCGCACCGGACGCCAATTCTGACCACGCCTTGAATTACGTTATTGGGGGTGCAAATGCCAACACCACCTTCGCTGGTAATTTGGTTGGGCGCGCCGGCTATGTCACTAATTTCTACAAGGTCGGCACCGGTTCACTCACGCTGACTGGAACCGACAGTTTTGGTGGCACCACCGAAATCAACGGTGGAGCATTAATAGTGGACGGTCCGCTGACCAATGCCTCACAAATTACCGTGGATGCATCGGGCACGGTGGTCTCCACCGACGATACCCACCTGAGCTTCGCCGCGGGAACGGGCGGAACGCTTTCGGGCATCGGCCAGATCAGTGCCGCGGTGATCAATAATGGAGTGATAGCGCCGGGCGATCCGGTAACAAATCCGCTGGGCGTATTGACCGTAAAGAGCCTCACGGATAATGGGCATTTGGTGATTCGCATCGGCACGGACGGTACCAATTCGCTGCTTGGCGTGACCGATGCGCTTACGCTGGGTGCATCGAGCACGTTGAACCTTTCCGGCAGTTTCGACGGCCACGCGCATAATATTGTCCAGTTCGGCAGTCTGGCAGGCACGTTCGGCCATATCGACGGCCTGCCCTCGGGCTATCAGGTAGTGTATGGTAAAAATAATATTTCAGTCGTGCCCACACCGGAGCCTGCCACCAGCGGGTTGCTGGTTCTGGGGCTTTGTGGGCTTGTTGGAGGCAGGTGCCGCTGTCGGCGGGCGGCCATTGGCGGTTAAATTCAAAACAGGTAAGACCGAAATGTCAGCGTTAATACCATTTAATACCCGTGTTTCACTGGAGGTAAGGATGCGTCCAATTCCATGGTTGTTTATAACGGTCGGGCTTTTGATCATGGCCGCAGGTACAGCGCATGCCCGTATTCCGGCAACCCGGAAGGTGCTGCTTAATCTGCGGCATCCACAAGTCATAGGTCGGCTGCATGTTTATGGTTCAGGTGTCAGTATTAAGTACACAGCCAAACCTTTGTTTGTGCACAGCGGTGGGGGGGCGATTGAAGTTATCGCCAATGAGGCCAAAAATCGCCATCCGCTTGGAGGTGTTCGTCCCGCGATTGTTGTTCCTCTGATAAAAGCCCGCAACATGCGGCACTACCGCGAAATTACCCTTTGGGTGTACGTACCTGAATCGGCGGCCGCCCATTTCTTCGGTCGCTATGACGTTCGCCTGTCGGTCAACAATGGCTCGCCTTATTGGTCCATGGCGGCCGTATCTCCCGGATGGAATCATGTGGTTTGGAATTTCGCCCGCCATCCGCAAAATGCAATCGCCGGTTCTGGTTCGGGGGCCACGCGCCGCTTACCCGTTATGCGGTCGCTGGTTATCAATCTCGGCCCTCTTATGAGTGGTTACGGATTGTCCAAGGTTTACATCAGCGATATTCGCATGGTTCCCATGCGCCGCCTCGTGTCCACCACCCGTGAGGAACTTGAGTCCGTCCTGGGTGACGACGACTCCTGGTCACGCCGTTTTCAAGCGGTAGAACGCCTGCGAGCCATTGGCGGCCTGCGGGTACTGCCGGCTTTAATTCAGGCCACGGAGGATCACGTCCCATTGATTCGCGGTGAGGCCCGCCGCGCCATGCTGGCTGTGGTGGAGGCAGTCGGCTCGCGCGCCAAATCAGATTTGACCGACACCCTGCATATCGGCACTCCGCGCATGCAATTGGCAGTTGTGCACCTGCTCACCAAGTTGGGTCCCACCCACTTGGGAAAATGGGTGCTGCCCGCTCTAAAACATGCCTTGCTCAGTAATGATTTTTATGTGCGCCAAGCGGCGCGTCATGGATTAGGCACGTTGGGTTTCCATCGCCCCGAGCAAGCCAAATACCTTATTGCCAAGCTGCGATTGAAGGCCACACAAATGGCAGCCATTCGCTGCCTGGCGGAAATTGGACCGGGTGGGATTGACGCCATTCCTGCTGAGCTTCATATCCTCCGTGACACACATAACCAGTTGTCCTATCGCCTCTGGGCCCTTCGGGCGGTCTGGTGGACCGAGCAACGCTATCTGAAGCCATCCGATTGGGTGTTGGCTCTGCATCCTCATTCAAACCTCGTCTACCGACACCTGACTGATCTGGCCATGCTCCGTCTCGAAGCGGCTGGCCGGGCCGGCGCGAAGCAACTCGCCGATACCTTGATGCATTCGCATGATGTCGTCGTACAGGCGCGGGCCGCCGAGGCACTCGGTCATATCCGTGTGCGCTATCTGGCAGTGGCTGAACACGCCCTCGGGGTGGCCACCCATAATCCTGCTTCGTACGTGGCATGGCAGGCGCGTTACGACCTGCACCGTATCAATCCTGCGGCCTATCGCTTATCACTGGCTGGCGCAAAGCACGCACATGCAGGCCCGGTGCGCGTCACTCGCCGGGGGAACCTTGTCATTGTGTCCAATGGCATTGTGCAGATGACTTTCCGTAAGACCAGTATTGATCCGGGACCGGTATCGGTACAACTTGACCACGGCCCCAACTTGGTGCACTCCCGCTGGGTACATCACATTTTGGCTTTCCGCAAAAGCAAAGCCACTGATATGTTCGAACGCCAATGGATGCAAAAACTCGGCGGCTGTCCCATTAACAAAAATTTTCAGCAACACGTGACTGTGCATCGCCCCGGTGAAGTGCAGTACGTCTACACATTTCCAGCCGGCGGAGCGGCCCCTCTCCAATGGCAGGAGATTTATGTCCTGCGGCGCGGCGACCATGGTTTTTATATTTATTATCGCCTGAAAAATATGACCGGGAAAGCCATGCCAAATAGCATATATCCCGGTAATATCCAAAGCATTGCATTAGAGTTCAATATGCTCATTGCCGTCACCCGACGCCTTTTCACCACTAAAATGCTCAACGATAATTTACGCGGGCCAACCAGCTTTGGCTTTCCACGGCAAAACTATCTTCAATATCCTGATATCTACCAGGCCACATGGCGCTTGCCCAACGGCGAGGTAGACGCCAAGCACGAATGGAACAATTATGAACAAATGAGCCACGTGCTTGGACTGGCCGGACCGAAATATGGCTTCTGGGTCATCTTTCCCAGCTATTCATTCCTTGACGGTACCGAGCCTACTCTGGAAATGAACGGTTTCGTCGGGCCGCTGTTTATCGTCTCGATGGATAAAAAATATTATGTGCCGACGGCGGAATATGTTGGTGCTCATTTTGAAAAAACCTACGGCCCCATGTTCATCTACCTGCATCGGGCACCCAATACCGATGCCAATTGGATCGCCGCCAAACGCGAGGCTCTAATTCAGCAGGCACAATGGCCCTGCAAATGGGTACGAAATAAGGCCTACCACCAACGCGGAGCGGTCAGCGGCCGTGTGAAAATCAGCACTGGCCAATCCGCGATAGGCACTTGGGTCATTCTCGCCAGACCACCCAAACAGGTTCCCGCAGACCTCTACGGCGATTGGCTTCGCAACATCAACCCATACATGTATTGGACGCAGGCCAGTGCGCGTGGCCTTTACTCCATCAAGCACATTGAGCCTGGGCGATATGACCTGTTCGTCTGGAAAAGTGGTGTGCTGGGCGAGGCCCGGAAAAATGGGATCGTCATCGGCAATCACCAGACCGTCGCCTTGGGAACCACCGAACTTACGCCACTGTCGTATGGCAAAACCGTTTGGCAGATAGGCGAGCCGAATCGTACTGTGACCGAGTTCCGTAATGGCGGCAATTTTCATATCTGGGAAAACTATTTGAGATACGGAATGGATTTTCCCCATGGAGTCAATTACACCATCGGCAAAAGCACCGCCAGTCGCGACTGGAACTATCTCCAGCCTGCCATTGTGCAGGGGCATCGAAACCCCACCACATGGAATATCCGGTTCCACCTCAAAAAAATTCCTGCCGGGCACCCTGTCCTCTCTGTCATCTGCGGCGGGCGTTTTGCCTGGCTGAATGTATTTGCCAATGGGCGTTTGATTGGTCATATCCATACCAGTATCGGATTGCAGTTTGTCCGCACGGCCCCCTACGGTGAATTGATTATTAAAAATATCCGTTTTCCACGCGATCTACTTGAGAAGGGGAATAATGTCATTTCGCTCTCATTTGCATCTCATTTGCCGGGCAGCGCTATCAAGGGCATTTACCGCGCCACATTGAAATCGCATAACGTCGCCCGGAAAGTACGGGCAAACTGGACAAGCTTTATGGCCTACAGCCTGATTCGGCTCTCAATGGACAAGACCAAAAGTCTTCAGCCGCTCAGCGGTCGGCCATAAGCCGCTGCTGCATACCGTTCAGTGGACTGATTTATTAATGGTAAATACTTACAGGAGTCAGATATGCTCATTGACCGTGTATGCCGATGGACACTTGGACGCATCGTCCGCGCAGCTTGGAGAGCGGCGATACCAGTCGTTGCCCTTTCCATGACGACCGGGGGCCTTAGCGCCCGTACCCTGCACGCGCCGCTAAAATTTGAATTTGGACCGGGGAAAAAAGTCCCGGGCTACATTCAGGTTCTGCCAGATACAACCTTCAATTCCCGGCGTGGTTACGGTTTCGATCTCGGCTTTAAGGTGCGTGGTGTCAACCGCAGCAATAAGGGGGGTATTCGTGGGCATTTTGTAACCAGCAAAAAGCCGTTTTTCTTTTCTGTGGCATTGCCGCCGGGTAACTACAATGTCACGGTGACACTTGGCGATCTCAAGGGCCCGTCAGTCAACACCATAAAGGCCGAGCAGCGAAGGCTAATGTACGCTAGCGTATCCACTCGACCGGGGCAATTCGCGGTGAGAACATTTACCGTTAATACGCGCATTCCGGAGATTGCCGGCGGTGGGCGTGTACGCCTTAAACCCCGCGAAATTGGTTCGCTTGAATGGGACCATAAACTCACTGTTGAATTTAATAATTCACGTCCATGCCTGGACGCCATGACGATCACCCGGGCCCGCCATCCCGTCACTCTTTTTATCGCCGGTGATTCAACCGACACCGACCAGCGTTTTGAACCATGGTGCAGTTGGGGGCAGATGATCACGGCATTTTTTGTCCCGCGCAAGGTCGTGGTCGCCAACTACGCCGAAGATGGCGAATCCGCCAATAGCTTCATCTGGGAAAATCGGCTTAAAAAAATAATGAGCCTCATCCGCCCCGGCGATTATCTGTTTATTGAATTTGGCCACAACGACCAGCATGAGCGCGGCCCTCATGCCGGGCCGACGAAGGAATATCGCAAGTCCATCCTCACCATGATCCGTGATGCAAAAGCCAGGCACGCGATTCCTGTGCTGGTAACCCCCATGGCCCGGCGTCTGTTTCGTCACGGTAAAATCTACAACAGCTTGGGCGGTTTTCCGTCGGAAATGCGTCTGATTGCAAAGCAGCAACATGTAAAACTCATCGACCTCAACGCCATGAGTACGAAATTGTTTGACGCCTTGGGCCCTGAGAAATCAGCGATTGCATTCGTCGACCTCACTCACAATGACGATTACGGTGCTTACGAAATCGCTAAATGCGTCATTCAGGGAATCCGCGACGCGCATCTCGGCTTGGCCAGATTCATTCGCTCCGGTGTCACAACATTTAATCCAGCGCATCCAGATAATGTGTCGAGCTTTCATATGCCTGAAGACCCACAGTATTCAACTGTGAAGCCGTCGGGTTGGTGATGTGCCGCTGATTGCCGGCGCTTCCAGCGACGGCCCCGTAACGGCCTATGACCCAGCCGATTCACGAGATGCTCATTTGCCTGTGCGATGCGTCTCGGTTACGGGGGTAAAACTTGTGTCGAGTTCAAGTTGTGCCGCAGGGGCGATGATACTCTGGCACTGCTTGGTATCCTGCCTTTTTTTCGCGGCGTTATGGTATATTTTGCGCTTGCGGCAAGCGTACGATGATCGCTGCGCAGGAGTTGAAATGCCCGATCTTTTTGAAAAGAGCCGGCAGAAGCGGAGGGACAAAGTCCTTCCACTGGCCGCTAAACTTCGTCCCGCCGAGCTTGATGAAATGGTCGGGCAAACTCACCTCTTATCTGCCGGTTCGCCCCTTCGACTTTTGATCGAGAACGATCTTCTGGGCAGCGCCATACTTTTTGGTCCGCCGGGGTGCGGAAAAACGTCGGTGGCCCGCCTGATCGAGGCGCGGACCCGCCGCCATTTTGTATCCATCAATGCGGTGTCGGCTGGCGTGCCGCAGGTGCGTCAAATCATTGCGGATGCCAAAAATCTGCTGGAGCAGACGGGCTGTGGCACACTGCTATTTATAGATGAAATTCACCGCTTTAATCGTGCGCAGCAGGATATTCTCCTGCCGGATGTTGAATCGGGTTTGATTACTATTCTGGGGGTAACCACCCAGAATCCATTCTTTGCGATCAATGCGCCGCTGATATCGCGCTGCCGCCTTTTCGAGTTTAAGGCATTATCCGTCGCTGAAATTCGCATCGTCATCACCCGCGCCATAGACCGTTGGAATGCCGGTGCCGGGACCGATGAGCACGCCTCCCGAAAGGTGACTTTGCCGGGCGACGCGCTTGAATGCCTGGCAAACCAGAGCGATGGCGATGCACGCCGTGCCGTATCCACATTGGAGACCGCCATTCAATTGGCAAGCGTTCGGACCCGGGGCGAGCTGGTACTTACCACCTCTGATATAAGCGAAGCCCAGCAGGTAAGACCCGTTTATTTTGATCCCACAGGCGACGAACATTACGACGTGATCAGTGCCATGATTAAAAGTATCCGGGGCAGTGATCCTGATGCCGCCATTTATTGGCTGGCAAAGCTGCTGGTGGTTTCGGAGGATGTCCGTTTCATTGCGCGGCGGATCGCTATTGCCGCCAGCGAGGATATTGGCAACGCCCAGCCAGCGGCCCTGTCTATAGTTGCCTCGATGGTTCAGATGGTGGAATTCCTGGGCATGCCCGAGGCACGCATTCCGCTGGCGCAGGCGGTAATTTATCTGGCGTGTTCGGAAAAGAGCAATTCCGCCATTGTGGCTATTGATTCTGCAATGGAAGCCGTGCGTAAAGGAATGTCGCTGCCGGTGCCTGAGCATCTTCGCGACAGCCACTATCCGGGTTCGGCTCAACTCGGTCACACAGGCTATAAATACCCGCACGACTATCCCGGTGCCTGGGTGGAACAGGAATATATGGGGGCCGACGGCCAATATTATTTCCCCACGGATCGAGGGGTGGAAAAGCGCTTCGCCGAATTTCTGGCGCAAAGGGCAAAAAATGTCACCACAGCATCAGACGACGGCGGCGGCTAATGACCACGGCCGAATGGCGAAAAACAATAAAGGCCCGGCTGGGCGCGATTCCGCCCGATCAAATCCGCAGCAAGTCTCTGGCCGCCTGCAGCCGAATGATCCACACACCTGAATTTCAAAACGCGCGAAATATCATGCTGTATTTGCCGATGCCCGGTGAACCCGAGCTGCAATCCTTGGCGGCCGCCGCGTGGAAGGTAGGCAAAAATGTCCTTTTGCCGACCGTTGACTGGGCCGACAACAGCATGCGGCCTTTGCGAGTGCAAAATTTGGATATGCGATACGACGTGCCAATGCCACGGGTGCCGCAACCCGCCATCGGCGATCCCTTTCCGGTTGAACATATCGATTTGGTTGTTGTTCCCGGGTTGGCGTTTGATCGATCGGGGCATCGTCTCGGACGCGGAGGGGGTTACTACGACCGCTTTTTGTCACGGCCGACGGTACATGCCATTCGAGTTGCTATCGCGTTTGAAGAGCAATGGTGCGCCGACCTGCCCGTCGAGCCGCACGATATTGGCATGCAAATCATTATTACGGATCATGATATTTTGCGGATAAAACCGTAGTACGATAATCTCAATGGAGCGACGTGCGGCTTGTCGCTTGGAGTTGCATGGCAAAAGGCAGACGACGGAAAAAGCGTTTCATTAACCAATGGTGGTGGGCCTTGGTTGCCCTGCTGATATGCTGGGGCGGTTACCAGGTGTGGCGCGTTCATGAGCAAATTGATCGGCAACTGCGTCGTCAGCAGCAGCATCAACGGACGGCTGATGATTCCAGATCCGCTGGGCAAACGCCTGCCGCGTCCGGCATCGGCATAACCGACCAAGGGCCGCCGGGTAGTGGTACTTCGGCTTATCCCCGCCAACTATCACTGACGAAACGGGAAGTTAAACGGATGCACCAATTGCTGCGTCAAGGCATAGAGCTGGCCAAAGCGCATCGTCTGATTGCCGCCCGTAACAAACTCGAGCAGGCTTGGCGGATGACGAAAGGCCACAAAACGTCGGCGGCCGGCAGCATTAGAAAATGGCTGATGAGGATTGATATCCATACATTGCTCGATGGTGTCGCCTATCCGCATGACCATTGGATCAGGCTGGTTCAAGTGCCACTTGGAATTAACTTGGAACGAATGGCCCATTTGTACCGCATCACCACCGCGATGCTGCTGAACATCAATCCGATGATTATGCCACGTGATTTGCAGGCCGGGAGTTGGCTGCTGGTCATTCTCGGCCCATTTGATGCGGATATTCATATTTCCAGTCAACGGGTCGATCTCCTTATACATCACCAATTTGTGCTAGACTATCCGTTTACGACAGCGGGTGTCATAACTCCGTTGCCTGGCAAATATGTGGTCGCGCGCGTATCGCACGCCGCTTTATCCAATGGTGTGCCCGAGTTAATCAGCCTGACACTCGTTGGGGATATCAACGGAAGGCATGAAGCGGTTAGAATCAGTAATGTCGCCTCACCGGACGTGGATATGGTGATGTCGACCAAGGCGTTGGCGGAATTGGTCAAAATGTTAAGTCCGACATTTTCTGTCGTTACCATCCGACCGTAATGTCTTTGCGTTTGGAGTATATGGTGTCGCTGCTGGTTCAATGTTATCAATGTGGAAAAATATTGGAACTGGACGACGGGTTTCGCGGTGGTGTGTGTCGTTGCAGCCAGTGCGGGTCCCTGCTACGCGTACCCATGACCGATACCCATCAGGTGCAAAAGGCGCGGCCGGCGGAGCCAGCGGCATCAAAAGCCAAACCGATACCGGGCGTTACCGGCGATTCTCAGGACGGTGCCTACGATGATTCTCGCACTCCGCCTGCTCGGCCCGAGGCCCCCGGCACATCGTCATCCCGGCAATTGCGTCCCGAATCTCCCGGCGCTATCGCTGGCAGCGGTGGTATGCGTCCGGCACGGCCAGAGTCTCCTTTGGCGGATAACCTCCCACAGCGTCCTACTCGGCCGGGTGATGGGGATATCGGCGTATCGAGTGGAATTCGCTCCCGGCAATCGCAGCCGCATCGGCACCCACCGAACTCGCGTAAATCGCCCGCGGCAATGCACCACAAGACTGATGGCCGGCGGCGCAAATGGTCCAACCTGCCAATCGGGGTATATGCCGGGCTGGTAGCAGGGTTCCTTCTGATCGTGGTAATCGGCATGGTATTGGCCATCAGAGCCATGACCGCAGGAGGGGCATCGTCGCCCAGGGTAAAGAGCGTAAAATCTTCACCCAAAGACGCAGCGCCGAGGCTGGTGCGCTTCCTGCGAATTCCAATTCAGGCAAAGACCGTGGTATTTTCACTTGATGGATCATCAGCCAATGCCAATAGTTTCAACTCGCTGGCGGCATTGGTAAAGCGAACGGTAACCGAGTTGCCGACATCCACCCGCGTGAAAATAGCCATCTGGGAGCCAACTGGTCTGAAGGTATTTCCCGCCCAAGGTTGGCTGTCGCCAAAAAACTTAAAAGCCACCTTTAGCCGGCTGTTGGTCTATTCGCCGTACGGTAGTACATCCATTACAAAAATGATGCTTGGCACCCTTAAACTCGGCGCAAGTCAGAACATCATCACTACGCAAAAAATCATCGTACCGGGTAAATTGGCCACCGCCGTTGGTCGGAAGGTTGGCCCCAAACAGACAATTGACATCATCTCCGTCAATGGGGAGGAGCACATTCTTAAAAAGATTGCACAATCTACCGGTGGGCAGTTCCAGATGATATCAGTCACCGATCTACAATCGCTACTCTCGGAATGATGAGGTTACCCAAAGCTCGCCGCCGTGCGGTATGCAATCTGACAAGGTCAATAGTGTTTTCGTATGTATGCCAATGAAAATTCCCGCAGTGGTATCCATGCATTCTTAACATCAAATACCTTCCGCAAGGTTCGGCTACCGCGAATATCCGGCCGTGAAAAACGTGGGTCGTGCCGGAAGGGGTTATAAAGGGGATCGCCCACATACGCCTGTCGCCACGCCATCACCGGTGTGGATACGCTGTACACCTCCATCTGAGGGTATTCTCCCGAAAGCAGCAAAGGCAGAAACAGGTTGGGCTGGGGAAATGAAAACAGGTAGGGCTCCCAAACAGGCCCGGATGTACCGCACGCCTTGTGTTTAAGCAGATTGATGCACCACGCCGTATCGGTCGGATTGTGCAGTGAATCAAGTTCAAAACTTGCAACGTGGTAACCCACAAAGCCCGGCACCCATTGGCAGCAGTTTACAAATTTGTGCACCGAGTACCAGCCGCAGTAAACCGCACAATCGGGCGCGTCGGCACGTTTGAATAATGCCGGCACATCGTTAAGCACCACCGGTATTTTCGCCTCTATTTTCAGCATGGCCGCCGTGTGGCGCAGCAGGCGGTCGAACTGGCTGTATGGGTCGGTGCCGTGCAGACCTCGGGCATCGATATACACCTTGCCACGCAATCCCCTGGCCTCAACCCGCAGCCCCCTGGCAATCATCGCTTCTACCATTTTTATGTTAAGTCCATCAATGCGGCTCACCATCATGATGCGGGGGTGCAGGCCCGCCAGATCGGCGTGCCAGTTCTCAAGCTCAATGGGGTTTTGGTACCAGTTGGAATGGGAAATTCTTCCGTACCAGAGCATCATTAAATCGCTATCCAAGCTGGATTTACTGTGCACGTGCAGCAAGTAAGTTATCTGCGAAATGTCCTCGACCGCTTCGCCCGCCAAGCCGAAAAAACGCCGCTTGATGTGCCGCATGGCACGGCGGTTGGCTGGCTTGTAGCGGTGCACCTTGAGCATTTCATATTCACGTATGGCCAAAAGCGATCGCTTTCTTTCACGCCGCAGGAACTCCGACATCTGCATCGATTGCAGGCTTGTTCCGTGGACATGCAGCGTCTGGGCCATAACAGCGGCACCAAGGCAATGTCGAAACAAGGCCAATATTTCTGTATTATCCGCGGCGGTTTTGGCATTGGGATTATGATTGAAGAATGCCAATGTCCGTGCCAGCGCCGCCTTGAATTCCATGATGGTGTGATAAACGCTGGTTCGCAATTTACCATTGGCCAGCACCGTCAGATTGCCCGGCGGTGGCACCTTCGGCGCTGCAAGCCCATCCATGGCACCCAATCGCTTGATGGCGGCACGCAGGCCGGCCCTTATTTCAACCAGTTGGCCACGCAAATGTGTCACATCCGCCTCATCCGCAAATGTCGGGCTTTGCGGTCCGACCTTGAGCGGAATGCCATAAGTGGTTACAAGGCACCGTATTTGCGACCGCAAATGACGCTCGGTGAGTATTTGTCGAATCGCCGCCGCCACACGGGCGTCATAAAACGGTGCGGTGATCACCTGCGCGTTATTGGGTAAATTAAGTTCGATGATATTGGCCAGAGGGATGCGCCTGGCCTTGGCATAATATTGGCCAAGGGCTATGGATTGCGAATTATTTCCGTTCACAATAATGGCAACTTGCGAGGGCCGTAGGATCGATAATCCTTGGCACATGGTCGGAAGCAGCAAAATTCCCAGCCATGCCATTAGCTGTACTGTAAACTTCGGGAGGTGTGGTCGCTTGCGATATTTTTCAGGGCGACTGCTGCAGGTACTGCGAACCACTCTCCGCCAGTGCCGACATGGTGCGTATTCCCACGGCCAGTGCCGTATCAGGAAAGTCATAATGGGGACTGTGCAGCATAGGATAAGTTCGGCGGCCGACCGGACGAGTGCCAAGAACAAAAAAGCTGCCGCTGGTTTTCTGCAGGATGTAGGCAAAATCTTCACTCCATAAATGAGGGACGGCAGCCCGCCGCACTCGTGAACGCCCCAGTATATGCTCCGCCGTTTTAAATAATAATTCCGTGGATGCGATGTCGTTCACCACCGCCGGTGTGCTGGAGATAATCTTCATTTGCACTTTACAGCGAAATTGACGTGCCGCCGCCCGGCAGACGGACTGTATCCATCGCAATTTATCTGCCCTCACAGCGGCAGAAAGCGTACGGAGCGTGCCGTGCATAGTCGCTGTTGATGGAATAATATTCGGTGCGCTTCCGGCTTGCAGGCATCCGAAGCTAAGCACGACCGAATCATCCGCTACCGCGCCTCGGGGCGATATTTGCAGCAGCATGGATAAATGACCGGCACACGGTATCGGATTGTTCCCGCGCTGCGGCTGTGAACCATGGGTCGCCTTGCCCTCCACGGTTATTTGCAGACTATCAACATTGGCAAGCAGTACCCCGGCGCGGGTTGCAATACTGCCGACCGGCAATTCCGGCCACCCGTGCAATCCATAGACCAGATTTGGCATTACGCCCAGATTTTCCAAGGCGCGGCACATTCGCTCGCCGCCATTGAATCCTTCCTCCGCCGGCTGAAAATACACAATGATTCCGCTGACGAAATGATCGCGATGTTCCCAAAGCCAGCGGCTTGTCGCCAGTGCAATGGCCATGTGACCATCATGTCCGCAAGCGTGCATCCGGCCCCGATGGCGGCTCGCGTACATTGCCCCGGTGGCCTCCTCAATGGGCAGGGCATCCATCTCGGCTCGTATGCCCACCACTCCACCAACCGTCGTGCGGCCGCTGATGAATGCCGCGATCCCGGTGCCACCAGCCAGGCCCGTGACGTGCGGAATGTGCATGCGATTCAGTTCCCGACATATATATTTTGCCGTCAGGTGCTCCTCAAAGGCTAATTCCGGTATTTGGTGCAGATCGTGGCGCACACGCTTGGCATAGGCAAAAATGTCCCCGGCGGGGGGTGAGAGTCTGTCGCGTGCGGCCGGCATGTCGCATTCCTTAAAAGCAAAACCGATGCTCAATGGCAATTGTAAGGAGGGTTGCATCGCCCGCAAGCCAGTTGATATTCGCAATGGCCAGCCGTATCCGTGCCACGACCCGGCCGGTAAGTTTCGCCGCCACGATCTTGCTTCAACTCCTCGGAACTTTCCGGTTTTTCGGTGAACACACGCTTCACCCCATGAGAACCCGCAAATTCTGCGGTAATATATAAAGCACTGGAACTCGCATGCAGGCGATTTCGGCTTGTTTCCGTTGGGCTGTTACGCCAAGTTTGGCAAGGCGGATTGGATTTGATTCGTTTGACCGAGACATTTCCCCAAACGCTTGGGGCATGGCTTTTTCATCTTCATCCCATGGTGCTTCTGGCCATGGGGGTGGTGGCGATCACCCTCCTTTGGCGTTGGCAACATACGCGGCAGATAAAACTCCTCGCCTTAGGGGGGGGGATCGTCGCCGCCGGCCTGCTCTGGGCGCTGATCGGTTGGATCGTGGTAACTCCGGGTGAGCGCCTGCAGGATGATATTCATAAAATTCTCAATGCCGCCACCCATCAGGATATGGTGGAGATTCAAAATTATCTTGCACCGGATGCGGTCTTCGACGGTTGGGACAAAGCTCGCATAGTTTCTGAACTCAATTATCGCCTGTCGCATATCCGCCTCACGGCCAATTACCTGCGCAGCATCCACATGCGCCGTCAGGGACGTCATGCACAAACCAATATTGTTGTGTTATCCATCGCCCGCGACTACGGCCCCCTGATTACCCGATGGCGCCTGATTTGGCAGGACCATCGGCGGCCCGGTCACTGGCAAATCACGCAAATGCAACTTCAGAGTATTGGTAATTCCAATGTCTCTTCGCAGGCTCCTTTAGGCCCCTCGCCTTAGGAGTCTGTCCAATTAATAGCAGAGCGGCGATGTGCCGGGAATTCTCCGGATGCAAAGCGTCGGGCCGACGGCGACTCTAGGAAGATGAGACCAAGAACGCCGCAGGCGGGGCGCTTATGGCACACCCTCCGGGCGGTAGGCCTATCGCCCGGCCTCTGCGGCGCGGCTTCCTCGGCGTATCAACCGATACGCCCTCGTCGCCGCTTCTTGATGCCCGCCAAAATCCATGCCGTCGCCGTCCTTGTTATTGCGCGGACAGGCTCCTAAAGAGCCTCGGCCTACCCCGGGAACTCGTATCGATGGCGGTCTGCCAAGGGCGGAAACCCAAATGGCGACGCAAGCCATGCTTTGACTGAAGCTTTGAAAATAGGCTCTGCGGATGATCAGGCAACCGCGTCATACGCCCCGTGGGGAAGGTGCCTACCACCCGCTCAATCGCACTGCGGGATGACGGCCAGCCTTCGCCAAAAATACATAACAGCGTGGCTTGCCTGAGTTGAGGCATACTGGTGAAAATTATTCGTCGCGCGCTCTTGCGGGTGCCTCACTTGGTACCCATAGCAGATATTCGGAATTGACTGGCGCTCCGCATGCTGCTGGCGGTCTGGCCCCAATATCGGCGGAAACTGGTACTGAAGTGCTTGCTGGTTGAATGGCCGGTACGGGCTGCAATCGTCGTCATCTTTAAGTTTGAATCGATAACTAAGTCGCGTGCGAGTTCCATTTGAAGCCGCTCTATTTCCGCAGCCGGTGACCTCCCCAACGACTCTTTGAATCGCCGCTCCAGTGTCGGTCGGGAAATGTTGAGTCTACGACATAGCATTTTGACAGAACATGGCTTCTCTAATTCTCGTTGGATAGTCCGCAGCGCCTCACATACCAAGCCATCTTCAATTCCAAAAATGTCCGTGGACAGGCGGTTTACCACACGGATGGGTGGTATCCGGCACATTGTGCTCGCCGACCGCCCATTGGCCATTAAATCCACCAACACACTCAAAGCCCGGCCACCAATCTCTGTGGCGTTAAGTCGAATGCTGGATAGATACGGCTTCCGAAGTTGACTAAATAAATCGTCATCATCGGCACCAAGCACGGAGACGTCCTCCGGCACGCGGATGGAATTTCGACGGCAATGCCCAACAACCGATGATGCCAACAAATCGTTGCCCGCGAAAACAGCCAATGGTTTGGGGGTCGATAATAACCACTGCTCGCAATCGATCGCTGAATTTAAAGAATTCGATTTCGCGGGTGTTCGTACCCGGCTCAAGTGCACGACTTGAATACCATGTTCCGATGCCCGCTGGGTAAAGCCGGCCATGCGCTGTTGCGACCATGTGCGATCCGGATCACCACAATAGGCGAGACGCTTGAAGCCACGGGCTGTAAAATAATCAGCCGCCATGCGCCCAACTGCCACATCATCTGAGCAAACCGTCGGAAAGGCCTGAGCGTCGCTGTCGTTGGAAACAACGACAACCGGCAGCCGGAGTTTACCTAATTGTGTCACGATCTTCTGGTGCGTTGACAATCCGGAAAGAATTACACCATTGACTTGCGTAGACAGTAACCCATTAATCGCCCCATTACCGGCCCCGACGGGGACCTTCAGATTGATGCGAGGTTGAAGTAAAGCACTCTGAACCATACCACGCAGTACTTCCCGATTGTAGCCAAACGCCAAGTCGGCGATGTAAACGATTTGAAGAGAGTCTTCCATGGAAAACTTCCCTAAGAAAATGCACCATGCGCCGGGAATCGTATCCCCGTTGGTAACAATTGTCACCTAAGTGGAATATTTTTGAATATGGCTCGTGCCGTAGGAGCGACACGAATAGTGTGCGGAATCTGCAAATTAGACAGATTTAAATTTTCATGGCCCCTCCAGTCAGAGACGCTGCATCACGTTTCGTGATAAAAAAAGGGAAGGACATTTTTCAATTGTGGCCTAGGAATTCCTCGAGGAAGTGATATACTCAACTTCAGTTACCAAATCACTGGTAGAGTTCGAGAGCAATAAAAAAACGAGGCGGGAATCAGGTCGAGACGTGCGTCTCGGGTTGCCCGCAATGCCCTGCTCCGCTGCGTTGGCGGGCGGGCCACGCTGGGGTTTTCGCGCCCTGGTATTCGGGAAAAAAAGGAGATGCTCGGTTATGGATCGTCGAATAAAACTTGGTTTAATGGTGATGGCCAGCGCGGCATTTGCCGTGGTGGGGGCAAATGCGGTATTCGCCAGCAGCACGCTGCCGACGCCTGTTCACGAATGGGACTTTGCTACGGCAGCCAACGGGGCCACCAGCGTAAACGATACAGGATCCGGCGGAAGTGGTGCCTACGCTGCGACTACGTCCCTCGCAAATATTGTCAATCCGACAGGATCGTCGGGCTATCTGGCGTCAACCAATGCCGTTGGTTCTGGGGCATATATTCCCAATTCTGTGCTCTCTGATATGAATGGATCGTACACCGTCAACGTCTTTGCCTCGGTATCGCCGAATAACGGCACAGGTACGGGTGCTTCCGATCCTACCGGCGACAACTTTGATTCCCTCTGGGGTTTCGGCAGCGGCAACGGCAATTGGACGGCTTATTATTCCAGCATTGGTGGCTATACCGATGCTGGGGGTACCGTCCAGCATGATACAAATGCCAGTCCAAATGATGTCAATACATGGACAGGAAGTGGTAATGGCCCGATGGATTTGTATACCGTCACCTATGATGCCAGTACGGGGGCCGTTACGAATTACGTCAATGGCATTCAGGAAGGTACAAACACCCAGAAGGGCTTCAAGCTTAGCGATATCGCCGGCCAACTTAACAGTGGCGTCGGCAGCGGAATTGGGTTTGATCCCTTTCGTTCTGACGGCGGAACGCTGGGAAAAATTTACGACATGTCTATGTACAATTCTGCATTTACGCAGTCGCAAATTCAAACTGCTTACGCGGCGGGGCCCAATGGTTACGTCGCCCCGATCTCAACTGTCCAGCCGACGGCGAGCCCCGCGCCTATTCACGAGTGGAGTTTCAGCCAGTCGACCATCAGCAACGGCTTGGTATCTGATATCGGCAGCCAAGGTTCGGCAAGCACCGCCGGTACCGTCACCGGCGATGCAACTGTTTCCAATGGTCAGCTTGTAACCACCGGCAACGCCAATTCAAGCAGCGGCCCGTCGGGGATGTCTATCCCACAAGCTGCACTTAACTCCATTACTGGCAGCTTTACGCTCGAGGACTTGGCCACCAACAACAGTGCGACGCAGGTATGGTCCACGCTTTTCAGCATTGGTAGCAGCAAGACCAATCAGCTTTTGGTCCATCCTATCCGGGGTGATTCCCATCTGATGAGTGCTGAGGCCGGCAACTATCGCATCAATTACAGCAGTGGCATGCCAACTGCGACACCAACCTTGTTGGATATGGTCTACCACTCAAGCAGTGATTCTCTGAGCCTGTATATCAATGGCCAACTCCAAGGTACAGCTACCATTAAAGGCGGTATCAATCTTTCGCAGATTGTTGGTTCCACCAACAATGGCATCGGCGGGTTCGATCAATACAATGATCCTGCCTTTAACGGCACAACGGGCTTCTTCAAAGTGTATGGATCCGCGTTGTCAGCAGGACAGGTGCTATACGACTACAATTCGCTGCAACCTGTTCCCGAGCCAGCTTCTCTGGCCTTATTAGCCGTTAGCGCTATGGGGTTGATGCTGGTGGTTCGGCGAGGTCGTCGATCAGGCCCGTCCGCTTGAGTCGAAACCAGAATGACGGCCGGGCGGTGGGCACAAATGTAGATGAATTTCCCCCGCCCGGCCTTTTTTGCGGTATGGCGGGTGGTATTGCGTGTGGGATTGAGCGAAGTGAAGCATGATGAAAGTGGACGATAACCAGAAAAAATGGAAATGGCGCTTGACATACAACAAAAGATAGTTTACAATTTAATCGAGGATCGGGTGCGTGATAAACATTTGGCGAAAAGCCACTAGTCCGTTTAAGCAAGTCGCACCAAATTGAGAGCATAAGAAATTAGCTAGGGCATTCTGGTCGGGTAGTGTCTGATCCTTTGGTGAGAGTGGAACGTCGCAGCGTTAAGACTTATCGCGACGGATTAAGAAAATCTTGGCTGGGTGGTTGCAATCTATAAGCAACCAATGGTCTGTATTAAATATAAACGGGGGATTGGGCCATTGTGCCAAAGCCCTCGTGTGAGAGATTCAGAGCAAGTCGTACATGTGCAAGGTCGAAGTAGGGCGAGCGGCCTTACCCGCTTTGTGGAATGTGTTGAAATAACAATTCGTTTCGCGCCCGACGGGTATGTTAAGCCGTGCGGCTTCGCCTATCAGGCCGGTTATGTAAGGAGAAACCTATGAAAGTCCCGTCAACAACTGTGGGTGTTTCAATTTTGGCGGCCGCCTTTGCAGTCGGCAGCGCGGCTGTTGTGCAATCAGCCCATGCGGCGCTGATTCACAACTGGGATTTCGCCAGCGGCAGCCTTACGGATACAGGTACCATGGCCAGTTCCACCACCAACGCCGTCTTGTATAACGGGGCGACCATCACCGCTGGCAGTGGTGCTACTCTTCCGACGCCAGCAGCAGCCTCGGATAACAAATCGGCCGCGTTTGTCTCCCTTGGGAGTTACGTCCTGCCGGCCAGCGGAAGTGTGACAATTGAAACTTATGTGGATCACTTTGGCCCAGGGATTGGTTATTTCACACCAGTCTATAGCTTCAATAACGACTTAAAGACTGGGCCCGGCGGCCAAACCTCCAGCAATGGCACCTATTGGCCCAGCGGCTCGACTTCGGGCCAGTATTTGCAATTTGCCGCATCCCAGCCAGCCCGCACGGTCGGGACCGGGGATGTTGTTGGCGCGGGGTCGTCAATTGGCTTCGCAACTGCAGGCACCGCCTCGGAGCAGCAGTCCTATTCATCCTCGCCCGTGTACTTGGACCAGCCCGGTAAGTACTTCATCGATGCGGTGCTTAACAGCAGCACGGATAGCTCTGGCAATGTCACAAGAACACTGACCTACTACCTCAACGGGGTGGCGCAGACGCCGGTGACACTCGCGGCTGGCCAGTCCCTGAGTAACTTTACGGACTTGAACAGCGTTTTGGGCATATCGGCGTTTGGTGGCGATCCCAATTACGCCGGTACCAGTTACAGCTTTTTCCGAATTTACAATACGGCACTTAGTGCATCGCAAGTGGCGGCTGATTATGCCGCTGTTACACCCGAACCCGCATCTATCGGATTGATGGCTGTCGGTGCGGTCGGGCTATTAGTTCTCAGCCGTCGGCGGGTACGGAATTAAACACTTTATCGTTTAATTGGCTGGGTGGGTGGCTGTCTTAGCCGCCCGCCCAGTTTTGAACCTTGTCAGGAAATGAGAGATCGCAAACTGACTTAGTTGGCAGCGACAGCGATCATGCGAATAACCGGCCGCTGATCTGTAAACAAATAAGGAGACATCACAATGGGTACGTTCATAACAAACCGCAGAATAAATGGTTTCACACTTGTTGAGCTGCTGGTCGTCATATCAATCATTGCCATCTTAATCGCCATCTTGCTGCCGGCATTGGCGAAGGCAAAAGAGGCCGCCAACCAAGTGGTATGTGCAGCAAATCTGCACAATGACATCCAAGCGCTCACCGTTTACGCCGCCAGCAACAAAGGAAATTATCCTGATCTGATTCTGGGGCCGGCGGGCGTCTATGACCAATATCCAGGCCATTGGCTCTGGGATATGGAATTTGGCACGCGGGATATGATTCACCAGAGCGGTGCCGCGTTCAAAAATTTTTATTGCCCAGCCGGTGCCGGTGTTGATCCGATGGTGGCTTATAATAGCCTCCCTGCGGCAGCCAACTGGCTACCAAGCTATACCGTGCCACCTCGTACCGGTGGGATGCCGAACAGACCCCAAAGCAATCAGCAACGGGTTTATGGCTCCGTGCTCGGATACAGCGTAACGGGTTACTTCTGGCTGATTCAACGCCCGACGCAGATGGCATATCCCAACGCCCCGTGGAATGGTGTTACGCCGCCACCTTACGGCTCGGATAATTACTATCCCTACCCGTTTGTGGGTGAATATCCAAAGCCCAATGGAAGCGTGCGGTGGATTTACCCCGGCCCACCCCCGCAGTACCAGTCGCGTGCTGAACCCAGCGGGCTGGACTCCCAGTTTAACCCCGCACAAATCCCGGTTATCACGGATTCGATCATAGAAACCAACGGCGACTACGATTACTCGCCAGGCCAATACACGGGCGGGCCGGCCGGTGCCTCATCGCACCTGAATCAGGCAACGGGCCTGCCCATGGGCGGAAATAAGGCGTTCATGGATGGCCATGTGGCTTGGTACCCATTCGGCGGCACCTTGGCACAAGTGGAAAATCCGGCAAGTAATTTGAATTGGCATGTCCGGGCTAATTTCGGGTCGTTTGCGGGCGTCAATTTCCTATTCTGATACCCCGCCAGACGCATGTAAAAACTTTTGGGCTTGACGCTTTAGCGGCGTCGAGCCTTTTTTGTCTCGCCGTCTGGATACAAACTTCGGAAACTGGACCGGATTTTTTGAAATTCTCTGCGCGCAAACATCTTCATAAAGTATGTAATACTTTTTGCTCTTACGCGCTGTGTGCCGTATTTACCTTACGGTGGCAGTTGTCGGCAGATAATGTAAGCTGGCATTGGCGTGCCAATGTTAATGAGCCGGCGTGAAGAAGGTCGGTCGCGTTTTTTTAATGGTTAAAGAAAATCTTAAATCAGCCGACTCGTTGCCAATCACCAAATGGTCACGATTGATGCCGCATCCGCAGGCTTAGTCCAGCCAATCCATGCGCGGGCCGAGCGATGTAACAATGTGGTGCACGGCTGCCGCCACGCCGCCACGGAGCGTATCGCCCTCAATGCGGATAATCTTGCAACGATCCGACAAAGGGCGAAGCGTTTTGCCCGCCATTCGGTGAACCAGATCGGGAAACACCTCCCGCTTGAGTTCAAACATACGTGAGCAAATTGCCAACGTGTCGGGATCGAAAATATTAATGGCGGCAGCCGCGCCCGTCGCCAGATAATCCAGTGTCTGATTGATTTCCGCATCTACCCTGAGTGTTCCCGCCTGCAGGCGGGTGTGCAGTTCCGAAAAGGTAATGGCTTTACCCAGTCGGGCACCCAAAAGCCGCAAAAACGCAGGGTCGGTGGATAACGTTTCCAGGCAACCCCGCTGACCGCAACCGCATAGCAAGCCGTCGGGCTGCATTACAACGTGTCCCATCTCGCCGGCGAATCCATGCGCACCGGTTAATAAATCACCATTTACAATGGCAGATAAACCGAACCCTTCATACGTACCAATCAGTACAAAATTCTTTACTCCACGGGCCGCGCCGTAGATTTGTTCAGCCAGGCATGTACCGATGGTTTCATGCACCAGCCGCGTTTCCACCTTTACGGATTTCTGCAAATCTCGTCCCGGCCTCTGGCCGTCCAGAATGTGCAGGTTCGGAGAGATCAAAATCTTCTGTGCCGCCATATCCACAGCGCCCGGCACGCTCATCCCGATGAAAAGTGTCCGACACGCGGGTGTCATCAGGCGGCGGGTCTCAATCCGCAATTGCCCCATAAGTTCCGAGTACGTTGACGGCATGGAAAATGTCACCACATCGCCGGGCGAAAAGCTGCCATCTAAACTGGCTTTAACCAGTCGACATCGGTGGGGTTCAAGCGAGATACCAATAATCTGCGACGATGTTTTTGCCACCGTGTAAATAAGACTTGGCCGTCCGCGGGAGTCACTCGTTTCCAGGCCGCGCTCTTCGATGAGGCCCATCGCCACCAGTCGATCGACAGTTTTGGATGCGGTGGTCATGCTGCTGCCTGTTGCGCGCGAGAGCTGGGCGCGGGAAATTTCTCCCGCATCCCGGATAAGATCAAACACGCGGCGCAGGTTGATGTGCTTGATCAGCTTCGGCCGCCCAATGCGCGCACCCGGCACCCGTGCATCTCGCCCCTGTGCGGGGCTGCTGATTTTCTTCATAAATTTCTCACACCATTAATTCTGCAATGCCCTGTTCATATCGGTACCCGAAATCTGTCGACGCCCCCAACCTGACCCTATTTTATTGGAGAAATGAGCCACACGCCACCGTCAATAGCGTACGCACAAAACCGCACCGCCTGCACGAAACGGCGTTGCACGTTACAATCAGGAGAGATTCATTAGAAAGGGGAACGCATGCACCTTCGTGCCGTGGCCATAACGTTTTTATTAAGTTTGTCCGTTGCCGTTCAATGGGTGTCGGGTGCACCATTGGCCAACCGCGTGCCGGCGGGCGCAGATGTATACCTTGGCTGGCGGGGCAGCCCGCAACAATGGCCGGGTTATCAGGGATCTCATCTGCAGGCCATTTGGCATGACGACCAATTGCCATCTCTCATTGGTCCGTACATGCAACGTCTGCTTCTGCACTTTAGCGAAACCAAACCCCAGGTGGCGATTATTGGGCGAATGGTCTGGGTGCCCCTGCAAGCGCTTTGGAATTCCAAAGCCACGATCTATCTTGATGGGGCGGTGGTGTCAAAATCCGGTACCGTACTTCCGCGCCTGGGCGTGGTGGTACAGGGCTCGGATTCCAACCAACGCACGCTGCAACGCACATTTTCGGCGCTGGCCCAATTACTCAATTCGCAGAGTTCTCCACATCATCCCATCGCGGTAGTCGGCAAAGTTGCCCGCACGGTTTATTTACTTATCGAACCAAATTCTCAAATGCTCGCTTTAGCCAAGTCGTCGGGACCAGGTGCGTTGGCCGCCAATCAGGCTTTTAACGCTGCAATCGGCAAGGTGGGTGGTGCGGGTGGAGCGGTGGTATATGTTAACGCACGCAAAAGCATTCAAACGCTGCGCCGCTTGCCGACGCTGGCGACCGCCGACAATCGCAAGCAGTTTGATCACATCGTGCATTATTTTCAGGCCGACCGGGCGCGGCAGTTTGTGGCGACTGCCAAATTCCTGGGGAAAGACGTAGCGTATTCGGCCTATCTGTCGCTTACGCCAGCGGCCGCCGGAAAAGCCATCCCCTTGCATCATGTGCATATCGCGCATCTACTCTCCAATGTGCCCGCGGATGCCACAACGGTGGAATTTTCGCGGGCCAGTCCACTCGGCCTGCTCTATACCGGTCTTTCGCTTATTCAATTTTTGAGCCCCGCGGATAAGGCCCGCTGGCAAAAAGAAATTCAAAAAATTAATACCGCTTTGGGCTTCAGGCTTCGCCGGGATTTTATTGATAACCTCGGTCATTCTTTGCTCGTATACTGCGCCCCGTCCATCGGCGGTACTTCCGAATTTGGACCCGTAATGGAAATTACACCACGCGACCCGAAGAAAATCAGCCGGGAAATATCGACCCTCATTCGAACCTGTGGCCGCGCTATCAGCCGCCGGGTTTCGAAGGGATCAGGCTCCAAATCCATGCCGCATATTCACTTCAAGGTGCTGCAACTGCCCATAGACGGCCTGGTGATAAACTATGTCGATAGCCCCTATCTTTCGCCAGCATGGTGTGTAGACGGCCATCGGGTGTTCTATGCCCTGTATCCACAGGTATTAGCGGCCGCAATTCAGCACATGCATTCGCCGCATCGCAGCGTTATGTCCAATCCGCTTTTTGCGGCCAGTGTGAAAAAGCTGGGCGGTATCAGCCACCTAGCATCACTAAACTACGAAGATTTGCATCGTCAGGTGAATGGCACCTACTCGCACATCCTTCGAGTGCAGCGAATGACGTTTGGGCTCGCAGACATTCTCACCACGCCCTCGCCGGGTATGCTTATTCCTCCGCTTCCGGATTTGAAAAAGGAATTGAACCCCTCCATATCAAAAACGTGGCTGGGAAATACGGGCTGGCATTGGTTGGCCATCTCACCATTTCCCGGCAGTTCAGTTTTTTCACCTATGTCACCGTTGGGCACGCTGACCGCCCAAGGTGTTTCGGTGGATTCCATGGCAATTGCCATTCTCCTTCCATCTTTGGCCAAAGCGAGAGAATTGGCCAATCGGGCCGTATCCGGAGCGAATGAGCGTGGAATCATTCAGGCGGCAATGACTTATGCGCAGACTCACCATGGCCAATTTCCGCCCTATCTGTCGCTTTTAGTGGCAGGTAAATACATCAGTCCCGAGGCTCTCATATCGCCGGGGAGTGGTGAATCACCTGCCGATCTTTCCGCACTCACCGCGGCCCAGAGACAAAACCCGGCCACGGTTGGCAGGTATTTGATCGGGCATTTCAGCTATGCCTATTTCGGCGCGGGCCTTAATGACAATGTAAACAACGCCGACGAGATTGCGGTTATCTTCGATTTTGCCGAATTAAAAAATAAGCGCGGCTGCATGGTGGGATTTGCCGACGACCATGTGACCTGGGTACCGGAAAATCAAATGGCCGCACTGATAGTTGCGCAGAATAAATACCGTAAAAGGCATCACTTGCCGCTGATACCGTAAGCCATTTACCCAATTGCATCGGTGGGGAACATATCTCGAGCCGATACGCGAGGGGCTTGGGAACTTGGCCAAGTAATCGCAGCTCCGCTATTACTTCGGACAGACCACTACGATCCTTTTGCGTGTTTCAGTGGGCCAGTGCCTGATTATTTGCTGGCGTTGACGAATTGCATACGCACTTCGTACAAGGCCATATCCAGCATCTGCTTTTCTTCCGTCGTCAGATTGCCTTTGGTTTTCTGCTCCAGAATACCCATGGTATCAATGTAGAATTTTGCCATATCCAGGTCGCGGGTTTTCTGACCGTCGGGCGCTTCAATCACACCCATGGCCATCAGCGCCGGCACCGCCAACTGCTGAATCATCATCTCAAATGATGGCTTAGGCAGTTCGGTCGCCTCATCACCTTCTGCGGGCGGGCCGTCAATCTTTCCCGCCAATTGCTCCTTTTCCCTCCGCGCTTGATCCTTAAATTCGTTGTCGATATTCATTCCCGGATTCACATTATCAAAGGTCGGCATCAGGTTGTCCTTTCCTCACTGGCCTTAAGCCATTATCTTAACAACTTTGCTGCTCATCCGCAGCCACCATTGAGATTGTGTCGGTTCGGTGCCGATAGAGTCAACAGCACCGGAGTGCAGATGAGTGAAGAAAGGCAACGGCAAAGACAGGTATGAACGATATAAGCGTACACCAAACTTATCAGAGTCCGCTTGCAACGCGCAATGCGTCGCCTGAGATGCTCGCGGTGTTTTCCGCCCAGCGCAAATTTTCCACATGGAGGCGCATATGGTTGGCGTTGGCGGAGGCCCAACGGGAAATTGGCCTGCCCATCAGCGAGACGCAGATCAATGAAATGCGCAGCCATCTGGACGATATTGATTTCGAGGAGGCCGCCCGGCAGGAGGCCAAATTACGCCATGACGTCATGGCTCATCTTCACACATTTGCCAAAGCGGCACCATTGGCAAAACCCATCATCCATCTCGGGGCCACGTCGATGGATATTGTGGATAACACGGATGTTTTATTGCTGCGTGACGGGCTCGATATCATCACACGCAAGCTCGCAAATCTGATAGACGCCCTTGCTGCTTTCGCGCTGCAATGGAAAAACCTCCCCACGTTGGCTTACACCCATCTTCAACCCGCCCAGCCGACAACCCTTGGCAAAAGGGCCGTCTTATGGTGTTACGATTTCGTTTTGGCGCTGGGAGAAATTGAATTGCGCCGCGAAACACTGATGCTGCGCGGCATCAAGGGTACAACCGGCACGCAGGCATCGTTTCTGGAGCTTTTTGAAGGCGACCATGAACGCGTTCGCCAATTGGAATATGCTGTGGCTGCTAAATTGGGTTTTGATCGGGTCCACCCCGTTTCAGGCCAGACCTATTCACGCATGGTAGATGTGCAGGTGGTGACCAGCCTGGCGCTGGTGGGTGCCGCAGCCCATAAAATGGCGCAGGACATCCGGCTGCTTTCAGCTTTCAAGGAAATTGACGAGCCATTTGAGGAATACCAGGTCGGTTCCTCCGCCATGGCGTATAAACGCAACCCCGTTCTCTCCGAGCGTGCAACAGGTTTGGCGCGTTGGCTGATGGGTATTGTATCGCAACCCATGTTTACCGCCGCCCAGCAGATGTTTGAACGCACGCTCGATGATTCATCCAATAAACGATTAAGCATTCCCGAGGCATTTCTCACCTGCGATGCCATTCTGGACTTAATGATTCACGTGGCCCGCGGACTGGTCGTCAATACGCAGGTCATAGCGCGGCGGCTGAATGATGAACTGCCGTTTATGGCGACGGAGAATATTCTTATGGCGGCGGTAAAGGCGGGGGGCGACCGGCAGGAACTGCACGAAAAAATCCGCGCGCATTCACTCAATGCCGCCCGGGAGGTGAAAGAATTCGGCAGGCCGAATGACCTTCTGGACCGTCTCAAATCAGATGCTGCGTTCAAAGGGGCCGATCTTCACGCCGCCGTGGCCGCCGAGCAATTTGTCGGTCGATCGGCGCAGCAGGTGGACGAGTTTATCACGTACACGGTGGCACCTATCCGCAGGCGCTATGCGGGCCATTTGGACCATCAGGTAAAACTCAAGGTGTAAAATGCCATTTAGGCGGCGCGATGCGATGTACCGGTCCCCGATGGTTGCACAAATAATGAGTGTAGGTCGGGGGGTGACCTGGGTAAATGGCTGACGTGAAAATTGAAACTGTGCAATGTGATCTGCCCCTGAACCTTTACGGCCCGGGACCTGACCTAAATAATGCCCGCGGCATTGAACTCATCAGCCTGACGCCCGATCTGGAGGTGTCCTTTGACGCGTTCCAGCTTCGTCACCGACTTGATACACCCACCGCCCGGCTTACCTACCGCAGCATCTTCAGCGGGTCATATCCCGCCACGCTGCTGCCAATCGCCCGGGTGCTTGCCGATGGTGATGCGGCCAAATTGATTTTTAATGTGGGGCACCGCACCACGATTGAATCTGAACGACCCGATCCGCTGGAAATTGAAGCAGTGATACTCCCGATGAAAAATTTTCACGGCAGTTCATGGACGACCCTGTGCATTTCATCACAGGTCGGTTGCCGCATGGGGTGCACATTTTGCCAAACCGGCCGGATGGGGCTTATCAGTCAGTTGTCCGCCGGTCATATCATATCGCAGGTTATTTCCGCCCGGCGCTGGCTTGAAGAAAATCGCCCGGGCGTTGCGATTAAAAATATTGTATTTATGGGCATGGGCGAACCGCTGGATAACGCCGATGCCGTCTTTACCGCCATACGCCGATTGACCGAACCGCGGGGTATAGCCTATGCACCGGCCCGTATCACCCTTTCTACGGTCGGGCGCATCGATGGCCTCAAACGTCTCGCGACAGAACGGCTCCCACCGGTGCGGCTCGCCATCTCCATCACCAGTGCCGACGATGCCCTGCGCAACCGGCTTATGCCAATCAATCGGGCCATGCCCCTGGCGCAACTGCGGCAGGCATTAATCGCTTTACCCCGTTCGTCGCGCAGCCGATATCTCATTCAGTATGTGCTGCTCAAGGACGTAAATGACAGCACTGCCGACGCCCATTTGCTTGTCGAGTGGTGCCGCGATCTGCCCGTCACCGTCAATGTGATTACCTATAACCCGCAGGATCCCCCGGTATTTGAAGCCTCGCCGCAGGAACGTATCGACGCATTTATGGCGGTGCTCAAAGCCAATCGAATACTGGTTAAGCGCCGCACCACGATTTGCCAGTCGCGCATGGGGGCGTGTGGACAGTTGGGCAATCCAAATCTGCATCGATAGGCGATTCGGCTGTCACAAACCCGTCGTGCGTGTCCGCCAATTATATTAAAAAATAACCAGATCGTCCTTGTGAATCACACAGTCGGGACTATGCTCTCGCTGCAATGCAGCGGCAATATCCCGCGAAGCCAGGCCCTTGATTGTCTTTACATCATCGCTGCTGAATTTCGTTTTTCCGCGCCCAAGCACCCCGGCCTGTGATTCTGCAACCTCCACCACATCGCCGGCAGAAAATAAGCCGGTGACCCCTACAATCCCCCTGGCCAGAAGCGATTTTTCATTGCGCAAGGCGGTCGCCGCACCGCCATCAATGTGGATGATCCCGCTGGGCTGGCGTGACATGATCCATCGGTCCCATGCGGCGAGTTTCTTTTTGCCGGGCATGATCAGAGTTCCGGTCGCATCACCTCGAATTAATTTTCCAATGATGTCCGGCGTTTTGCCGT
>JAKAEB010000038.1 GCA_021818445.1 Planctomycetota bacterium
GCGGGTTATGCTGTCGGGACGGAAAAAACATCAACTGCATGTGAGCGAAATATATGCTTTCACCTCGCACAAGGGGCAGCACGTCGAGGCTGAAGATGTCAGTTATAATACTGCAAAACTTATCGATACCCGTCTATTCCTCCATTGCCTGAGCCTGCGCTACAACGCTGAAAAACAACATTTGCTGGTGGCGGGCAAGGGTGAATTATCGCTGGAAAATTACCGCCGAGCGGCAAAGGCGGCCAGTGCCCATAAGCCCGCCAATCGAGGCCAATCGGCGTTTGAGTGGCGCAAGAAACTGGACTACCGCGCGGCTACCGGTCGCCTGGCGCTCTCAGGTGGCGTGCGGTTGGTATATCGGCCCATGCGGCCATTTGTGCTTTCACGTAGTATCGCAGGGGCGTATACCGGTCCCAACAAGGGCCTTATTTTGCTCGACGCATCAAAACTCATCGCACGATTGTTGCGGTCTGCGAAAGCATCCTCCGGCGGAGTGGCATTGGGAATGGGCGGCCCGGCAAAACTTAAATCGGTGCAGGCTTACAAGGCGGCGCTCGAGTTATCCGGTGCCCGTCTAACAGCGGATGTGCTGGCGTTTGACGCCCGGCGGCAGATTGCCAAAGCCTACAGCGCCGCCGGCCGTGACGCCCACATCACTACGCCGGACGGTAAACTTAATGCGGCAGCACGCGAAATCATCTGGCGGTTGAGTAAATCGTCGCAAAGTGCCATCACGCTGGAGCAGCCACGCGCCAGCGGTTCGGTACCGTAAAATAGCTTTCTAATATGGGAGCATGTCCGAGTGATAACAGGGCGTGCGACGGGGTGGATGTTGGCGAAGAAGATACGCCGAGGAAGCCACGTCGCAAAGGTCGGGCGAAATACTCTCCGCCCGGAGGGTGTGTCGGCAACGCCCCGTCTGCGGCGTTCTCAAACTCATCCCAGAGTCGCCGTCGGCCCGACGCCTTCCATCCCGGGGCATTTCCGGCCGCAGCTCTGCCACTACTTGGACAGGCTCCTGGTAATTGCCAAGGGGCTTCGGGGGTCAAATAATGAAGATGGCCGCGGCAATCACGGTTGTCCACAGGCCATTTTTGTCACCCTCAGCCGTTTGCACGATGTTGCGTGCCCGCACTGTATAGCCGCTCATACGGTAGATTTCTTTGCGTTCGTCATAATTTTTGGCCGGGTCGAATTCAATTCCCAGGGTCGTCGCCAGCATGGTTACGGCCGCGTCATCCACTTCGTCACGCAGGCGTTCCTCCGTCAGACCGTATCCCTCAAAGTGACTGATATACCCATACTGGTCCTTAATCGCCTTGGCCACCGCAACGCCCGCACCGATGAGGCGATTGGGTTCGTTGGAAGCGATCTCACTGATGACGCCATAGGCTACCTGCCCGGGGCTTAAATAGCTTATACCCTCGCGAGCATTGATGAATTTGCAGCGGGCGGGCACGATACCCGACACCACGACCAGATTGCATTTTTGAATGCCCGCATTTCGGTAAGCCAGTTCCAGCGATTGTGCCCTGAAGCGATGCCGCCCTGACCCGCGCGTCAGGAAGAGTTTGCTGGGTATCTGCGGTAAATGCTCTGATGCCATGCCTTTTCCTAGTTCCAATGCAATCCAGTGCGATTTATAACCGCGAGGTGAGGAAATTAAAATCATCAGAAAGTCCCGGTTTGAACGGCCTACGGAGGTGTGGATGGTGCTGGGATTATCGCATCGGCTACGTCCCCCTCGCACTTGCATCGAGGGGGAGACTTTCAGCCGGGGATTCCCCTGCTTGATCTCTCCTGACATGGCTCACCGTTGACTGGCTTGGTCAATTCACCAACAACGATGCGGGGGTACGAGAGCAAAAATCCCCATCACTGGCACACTTTGAGTTGCAGAGATTCAAAAAAACCTTATTTTATTGGGCTGTTGAATGTCCGAGTTCGGAACCGTCCCCGGCGGCGGAGCGCCGGACGAACTCGGTCAACCACGTCCGCCATGTATAAGGAGAAGCTTCATGGCCAAATCTCTCACCAAATCCCAAATCACTGCCAAGCTCGCGGAAGCCGTGGGCAAGCAGAGCAACACGGAAGTCAGCAAGAAACTTGCTGACACCTTTCTCACCTGTCTCGCCGAGTTGGCTTACAAGGAAGCCAAAAACAAATTCACACTTCCCGGTATTGGCAAGCTGGTTGTGAGCCATCGTAAAAAGCGCATGGGCCGCAATCCTGCAACCGGCGAAACGATGGAAATTCCGGCCAAACGCGTCGTGAAATTCCGCGTTGCCAAGGTCGCCAAGGAAAGCATCCTCGGCGCCAAGTAACGGATAAAGACGCACCAGTTGCGTCTTTATTCAGGCCACTGGCGGACCATTGCACCGTCAGAGAGGTGACCAGACTAAAACGCCCTTTCGTTCCAATTGGCCGAAAGGGCGTTTGGTTTTAACTCTTTAAGCTCGTGGCTGACATGCGATGGGAAACCGGCCTAAGGCCGGCATCCACCAATTTGGCGTTGCATACTCAACCATACATTTTTAATAGCAGCGGGATAGGCGATGCGCTCTTCTGCAAAAACTCGCGCTGCGAGAGTTGCGGGCGTATCGTCGGGCCGCACCGGGCAGGTACGCTGGAGAATAACAGGGCCATGATCGTATTGGTTGTCCGCAAAATGCACGGTGCATCCGCTTTGCGTTGCACCGGATTTAATCACCGCATCATGAACATGCATCCCGTGCATGCCCCGCCCGCCGAAATCCGGCAGCAGGGACGGATGGATATTAAGTGTTCGCCCTACCCAATGGGCAGGAATCTTCCAGAAGCACAGGAAGCCCGCCATACAGACCAGATCAACCCCGGCAGCATCAATGCACGCCGTAAGCGCATTTGAATAGGTCTCCACATCCGCAAATGCCTTACGCGGCAGCACCTCGCACGCCAGACCCGCACCCCGCGCCCGATCAATCCCGACCGCATCAGATCGGCTTGCGATAACCAGAACAATCCGCGCCGGCAAATCGCCGCTATCGATAGCATGGGCAAGATTCAGCATGGTCGAGCCTGAACCTGATATCAGTACCGCTAACTTGGCAACCGGCAGCGTCATGGCACACGTATCGCCTTTCTCCCCAGTCGCAGCTTCAACCGGTAGGAAAGGCCAAGAAGAATGCCTAATCCCGCCAGTTGTACGAGCAGAATCGTAATAGCTTTGGGTCCCAGCGCACCCGCCTCACCCGACATCGCTGCCAGCGCCGGGCCCAAAACCGTTCCGACACCGATCACAGCTTCGTGAATGCCGGCGTTATGCCCGGACCCGCGACTCAGGTGCATGGCATAATAAAGCGAACCGGAATAAATCATCGCGAGTGCCAGGCCCAGAACGATCTGCAGCACAATCAGCTCGGCTAAGTTTTGGGACACGATAATGAAGTAGGTGCTGACAAGCATGATGGAGACAAACGTTAATTTCCAGCGGATACGGTACCGCCACCCGATCCATACCCACGCCAGTACAAAACCGATCACACGCGCAAACATGTAAATGGAACCGACCGCCGTGGCAACGCCTGTGTTATTAATTCCCAATCCTTTGGTGACCGCCGGCATCAGGGGCACCATGGCGTTGGCACTTACATACGCAAATAGATTGGCCACCCACGCCATCATCAACAGTGTGCTCGCCTTCATCGGTTCAAGAGGTACTGCCGCATCCTCCGCATGGTCGGCGGTGTGTTCCTTCTGGATCATGGATTGGGGAATAGTCCAGAAGGCCGTCACTACCAGAATCACCAGCACACAGCCACCCAAAACAAGGCATAGATTCGACCAGCCAAGCAGTTCCCCACAGGCACCGGTCAGAAAAAATGCGATAAATGTACTCGTGGACCACGACAGGTTGTAAAGCATCATTCGCGTTCCCAAACGCAAAGTGCCCGGCGTGCGTGAAAGCGCCGATTCAATGGCCGGCCATGACGGTGTGGCCAGCAGATTCAGCGCAAAAATCGCCACCGCCATCAGGTCGAAATTGTTATTCGCCGCTGCCAATGCCCCAATGATAAAAACCAGCAGACACGAGCCGGTCGCCGCCAATAAAACCCGCTTGGCACCCCAACGGTCAACCAATCGACCGGAAAAATATGCGGCTACTGTGTATATCAAGCCGCCACCCGCCGCCACCCACAATGTGCTCGAAGCCGGGACCTTCAATCTGTATATGCATAAAAAGTAAACCGCGTTGGATATCATGGAATAGCAAAACACAACAACGAAGTGGCACACATACCACGGCAGGAGCGTGCGGGAATTTTTAATAGTGGCTGTTTCAGCCGGCAAATGCTCTTGTGTCAAGGAAAAATCCCTCGGCGCAGGTAACTATCCGCCAGGTGCTCCACGGCCACACCAAATGCCGCCGTACTTAGATCGGTATCGTGGCGGTGCGATGCCAAACGCACACGCCGTGCTGCCAGCACGATGGTGCGTTGCAATTCCCGGTCAACCCGCTGCAAATCCCAGTGCACACCCATCTTGTTTTGAACCCACTCCAAATAGCTTACAGTTACGCCACCTGCATTGCATAAGATTGCCGGCAAAACCGCAATACCGCGTTGCCGCAAAACCTCCGCACCGGCCGGAGTAGTGGGGCCGTTGCCACCCTCCACCAGCACTTTGCAGTCCAGCCAATGCGCTTTTTCCTCATCAATCATGCGCTCCAGCGCCGCAGGTATGAATACATCGGTCGAGGTTCGATAAAATTCTTCGGCCGGTACTTCGCGCGTTCCAGCGGATTTAAACCCGGCGATGGAGCCGTTATTAACCACATGCTGCTGAAGTTCGCCCGTTGGCAGCCCATCGGCGTTCACCAGTGCGGCGGCGTGATCCATCACCGCAATCAACTTTCCACCCTCGGCACCCAGCGCCTGGGCTGCAAATGCCCCCACATTACCAAACCCCAGAAGGCTGTAGCGGAGTGTATCCATTCGCAAATTCAGTTCCGGCAGCAATTCAGATAAGACATAGCAGATGCCCTGACCCGTTGCTTTTTCACGTCCTTCGCTGCCACCACAACCCACCGATTTCCCCGTAACCACATGCACCATACCCTGGTGCGCACCATCGGTATGGGTATTGATGTAGGTATCCATCATCCAATCCATAATCTGAGCGTTGGTGCCTACATCCGGTGCCGGAATATCATGATCGGGGCCAATATGATTGCCCATCGCCGAGGTAAAGCGGCGCGTTAATCGCATTAATTCATTCGAGGAAAGTTCGCGTGCATTAACTTTTACCCCACCCTTGGCACCGCCAAATGGAAGCCGCATCAAAGCGCACTTCATCGTCATCCAAAGCGCCAGGGCCTTTACATCATCCAGACTCACTTCCGGATGGTACCGTATGCCGCCTTTATACGGACCAAGCACATTGTTATGCTGAATGCGGTAACCCTTGAATATTTCATAACTGCCATCATCCCGCCGCACGGGAAAATGAACGATCAATTCATTTTTGGGCTGGCTTAGGATGGCTCGCACATACCCGGGTGCGTTGACAACTTCACAGGCCTGATTGACCGACTCTACCGCCATGGCGAATAGGGAATCGGGGTCTGTCGGAGAAAGCGGCTTGGCATTGGGCAATTCGATGGGAACCCGCAGAGTCGGAGTCAATGTTTTCCTCCAGTGTTACTGACCACCACAATTTAATGCATCATAACCGCTGCAGCTTGGGCCAACACCTGCGGCCGCACCAATCGACGCACCATTGGTCCTATGGGCCGCCACCACTTCGGATTACTGCAAATAAATATTGCCAACGTCGGTACACCCAACGCCGCCGCAAGGTGGGCCACACCGCTGTCATTGCCGCAAAATACCAGTGCCGATGACAATTCCTCCACCAGATGAGGGAGATCATACGTCTTAATGGTATCAAATTCCTGCCTTAATTCTGATATCGCCGTCGTGGTCATTCGTTCGCATTCAACAGGTCCGAGAATAAACCGCGGATGCAGGTTTTTCGCAATCAGTCCCCGTGCCAGCCGTTTGAAGTTATCCAGTGGCCAACATTTGGCCTGCCCGCCGCTGCCGGGATGAATCAATACCGTCGAGCCAACGGGCTTCCATTTTGACCGCGATCCCGGCACCGGTTCAACCGGATTGAATCCGACAGCGACATCCAATTGTCGAAACCACTGCAGAACAATGTGATCGGATGTGCCTCCCTCTGGCCGAGGGTCAAAATACGATATTCGTCCAGCAGTGGTGTGGCGTTGAGCCGCCATCGCCCAGCAGTCATGGCCGTTACTTACGCCGCTGATAAGCCAATCGCACCTTGCCCATGGCACCGACGCATCGGCATGATCGGCACCAAACCAGCGATGATGATCATGCATGTTGATATCCGCCGCGGCATCCGCCCAACCCAAAGATGCAAATAATTGGCCAATAGAGTTCGTTGTGACTAAAGTGATGTGGCAAGCCGGATAGAGCGACCGCAACCGATCCATCAATGGCCGAAGCAAAACCGTATCGCCCAATGCCCCGGCAAATACCACAGTTATTCTCGGCCCATCATCCCCGGAAGAACTGATGCCGGTACGAACGCTTTCCCTCACGCCAACGGCGTGCGACTGACCTTCTGTATCCATCCTCCACCCAGAACCCGATCTTCCTCGTAGCACACAACTGCCTGACCAGGTGTAATGGCCGCTGTAGGCTGGTCAAAACTGACCAATAAATTGTGATCGGCGGTAAGCGTTACAACCGCCGGTGCGGGTTGCGAATTGTAACGCACCTTGGCCAGGCACCGTTTCTGCCGGGGCAAATCGTCATCCAGCCAGTTTATCTCGTTGGCCAGCAGGTGTTGCGACAAAAGCTCTTCCGCCGGGCCTAGATGCACACGATTGGTCTGGCTGTCAATCGCCGTGACATAAATGGGATATCCAAACGCCACGCCCACACCCTTCCGTTGGCCCACCGTAAAGCGCTGGTGGCCGGGGTGCTTTCCCACCACGTTGCCATCCGGACCGATAAACTCTCCCGGTCGTATGCTCTCGGGGCTTTTTTTCGACAAGAGGTCGAAATAGTTATTATTTGGCACAAAGCAGATTTCCTGTGAATCCGGCTTGGAATGGACGGGTAATCCCCATTCTTGCGCCATCTCCCGCACTTGGCTCTTAGGGTAATCCCCAATCGGTAAAAGCATGCGGGGCAATTCCTCCGGCGGCACCCCAAAAAGAACATAACTTTGATCTTTCGTCAGGTCGCTGCCACGCCGGATTGCCGGTCTGCCGCCCGGTGTTCGGCCCACCCGCGCATAATGACCGGTGGCGACATAGTCCGCACCGACCGCTCGGGCGTAGCGAGCCAATTTTCCAAATTTCAGGTATTCATTGCAACGCACACACGGATTTGGCGTACGGCCAGCATTATATTCCTGCACAAAATAGTCTACGATGCGTCCGAAATCCGATCGGAAATTCAACGCATAAAAATCCATCCCCAGCAATCCCGCCACGTAGCGTGCGTCCGCGGCGTCACCGGTGGAACAACATCCCTTACGATTAGCCTTCCGCGCATCGGGATCGCAGGAAGTGTCCTCATCCATCTCGCCACCCAAACGCATAAAAACGCCCATGCACTCATATCCCTGTCGCTGCAAAAGAGCGGCTGCGACGGAACTGTCCACGCCCCCCGACATGGCGACAACCACCTTCTTTCCTTTGCCCGTTGGCTCATCAAACATGCCCGGATTATAACCGCATCTATGACAGTTCTCTCATTTGGGCAGCGTTGATACCGCCGCATCCACCTTGACTATCCAATCCGTCACCTCTAATGTTGATACTGGGCAAGGCTTGGGCGGATTTATCTGGTATACAAGTTGCTAAAAGGAGTCCTGTTGTGCCGACAAATGCCGAGAATTACTACCAAAACAATGCGGAAGCGACCCGCGCCGTAAAGGCCGAGATGGCCGATACCCTCAAAGGTTTCGGGGCTTTGCATCAGGCCGCGATGAAACCTGGTGCCCTCACCGTTCTGGAAAAGGAACTCATCGCGCTGGGCATCGGCCTCGCCGTGCGCTGTGAAAATTGCATCTATGCCCATGTAAAGGCGTCGGTCGCTGCCGGTGCCACCCGTGAACAGATACTTGATGCCGCCGGTGTAGCGGTCATGATGCAGGGGGGGCCAAGTTATACCTACCTGCCGCGCGTTACCGAGGCGCTTGATGCATTGAAAGTACCCGCGGCTAAAACAGCATAATTTATCGTCAGTTTGCCGTTCAGGGCGATCGGCCTGCAGACCGACGTGGAGAATGTCGTAATGGATAAAAAAGAAATCAGCGTTGGCGAATTTTATCAGATATATTCCAATACCGGCGGGGCCTTGTTGATAGATGTCCGCACTCCGGCGGAATTTCAGAGTCAGCATGTGCCCAATTCAAAATGTATTCCGCTTGATGAAATCAATCGCGAGGCCATCGCTCGACATCAGCAACACCCCGATCAACCCGTGTATCTCATTTGCCGCAGCGGCAATCGATCGGGAATGGCATTGCGAAAATTGTCCGATGCCGAATTTAATCAAGCCGTCTCAGTTTCAGGCGGCATTATGGCATGGGAGGATGCAGGTTATCCGGTCAATGCCGGGGGACGCAAAGTCATCTCGCTTGATCGACAGGTGAGAATTACCGCCGGGGCACTGGCTGCAGTCGGAACTTTGCTTGGGGTGTTTATTAATCCATGGTTTTTTATTATACCTCTGGGCATTGGTTGCGGCCTTGTATTCTCCGGCCTCACCGACACTTGCGCGATGGGGGCAGTGCTGGCTAAGATGCCATGGAACAGGGGCACCTGTGCTGATGGCAAATGCGGTTAGCGGCGGGGGCAGACGTTTACATCTCCTCGCATTGTTTACAGCCGACGCCCGGTTATAATGCGTTGGTGGGAGGTGCGCTTCGGTGCCGGCAGAGGTTCGGGCTGCAATAAATTAGTTGCGTTTTTCAGGTGCTCGGGTGATGCTGCAAAAACTTTATGTAAACAACTTTCGCTGCCTGCAGAACTTTACGCTTGATCTCAGCGATTGCAGGTCGGCACTTTTAATTGGAGGAAACGGCGCTGGCAAACCCACCGTGTTGGAGTGTCTCGGGGTTTTGCAGCAAATAGGCCGAGGGGTGGGTCGCGCGGGCGATCTCATCAAAAAGTCAGACTTCTTTCTCCATAATACCAATCTGCCGGTACGTATTGAGGTTGAAATCAAGCTGCGGGGTACCAACTACAAATACGCATTGTCGGTTGAGTGGCCGCAAAAATTTCGAGAGGCGCGCATCGATGAAGAAAGGCTATCGATCGACGATAGGATTATCTTCTCTCGAAGCCAAGGCGAGATATCCCTTCAATCAGGTGCCAAATTCGGCCTCGATTGGCACGTATTTGCGCTGCCCATCGTCAACCTCCCGTCACAGGTGGATGAGCTGCAGCCGATTAAAAATTTTCTTGCATCCATGGTTCTGGTAAGCCCCGCGCCGGACGTGATGACCGGCTTTTCGCGGGGCGCGACAGATTGGCTCGATCGTGATGCAAATAACTTCGCCGCGTGCCTGCGCGGACTGCTGGAAAAATCCCCGGCAGCATACAATCCGCTCTTTGAGTGTTTCAAGTTGGCCTCACCGGATTTTCTCTCATTCAGAAACGTTGAAAGCGGCGAAGACGGCAGGCAACTGATGGTCACCTTTGGCCCGGGAGATTCGGCCGAAAGGTTCGATACCGAATTCCGTTTTCTGTCAGCGGGTGAGAAATGTTTTTTCATTGGTGCGTATTTGGTGGCTGTAGGGCGATCAGCCGATGGCCACAACATCAACCCGCCGCTGCCGGCTTTTTTTGTCTGGGATGAACCTGATCGGCACCTCTCGCTCAGCGAACTAACCCATTTTATCGGTGCTCTGCGCAAAGCTGCAAACCACGGCCCACAACTCCTTGTCACGAGCCACCATCCAACCGTGGTGCGGCAGTTTTCGGATGAAAACACCTTTTTGCTGGAGCGTAAGTCACATCTCGACCCGACCCGATGCCAGAAACTTTCTGATACTCCCTACACGGGTGACCTGATAGAGGCACTTAGTCTTGGTGAGGTTACACTGTCGTAGACGGCGTGCGATAAATTCAAGCCCCATTTGTTGATCCTGCCGGAGGACGATGCGAACCGGCAGATCGCAAATGGATTTGTGGGCCACCCTAGCGTCAACGAACGCAAAATCCAGATTCTCTCACCAGCCGCCGGATGGTCAAAAGCACTCAATCGTATCCAGTCCGATCTCGCTGAAAGATTGCGCCAGCGTCGTAATGCCTATCTGGCCCTGCTCATTGACTTTGATGGCAACTACGATGACCGCCGAGAACAGTTCGAGCTAGCGACACCAATCGAACTGCACGATCGCGTATTTGTGCTTGGCGCAAAAGAGGAACCGGAATCAATAAGGAGCTCGTTGCGGATCACACTCGAAAAATTGGGAGTCGCCCTCGCCGAAGAATGCCTCGGCGGCACCACTGCCTATTGGTCCAGCCCCGCCTTGGCTCATAATAAGCCCGACCTCGACCGATTCAGTACCTGTCCGGCCCGGGTGTCCATTTTTCAAACCGACTCGCCCCGGCAGCCATAACGGTGAACGCGGAAAAACGTTATAACGCTTAATAACCAATTATTTCCCGTGTGCGGCAGGCTTCAATACTCTTTTTCCTTTCGGCCTGACCTTGCCCGCTACTTTCAGGGTAATGTTCAATCTTCGCCCATCACGCATCACCTTTAGATGCAGGTGCGTGCCCGGTCGCGAGAACATGATATGGTTCATTAGCTGCGCCGATTGCTTCACCCTGCGGCCATCAATCGCAATTATCAGATCATTCACCTTGAGGCCATCCCTCGCCGCCGCCGAATTGGCCTTAACAGACGTAATCCTGATGCCCTCAACAAGCAAAAGTTTACCATGCCGATGGTTACGAACGAATGATGTGCGGGCCTGCAATCCTGCCTGGCCATGGCTAACCATTCCAGAATTAATAATCTGAGCTATCGAAAACTGCGCCTCATTGGCGGGTATGGTAAAACCCACACCACTGAAAGATCCGGCCCCGCCAGATTTGATTGAATCGTTGATACCAATCACCTGACCATCCATATTCACCAGTGCTCCGCCTGAACTACCGGGGTCGCTCGGGGCGTCCGTCTGGATAAAATCCTCATGGCGAATCAGATTCAAATGCGGGTCGGTCTCGCCCGAAAGGGAAATATTATGCCGATGCAGGGCCGAAATAATGCCCTGCGTTACACTGCCGGCAAAATTGAATGGTGCACCAAAGTCCAGTACTTCCTGCCCCACATGGAGCTTGCTCGAATTGCCAAATCGGGCCGGTTGCAGGCCATGGGCATGGATGTGTATGACTGCCAAATCCGCCCGTGGGTCGCTGCCCACCAGCGTCGCAGCGTAGTGACGGCGGTCGGCAAGCGTCACTTCAATGCTTTTTGCACCATACACCACATGGGCGTTGGTGACGATGTCGCCGGATCGATTTATTATCACGCCGCTCCCACCGCTTGTGGTTGTTACCGTCGTTGTACGTGTCTGAGTTTTTGTGGTCTTGTATGTGATGATCTGCCCATGCCGATTTAATATTGGCTTATCGACGCGCGTAATAATCCGGCGGGTCGTCCTTACGATCAGTATGGCCTTGACCTGTACAATTGAATTCTTCACCTCGCGGACAATATTGACGTAACGTGCCGATCCATCTTTCGATGTGGTCGCTGGCTTCGCACCGGTGCGGCCTGGTGCCGTCAAGATGATCGCCGCCAAAGCCAATATCACCGCCACCGCGTAAGTTTTACCGTGAGCCCCCCGTTGTGTCTTCACTCGTCGTACGCTCCTGTGTAAACAATCCATAAGTGTAAATATGTGTGCTGCCCGCCAACGAACACTCCCGACGTATAATTGTTGCCGGACGCGGCAGTTATCTTTCGCAATTCGTACTTTGGCTGTGTGAGACGGATTTCACCGAACGCATTGGCCGCGGCTTAAATGTGTGCCGCCATGAATAGCCATCGGTCTCGGGACATTCATCGAAAGCCTTTACCGAGCCACCCGGCAATGTGGCCACATAAGATGAACCATCCGTGCACGCCCGTGTCAGATTACAACCATGGCCTTAAATGGCTCATGGGAATACCTCCACGGTAACTGCAGGCCACGGCGATAAGATTTTTCTGGTCTGTTTGGCGATGGCATCCAATTCATCGGCCATCAATGGTGTAGCAAAAGATTCCGCTGGCTCTCGCGCCACGGTGTATATCTGTACACGCTTGAGCCTTCCGCCCTTCTGCAAGATGGCGGCCAGCCTTTGCCCATAGGCATCAATTTCTTCCACCGGCGGCACTATGCCATGTATCCGCATAAACAGGGACTGAATTACAATCGGTCGTATAGTTGCACAGTGGGAGATGTTCTCCAGCACCCGATCCAACGGTATCGATGTGCGATTCACAAGGCGATAATAATTGTCCGTGCCAGCATCCAGTTTTGCCCATATTTCCGCGTGGCAGGCGTCCAGAAAATTCAAAGCTGCGGTCACCGCTGGACGCCGCAACAGCGTCGCGTTGGTAATAAGTACAATTTTTACACCCGCCATTCGTCGATCATCCAGTGCCGCCTTCGCTATCCTGAAACAGGCCGACAAATCCGGACAACTCGTCGGCTCGCCATCACCGGAAAATGCGATGTCGTTGAGACGACGCAATTCTGCACTAACTCCGGAAAATGGCTCATGCGTGAACAATTCGCCCGAGACGACCGCGTCCAGCATGGCGGCAAGCTCGCTCGCAAGCACATGGATATCAATGGGCAAATGATCTCCAGGAATTTTACGGTTAACACTGCAATAAATGCAGTCGAAATTACAAATTTTGTCCGGATTCAAGTTGATGCCAATACTCAGTCCACCGCTGCGACGCGAAATAACGGGGTAAACGTAGCGATTATCAGCCCATAGCCGGGGGTGCGAAACAATTGCCGCCCGGTTCTGGGGTAAATTCAGCAAGCTGATTCGAGGTTTTGTCATTGGCTTTTCCTCCGGTCCTCAAAGTATATGGTAGCCGGTAATGCCGGACAGGCTCACGGTGGTGCCATCATCACGGGGCAATTGCGGCAAGCATGGCAATCGTGGGAACATTTCATATTGCGATCTACATGGTAAACTACTGCTGTTGCGCGGGGCATGCCGCCGCGCGGTGTAAAGATTCGCTGCCGGCGCAGCGTCTTTTTTGACAAGGTTTTATGTCCATGGAGGCAAATGAGTGATCATCACCGTAACCGGCCGACATCTTGAAGTTACCCCCACCATCAAAAATCACGCGGAGGAAAAAGCCCGAAAGCTCCTCAAATATTACGATTTAATCAAAGAGATTGAAGTCATCCTCGACGGCAGCAGCGGCAAAGCCATGCGCGTGGAAATCATCGTTAATGCCGAACACCGCAACATGTTTGTCGGCACCGTCGAGGGCGAAGACCTGCACGCCTGCATTGATATGGCCACTCACAAGCTCGAGCGTCAATTGACGGAGCATAAAGACAAATTCCGAAACCGCAAACATCCTTCGTGAGTTGATTGGCAATGTTGTCCTGATGCTGTGTACGGATGCCGCATCAGATGCCGGGACGTAACTAAGTTGGCAGGGTTGCCGAATTGTTTTTAGGATTAAAACGATGAAACTCAGCGACTTTATTGTAAAAGATGCCATCATCGCCGAACTCAAAGGAAGCACACGCGATCAGGTGATTCGCGAACTCATTGAAGCGCTTTCGTCAGTCAAGGCGATTAACCCGGCCGATGCCGATGTTATTGCCAAGGCCGTTATCGACCGGGAAAAACATGGCAGCACCGGATTTGGTAAAGGTGTGGCCGTGCCCCACGTCAAGCATCCGGCCGTTAAAAAACGTGTGGGCACCATCGGCCGCAGTAGCGTGGGCGTCGATTTTGCCGCCTTGGATCAGGCCCCGGTCTTCAGTGTGGTGCTGCTGCTTTCACCGCCTGATAGCCCCGACGGGCATCTGCATGCCATGGAGAATATTTTTCGGCATCTGCAAATGGATACCTTCCGACGATTTTTGCGGCAGGCCACCACCGAAAAGCAGATCATCGAACTGATTGATGAGGCTGACCAAAGCGTCTTAGGACGTTGAACGGCGCTTGTCACGGCGGGGGCGCGGCTGGCACTGTGATCAATAAAGTGGCATCTGTCACCTGACGTGCGTTGCCTCATCCTGTATCTGATAGGTTGCATATGGCGAACATGGAACGACAAATCATCATCTGTAATAAACTGGGCCTGCATGCCCGTCCGGCGATGCAGTTTGTCGATGTCGCCAATCAATATCGAAGTCATATTCGTGTATGGAAGGGTGACCAATGTGTGGATGGTAAAAGTATCATGCACATGATGATGCTTGCCGCCACCGAAGGGACTGGCCTGCGCGTCGAAGCGGATGGCGAGGATGCCCAGAAGGCCCTTGATGCATTGGAAGAACTCGTCAATAGCCGCTTTGGCGAAGAATGAAAAGACGTGGGTCTCAGGCACGCTGTTTGCGGGATGGAAGACAATTGGCGAATATGCAATTTGCTGGTGTGGTGACGGCATGCTTCACGTTGTGCCGGCCTGGTGGATCAGTAATCTCGTACCGCGGTACCCGGTTGTGGTTTAGCCAGAAACCGTTCTTTGCCTCGATAATTTTACTTGCGTGTGCTGCGGTCATTTCACCATCGGTTGCGCTCGCTGCATCCCCCCGTCCCGTAAACAGCCGCCAAGTTATTGCGGCCATCAAACGCGGTGTAGCTTATCTGCTGGCGAAAGAAAACCCAAAGTATCTATGGGAAAACCACGGTATTGACGCCCGCGAATTTACACGGGGGGGTGAAACTGCCTTGGTAACCGAGGCCTTAATTGACGTCGGCCAAAGCCTTCACCTGCGGCGGCTTTCCATCTTTCAACCGGCGATGGCCCGCGCCATTAAATATGTGGCCGCCATGCGCACCGAGTCCACCTATGCGGCGTCGTTTCAAGCCAATGCACTGGCACTGCTTCCAAACTATCGCAAACCCGCCTATTTTCGCGCCCTCACGTGGGACAGTCACTATTTGAACATGGCGATGCACCGCGACGGTGGATACACATATCGTTGGAGACGAGGGAAGAACCGACCACACGAAAATGCCCCCGGCCATTGGGATAATTCAAATACACAATATGGTGTGCTGGGCCAATGGGCGGCCGCCCACGCTGGTGTACTGGTACCGATGAATTACTGGTTCACCGCTGCCCGCCACTGGCACGCGACGCAGTTTGTCAATGGTACCTGGGGGTATTGGGGTTTTCGCGGAAGGCCGCACGGTCGTCCCAGCCGCCCGGAAACGATGACACCCGCCGGTATCGCGAGTTTGCTGATAGCAGATGAATATTTGAAGGCCCACGCCTCAGCCGCGGGTCAAAAAGACGCAAGCGTCAGCCGGGCGATGCGGTGGATCGACCATAACATCAATCCCAAAGCCAAAGATTTATACGAACTTTATGGCTACGAGCGGGTCGGTCTGGCCACCGGGTTGCAGTATTTCGGAAATGTAAATTGGTACGACGCATTCGCTGCTGATTTAGTCCATCGCCAAAACCGCAACGGTAGCTGGTATCCCATGTTCCGGGCGCTTAATTGGGACCAGGGCGGCAATTATGGCCAGGGGCGATATCCCCAGCCTATCATCGGCACCGCCTATGCGCTGCTCATCTTGGATCGTGGACTTAACCCCGTGGTGTTTAATAAACTTCGATACACGCCCAGATTCTTCGGTGCGTGGAATACCCGCCCCCGCGATGCCGCCAATGTCACGTCATGGATGACTCGCTCCTTCGATGCACCATTGAACTGGCAGGTGGTGAGCATCAATCGACCCTACCGAACCTGGCTTAATTCACCCATTCTTTTGATCGCGGGTTCAAAACCCTTTCAATTGACCCAAACCCAGATTGCTCGATTGCGCCACTACGTGCAGGCTGGGGGAATGGTGTTTTGCAACTGCAACAATTATTCCGTCGCCTTTCGCAACGCTATGGTAAAGCTGGGCGAGCAGGTATGTGGAAGCCAGTATGCCGCGCATAAATTATCACCCAAAAATATGCTCTATACGATGCAAAGCTGGTATCACACGGCGTTTAATCCCGGCTGGCTCGCTATTTCCAACGGTATTCGCTATCTATGGATCGTCAGCCCCGCCGATCTCGGACGAACGTGGCAGCAAAGGCAGTTCAACAATAAAAATCCATGGAATCTGGCCACCAATCTCTATCTGTATGCAACCGGACGCGGCCTGCTATCCGACAGGCTTAAATCTTTATATGTGCCCGCAACCAATTTCAAGCCCGTCCGTACCATCAACGCCTGCATACTCACATACAAGGGCAACTGCAATCCTGAGCCGGGTGCCTGGAAACGCATGGCACATATTGCCGCCCGCGATTTTGCCACGCGGCTGAATCTCTCTGTTCAGTCTCCCGCTGCACTGAATGCCACCACGCCCGCCGCCGCATCATCCAAAAGTAATATAAATTTAACGCTTATGACCGGCACCGGCGCATTTAAGCTCACCGCGCGTCAATGCAGTAAACTGCGGGCCTATCTGCATCATGGTGGCATGCTGTTTGCCGATGCCGGTGGCGGTAGTCGCCGATTTGGAGTGGCATTTGAAAGCCTTTGCAAGCGTTTATTTCCCCATCATGCACTTCAACCGCTGCCCGATAAATCACGCCTCTTAAGCGGCAATATGCCCGGCGGCGTTCGCGCCGTGCATGCCCACTACCGAAAATTTTTCATCGATCAGCACGGCGCACATCACTATCCGCAAATTTATGGCATCAAATACCGCGGGCGTTGGGCCTTGGTCTTTTCGCCGTATGATATAACCAGCGGTCTTCTGGGAACCAATACATGGGGCATCAGCGGTTACACACCCAATTACGCTGTCCAATTCGCCCGCAACCTGCTCTGCTATGCGGCCATCATGCCAAGGAGTCTGCCCAAGTAATAGCAGGGCTGCGATGTGCCGGAAATGCCCCGGATGCAAGGTGTCGGGCGGACGCCGACTCTGGTAAAAATGAATCCGAGAACGCCGCCAACTGGGCGTTTACGCCACATCCTCCGATGGCACACCGTACGGGCGATTCGCCATCGCCAGCCCGTGCCAAATTATTTGAGCCGCTCAATGAGATGATCGCCCACCCGCAATGCATTGGCCATGGCCGTCAGTGATGGATTCACCGCTCCGATGCTCGGGAAAAAGCTGGTGTCCACCACGTAGAGATTATCCAGATCATGTGCCTTGCAAAATGTATCAAGAACCGATGTTTTGGCGTCTTTACCGAAGCGGCATGTCCCGGCTTGGTGCCCGACGCCCGCAATGGGAATGGTTTTGCCCAGGTACAGATTATTCGGTATCAAGTGAGGGTGCATCTGTACATGTTCCAGAACGCTTTGCAGTTTTTGGCGCAGCCGTTTGAATGCCTCTTGATTATTCAGTTGATAGGTCAATTTGATGCTGCCATCCTTGTTTAACGTAACGCGATTATTCGGGTCGGGCAGATCCTCTGTCGTCAGCCAGAAATCTACCGCGTGCAAAGCCATCTCCTCCAGCGTAAAGCCGGGGGCAAATTTGGGCGCGTCGCCTTTGAACATCGGTCCCTGCGATTTGCCGATCATCTGGATGTTGCCCAGCGGAAAAGCAAAATCATCCGCCTTGAAGTAAAAATCATTAATCGACAGCGTTTTTTGAAACCGGGTGTGGTTCGGTTCTTTCGACAGTGCTACCACCGCCGCTGAATTATGAAACATGTAATGGCGCCCGACCATGTCCGAACTGTTCGCCAGTCCGTTCGGATGCCGGTCATTGGCCGATTGCAAAAGCAATTTTGCCGAGTTCGCCGCACCCGCCGATACCACCACGATGTGGCCGGAAAAAGTCTGCGGCTTCCCATTGACATCCACCTGCACCTGCGTGACCGTTCGCCCCGACGGGTCGGTCACCAGCTTTTTTACATGCGCCATCGTGACAAGTGTGACATTCTCGCGGTCCATGATCGGCCGGATACACACAACTTCCGCGTCCGATTTGGCGTGCACCATACATGGAAACCCGTCGCAACTGTCGCAGCGGAGGCACTTGCTTAAATGCTTCTGTGTCTCATTGAGCATAACGCCCGTAGGTGCATGAAACGGATGATAACCCATACGGGTAAGTTCATCCGCGAGCTTTTGAATCCGCGGCTCATGTGATACGGGGGGAAACGGATAGGGCCCGCTGGCGGGCGGTTCGGTTGGGTCTTCCCCGCGCTGCCCATGCACCTGATAAAGATTTTCCGCCTGCAGATAGTAAGGCTCAAATTCGTCATAGCCGATCGGCCAGGCCGGAGAGATACCACCATGGTGTTTGATTTCGCCAAAATCTTCTTTGCGCAGCCGAAACAGCGCCGCACCGAACATTTTCGTTGCCCCGCCTACAAAGTAATGGACGCCGGGTTGAAACGCCTTTCCATTCTCGTCGTACCACGCATCCTTGGACACATACCGGTTTTCCACAAATACGGCGGTGGCATCCCAGTTCGGCTTTTCCCGTGGCAGCCAGCCGCCGCGCTCCAGTATTAAAATCTTTTTTCCAGCCTTTGCCAGATGCTGCGCCAAGGTGCCACCGCCAGCACCGGACCCAATAATAATCACGTCATAATCAGTCTGCGAAGTCATGGGGATGTCTCCATAAAAGAGGTTTTGGTTCATACCTATAACATATGGTATCGGCAGTCGCACGGCAGCACATGCTGCGAGTGACCGGTATGGGTAAATCGTGGGCACAGCGCCCGGCGCTCACGGATCGCCAGCGCATGAATCTCAATCGCCGTCAGCATACCGATGATCGGTGCCGTGAAATAAATCCAGCACGCTGTCCATATGCCCGAAGGCAGGGCGGACGCAACGGTACGGGCGGGGTTCATGCTGAAGCCCGAGTAGGGGGCCTCAAATGTGACAAATAAAAATATGAGGATACCGGCAAATACTCCGGTAAACCGCGACAGTTTTTTGCTGCGATTCACCAGCAGCACCGTACCCATTAAAACGGCCGAAATAATAAACTCACCCAGCCATGCTGCACCCGCGCCCTGCGGTCCGGGTACGGTAACAATCCACTCTATGGCATGCGATGCCAGCGCCGCCCCGAATACCAGTCGTGAAAACAGTACCCCCAATACACCGCCAATAAATTGGCCGACCATGTAAAAGACCGCATCCCACATGGAGATTTTCTGCAACCAGAGGAAACCCAATGTGAAGGCGGGATTCATATGGGCACCCGATCTTTTACCAATCGGTGAGTAGATCAGCCCGATCGCCGTTGAACCCATCGCTACGCCGATTAAAGCCCGGCGCAAAATGTCCGAGTGAATGGCCGCATACCCTGGCGCTCCGGGATATTCCAGCAAAACGCTGAAGCCGCAGGCGGATATCATGAATCCCGCCAGCAGAACGCCTTCAATAACGTAAAGCGGCCAATGCTGAACTAACGCCTGCCGGGCGGACAACCGCGGCAGATTTGTCCCGGCTTTACTGTGCCCATCCATCGTCATCACCTTGCTAAGTGCCGACGTTCGTCCGGGCGATACGCCGTGCAGCCTGTTTCAGACTGCGGCGAAAGTATAGCGGATAATCTTTGCGGCCCAACCCGGCTTGCACCAACCTAAGCCATCACCCATCGGGGAGGGCGGCTGATTGTCAGATTCGTGGCGTTTATGTTAACATCACCGTGTTAACGGGGCGTAGCTCAGCCTGGCTAGAGCGCCTGGTTTGGGACCAGGAAGTCGCAGGTTCAAATCCTGTCGCCCCGATTTTTCTGCCTGCCGTCGAAAAAATAGAGTCTCGATTCATCGGGGCAGTCTCCTGCTCAACTGCTCTCCGCGATTTTGGCCGGAGGCCAAAATGGAGCAGGTGAATGTAGAACAGGAGATCAGGAGAGCATATTCGGCTGGAGCAAGAGAGTCGCTGCCGCCCGCAGCCGAAACGTCTTCCACGGTCTACTCTTTACTTTCTACTTTCAACGGTTTTTTCGCCCACCGGCGATGCATATTTTGCATTTACCGCGTCAGCTCAATCACTGACGATTCTCTGTTGGGCGTATTTTGCAGCCGGGTAAAGCGTTGGAATCACTGGGCAATACCATACACGATACCGAATTCTCGAATCAGGTGATGATCCCGCGGATACCATTTGTGGTGGCTGAGGCAGTGCCATGGATAACTTTGAATTTTCACATGCGAACAGCGACCGCTTGATACGCCTGCCACCCGCGTACTGATGAAAAGCCGCATTGGGCAACGTGCAAAGATCGGACGAACCGATGGTTGAGAATTGGAGGTAAGAGCATTGAGGCCAGCGGATATCATGCTTTGACCACGAAAAATACAGGAACAAACGCCTGCAACGCCTCCTACCGACGCCACAAAAACTCTTACGCCTAAAACCATTGAGATATCCGGGCAAATTCATTCTGCGCAGGGGCATTTAGTTTACTCACGGCTACGTCGGGTGAAAGCGTTCCGGGCATTTCCGTATCCACCACCACCGGTATTAACAGGCTTAGGTGCACCTCGGTAGATTACGCACGACATATCCTGCGCGGTTAGAAGCTGCGGTCTGAAGGCATTCATTACGGGCATATTCGGGCTTCCGAAAGGTGCCCATATACTTATTTGCATTAAGGCGGCGGACTGCACTTGTGCGCCCAAGCCGGCGCGCACCAGCGTCAACCTTGGAACCCTTTTGGCAAATTCGAACATCAATGTATGATTCAATACGTTGCGCAACGAGCAACTCAATGAATTTAGTGGCTCCGCGGGTGGTCATGGGGGCTAGTGTGAGTGAATCTCTTGCGATGCCTTCATAAGGCTTGTCGTATGGAGAAGCAATGGCAACGCAAGCAGACGGTGCGAGCCGAACGCAGACAGGGAAAAAAAATGATACCCACTGTACAGCGGGGGTGACACCCGCTCGCGCTGCGATCGCCACCACAGCAGTAAAGACTTCACATCACGATCAATCGGCCCCCGCGGCCAATGTGGGGCAATTCAAGCCACTTAGTCGGCATCAAGGTGCCATCGCAGTTTTGGCACTTGCCGCTATCGCGACCTTTTTGCTGCAGCATTTTGCATTTCATGCCGGGCCGCTGGTATCAAACCTGCCTTTATGGGTTGCACTGTTACTTGGCGGGGTACCTTTAGTTTGGGGCCTGTTAAGGGCGCTTTTTCGCGGAAAATTCGGATCAGACCTTCTTGCGGGCATTTCCATTGTTACCTCGGTACTGCTAGGGCAATACCTTGCCGGCACGTTGGTGGTGCTGATGCTCTCCGGCGGCGAGGCACTCGAGGCGTATGCGGTTCGCAGCGCCTCATCGGTTTTACGGGCTTTAGCCCAGCGTATGCCGACAGTTGCGCATAAAAAGCTCGGCGCGGCTGTCGTGGATGTGCCTGTTCCGGAGATCGTCCCCGGCGATACCTTACTTATTTATGCCCACGATATATGCCCGGCTGACGGCGTGGTGCTTGAAGGCCACGGCGGTATGGATGAATCATACCTTACCGGCGAGCCTTATCAGATAGCCAAGGCACCCGGTGCCGAAGCGCTTTCGGGTGCGGTGAATGGCGAATCGGTACTGACCATAACCGTCACCCGGCCACCACAGGACTCTCGCTATGCCCGCATCATGCGGGTCATGCAGGACTCGCAACAGCAGCGTCCACGGTTGCGGCGTCTGGGCGATATGCTCGGGGCTTTGTACACTCCGGTAGCGGTTCTGATTGCGCTGGTGGCGGGCATTGCATCGCACGATCCAGTGCGATTTTTGGCGGTGTTGGTTGTTGCCACACCCTGCCCCCTGCTTATTGCCATTCCCGTAGCAATTATCGGCGCGATTTCTCTCGCCGCGCGGCGCAGCATTATTGTCAAAGACCCGGCCGTGCTGGAGCAACTGCCAACGTGCCAAACGTTCTTTTTTGATAAAACCGGCACGCTCACTTATGGCGAACCGCGCCTTACTGGCGTAATTGCAGCGGAGGATATCTCACCCGCTGACGTCCTGCGATATGCCGCGAGCGTGGAGCAATACTCTAAGCATCCGCTGGCGCGGGCCATATTAGCCTCATGGGAATCTCTCCGCAGTGAACTTCTGCCCGCGGATGATGTGCGCGAGCCACCGGGCCATGGCCTGCTGGGCACTGTCGCCGGTCGGCGCGTTGAAATTACTTGCCGTAAAAGTCTGTCGGCAACGATGGCTGCGAAGCTGCCGCCAACAGCGGTTGGTCTGGAGTGCGTGGTTCTACTCGATGGCAAATATGCCGCGGTCTTGCAATTCAGGGATGAACCACGCGCTGAAGTTACAAAATTTATGCAGCACCTTGGACTCAGGCACAACATTGACCGAAGGATTCTCCTTACCGGCGACCGCGCCGCCGAAGCACATGATGTGGCCAGGCGTGTAGGCATTGATATTATTTATTCCGAAAAGACACCCGAAGAAAAACTGGCCATCGTAAAAGCCGAAACGTCTCTGCGCCGCACCGCATACTTGGGCGATGGCATTAACGACGCACCGGCGCTGCTGGCGGCGACGGTGGGCATCGCGTTTGGCAAAACGTCAGACGTTACCTCGGAAGCTGCCGCAGCCGTGATACTCGATTCTTCCATGCACCGAGTGGATGAGTTTTTGCACATAGCAAAGCGACTGCGGCGCATAGCACTGCAATCGGCACTAGGGGGGATTATCTTATCACTGGGCGCAGTGGCTTTTGCGGCGGCCGGGTTCTTGACGCCTGTGGCTGGCGCTATTATCCAAGAGGCCATTGACGTGATAGTGGTGCTTAACGCCCTTCGTGCCAGCTTTGCGCCCCGTCAAATAACGGATATGCATTATTGAGGCTTGCCACGCCTAAGCGATTAGCCGGAAATAGACTTTATCCTCGCGAATATCGTTGGCGAAAAGGTTTTGAAGGTGGCAGGCGTCGGTTTGTCCGATACGGTGAATGCGGCCGAGACATTTCCGCGCGGCACTTCATTGCAGCCGCATAATTACTTTGAAATCCTCGGCGTTGCGTGTAATGCTTTGGGGTGGTGGCCAATGGGCTGGCGGTAGAACTGGAATGGTATACTGCCATCTATCGGCCATAGGTTTATACAGTGGACAGATAAAAGAGTTGTCATATGCCGTCATATCCGCCATTGAGTAAGCCCAGCCGCAGGCAGCTCGGTGCCCAGTTCTGGCCGCGGGTGGTGATCATCAGTGTGGCATTCCTGATGGCTGGAGCAAAACCCCGGGCGGCTCAAAGTGTTTTACTGGTTTATCATGCCCCGCCCGCAGTCGCAGTTTACAATTCAGTTAAGGTTCTAAAGTCGCAGCGTGGCAGCTATTTTCAGGTGTGCGGCTTTTCGCATGGCTACTGCGGCCTGCAGGAATTGACCAACGGCCGCCATGTTATTATTTTTTCCATATGGAACCCGGTCCCTGCGATCCATCACAAGGCGGTCAGGCCGGGCGACTGGGTGCGGGTGCTGTACGCAGCACCAGGGGGGCACCCCGGGCGGTTTGGTGGTGAAGGTACTGGTGAACATATATTATTCCCTTATCGCTGGCACGTGGGACGTGCTTACCACATCGCCATCAGATCACGCAGAATCGGCCAACGCACGGCCTACGGTCTATGGATTTACCGCTCGCGGAAAAAGCGTTGGATGCATCTGGCCACATTCAGTACATTGGCGGGAAAGCCGTTGGGCATAATCAGCGGCGAAGGGAGCGGTTATTATTCATTCATTGAAGATTTTCGTCGTAATACCGCTAGCGCCAAAGAGGTGCGGCAGGCAATCTTTGGCCCCATGTGGATCAGCCGCGGCCATAATAAGTGGGTTGAATTGACACGGGCTGCATTTGAGTCCTCGCATGCGCCGTGGGAAGCGCGGGGTCATATCGCCGGGGTGGTGATGGGAAGCCGCATCCGTCTGACAACTGGCGGTGCGACGCGAGAAAACACTGCAGTCGGAAAGATGCTCAAACTTAAACGCCTCTCCCGGCGTGTACCGTCATGTCTCAAACGCCTCCCTCCGTGGTGATTAAGTTCCCAACTCAGGTGCCGTGAATTAAGCGCCAATTTGCCCGGGTGATTGGGGCACTTCAATGGTGTGGATGGTGCCGTAAAAGTTTGCCAGTCATCTGGAGGTGATAGATACAGGAGGTCAGCGCGTAGTCAACATCGGTGGGGGACGAAATTGGTCTTCCTTCAGCTTGAAAGGTCGGCTGTCGGTGCCCTGCGGGCTGGTGCCATACCCATCGGGCCGGAGCGTTCCGCGTCTGCATTCTCGCAGTCTATTTTCCTCGGTTTGCATCCACTTTTGCGCAGGCGGCGTTGGCGATAAACTCCGTTGGGCAGCGTGCGGGCGTCAACAACCAGTAGTCATTATGCCCGTCTATATTTTGCAGGCGTCTTATCAAGGAGGTTCACTATATGAATGCGCTGCAATGTGCGTATTGCGGTACCGCCTTTCCCACGGGTGCCAGCCTTCCGCCAACTGAAATGAACTGCCAAGGTTGCGGCGCTCCATTCGCGCCCGGCACCACGATGCCGCCAATGGTCGCCCCCGGTACTTATCGCGGGGGCTCCCTACAGCAAGCGTCGCGGGGCGGTTCCGCCGGGGGCATTCTGGCCTATGTGTTTTTATTTGTCATTGCGATATGTTCCCTCGGCCTGTTTTTAATGCTGAATCATCATCAGCCAGGTGCGCCCTTCTTTGGTATCAGGGAAACCCGCACATCGACCGGGTGGAAATTTACCAAACCTGATGGAACCATATTTGAGATAAACAATCCGAAGTTGAGCGCCAGCGAAGCGCAGGATATGGCCAACGCCTTGGAGCATCAATCGACCGGTGCGGGTAATCATTAGCAATTTCGCATGCCGATCGCCTTGACGCCCCCAACTTGGCGGTTAGACTGCAGTGATTGGTTCGTGTCGGCAAAGTCGGGTGAAATGGCGATCAAAATCTTATGTATTGGTGATATTGTCGGTAAACCGGGTCGGCATGTGGTAATGGAGCGGCTCGGTCAGGTCGTTAAAGAGCATCAGATTGATCTGGTCATAGCCAACGCCGAAAATGCCGCCGCCGGCTCGGGCCTGACGCCTCCCATGTTTGAAAAATTGCGCAGTTACGGTGTACACGTCTGCACCATGGGCGATCACACCTACCGTCGGCGTGAATTGCTTCCCCTCTTGGAATCTTCCGATCGATTGATTCGCCCGGCCAATTTTGCCCCCGAGGCTGTGGGAAAAGGTTACGCCATCGCCAAAACCGCATCAGATGTCAGTGTGGCGGTTATTCAGGTGATGGGTCGCACCAATATGTCGCCACACTTGGATTGCCCGTTTCATGCCGTTGATCGTATCCTTGCCGAGTTGCCCCGGGACGTGAAGGTGCGGGTGGTGGATTTTCATGCCGAGGTAAGCAGTGAAAAAATTGCCATGGGCTGGCACCTCGATGGCCGGGTAAGTTTGAATTTTGGTACGCACACCCACACACCTACAGCCGATGCAAGGGTACTGCCGGGCGGTACGGCGTTTGTATCTGATCTTGGCATGACCGGGCCGTATGACAGCATTTTGGGCCGACGCAAAGATGTGGTGCTCAAGCATCTTATTACCGGCATGCATATGTTTTTTGATGTCGCAACAGGCGACCCACGCATGTGCGGCATCATTGCTGAAATTGACGAGCAAACCGGCAAAGCGTTGAGTATCGTCCGCTGCGATGTGGCCGGCACCCAGCGCGTGGATGCCTACGATGCCGATGACGCCAAAGGAAAAAATTAAACATAAGCCATGGTAATGCTGTAACTTAAGGCTCACAGATTGAGGCCGATGCCCGGCCTGTTCCGATGGCCTTATGTCCACGTGGTTTTGATATATTTATAATTTTGCAATACGATAGCACGTTAGGAGAACATTTTTTGACACATTCCCCCGAATTACCCATCCCAGTTGCATTTGAGAAGCTTGGTGTAGAGCACGCCATCCTGCGCGCCTTGGCCGAAATACGTTTTGTAGAACCATCGGAAATACAAAGCCGCATGATTCCACCCGTGTTGGCGGGACGCGATGTGCTCGGGCAGGCCCGTACGGGTACAGGCAAGACCGCCGCTTTCGGATTGCCGCTGCTGCAAAAGCTGGACGCCACTGGCGGTTTTCAGGTGCTCATTGTAGTGCCCACCCGCGAATTGGCCGTGCAGGTGGAAGGTGAGATGGTACGCTTTGCCAGGCACAAACACACCCGTATCGCCTGTGTCTATGGGGGGCGCAAATTACTCCACGACGAAAAGGCGATGGAACGCCAACCCCACGTCATTGTCGGCACGCCGGGGCGCATATTAGATTTATACGATCGGCGGCTGCTGCCACTGGATCGTGTGCGGCATCTGGTTTTTGATGAAGTAGACCGCATGTTTGACATCGGCTTTCGGGATGACGTCCGGAAAATCATCAACGCCTGCCGAAGCCAGCCGCAGATGATATTTGTCTCGGCCACCATCTCAGATGAGATTAACCGGATGGTGCAGCAGCACATGCGAAATCCGGAGACGATATTCACCGCAAAACCTGAAGACACTCAAACTAATGCCCGCGCTCAGCAATATTACGCCGCGGTAAATCCGTGGGATAAATTGCGGGCGCTCAAGCTGTTGCTGACGGCTGAAAAGCCCGGTCTGGCGATTATCTTCTGCCGCACCAAGCGTACCGTCGACAAAGTGGCCAATGCACTGAATGAACGCGGGTTCAACGCGTCGGCCATCCACGGTGATCTGATGCAAAACAAGCGGGAACGCGTGATGCGTGGCTTCAGACATGGGAAAATTAATATTCTCGTGGCGACTGATCTGGCCAGCCGCGGCATTGATGTTCATGAAATTACTCATGTCATTAATTATGACGTCCCGGAAGACCCGGAAGTATATGTCCACCGCGTTGGCCGCACGGCCCGGATGGGTGCGGGAGGCAAGGCGTATACGTTTGTCGCCAATGGGCAGGGGCAAATGCAGACGGAGATTGAAAAGCTCACCAACGTATTGTTGGAACCGGCGCAGATTCCCGGCTTTACTCCCAGCCCCGAACCGAACCGCCGGCCCGATCAACATGGTAATGGGGGGCGGTCGTCCCCAGCGGGGGGGCAGCATCGAAGTGGGGCGGCAACGGAAGGTTATGCCCCCACGTCATTTGAGTCTTCTCCGACGGCACCCGCCGCTCCCCGGCCCATTCACGGGCGTTTTCCCACCCGCCGGCGACGATAGGCGGCTTGCCATACAAATTTTGGGCATTTGCGTGCACAATACCTGTCGAATGAGTGCGTCGGCGGTTCAGGCCGTGGCTATCGTAGGCCCCTTATACCGCTGATTAAACGTAATGGGCCGATATGCAGCACATAAAAATTGGTGTCGGGCTTTTAGGATGCGGAACCGTTGGCGGCGGCGTTGCTGATGTTTTATTGCGGCAGGCTGATCACCTGGAAAAACGCTCGGGCATCCGTCTGGAACTAAAAAAAGTATTGGTTCGCGATATGACCAAACCGCGGTCGATCCCCGCATCGCTTATCACCACCCGTCCGGAAGACATCATTGACAATCGTGATGTGCAGGTCGTTGCAGAGTTGGTCGGCGGTCTTGAACCAGCCGGTGAATGGATACTGCGATCCCTGAAAAACGGTAAGCGCGTGGTTACGGCGAATAAATATCTGCTGGCTCATCGGGGGGGCGAAATTTTCTCTGCCGCTGCCGATGCCCGATCATGTGTCTGCTTTGAGGCGTCATGCGGGGGGGCCATACCGATTGTGCTTGCATTGACCCGTGGCCTGCTGGCGAATGAAATTAACGCAGTTGTCGGCATCCTGAATGGCACATGCAACTACATCCTTTCGCAGATGACGCAGAACAATAAACCCTACGCCACCGCACTGGCCGAAGCGCAGCAGGCGGGTTTTGCCGAGGCAGATCCCCATATGGATGTATCCGGTCTGGATAGCGGCCACAAACTTGCGGTGCTGGCGTCTCTCGCCTTCGGGGCGGATATTCGTCCGGCTGATATTGATATTCAAGGCATAGCGAATCTTCAGGATGTTGACCTGTCCTACGCCAAAGAACTCGGCTATGTGTGCAAATTATTAGCCATCGCCCAGCGGCAGGATGCGGGCGTATCACTGCGTGTTCACCCGGCGCTGGTATCAGTAGCCCATCCACTTGCTGGTGTAAATGGCTCGTACAATGCCGTCAGCGTAGACGGCAGCGTCGCCGGTCGGACAGTTTATTTCGGTCGCGGTGCTGGTGCCATGCCGACTGCCAGTGCGGTGCTCGCTGATATCCTGGAGGCCGCCATGGGGTCGACCGCACCCTTGTTCGCCAGTCATCCGCTGCTGAATAATCGTCGACCGATGAATGTTATTTCTCCGACAGAGGTCAATACGCGGCATTATCTGCGTATCGCGGCGTTGGATAAGCCCGGCACCATCCACGAGATTACCGGCGTATTGGGCCGCCACCAGATCAGTATTTCAGCGATGACGCAGCATGAATCCAAGGTTGGTGCTTATGTGCCGCTGGTCATCACTACCCATGAGGCCTTGGATGGTAGTATCGGTAAAGCCTTGGCGGAATTGAGTCAATTGTCATGTGTCAGCGGGGCACCGGCACATCTTCGCATATTGGATGATTATGAATAAAAACCCACCCAAACCGAAATTTGTCATTGTCATTCCCGATGGGGCGGCAGATTCCCCCATCGAAGAATTGGGCGATAAAACACCGCTGGAGGTGGCCAGCAAACCATTTATGGATGAGGTGGCACTCACCGGTCGCATAGGCACCGTTCGCACAACTCCCGAAAAATTTCTGCCGGGCAGTGATGTCTGTACTCTGTCTCTGCTGGGGTATGACCCGGCTAAATATCATCCCGGTCGGGCACCGCTTGAAGCCGCCGCCATGGGGCTTAAATTGAATCCGGATCAATGGGTGTTTCGCTGCAATTTTGTCACCGTCGTCGATGGCAAAATGGTTGATCATTCCGCCGGGCATCTCAAAGATGCCGAGGCCAGAGAACTGATTGCCGCTCTGGAATCACGGGTTTTAAACACCGATCGCTTTGCAGACATTAAACTCCATCCGGGAGTCAGTTACCGCAATTTGATGACCATCGGCGGCACGGATTTTGGCCGCATTAAAACCACTCCTCCGCACGACATCCCCGATCAGCCGGTCGCACCATACCTGCCTCGCGGCCCCGAGAGCCGTATTCTGCTGGACCTGATGACGGAAGCCAGGCACGTTTTGCAAACGCACGACGTCAATTCGGTGCGCACTCAATTCGGCGAAAAGCCGGCCACCGATATCTGGCTTTGGGGGCAGGGAAAGGCCGCATCGCTGCCAAGTTTTGAACAGCGCTTCGGTATTTACGGGGCGATGCTGACATCGGTAGACCTGCTGCGCGGCATTGCCAACCTGCTCGGGTGGCGCAATGTTGACGTTCCGGGTATGACCAGCTACCACGATAATGATTATGCAGCGCAGGGACGCTACACCGTTCAGGCACTGGATGAATTTGACATTGTCTGCACCCACATCGAGGCACCGGACGAGGCGAGCCACCAGTCTGATTATGTCACCAAAATCGCTGCCATTGAGGCCATCGACAAGCATATCGTCGGCCCGGTATTACAGAAACTCCGCACGTTTGAACGCTGGCGGATATTAGTTATGCCCGATCACGCCACCGAATGTATCACCCGCAAGCACCACGATGCACGGGTGCCGTTTGCCATGGCCGGGGCGCAGCGTAAAGGTGCTCTGCCCCGTCCGTATACAGAGAAGGCCGCACGCGAAAGCGACCTGCATGTGGAGCACGGCCACGAATTGATGGATTATTTTTTAAGCGGGCTGGCCGGCCCGCATCTGGTTCGCTGACCCGCCCCGGCTGCTCGGCTGGCCGAATGCACGAATGGTTACAGCATGCCCGCCGATAGAATGCAGCTATACGAAAGTTCAATGCGGTGGCCCAGGGCGTGGCCCACCACCAACCAAACCTACGGGGCAGGAACCGCGTATCGATACTATAATCCCGTGGCTGGAGTAGGCGGTGAAAAAATTGGCTGAAGATAAACCAATGGAATCCGGGCATAGCACTGCCCAAGGCGAAGGGGCCCGCAAGGGCAGCCCGCTGTGGGCCAAAGCGGTTTTATCCCTTTGGGTGCTTTTGACCGGTCTGTGGCTGGTAAGTGTCGTCGCACCTTGGCAAATCAGCGTGCAGACCTCCGCCTTTCGCACGCATCTCTACCTGATAAAGGGTACCCTTTATTGGCAGCACGAATTGATTCACCATGCCCACGCCCGATCATCAATTAAAGTTGGCTTGCTGCCCTACGCCCATCTGCTGGCCCCGGCCACGCGGCTGTTGATCGTCACCAATGGCGTCGGCGCGGTGGGTGGCGGCGTAGTGGGCCTTCGCGGTTTGGTCTATTCTTGGAACCCGCTGGCAGGAACGGGCTTATGGGCTTCTCCGCTGGTGCTCGGGTTGGTACTCATTGGGCCTCTCGCTTGGTGGTGTGCGCGCCGAATCGGCCGGCGCAAGCCATCTTCCCCCAGTGTGCGCACCGCCTGACGCCTCACCCATACCGACATTTCCTTTCCTTGCCACAGCGGTACAAACTTCCGTTTGTAATTGGCGAAAATTGGCTGATGCCACAATCCTTTGGCTCCGTACCCACGCCATGTGACCACAAACAATGCCCGATCGGTTGCGCTCGCTACCCGCAGCAATTCCGGCCGCGTGATAATGCCTGGCTCAGGAAACCAACTTGATGGCATATACATGCCGGGTGCCATCCACGGCAGGAATCCGTTCGAAAGTACCAATGTTGGCTCGTCATGTGTCAGACGCACCACATGCTTCCACTCCCGCGCCTGCCAGCGGTAGGCCCAAAGCCCTCCCGTCTCCCGATCACGTACCTTAATGAACCAGCCTGTGGCGGCAACAACCGCATTGGTAGCCTGCGCCAGGACGGCAAATGCACACAAGGCCGTTATCCATCGCTTCGATATGATATCCATGGTTAGCAGACCGGCCATGAACAGCACCGGCATGTAACTGTAATACTCCCATGAATGCCGCCATCCATAAAAACCGAATACAAACGCCAATTGCATCACACCCAGACAGGAGATGGTTTCGATACGCGCCCCGGGCAATTGAAACCGGAACCTTGCCAGCAGGTGGGGCAATCGCCACAGGATCATGACCAGCATGGCCAGCCATATTCCAGCGGGCGTAATAAAGTAATAAATGAAATCGTGATATTCCGGCGACCAGAATTTCTGTCCGCGTCCAAACAGAAACCCAAAGTGCGTATCGGTATAAGTCCGTAAACCGGTAATGGGCACGATCGTCAGCATTAGCGACCGCACGCCGAACTGCCATATGCATCCGCCCGCCAGCACAAGTCCGCCAACGATGGATGGCCAAATCTGCCTCCATAAATAGCCGATGGACTCACGTTGCTGGACGTAATCCCAAAATATTAAAATTAAAAGCACAAGACCGTAAACATAACCCATCGATGGTTTGACAAATAAGCACACGGTGCAAAGCAGCAACGAAACACGCCGCTTACCGCTGGCCTGCATGGCAATTGCCCATAAAAGCAGCGTGGCCTCCAGTGGATGAGTTAAAGTCAGGTAGGTCGGCATGACTGCAATCGGTAAAGCGCATAAGAGCCAGATAATGGCCTTTCGATTCGCCTCAATGGCCCGCATGAAGACCGTCATGGCACCAGCCATCATAATCTCGAGGCATGTGGTGGTAAGGATAAAACCTGCCGGAGTACGACCAAATATTTTCAACCCCCAATGGGCGAATATCAGGCTTGCCAACCCGTGCGTATAACCGAAGTCAATACCCGGCCGCAGTCCGGCCGAAATCAGCACATCTCCCTTGAAGGCGGTGCCGGGATCAAAAAAAGCAAAAAGTGACCAATCGGCAATCTTGGGCAACTCAAAAATCTGCACCAGAACCAAAATGCTGGCAATCGTAAAAAAAAGTTTCCATACCGGGACCTGAAATCCTTCCGTGCTGCGAATGCCGTGACGCGGTATTTGTTTGTCTTTCTGCGATGGCCCGGCTGAAATTTCCATGATCAGGATTTTACGCGATTCTCCCCGCCACTCCGAACTGCGCTCGGCGGGGCGGAAGCGGCAGCATTAAAGCCCAATATCATATCTGCCCAGCCGTCTGAAAACCTTAAGCGCCAACTCGCCAAAACCCGGTGACGTCGCCCCAACTGGCCGGCGCATTTTTTGCCATGGTACCAGTAAAGTTTAGGCACATGACCCGGTGCAAAATCCCATGGCAGTTTTGAAGACGCCAATAATCATGCTTGTGCCGCACTCGACCGAGCAGGGCCCGGACAAATGCAAATTTCATCGCAACTGTCGACCAGAATAATCTGGGCGCAAACCGGGCACCAAATACCTGTCGGCCAGTTAGTAGTTTTGGCAGAGATTGGCCCCATACATGCATGCGTCACCTGCCCCGACTGGTGGCGGCGCTTGCCTGGGCGACAAGTTCTGCCAACAGGTAATGCGCATTTTGGAAAATTGCGCAAAATTTCCGCAGAATTGTTGCATTGCGCCAAGCTGCGGCATATGCTACCCGTCATGCGTGTAAGCCTTTTTGTTGCCTGCTTGACCGACCTTTTCGCTCCGGATGTGGGAATGGCGGTGGTGCAATCGCTGGAGCATTTTGGCTGCGAGGTCGATTTTCCCACCGCCCAAACCTGTTGCGGCCAGCCAGCATTTAATAATGGCTTTCCTGCCGATGCCCGCACCTTGGCCATTCGCATGCTCGATGTATTTCAGAACGCCGACTACGTCGTTACCCCGTCCGGTTCCTGCTGCGCCATGATCCGCGCCCACTACCCCGAGCTTTTTCACGATGACCCGCAACGTTACGATCGCGCGGTGGATCTGGCGGCGCGATGCTATGAATATGTCGAATTTATCACGAAAATACTAAAGGTCGATCTTTCCAGCCTCACCCTCCCAGAGGATGAAAAGTTCACCTATCACTATACCTGCCATCTGCGCACGCTCGGTGCCTCTGGTGCTCCGGCCATCGCCCTGCTCAAGCAACTCGGTGGTGCCAGCTTTACAGAAATGGAAAAGGCCGATCAGTGCTGCGGTTTCGGCGGTACATTCGCGATCAAATACACCGATATCAGCGGGGCCATGGTGCGCGACAAAGTCCAGTGTGGGGCGGCCACCGGGGCCGACACCATGATTGTCAACGATGGCGGTTGCGCCATGAATATCAGCGGAGGCTGCCATCGGCACAACGTACCCATGAAAGTGCGGCATATTTCTCAGATCATTGCGGCGGCTATTGAACATTCCGCCAAAAAATCAAAGGTGGGGAAATGACCAGTGTTTTGACGGAACCCAAAGCCCGGCAGACTCGCGTGTCGTTGCCGGTATTTCGGTCTGATTTCATGGCCGATGCCCACGAGGCGTCCGCCGATAAACGTCTGCAGACTGCCATGGATAATTCGGTCACCAAACGCGACATGGGCCGAAAAACCACGCTGGCTGAATTGCCGGACGCCAATGCGCTGCGCGAGCTTGCCGGGCAAATCAAACGGCACACTCTGGATCATCTTGACTATTACCTGGAACTGCTTGAGACCAATGTTAAAAAGCAGGGAGGGCAGGTGCACTATGCGGCCGACAGTCAGCAGGCCAATGCACTTATCGTAGAAATCGCCAAGCGCACCGGCAGCCAATTGGTCGTCAAGAGCAAGAGCATGGTTAGCGAGGAAACCGAGCTTAATGACGCGCTCACAGAGGCGGGTATTGAGCCGCTGGAAACCGACCTGGGCGAATTTATCCTGCAGGTGGATCACGACCATCCCACGCATCTCGTCATGCCGGTGGTGCATAAAAACGCTGCCGATATCGGCCACATTTTTGAACGATATTTCAAAACCGATTTCACCGACAACGCGCAAACTTTGGCTGAAATGGCCCGCGTACATTTGCGTAATCGGTTTAATGAGGCGGATTTGGGCGTCAGCGGTGTCAATTTTGCGGTGGCGGAAACAGGTTCAATTGTTGTCTGTTGCAACGAGGGCAACGGCCGCATGTGCGTGTCACGTCCACGCATTCATGTGGCGTTAATGGGAATGGAAAAATTAATTCCTGCCCTTGATGATCTCCCAGTGTTTTTGAAACTCCTGGCACGGTCGGCGTCCGGGCAATCATTGACTCAGTACAGCAGCATCGTGAGTGGTGCCCGAAGACCGGGCGAGGTGGACGGTCCGGAAGAATTTCACCTCATCATCATGGACAACGGCCGATCGCGGATTTTGGCTGGTGAATACCGCGATACGTTGCGCTGTATCCGCTGCGGTGCGTGTCTGAATTCCTGCCCCATTTACCGCAAAGTGGGTGGCCGCACCTATGGCAGCGTCTATCCCGGGCCGATAGGGGCGTTGCTCACCCCCCTGTTCAATGGATTGGAGCAGCATAAGCACCTGCCGCACGCATCAAGCCTATGCGGGGCGTGTTTTGAAGCCTGTCCCGTCAAGATCGACATTCCTAAATTTTTAATCATGCTGCGCGGAGATCAGGTCAAAGCCCACATCACGCCGTGGGCGGAGCGAGCTATTTTCAAACTCTGGACGGTCGGGCTGCGCTACGGTTGGACTTACCGCTTAAGTCAGATCGCCCAGCGAATTGGCATGCGGCTGCTGAAAGATAAACAAGGGTGGATAAAAAACTTACCGCCACCGGTAAATGGCTGGACAAAGCAGCGTGATTTTCCTGCGCCGGCCAAAGAGGATTTCCGCACCGTCTATAAGCGGTACCGCCAGCAGCAAAGGCAGGCGGGCGGGCATTGATGCCGGGGCGGAAGGGGGTTTGAGCCAGGCACGGAGGATTTGCAAGCATGGCCGCAGAGTTGAAAAAAATAGACCTGCTCGATGACGATGCACGGCGCGAATCGTTTTTGTCCACCATTCGTCAAGCCCTTGGCCACGACGCCAAATCTCCGTCACCCAAGCCCGATTCCCGCCCCATTCGCTCGGAACGGCTGTTGCGACAGGTTGAATCGGACAGCCCGCAACTCGTAAATCGCTGGATTGAAAAAGCGCGGGGTAATGGCATGACGGTGGTGGAATCCACCTTCAGCAGAGCGGCGGAACCTGTCATTGAATTTCTCATGGCGCACAAAGCCCGAACGTTGATGGTGAACTTCTCCTCTAATCCGGCCCCGGCGATTGAGGAAAAATTGGTATCGGCAGGATATGAACTTCATCACTGGGGTGATGCTGATTGCATGAAGCAGGCGTTTAAGTGCGACGCCAGCCTCACGGACTGCCGCTATGGCGTCGCTGACAGCGGCGGGTTTTTAGTCTGGAGCGATCCGAAGTTTGGCCGATCGTCCACCCTTACAACCGCCGTGCACATCGTATTGCTGCCAAAGCGGCTTATTCTGGCTGATCTTATCGACGCTATGCCGAAAATTTTGTCGGATAATAACGGGCAAATGCCGTCCAACGCCGTTGTTATCAACGGCCCAAGCAAGACCGGCGATATTGAAATGAAATTGGTAACGGGAGTCCATGGCCCCAAATATTTGTGCGCTGTCATCCTCGGTGATTAGCTAGCCATGGCACGGGACGAAAAAGCCGGCAGATGATGTGTTGTGCCGGAGAATGTGGAACCGAAAGACCGACTTTCGGGGCTTTTTTTATGCGGAGGTCATCAACCATGGCGGAAACCCTTAGACCCAATGTGGCGCAATTTATCAAAGGTCCGTTGCAACACTTTATCAACGGCAAGTGGCGGCCCAGCGCCGACGGTGCTACCGACGACGTCATCGATCCATCAACAGGAAAGGCCATCTGTAAAGTTGCAATGGGTGGCGGTGAGGAAATTGAAGCTGCAGTATCAGCGGCGCAGGCGGCTTTTCATGGATGGTCTTCCAGAACGCCTAACGAACGTAGCGTAATGCTTCATCGCCTGGCCGACACCCTTGAAAAGCACGCCGCCGATCTGGCCCAGAGA
>JAKAEB010000039.1 GCA_021818445.1 Planctomycetota bacterium
TCGCGATTTTGGCCGCATCACGACAATTGGGCAGGTCCATATCCAATATGCTTGGCGTTTCTTGGCGTCCTCCGCGCACTTCGCGGTGAATCAAGGTACCTATTTGCACCGCCAAGAGCGCCAAGAGCGCAAAGACTGGGCGCGGCGTTATTTCGTAGTTTTTTAATTCTCTCTGCAGTTCCTCGGCCCTGCGCGAGGTCATAACACTTCCCTGTGCGGATTAAGGTATCATGCCAATTGTGCAAGCCCGGGGCGATGTATTTCTGGCCAGGAAACCCTTCCGTCCCTGCGGCAAATTTGATACTCAGCCGCTCACTCCGAATGGGCAGCATGCCACCACGCAAAAACATTTTGATCCGCGATGTTATACCGTTACCACGGTTTTCGGGCCGCGGGCGACGCCAGCCAGACGAGCCAATTCGGCGGCCTTATCCGTCCGTTCCCAGGTAAATTCGGCCAGTTCGCGGCCAAAATGACCGTGTCGTGCGGTGGCCAGATAGATGGGTCGCAGCAAATCGAGTTGCTGAATAATATCCCGGGGCCGCAGTGAAAATATTTTACGCACCAGTTCTTCAATCAGCGATTCACTTACCGTTGCGGTGCCTTCGGTATCGACCAGTACGCTTACGGGATCAGCGACGCCAATGGCGTAACCCAGTTGTACTTCGCAGGCCGTTGCCAGGCCGGCCGCCACGATATTTTTGGCGACATAGCGGGCCATGTAGCTGGCCGATCGATCCACCTTCGATGGATCCTTGCCGGAGAATGCCCCGCCACCGTGGCAACCTCGGCCGCCGTAGGTATCGACGATAATTTTTCGGCCAGTGAGGCCGGAATCTCCGTGCGGTCCGCCAATCAGGAATTTACCCGTCGGGTTGATGTGGAAAATGATGTCGTCGTTCCACAATTCCGGGCACTGGTCCATGATGACGGGACGGATGATTTTTTCAATGATGCTGTGGCGTGCCTGAGATGAGAATGTGTCCGTTTTGGGGTCAACCACATCGCTCGTATGTTGCGTAGAGAGCACCACCGTGTGGATACGGGCAGGGCGGTTGTCATGATATTCCACCGTGACCTGGCTTTTGGCGTCGGGACGCAGCCACGGAAGGGTTTTATTTTGTCGCAATTCCGCCTGTCGTTCGACCAGACGGTGGCTGAGGTAAATGGGCAGCGGCATAAGGGTGGTCGTTTCGTTGCAAGCAAAACCAAACATGATGCCTTGGTCGCCAGCACCCTGCTCGTGCGAATCGGAATGATTCACGCCCCGGGCAATATCAACCGATTGTCCATGCAAAGCCCGCAGCACCGCACACGAACGGTAATCGAAGCCCGTTTCCGGGTCGTCGTATCCGATGTCGGCAATTGTCTGGCGGGCGGTTTCCTCGGCATGGTTCAGGGCCTTGATCCCCGCGTCATTATGCACGGTTACTTCACCTGCCAACACCACCAAGCCGGTAGTCACCAAGGTCTCGCAAGCAACGCGGGCTTTGGGATCGGCACGCAAGAGTGAATCGAGTATCGCATCAGATATCTGATCCGCGACTTTATCCGGGTGCCCCATACTGACCGATTCACTGGTGAACAGGTGGTTGGTTCGTCCATTTGGCATTGTTGCAGACTCCCTGTAACGGATAATCAATCATTTTACTTCGCGGCATGGATCGCCCGGCCGCCCAATCCGAACCTGAAAGGATACCGGGAAAAGTGCTCAACCGCAAAAATGGGATGTGGCCCGAAATGATGGGGCTACGGCACAACTTTTACGGCTGCTTGGTTAAATTTAATCGTCCGGTTAGCATCGCGCATGACCTCCGGAATAAACTATAATCGGAGTGTGCGTTGCAAAGGACGTTTCGGGCTGAAAACCGGGTAAATGATACATGGATGAGACCGTAAAAAAACAGTTAACTCAGAAACCTGCGGCCGATGCGGAATTTCCTCCGTCGGCTTTCGAATTTGTACAGCGCGGCTTAGCCTACACGGTCACGCATGTGCATCCCAATTACCAGACCTTGGATCAGGATTCACGCCACGTCAGCGGACAGCAGTTATCGCACGGCCTAAAAGCCTATGCCATAAAGTGTTATGGTTATTTAGCAAGGGCGGTATTAGCCCATTGGGGCGTGAACACCACACGGGATTTTGGGCGGATTGTTTACGCCATGATCGACCAGGAAATTATGCACAAAACACCTGCGGATTCCCTTGATGATTTTAATGACGTTTTTGATTTTGACGAAGCCTTTGCACCATCCAGACGCCCCAAGCCACCCACGCAGGTGGTGTTTCAACTGCGAAACCGGCAATAAGCGGCCAGTCACTTTGGCTAATAGGGCGGTGCCCCAGTGTTTAGGCGTGGGATACGGGCGGGGCCGTGGCGTGCCCCGAGCGCACATATCAGCCACGTCGGCCGGGCGTAAAGTACCATGGTCGTACGTCCACGCAGCGCATACCGGCGGCCTCAGCGGCCTGAAAGCCCAATATGCCATCTTCATAGACGATGCATTGATCCGGCGATACGCCCAGTTTTTTGGCGGCAAGCAAAAACGTATCCGGTGCAGGTTTACCATGCTGCACGTCGTCGGCGCAGACTACCACGGGAAAGTATTGGGCAAGGCCCGCTGCCTTCAGCTGGGCTTCCACCACGCGGCGCATGCCGCCGCTGGCAACCGCCATCGGACGCACTCCCTGGTAACGCCGCACAATATCCACCACCGGGCCAATGATTTGAATTTCATTCAGGCGTCGCAGATAGGCTTCCTCTTTGCGGTGGGCAATATCCGATCCCACGCCTGGCTTGCCGTGTTCGGAAGCAAGCATATTGGCGATTTTCGGTGTCGGCATGCCCGCAAGCTGATAGAAGTGCTGCTCGTCAAAGCCGATGTTGTGAGCTGCCAGGGCCTCCTGCCAGGCGTGAAAATGCACAGGCATCGTATCGACAATGGTTCCATCGCAATCAAATATCAACCCAATAACGCCCGGCGGCAGGGTGGAGAGTGGATCCGTCTGCCATGCCTCTAATTTGCGGGATATGTGCGTATTTTCTTTTGCCATTCTGTTCCTTCAATTTGGTGAGTTATAGCCGGCACTGCGGCAGCCATCAGGCGTGAATCAACAATGGTATGTCCGGTGGAAGTTGATCGGCCACCGCCGTAAGTGTGTCGCCATGGAGCACGCGCAGCAGGGTAGCACGACGCGATACACCCATGAACAGGGCATTTACCCCATAGGTGCCGGCAAAGTCCAAAATGGTATAGCCCACGTCCGGAGATACTGCATAGATCGGTATCAGGGGGATTTGCTTTTCTTCTGCCAGTTTCTGTGTGAACTTGAATACCTCAATGGCTTCCGAATCCTCTTCCAGCGTCGGTCCGTCCGCCTCCATTTCAAAGGCCAATTGCAATTGCCGCACAAAAAGCACGATCATAATGCTCTCGGTTTCCTTGGCGTATTGCGCGGCAAATTCCAAAAGGCGTCGCCCGCCGCGCGTGGCCACCAGAATCTTACGCATCGACATATCGAGAGCCTTGGCGGGAGTACCAAAGACAAGCTCGCTGGGTTGCCTTTCAGGCACAGTTTCAGGCTTGAGTTTAAGTACGGCCACCTGACTGCGATATTTATAAACTGCGGTGGTTGCCAACCCGGCGAACAGCACGGCACCGGTAACAAGCCATCCACCATAAATTGGTTTGTGCGGGAAAAATTGAATGGACAGGGCCACCAGCATAATCGCCAGCAGATAACCGCCCACGCAACTCAGCAGCATGGCGGTTGCCTGGGCCCGCTCGCCGAGGCGCGGGTACTGTTTGGTGTAGAAGCGCGCCAGCAAGCCCGCGCCGAGCACGCACAGAGCAAATATCAATGCCTCATGCTTGACGGCCGCAAGTGTAAATTCAATGCACAGCATGATAGCGCCGACGCTACCGAGGAATATGCGCTCCCATGTTTTTAATTCCAATTTGCGATTGATGGCGGTGCTGGAGAGATTAATGGATATGGCACCGACCACGCCTATGGCATAAAGATCGCCCAATGTATTTAAATTATGAAAAATGGACAAAATGAGTATCGGCACGGCCACTGCGGGTAGCAGGGCAATCCACGGGACACCAAACGGATTGAGCCGCGTAAGGATTTTGGGAAGTTCATTATCTCGCGACATGGTGTATTGGATGCTCATCATCGCCCCGATGGCGGTATTGACGGCAGAAATCAGCAGCAGCCCGAATACCAGCCCGCAAAGCCAGCCGAACGGCTTGCCAACATAGTCGGTAGCCATTACGCGCAGGGCGGCATTTTGGATGTCGTTTTCCCGGTTGTAGTTGGTGTCAAGATTTTTAACTTTGGCAACTAAATTCTTGTGTTCGCGCCAATCTGTATGACTGGCTTGGAATTCTTTCACCTGCTGATGCAGGACAACGGCGGGCGTGGTGAAACGTTCATGGGGCTTGGCGGGGTTGGGTCCCAAGGCGTTCATTCCTACCGCCAGAAGCAGGTTAAAAATGACTACCTCAATAAGCACGGGCATGATGGTTTTGCGGGCGGTTTTCACCACCGGCTTAATCATTACGCCCGTCATATTGGCGACGGCTTCCACTCCAGAAAGTGCCAGCACCACGTTGACGAACGCTATCCATTTATTCCACGGGTTGCCGGTTAACTGGCCGTGTGTGGTGATGTTGTGCCAGCCATGGGCCAGATGCGGGATGCAAAACGCGCTGATGATCAGCGTGAGTACAAACGTGGCCATCGCCACAATCAAGGCCAAAACACCCACCCTACGAAGACCGAAGTAGTTGAGCAGACCAATCAGGGCGATAGCGGCAACGGCACATGCCGGAACCCAGATGCCATCGTTGGGTACCCCCAGATATTGCATGCCGTCGTAGGCTGAAAGGGCAGCGGTGACGATATAATCCGCACAAAGCAGCAGTGCCCCGATGACCGCAAGTTGCTTATTGAGGTGCTTGGCGGATGAATAGACGCCACCCCCATCTGGAAAACAGCGGCAGATGATGGTGTAGGCAAAACCTACCATCGCCACCAGCACTCCGACGCCAAGCACATACCAAAAACTGGCGTAAAGTGAATAGAAAAAGGCGAGGCCTAGAACATAAAAACGGCTTGTGCCCCAGTCGCCATACAGGATGGCCGACGCGTGATACCATTTAAGTTCACGTGGGCGCTCTCGGTGCCGAATGGAAAAATCGCTCATGAAACCTCAAGCTGTCCAGCGCAGAGCGCCATCTGGATTGGATGCGGAACCCGCTGGCCCACGTCTCATCCTCGTGACCGACGATATTACGGATGCTGGCCTATCCGTCAACAAGTGGCCGCCTCGTTGGTCGCAAAAGTAAAAAAACAGAAGCCTATAGATAAACCTGCATTGGGACTCCAATGTGAGACTTTTACGCCAACGGCGAAAATAGCTTGGGAACCAATTCGGAGTTATCTTTTCGCATATGGATGATTCGCGTCAGGCGGGCATGAACCTCTGGTTTTTTGCAATCGCATCGGTATTGGTGTGGAATGCACTTTGGCTTACCGCATGCGTGCTCGTCTTTATCCGAGTCAGGCCATCGGTAGACAACCAGTCAATCCGGCCCGTCGCCCAGTCCTTGGTGGATACATTAAGGCTCGGTCCGCCACCGTTTCACGACTCCTTCAAAAGCTATCTCACCTGGGCGCGGCAGCGACGGAATGCGATCAAAAGCTACTGGAATATTGATCCCTACATTCGATATGTCACTCTCTGGAGCTCAGGCGGGACGGTGGCTCTTCTCGTTGCACAGAAGCATTCGCGCCCGCATCTTATCAGCACCTTCATAGACCATGCATTGCCTCCACAGGTGTGGCCCAGTCATCCCGGCAAAAAAATTCGCCTCATCAATTCCGTGCCATGGGACCGCCACGCGCGACAGTTAGGCGATTTGAGCCTTCCCATCTCGTGGCCGGGGGGGTTCCATGGGCACCTGAGTGTTGGTGTCAGCATGAGAGCCCTGAACCGGCGCGATTGGGCAGCGCTTAGCCGACAGCGGTGGTTGGTCGGTGGGCTCGACCTTGCGGGGATGGTGGTTATTTTGGGGCTGCTTATTTTAGTGAGTTCGCGCTTGAATGAATCACAACGGCGGCAGATTCAGGCTATGCGTGCCCGCACAAGCTTATTAAGTGAACGGGGAATGCTGGCCTCAATTCTGGCACATGAGGTTCGCTCACCTCTGACCGCGCTGCGTTTTAACCTGCATTTTTTGCGAACGATTATCGAAAGTCCCACGCCCGATCAATCGCGTCTCATGGATATCATCAGCACCTGCCAAAGGGAAATGCGCCGTCTGGATGCAATGCTGGACGATTTCCTGGTGCGCACGCAAGTGGTGGGCACGCCCGAGGAAACACCCATCAACACCGTTGTTGAACAAGCCATGGATTTTTTGTATCCATCCATGCAAGCGCGCGGAATTCGTGTGGTTAAGCATCTTGACCCGACCAATCCGAAGGTGCTCGTGTCATCCGACGAGTTACGGCAAGTGTTATTAAACCTTTGTACCAACGCGCAGGAGGCCATGACAACGGGGGGCACACTGGCCATCTCCACTGTCGGTGAAGCGGAAAGTGTGGTGCTTTTTGTACGCGATAGCGGGAAGGGAATACCGCCCGATCTGCATACGCGACTCTTTGATCCCTTTTTTACCACCAAACCCAATGGCAGTGGCCTGGGGCTGGCCCTTGTGCGCCGTGTGGTCAGCGGTGCCGGAGGAAGTATCTATTTTGAATCCGCCGCCGGTGCGGGTACAACCTTTCGCGTGGTGCTGCCACGGCCCAAAGCTTCCAATGAAGATGCCCGCGTCGGTACGCCACCGGAGGAGGCCAAGTAGGCTCCACGAGCGGGGCATGGAGCGATTGGCCAGTTTCGCCGATAATTGGGATGCTGGGTATATCGGCCCGGCTAAAAATTCAGCTTTGGCGCGTGTCCAGAGCGACGGAGCTTTAAGCAGGCCTATGGGAAGCGGCAAAATTGAAAATTATTCTGGTTAATCAGACATTTTATCCCGATTTGGCGTCCACCGCCCAGCACAGCTTTGATCTGTGCCGCTACCTTACGAAGCAGGGACACCAAGTGTCGGTTGTTACATCGCGCAGCCTTTATGGCCAGGCTGGTGCCAAACTTCCTGGTCGCGAGACGGTTGAAGGAATTGAGATACACCGCGTTGGCTTGAGCCTTTTTGGCAAAAAGTCGATTGCCTTGCGACTTATAGATTTTGGCCTGTTTTACGTCCTGGCACTTTTCCGTGCCGTCACTCTTCCCAAGGCGGATGTCATTATCGCCCTGACAACGCCTCCGTTTATTGCCACGGTGGGTTATCTCCGTCAATTGCTGCGCGGGACTAAATTTGTCTATTGGGTGATGGACCTTTACCCCGATACCCCAATTGCCTGCGGCATGATGCGGTCGGACTCTTTACTGGCGAAAATCCTTGGTGCCATAAACAACTTCACCCTGCGCCGCGCTGATTGCAATGTATTGCTCGGCCGATGTATGGAAAATTTAGTAATGGCCAAAGGGGCACCCGCGCAGCGCTGTGCGGTAATCCCGGTGTGGAATGTCGCCGAAGAGGGCGAAATTAAATCCCCGCAGCAGAGCAGCTACCGGCAAGAATGGAATTTGGAAGGCAAATTCGTTGTGATGTACTCCGGCAACCTCGGGATTGGGCACGATGCCAAAACCCTTTATCTGGCCGCCGAAGAACTTCGCAATCATCCCACCATCCGATTTGTTTTTGTGGGGGGTGGTAAACGCGCCGAGGAACTTAAAGCCTATGTGCAGGATAAAAAACTTGAAAGCGTACTGATTAAACCCTATCAGCCACGAAGTAAATTGGCCGATCTGCTCGCGCTGGGTAACGTGCACATGATCAGCCTGCTGGAGCGGGCAACCGGCGTGATGCTGCCTTCAAAAGTGTATGGCATTATGGGAGCGGGCCGACCGGCCATATTCGTCGGCAGTCCGCGGTCTGAAGTTGCGATGGTACTGACGGAAAACAACTGTGGCTGGGTGATAAAAAACGATGATGTCGCTGGTCTGGCCAAATTAATTGAATCACTGCCGGACGATCCGGATTTGGATATCATGGGACGTCGTGGACAAGCCGCCAATGAGCGGCTTTACAAAGACACCCGCTGCCTTGAGGCATGGCAGGCGATGCTGGAGAAACTGATTCAACCCCAGCAAAATCCCCAAATGTCGCCCCTGCCCGCCCATGCGCCGACGCAAAAATCCGATGCCCCGAATTGACGGTGTATGACCGGTTGCAAACGCGTTGGGCGCAAGGCCACTATTTTTGACCTTTCGGCTTGCGCCGTGCTCTGAAAAACGCCTTCAGCAGATGACTCGCTTCGTCAGCTAAAACCCCGCCTGTCAATTCCGGCCGATGGTTAAGCCGCTCATCTGCGGGAATGTTGTAAAGCGACCCCGTTGCGCCGGCTTTTGGATCAAAGCAGCCGAAGACGATCCGTCGGATTCGTGCGTTGGTCAGCGCACCGGCGCACATGGTGCATGGTTCAAGCGTAACATAGAGGGTGCAATCGAGCAGTTGCCAGTTATTTAGTCTTGCGCCGGCACTCCGCAGGCAAAGTATCTCGGCGTGGGCCGTCGGGTCTTTCAGGGTTTCCCGCTGGTTGTGAGCACAGGCAATGGTCAATGGTTCGCGATTCTGCTCGCATTGTACGATGACGGCCCCAACGGGTACCTCGCCGATGGCAGCCGCCTTTTGAGCCTCAGCAAGAGCCAATTTCATATAAAATTCATCGGAGTCGTGAGGCTGAAGCGGAGTGAAATCGTTTTTTTCCTTGGCTGCAAGCGAGCCAACAGATGCCGTTTTGTGAATTTTCATCGGAAAATAGTCTACCGGACAATTACCCCCGTCGCTTGCCTACAGGGTAGGTATTAACCTAAACTATTGCAACGGTCGGCGTAGGTGAAAGTTGCAGATAGTTGAAACTGGAGTCTTTTCCGTAACGATGTCGGCTTTATTGAGGATTTCAAGTTGAACGAGTTGCGCCGGTTGCGCCCATCAGATTGCCAGGTGTGGATTGATTTTGACGGCACGATCTCCCAGCGTGATGTCCTGGACGAGTTAATTCGCAAATTTGCAAAGAATGATTCCTGGCGGCTGATTGAAGAGCGATGGGCGGCGGGTTTGATTGGCTCGTTCGATTGCTTGCGTGAGGAATTTGCCCTTTTGCGCGTTTCGGCCCCCGAACTGACCGATTTTGTGCGCAGAATACCAATCGATCCCGGTTTCAACGACCTGATCAAGATATTTCAATCCTTGGGCGTGCCAGTCGCAATTCTAAGTGACGGTGTGGAGAGATTTATCCGTCTGATTCTTGCGGAAAATGGCTTCTCGGATATTCCGATTTACGCCAATCGCATCGCGCATAAAGGAGACAGGCTTTCACTTCGATGCCACTTGCGCTCCAGCCTTTGTGAAAGTGGTGCGGCGCATTGCAAATGCAGTACGGCTGCCCGCATAGGCCAGGCCGCCAAAAAAAGCATTTACATTGGCGATGGCCGTAGCGATCTGTGTCCGGCCTACAAAGCCGACGTGGTATTTGCCAAGGGGGTGCTCGCTAAAGAATTGGCCCGTCGGCAAAAATCGCATATTTCATATAACACCCTCCGGGATGTAATAGCCCGCCTGCAAATGGTCTGGTTACCGGAAACCTTTGCCGCAACGGCCACCGGGGTCAATGCACTGCCGCTAAGCGTTGCCCGCTGATATCGGTGAAATCAGCCCGGAAAGCGGCCACATGGTGGCGGTTACCACAGGAATGTATCTGATGCCGGATTATAATTCCTCAGTCGGCTCTACCAGCGAACCGATCTTTGCACCGCAGTGGCGCTCGCTGATTGATGCTAAAGCGTCCCCCAAATTTGATACCGAATTGGTCGAATTTCTGCGCCAATGCATCGCGGTTCCAAGTATCAGTGGTCAGGAACGGCCGCTGGTGGAACTGGCCGCCCGGCAGGCCTCGCAATGGGGCCTGCACGTCGACGTGTTTGAATCGGACGAATCGCGGCTTGTAAAACATCCCGTCATATCACAGAGGCACATACCTCTTAAGGGACGCCCCACGGCAGTCATTTTACTTAGGGGCGATTACGCCGGTCCGACGGTGATGTTCAACGCCCACAGCGACGTGGTCAGCCCCGGCGATGAAAAACAGTGGCAACATGCGCCATGGTCGGGCGCGGCTGATGGCGGGCACCTTTATGGTCGTGGCGCGTGCGATGCGAAAGGCCCTATGGTTGCAGCTCTAGGTGCCATCTTAAAAATTAAGGAAAATGCCGGAACCCGTTTCAGGGGAACAGTTGGGCTGGAAATCATCCCCGGCGAGGAAGATTGCGTAGACTTAGGTACGCTCACAAGCGTAGATCGAGGTTATCGTGCCGATGCGGCAATTATTCTTGAACCCACGGAAGGCTTACCGCGATGCGCATCACGAAGTGGGCTGCGGTTTGAAATCGGCGTATTGGGGCGCGCGGTGCATGGCACAGTGAAATGGCTGGGAAGCGATGCCATCGGTGGATTGCGGCGATTGCTCAGCGCCCTCGATGAGATGGAAGTTGAATTTGGCCGCCAGGATGCCGACGATCGATACGCCAGCTATCCCGTACTGCGACCGATTACCGTAGATCGGATCGACGGCGGGGAATGGCAGGGGATGATCTGTGATCGTGCAAGTTGTTCCGGCTATTTTGAGTTGTGTCCGGAAGATGATCTGGACATGTGGCAGGATCGATTTATGACGGAATTACGCTCCCGATTTGACGCGGTTCGAGATGCTGGTCAAGAGGTGGAGATAAAATTTGTTGAGCGCTACCAGGGATTTTCTACACATATAGAGTCGTCTATATGCAGAGCCGCCGAGATGGTGATAAAATATTCGCCGGCGGCGGAGCGCTGGAAAAAGTGGCGTGGTTTTAATTCAGGCTGCGAGGGTGGGCTGCGGTTCAAGCTGCACCGGACGAAAACGCTTGTCTGGGGGCCGGGATCGTTGGCGCAGGCTCATCGCGCAGATGAATACGTCCCGATACGGGAGGTGCTGGATTGCTCCAACTGGATGGCGGCGGCGGTTATGGCCTATTTGAACGACGACTTGGCGGGCTGAAAATTCCGCCTGCCTGAATGGGACGGTATCTGATTTATGAGCATAAAAATGACTCCTTCAGTGAGTATGAAAACCCAATTAGGATTGCGGCACGGTACCGATGCATCACGGCAATGGTACGCCCGGGCATCGGCGGTACTTGCCGGGGGGGTAAGCAGTTCGGCCCGGTCCAGTACCACCGGCGATTTGCCTTATCCCCTTTACATCACGCGCGGTGATGGATCACATATTTGGGACGCCGACGGAAACGAATTTATCGACTACCTTCTTAGCTATGGCAGCGTGATTCTTGGCCATCAGGATGGTGGATTGACTGAAGCGGCCACCGCCCAATTGAATGCCGGAACGATGTTCGGCACGTGCAATACACTGGAGGTTGAGCTTGCCGAGCAAATTTCGCATATGGTTCCCGGAGCCGACCTGGTGCGCTTCTCCAACTCGGGGTCGGAAGCCATATGCGGGGCAATCCGCGCCGCCCGGGGTTTTACTGGACGGACAAAAATATTGAAGTTTGAGGGCCATTACCATGGTTGGGTGGATGTGCTGGCGGTCAGCAATCGGCCCGGTGAAAAAGAGGCCGGCCCGCTGGATCATCCCATCAGTCAGCCCCATTCGCGCGGCATACCTCATGGCATCGTGGATGATGTTCTTATCGCTCCATGGAATCATCGCGATAGTGTTCGGCAAATCCTTGATGAGCATGAATCTGAACTTGCCGCGGTTATTCTCGAACCGGTGGTGGCCAACAATGCCTGCACCATGCCGGAGGCGGGTTTTCTGGAATTTCTGCGCGACGAGTGTACCCGACGTGGGGTATTGCTAATTTATGATGAAATTGTTACAGGCTTTCGTCTTGCCCGGGGCGGGGCGGCAGAATACTTTGGTATCCGGCCCGATCTGATCATTTGGAGCAAGGCCATTGGCGGTGGATTTCCGGTAAGCGCTTTTGCCGGCCGACGCGATATTATGACCCCCATTGCCGCCAACACCGTCAAACATGGCGGAACCTACAACGGCAATCCCTTTTGTGCGGCGGTGGCGCTGGCTGTGCTGCGAAAAATCAACCAACCCGGTGTGCTGGAATCCATCCATCGTCATGGCGATGAACTGATGGATGCAATCCGTAAATCCGCCCGGCATCATGGCGTGCCCTGCTGCGTGCAGGGTATGGGTGGCATGTTTCAGGTGGTTTTTACTGCGGATGGCAAACCGCTCCGGCACTACCGCGATTTATTAAAAACTGATGCCCGCCGCTATGGCATTTTTCGGCAGGCATTGCTTGAACGCGGGGTGCATATTAACAGTTCCGGTTCGGCCTGCTGGTTTGTCAGCGCGGCGCATGGGTGTGATGATGCCTCCGGCGGTGCGGACTTGAGCTATACCTGTGCCGCCATTGAAGAGGCAATGGCGTTGTGTGCAGCCGCCTGATGACCGTGGTTTGGCGGAAGCATCATGCCGTTGGGATACCGGGTCGGCACCGGATGCACTGATGTCCGAAAATTCGGATGTGATTATTTTGGTTGCAAACGCGATATAACGCGAACATAAGGCGATACGAATCGATGATCTGGAGTACAGTTGATAAAGCCATTGATGGTCTGTCACCGCAAAATTTATCGCGGCTTTACCGCCTGACGCCCCCGTGGCTGGTCGATCGAATCCGGATCGCCCGCTTCAGAAAAACCGTTCGGTGGGCGGCGCGGCAATCGCCGTTTTACCGCGAGGCCTTTGCTAAATCAAAAATTGACGCCGACCGCGTGCATCATCCCCGCGACCTGGGCGATTTTTTCACCACTCCGGACGAGGTGGCGGCCGATCCCGAAAAGTTTCTCTGTGCCAAGCCGTCGATTGTTTTTGAATCCTCGGGCACCAGCGGAAAAAATAAAAAAATATTCTACAGCCGTCGGGAAATTGATCAGATGGGCCAGATTATGGCAGCGGGCATCATGCTCATGGGGGTGGCACCTGACGATCGCGTGGCCAACGCCTTTGATTTCTCAATGTGGATTCCCGGCATGCTTACGCATTCAGCATTGATGAGCGGTGGGCAGTTTTGCATGGCGTTTGGCAAGGTTGATCCCATCGAGGTTTACCGCCGACTGGAAACCTACCGATTTAATGTGGTGATGGGAGAGCCAACATGGCTTATCCGATTGACCGAAATCGCCGAACGCGAGGGTTCGCTACCCCTGAAATTGCTCATGGGTGCGGCAGAGGAAATGCCACCCAATGCCATTCCGTGGATGGAAAAAGTCTGGCAGGGGGCCAAGGTACGTATGTGCTACGGCAGTGTTGAGCAGGGCAGCGCTATCGGATACCAGCCGTGCGACCAATTTGACGGCTATCATGTTGACGATTCCGATTTTTATCCCGAGTTGATGGATATCGATTCCGACGGCTACGGCGAACTGGTCTACACCACTCTGCGGCGGCGTGTGATGCCTTTGATACGATACCGATCGCGTGATGTCACTAAACTATTGGACGACGCATGTTCATGCGGCGTTCCGGGCAAGCGCATGCACCGGCTGCGCGGGCGGCGCGATGAACTGGTGGTTGCCAGCGGTGGAAATTTATATCCCCTCATGTTTGAAAGCATATTCAAACCGGTGCGCGGGCTTACCGGCGAGTGGCAGATTATTTTCCGTCTCGAGGGAATGCGGGAAATTCTGGAAATGAATGTAGAAACCGACCGCCTGGATATGGAATCGCTGGAAAAAGAAATCCACCGAAGCTGCACGGAACAGTATCCCGATTTAATGAAAAATCTGGCATTGGGTATTTTTGAAATGCGCCTCGTGACTCATCCGCAGGGAAGCATTCGGAAGGGGAGAAAAATCAGGCGGATGCTGGACCTTCGCTACGCTTCAGGCACAGAGGCGGAGCACGCCCGGGTCCTTTCAAATTCTTCAGAGGTTGAACATGTCATTTGACTCGCTAACTACGGATCACTCAGCACCGGCCGTCAATCTGCTCATTCTTGGTGATTCTATCACGTTGGGGGTGGCGGACATGCGCGGTGCCGACGTGGTGGCCTATGTTGATAAAACATATGTGGATATTATCCGGGAACGATTTCCGCATCTGCAGATCAGGGTGGATGCCGATCTGCATCGGTCAACCATCGCGGGAACTCGCGCGTTGGGGCCTCTTCTTGCAGCGCACAATCCGCAGATAACTCTCCTGATGTTGGGAGGCAATGATGCTGACCCTGACTGGAAACGCTTTGTTGTAAGCAATGGACGGGTGGCTCGGAGTCGCATTGAATTATCCCGATATATTGAAAATTTACGCACCATGGTGGAAATGACCCAGGCTGCGGGTTCAATACCGATCCTGACGGATATGCCCAATCAGTATCTGGAGCGACGGAGCAAAATTCTTTCTGAACTGGCAGGCCGTGATCTGATGCCGATTATCAATGCCAACGGTGGTGAAAAGTTTTGTAACGAGGTGCTGGAAACCTACCGCGAGGCCGCCGCCGCTTTGGCTGGTGATCTGGCCGTGCCGTTTGCACCCTATGGGCATCGGCTGGCGCAACAGCCGATCGAGGCCGTAGTCGGACCCGATGGGGTACACCCCAGTCAACACGCGCATACGATCATAGCCGCGCAGATCATTTCAACGCTTGAACCCATCATCAAGAATGCCAACACATCCTTTGTCGGTTCGCCCACTTGAATCCGCCTTTGCCAAAAAAACCATTACTGCTGATTGGTCTAATTCTGGCCATAACGCTGGATACAGCGGTGCAGCTATGCTGGAAGGCGGCCGAGCCGCGCCACGCCTCACCCGGTGGCGTCATTATCGCCACCATCCTCAGCCCGTGGTTTGCCGGTGTAGTTGTTATGATGATTTGCCAATTGTTTAACTGGATGATGGTGCTAAGTCTTGCAGATGTCAGCTTAGCACAGCCCATCACGGCTCTGGGCTACGTCACCGTAGCCGTTATGTCGTTTTTTCTCTGGCACGAGACACTCACGCTGTCGCAGATGCTCGGCGTGGGAAGTATCCTCATCGGTGTGGCACTGGTGAGTCGCACGCACAAGATCGGAACGGCGGGGAAACCGGTATGAATGTCATGGGCGCTGTAGCCTTGCTGACAGCGATTGCGCTGGAGGTGTGCGGACAGTTGTGCATGAAACGCGCAATGCGCGAACCATCGAGCGGCTTTCGCGCTGCTGTTCGCCGCGTTTGCACTAACCGATGGCTGCAGGCGGGCATTTCGGCCTTTATTATTGAGTCTCTGTTCTGGACGTGGACACTTTATCTCCTGCCCCTGAATATCGCATTTCCTATGGGTTCGTTATGCTTCGCAGGTGTGGCGATTGGAGCGGCCTATTTCCTCCATGAACCAATCTCCCGCCTCCGTTGGTTGGGTATCGCAATGATCCTTTTGGGTGTGGGATTATTGGGTGTCAGATTCTGAAGGGCATCATGGCGGACGCATCAGCTTGGAACGATATCAGCGCAGCCGGGCGGTCGAATCTGGATCGATTGCTCAAGTGCGATAGCAGCCGCCTGCAGGTGTGGCTCGTGCATGATTGGCTCACCGGCATGCGTGGCGGAGAGAAGGTACTTCTGGAATTAATACGGTTGTTTCCATCGGCGCGCGTTGCGACGCTCTTTTACAGCTCCGGATCGGTGCATCCGGAAATAGAACGCCGCATTTCGGCAGTTTCATGGTTGCAGAATATTCCTCAAATCGAAAGGCGCTATCGGTCGCTGCTGCCCCTCATGCCTTTGGCAATCCGATCGGTGCGGATTACCCCGGCCGATCTGGTCATCAGTACCAGTCATTGTGTCGCGAAAAATATCCGCGCCCAGTCACCCCACCTTTGTCACTGTTTTACGCCCATGCGCTATATCTGGGACATGCAAAGCGCTTATCTGCAGTCTCGAGGACCTGCCACTCGCATCGCCCTCAAAACCCTTACGCCTTGGCTGCGGCATGCGGATATAGCCGGGCATAAGAGTGTGCATCAGTTTGTCGGAACCTGCCGCAATGTGTGTGAACGCATTGAACGCATCTATAAACGCCCCAGCCTTGTGGTGCATTCGCCGATTGATGAGACGTTTTTCAAACCGGCTGAAAAGGTGTCGGGCCAATTTTTTCTTGTCGTTTCCGCCCTTGTGGAATATAAACGAATTGATCTGGCGGTGGAGTTTTTCACCCGATTGGATGCAGGCAACCGGGCACGATATGGAAAGTTGATCGTCATCGGTACCGGGCCGGATATGACCCGGCTTAAAAGCATGGCAGCATCAGCGGCCGGAAATGTGGAATTTAAGGGCTGGCAGGATGATGCCGCCGTGCGCTGGCATTATCAAAATTGTCGGGCGTTGATTTTCCCTGGCGAAGAGGATTTTGGTCTTACTCCCATTGAGGCCATGGCATGTGGTCGTCCCGTTATCGCTTATGGTCGCGGAGGGATACTGGAAACGGCTATCGCCCTTGATGATGCCTCCCCGGAACGCGCAACAGCTATATTTTTTCAGAAGCAAACATTAGAATGCTTTGGGGCATCGCTTGAAAGGTTTATCAATGAGGAGCGCCTTTTTCATCCAACCAAACTTTTTGCCAGAGCGATGGAGTTTGGCCGCCCGGCATTTCACACTCGTATGGCTGTGATTGCCCGCGCGGTGATGGATGGGCACCGCGACATGTCCGAAGACTTATTACAGCGGGCGCTTGCGATTAGCGAGGATCATTAAATCATCCCGTTACAATTATTTAGCCGAAAATTGTAATTACGACACTTTTCTCGAAAGGAATGCCATCCATGTCATCGCCCAGGTTTTCTGTCAGTAAGCCCGTTAATCGATTGGTCACCGGCAACCCGAAAATCGGCATTCGCCCGACGATTGATGGTCGCCGGGATGGCGTTCGGGAGTCGCTTGAAAATCAAACCATGGAGATGGCCCGGCGGGTGGCGGCGCTGCTCGCCAAACAACTCCGGCACGCGGATGGTACGGCGGTGGAGTGCGTCATTGCAGATGGAACCATTGGTGGTATTGCGGAGGCGGCCCGGTGCGAAGAAAAATTTGCCGCTTCCGGTGTTGGGCTAAGTATCACGGTCAGCCCATGCTGGTGCTACGGATCGGAAACGATGGATATGAACCCATTAATACCCAAAGCGATTTGGGGTTTTAATGGCACGCAGCGCCCTGGTGCGGTATATCTCGCGGCCCTTGGAGCCGGACATTCTCAAAAAGGTTTGCCGCTATTTAATATCTATGGACGTGATGTGCAAAATCCGGATGAAAACACGATCCCGGACGATGTCCAGCAAAAGCTGCTTGATTTCGCATCTGCCGGACTTGCCGTGGCGTCACTTCGCGGGCGGTCGTATTGCTCGATCGGTGGGGTATCGATGGGTATCGCCGGTTCAGCCGTCGATGAAGCATTTTTTAATGCCTATCTCGGCATGCGTGTGATGAGTGTAGATATGGTGGAAATCACCCGTCGTATTGAACGCAACATCTTCGATGCTAAGGAATATGCCAAAGCCCGCACATGGACACAGCGGTATTGCCGCATGGGTATGGATGCCAACATTGCGGCCAATCGCCGCAGCCGCAGTCAAAAAAACAAGGAACTTGAGTACTGTGTCAAAATGACGCTTATCGTTCGCGATTTAATGGTGGGCAATCCCCAACTCGCCAAGCTGGGCTTTCCGGAAGAGGCTATGGGCTACAACGCTATTGCTGCGGGTTTTCAAGGGCAGCGGCAATGGACCGATCATTATCCCAACGGTGATTTTCTGGAAACCATTCTTAATTCTTCATTTGATTGGAATGGAATTCGTCAGCCCTATATTGTGGCCACGGAAAATGACGCTTTGAATGGTACTGTCATGTTGATGGGCCAACTGTTAACCGGCTCTGCTCAGATATTTGCCGATGTTCGCACGTACTGGAGTCCGGATGCCGTGCTGAAGGCAACCGGTCACCACCTGGGTGGCGAGGCGCGCGATGGCATCCTGCATCTGATTAACAGCGGATCGGCCGCCTTGGATGGCACCGGGTGTGCGTCATCGAAAGGTGCGCCTGCCGTTAAACCATGGTGGGAAATGACCAGCGACGATGCCGCAGCATGCCTGTCCGCGGCGGAATGGTGTCCCGCAATTTATGAATACTTCCGTGGCGGTGGATTCTCCATTCGCTATCGCACACGGGGTGGCATGCCGGTCACCGCCGCTCGCATCAATCTGATCCGTGGCCTTGGTCCGGCCCTTCAGATTGCCGAGGGGTATACCATTGATTTGCCCGCTGACGTTCATGATGCGCTCGACCGCCGAACCAACCCGACCTGGCCCACCACCTGGTTTGCACCGCGGTGCTCCGGCCACGGCGCTTTTCGCGATGTGTACACGGTAATGAATAGCTGGGGTGCCAACCATTGCTCGCTGGCATATGGTCATATCGGCCATCGGCTCATCACGCTTGCCTCCATGTTGCGGATACCCGTATACATGCACAATGTGCCGCCAGAAAAGATATTTCGCCCCGGCGCATGGCTGGCATTCGGTGCCGATGAAGATCAATCAGCAGATTTGGCCGCCTGCCGCAATTTTGGGCCGTTGTATGGGAAATATTAATTGCCCGCAACCGTCAGATGGGATCATTGCGCCGGCGGCGATTGGATCGCCTGAATTAAGGGCAAGTTTCAACCCCTGCGGTCCGTGATCCAGTCAATAAGCGCTGCGATCGCTGCGGGTACAACGGAATCAGAAAATTTGATACACTACAAGTCTTTGCTCCGCAGGATACTACGGAGCGGCGGAGGTATAAATGCAGATTGCTGATCGTTTGAATTTGGTTGCTGAATCCATCACGCTGGCGGTGCAGGCCCAGGCCAATGCACTGAAAAAACAGGGTATTGACGTAGTGGGCTTCGGTGCCGGCGAACCCGACTTTGACACACCACCGTGCATTAAAGAGGCGGCAATTGAAGCGCTTCGTGCCGGCAAAACTAAATATGAACCCACCGCCGGGACACCTGAAGCTCGCGCTGCGATCGCCGATAAATTGCGCCGGTATAATTCTCTTGAATATTCACCCGAGCAAATCATCGTATCTGTCGGTGGTAAGCACTCCCTCTATGTGGCGATGATGGCAACGCTCAATCCCGGTGACGAGGTGATTATACCCGCGCCATATTGGGTCAGTTATCCGGAAATCGTCAAGTTGGCCGGAGGTGTACCGGTTTATATCCGCGGTGAACCATCCCGCGACTTCAAAATAACACCTGATCAACTCGCAGCGGCCATAACGTCTAAAACGCGCATGTTCATCATTAATTCACCCAGTAATCCGGGTGGCCATACCTACCACGCGCAGGAGTTACAGGCTTTGGCGGCCGTCATCGAACGGCATCCGCAGATTATGGTTTGCAGCGATGAGATATATGAGCGGCTATTGTTCAACGGGCAGCGGAGTTGCTCGTGGGCAGCCTTGAACTGGGATGCATGGAAAGACCGTACCATCACATGCAATTGCCTGAGCAAAACCTATGCAATGACCGGCTGGCGGATTGGCTACACCGCCGGCCCCAAACCGTTAATCGCCGCCATGAATAAACTGCAAAGCCAGATGACCAGTAATATCACCAGCTTTTGTATGCCTGCCATTGTCAATGCCTTGACCGATTCCACCAATGAAAGGGAAGTTGAGAAAATGCGGATCGCTTTTGAGGAACGCGGAGAACATATGTGGCGGCGGCTTAATGCCATTGAAGGAATCACCTGCGTAAGGCCGACCGGGGCATTCTACTGTTTTGCCAGTGTACGTGATTTGTTAAATCGTCCCTTGGGAGCGGCCGCCACGGTTTGTAAGGACGCAGTTGAGTTTTCGCGGCAGTTGCTTTCGCAGGTGCATGTCGCAGTGGTACCTGGAAATGACTTCGGTTTTGACGATCATGTGCGACTGAGCTTCGCGACCAGCAAGCAGCAGATCGATAAGGGCATCGACCGCATTCAGGCTTTTGTGAATGGTGAAGCACCCCGCTGATCGCCTGAAAGGCCTTCATAGCGAGGTTGCCGACTCATCAATCTGGCAATGGCGTCGCGCGGTTTGTCTCCCCGGAAGAGCACATCATAAAGCCCCTCCGTGATAGGCATTTCAATGTCGAGTCGCTTGGCAATGTCGATAACACTCTGGGTCGTTGGCATTCCCTCAACCACTCCCTTCGACCGCGCCAGCGCGTCAGATGTGGACAGACCCCGGCCGATAAATTGCCCAAAACGTCGGTTTCTTCCATCGGACGCAAAACAAGTGGTAATCAAATCGCCCATGCCCGCCAGCCCGCTGAAGGTCTCGGCATTTGACCCCAATGCCACGCCAAGGCGGGTAATCTCCACCAGTCCACGCGTCATTAAAGACGCCTTGGCATTGGTGCCAGCTTCCATGCCATCAAGTATCCCGGCGGCGATGGCAATGATATTTTTGGTGGCTCCCGCCAATTCGACCCCGTGCAAATCGACGTTGGAATAGACGCGCACGTGCGCGGCGGTAAAGAGTTGATGCATCAGTGCCAAGAGTTGATCATCCTTGCTCGCCGCCACAATAGTGGCCGGCAGACCGGCGGCAATTTCATGGGCAATGGCGGGGCCGGATACGCATCCGCATCGCACCTGCGACCATACGTCGGAGATGACCTCAGTCGGACACAGCAGCGAGCCATTTTCTATTCCTTTGGCAACGCTGATGACTGGCTTATCGATGGCTGATCCGTGTTCAAATAATGAGAGCACCCCCCGGATATGCTGCGTTGGTACCGCGCAGATGAGCACATCCGATTCACTCACCAATTGGTCAAGGCGGTGGGTGAAACGCATCGTCGGTGGCAGCTTAATACCGGGTAGATAACGGAGATTTTCATGTGTCGCGGTAAGTTCTGCCACACGCTCCGGATTGCGGCCCCACATTTGCACTGCAAAGTTATTGCCGCTCGTCAGCAGCGCGCACAAGGTGCCCATCGCTCCGTCGCCGATGACTCCTATCCGTTCCATGTCCAATGACTGCTCCACGATTATGCGCTGTTATATTACCCGTCCCACGCGACGATGCCGCGGAAGATTGGCCAGAATTTTGGCCCGCGGAATATCAATTTGCAGCAGGCTGATGGCGTCACGCTCCACAAGCTGTTCCAGTGCCAGTCGGGGTATCTTCGGCAGACCGGTATCGGTGACCAGTTGATTGATATTGAATACGGCCTCAATCGCCTCGGTGGCCGACATAAATGGAAAATCGCTGCCGAATAATAACTTGTCAATGACTTCCATTTCCCAGGCACGCCGCAATGCGTCATAGGCAATCCATGGACGCCGTAATAACGGGCCGATGTTGGCAAAGATATATTTGTGGTTCTGCAGCAGCGCCAGTGTCTCATCCACCCATGGATAACCCAATTGTGTAATGACCATGCGCAGCTCTGGTACCGACCGGGCTACTTCGTCGAGCAATCCCGGCCGTGCGTACTGAAGCTTGACCTCGGCGCTGAGGTTTGGCCCCATATCAAAAACAATCGGCAGTCGATGCCGCGCCGCCGCCTCATACACTTCCATCGCCTGCGTATCGCAGGGGTGGATATCCGCCGCCGCCGGAGAAACAACGATCCCTTTCAGCGATGGCTCGCGGGCGATGAGGGGTATTTTGTCGACCGCGTCGGGGTCTTTTGGATCGATGCCTGCAAACCCCACCATTTTCTCTGAATGCTCGGCGCAATAGTCAGCAATCCAACGATTAGGAATTTCCGCCCCAAGATGCAGGCTCTTAAAACCCAGCACAAAGCAATAATCTGACGGTTCACCCGATATCAGGTGGGTAGCACCATCTGCACGCGGCAACATGCGGATTTTATCTCCCGCGAGGTTGACCGGCTTCGCCAGATAATTCACCGCATCTGATCCCAGTTCCGTCGGCCCCTGCCAGATACGGGTATGCGTGTCAACAATCATTTGCACCAACCTGACTTCATCGCCATCGTGGCCAATATCATGACACGTCTAGCCATTTATCGCCACCCTGGGGTCTGCCATGGCGCAGGCGATGTCTGCGAGAATATTCATAACAATTAATATAACGGTATAAACCATCGTAATGCCCAGCACCAACGGGATGTCTTTATCCAGGCAGGCATTGACAAATACGTTGCCCATGCCCGGCACAGCAAATAATTTTTCCACCACGAACGACCCGGTTAATATCCCTGCCGCCGCCGGCCCCAGGAATGCCAGCATCGGCAGCGATGCATTCGGTGCCGCATGTATCGAAATGACGCGGAGAGGTGAACTGCCCTTTGCCCTTGCGGTGCGAATATAATCGGCGTTCAGTACATCGCTTGTGCTTTCACGCATCAGCCGTGTAATAATCGCCCAGTAGGCCAGCCCCAAGGTTGCGGCCGGTAAAATCAATTGCCGAAACGTACCCCATCCGCCGGATGGCAGCACCGTCGTGTTGACCGCAAAGAGAATTAGTAGTACCGAGCCAACAATAAAATTAGGAATGCTGATGGCCGCCAGACTGCCAATGGTCAGTGTGTGGTCGATCCATCGGTTTTTAAGCATCGCCCCCAATACGCCTGCGGCTACGCCCAGCCACATCGCAAACAGCAAAGCCAGCGCCCCCAAAGCCATTGACACCGGCAATGTGGTTTTAATAACCGCCGCCACCGACCAGTTGCTGTAGCTGATCGTCGGGCCAAAATCACCGTGAATGATTACGTCTACCGGATAACGCCAATACGCCTTCCATGGGTCGTTGAGGCCGTAGCGCGCCTTCAGCGCCGCAATCACGGCGGGGGGTGGTTGTTTCTGACCTACAAACGGGTCTCCGGGCGTCACCATCAGAAGCCAAAATGTGCACGTATACACCAGCCACACAACGATTACCGATTGGGCGATGCGTTTAAGAATAAATCCGATCACTGTCAATTCACCTGCGATGAATATATTTCAGCAGCGTCAATGTACGAAAATTCGGCTCGATGCCGCCAATCTTCGCACGATTGTAAACCATACCGTCCGACATCTGGAATAGCGGGATAGCAGGAAAGGCCTTATCCATCAGATGCGCTTCGGCCTGATGCAGCAGACTGAATCGGTCGCGCGCGTTTGGCTCGCGTGTCGCCATACGCAGCAGTTGGTCGTAGTGCGCCGATCGATAATGCGACATGTTGTTGGGATTGCCACCAAGAAATAAATCCAGCCAGGTGGTCGGATCGGGGTAATCGCCGTACCATCCTTCGCCGGCAACGTCAAAGCGGCCGTGCACACAATCCTCATGAAAAATCTTTCCCTCTTCAGAGGCAATTTCAATTCGCACCCCAAGATTCTTACGCCACATCGCCCCAATGGCCTCCGCCAGTCGAGCGGTAATCGGATAGCCCGCCACCACAAGATATCGCAACGGCTTAATACCCCGCCCGTCGGCATAACCAGCACGCTTCAGTAATTTCCTCGCCAAATTGGGGTTGTACCCCATACCCCGTGGGCTTTTATAGCCATGGATGGTGCGTGGTGGCACAAGCACATGAATCGGAACGGCCGGCATCCGCACCACATGCTTAACCAGCGCCCGCCGATTGATTGCCAAGTCCAATGCCTCGCGCACCAGGCGATTTTTAAGCACACCTTTTCGGCAATTTAAATCAAGAAACATCGTGCCGAAAACGGGCGTGATGTGAACATCATGCCGCAGCCCCAGCCTTTCCTGTTTGACAAGTGCCGGGCCTAAAGTTGCCGGTATGAAGCCCAGTACGTTGATCACACCAGTTCGATATGCCAAAAAGGCCGCCGTAGCGTCGTCGTAGTTGACGATTTTCAGCAGTTGGCAATGCACCTGCTTTCTTTGGTCATAGTATGGATTCGGTCTAAGTTCCAAATACTCATGAAACCGCCAGTCTGTCAGCCGATAGGGGCCATTCGATATTAAATTAGGCGGCCTTGTCCAGATTGGATTGTAACTTACTATGCCCCCCTGTACTTCCTCAAAGTGCCGCATGGCATGTCGGTCAAGCGGGAAAAATGGCGCAAACGCCATCAGATTCAGGAAATACTGGCAAGGGTGATTCAATGTCACCACCAGCGTGCTGCGGTCAGGGGCTTTTATCCCGACACTGGAAAATGGAAGATGATGATGGGGATGTATGGCGAGCGAATTAAAATAGCGCCGGGCACCGGCAATATGAAAAAACAGAAATACATAACCCGATCCGGTATGCGGATGCAGAACGCGTCGCCACTCAAATAAAAAATCTCTGCTGGTAACACGCTGGCCATTACTCCACCGGGCATTGTGCTTGAGGTGAAATGTATACACGCGTTTGTTTTTTGAAATGGTCCACCATTTCGCTACGCCGGGGATGGGTGATAGCGTACGCGGGGCATACTGCGCAAGGCCCTCCCACAGCCCTTCGGCCACACGGATATCCTGCAAGTAGGTCATCTTTGCCGGGTCGAGTGTATGAATTTGTCCCTGCTGACAAAATACAATGGCGTGGCGTCCGGTCGTTGCCCCCGCCGAAATCCAGTAGCACCCGACAAAAACACCCAGCAACAAGATCGTTGGTAATAGCAGCGTCTTTCGCACGGTGAAATATTAACCGGCAATGGCTGAATTCGCTCGGAAATCTGATCGGAACCGTCCGGAAATGCCCCTATCGCTACTTACCCACGCAAAACCGTCCAAAGATCAATCCCAAAATATCGTCGCTGGAGATAGTACCGGTTATGCGTCCGATTGAATCGAGTGCCGCTCGTAAATCCGCTGCTACGAGTTCTGGTTCAGTCTCCACCCTGTGGGGTGTGTCGGCCGCCCGTGCCAATGCTGAATCCGCCAGTTCAAGCTCCGACATATGCCGTTGATTCAGGAATATGCGGCTCGCCACCGCAGCAGGTTTTCCAAAGGCGCAATGTCCTATGCGCGACAATAGTTCCCCCATCCCCACGCCTGTTACACTGCTGACCGCCAAGCCCGCACTCCCATCGGAAATGTCAGCTTTGCTTTTGACGCAAATAATCTGTGGCTCCGACGCTGCCGGCGGGAAATCATCACCCGTTTCCGATACCAAAATGACAACATCAGCCCGTTGCATCGTCCCCGCCCGCATCTGATTCATCGATGCCCGCAAATGAGTCGAATCGTCCTCGTAACCGGCCGAATCCACCAATGTCACAACACCCGACGGCGTACGCAATGGTGCCGCCAGCGAGTCTCGTGTGGTACCGGCCACCGGCGAGACGATCGCCCGTTGGTGTCCCAGCAATGCGTTAAACAGCGAGCTTTTGCCGGCGTTGGGTGCTCCGGCCAATACCACCAACGGTTGATGGTCTGTCGGGTGCCAGCGTCTGGAATGAATTTGCAATTCCTCCAGATGCCATCGCAGGGCATCTATTCGACGGCTATATTCGTCTGCGGTTACAGCACCTACATCATGCTCATCGGTGAAATCGATTCCCGCTTCCACCAGTGCCAGCAGCTCCGCCAATTCCGCTGACTGCCGCTCCGTCCACCGGTACAATTCACCACATCGCAGCGCCGATGCCGCCGAAAATTCCTGCTCGCTCTGGGCATGGATAACCGCATTGATTCCTTCCGCCCGGCTGATATCAATTTTGCCAAGTTCACATGCCCGGTACGAAAACTCGCCGGGCGCGGCGCTCCTCGCACCACACCGCCGCAGTTCTGCCGTGAGGCGCTGCAACAACACGGGGATACCCGGCACATGCAGTTCCGCCATATCCTGGCCAGTAAAACTTGCAGGCGTCCGGAACAGCAGCAGCCCGATGCCAATGCGCTCCCACGCCAAGTCAGCATCGATCCACCGACGCGGTAGCAGATCGGTAGGGCGGGGAGAAAGCAAAGTTAGCGCCAACTCCCATGCTGCCGGACCGGAAAGTCGTATGATGCCGCGCCGTCCGTGCCCTGCCGCCGAACTGATTGCTACAATGGTGTCATCCAGATGCATAAATGTCAGATTGCTCTTTTCAAACTGATTTCAAACATCGGTCCGCCGCCTGCGCCCGCAGGCAATAAGAAGTGCAGGATGCGACAACTCACCTTGCCAATGCCCGCCAGAGTGGGGTGTTGAACTCGCTTGGATGCTGCCCATACCATACATACAAAAAGCTGTAGGCGGTCGGTACGTTCGCCGGCGCGATGACACTGGCGGTCTGCAGGGCCAAATCCTGCCAGCACTGGATCACCACATTTTCGCCCCCGACCCTTAAATGTACCACACCGGCTGCATTTTTTATGCTTGCCAGTTTGGCTATCGGCAATGGATACCAGTGATGTCGGATCCGCAAAATAATAATCTGTGCCTTGGCTGGCGGTTTGCTTTGCCTCCATGCCGGGGTGACGGGGTAATGAAAATCCGTCGGATCGTGGTCGTAGGAGTGGTATACATCTTTACGGTACGCGGGAAATAGCCGCGGAACACCCTCAATCATCGTCGTTTTGGGAAACATACTCTTCCATTTATGCCAAGTCACAATGGCAAAAGGAAGCGGTTTTAATCTGGACTTTTTCGCCGCCGCCGGGCCGGTGATGGCGCGACACAGCATGGGACACCAGAGGCTCTCCTTTGCGTTGGTGCGCTCACGGTTATAAATTAATAAATTGCCATTATACACCAGACCGCTGTATCCGAAACGCTGCGTGGTGCTACCTGTTTTCCGGCTCAGCACCATGGCGCAGGAGGAAAATGCATCCCAGTAAACAGCAATCGGTTCGCCACCCAATCGGTCATTAACCACAGCGTGCCAGTTCATGATGGGTATCGGATACGCCCGTGCCTGGCCATGAATCACCACCCCAATTACACGATCTGGCCCCTGAATGTATCCACCGGAATCGGCCAGCCCTGCATTGATTTTGGAAACCTGCGGTGGACGAATCGTATACGGATGATTCAATGCCGCCAACGCATCTTTATAATTCCCCCCGGCAATGAGTAGCTTTCGGTTTACCAGGCACGGCTTAAGCGGAAACTGATAGCTTGCTACGTGTACGCCATCACCTACCAGCGGCCGCACCTCGCCATGGATAAGTGGAAGAACAATCTTTTTGACAACCAGACCGACGGTGATTGCGGCAACGAGAAAGATGATCCATCGTCCCGACGAAAAAAAATTCACAACCATTTGGCGCATAGGTGGGATGCTTTCATATTTTTGTTTGTCCGTCCAACCGCAATGTTGGTGGCCTAATACCGGCTGACTTTCAGCAGCAACGGATGTCGGGCGCTGGTGCGGTGCCCATGGTACGGCACGCGATCGCCAACCATAACTCCCAGGAGCAAAGGCAGGTAAATGACGCTGGCGAGAAACAATCGGCGCGCAGTTGGCCGATCACGCCTTATGCGAAATCCCACCGACAGGACCACCAGCCCTGCGCTTAGCAATACGCCCGCTATTAGAAACACCACACCGGTGGAACCCACTGCGCTTAAGCCGATGGCCATCGGAACAAGCAGCAGGCTGTATAGGACGGCCATGTTCCCTGTTGTTTTGCCTTGCTGATCAACGATCGGCAACATTCTGAATCCGGCTTTGGCATAGTCATCTTTGTACATCCACGCTAACGCCAGAAAGTGCGGTATCTGCCAGATGAATAAAATCGCTGACAGCAGGTACGCCGGTGCCGATAAGCCCCCCGATGCCGCCGCAAAACCCATCAGCGGTGGTACGCCTCCACAAATGGCACCAACAACCGTATTAAGGGTGGTGCGCCGTTTTAGTGGCGTATAGATAAACGCGTAAATAATCAGATTGGCCACGCCAAGTATGCACGTCAGCAAGTTCGTGGCCAGAAGCAAGCCAACCATTCCAAACACACCGGTAAAAATGGCCAGCATCATGGCGGTTGATCGACCAACCCGGGAGGCGGGCAATGGACGGTTGCAGGTGCGCTTCATTCTGGCGTCTGGGCCAATTTCCCACCATTGGTTCAGCGCTGACGCACCACCCGCCAGCAGCCATGTGCCCAATCCGAGGCCAAATAATGCCAGCCAATTCACTGTACGGCCGGACCCGAGCAGATATCCCACCAAGGCCGTGATCACCACCATCCCAGTGAGTCGCAGTTTAAGCAGGGTGGAAATATCGGCCAAAATGCTGCCTGCCGAGGCAGGCGTTTTTGCCTCCGCTGCCTCTTCGATTTCCGCTGCGCCCTGAGTGGCTGCCGTCATGCAAATAATTCCGACCGCGTTCTTTCGCCGTCGGCCTCATAATCACCGAAGTTAAAGTGGGCCCATCCGCACCATATAACGTCCATCCAACTTATTGTAGCAGCGGGGAGGCTATTTCGCGCAGCTAACACCACACCCTTCGTTTCCATACAGGCCGTGCCCGCACGCCGGCGCATCAAGGTTTATTTGGACGGCCGATAAATCGCCGTAATCAGGCGGAAATTCAAGGGATTCGTCTGATCAGTCATGGGCGTTTTGGGGCTACTTATTCCAGAACGCACTGCCAAATACCGCATCAGAATCCAATTCTGCCTCAATCCGCAGCAATTGGTTGTACTTTGCCACGCGGTCTGACCGCGCCGGTGCGCCGGTTTTTATCTGGCCGCAATTCGTCGCCACAGCAATATCCGCAATGGTGGCGTCCTCTGTCTCACCGCTGCGGTGGCTAAGTACGGCACTGTAGCCATTTCGCATCGCCAACTGCACCGCTTCCAACGTTTCCGTCAAAGTACCAATTTGGTTCACCTTTACCAAAATGCTGTTTGCCACGCCCATGGAAATACCTTTTTGCAGGTATTGGGTGTTAGTCACAAACAAGTCGTCGCCCACCAACTGCGTTTTTTTACCAAGCCGATCGGTCAGTTTTTTCCAGCCATCCCAATCGCCTTCCGCCAAGCCATCTTCCAGTGAACGTATCGGGTATTTACTGCACCAGCCGTCCCACAGATCAATAAGCTGATCATTCGACATGAAATTACTCGGGTCACTCTTAAAAAGCTTATATTTCTTTTTGCCATGATCCCACAATTCGCTGGCCGCCGGGTCCAGAGCAATGAATACGTCTTTGCCCAGCTTGTAACCGGCCGCCTTGACGGCTTCGGCAATAACTTCCAGCGCCTCATCATTGGACTTGAGACTTGGTGCAAACCCACCCTCATCACCTACCGACGTACTGAGCCCTTTCTTGTGGAGAACTTTTTTCAGTGTGTGATAAATCTCACACCCCATCCGCAGAGCGTGTGAAAAATTTTTGGCTCCCCACGGCTGAATCATAAATTCCTGAAAGTCCACGTTGTTATCTGCATGCTTGCCACCGTTAAGGATGTTCATCATCGGCACGGGCAGCACCTTGGCAGATGTACCGCCAATGTACCGATACAGCGGCAGGCCCAGATAATTGGCCGATGCCTTGGCCACCGCCAGTGACACGCCCAAAATGGCATTGGCTCCAAGTTTGCTTTTATTTTTCGTGCCGTCCAGTTTGATCATTAAATGATCAATGCCCTCCTGATCGCGGGGGTCTGCCTCAATTAATTCCGGTGCGATGATGGTGTTCACATTCTGCACCGCCTTAAGCGTCCCCTTGCCCATGTAGCGCTTGGCGTCTCCGTCGCGCAGTTCCACAGCCTCGTTTTCGCCGGTAGACGCACCGCTGGGCACCGCAGCGCGGCCCGTGGTGCCATCACTCAATACCACATCCACCTCGACGGTCGGGTTTCCACGAGAATCCAATATTTCGCGGGCGATGATATCAGCAATAAAAATTTCCATAGGGCGGCTCCCAAATCAAAAATAACCTCGGCTCATAACGAATGCAGATTAACGCACCCTGCCTTCGCAGCCGAAACTGCAAACCTTCGAGATTAGCATAAATTTGGTCGATTTGCCATGGCACCCCGCCGCGCGATGGCGTCGGGTGGCCGTTTACCGCCCCAAGGCGCTCCCGGCGGAGTTTCCAAACAGGATGTGAGCAAAACTAACTTCAACGATAAAAAATTTGGCCCACTCTGCCCTTTGCGGTAAACTCCATTCGTCAGGTTGGTCAATTGTGGTAGTAACTTGCACGGAGGCATTGCGGGCAGTGATTATTTCCAGTTCTTCCGGCCAATCGGATGGCCCATCCTTTGTTCACCTGCACGGCCATAGCCATTACTCCCTGCTCGACGGAGGGGCCACCGTTGAAAAGCTCTGCAAAAGAGCCGCTGAACTTAATATGCCCGCTTTGGGCCTTACCGATCATGGTAACCTCTTCGGGCTCGTCGACTTCTACAACAACGCCAAAAATGCCGGCATAAAACCCCTGCTCGGATGCGAATTTTATGTCGCCCCCGGTTCTCGCTTTGAGAAAGAGGCCCACGGCATCAGCGAAGCCGCCTACCATCTCGTCGTGCTGGCCAAAAATCTTGCAGGGTATAAAAACCTCATCAAACTGGCCAGCCTGGCCTACCTGGAAGGGTTTTATTACCGCCCGCGCGTCGATAAAGAACTGCTCCACCGCTATCGCGACGGACTGATCGTCATCAACGGCCACTTCGGTACTGAAATCGCCGCCTGCCTTCAGCGCGGTGATCCGCGTGCGGCCCTCGATGTGGTGGGGCAGTACAAGGATATTTTCGGGCCTGACTTTTTTGTCGAATTGCAAAATCATGACGACCCCGCCCAGATCAGCATGATTCCGCAACTCTGTGATCTAGCCCGGCAGGGCGGGTGCCCCGTCGTCGCCACCAACGACCATCATTATCTCACACAGGAAGATTACGACGCCCACGATGTGCTTTGCTGCATCAGCATGGGAAAGTCGCTTACCGATGAAAATCGGCTCCACTATTCCCGCGAACTTTATCTCAAAAGTGCTGCCCAGATGCGGCACATTTTCCGCGATATCCCCGAGGCCTGCGACAACACCCTTGAAATCGCCAGCCGCTGTGATGTCAACATCGATTTTTCCCGCCGCTACGCTCCCGTTTATCAGCCGCCTGTTGATGCGTCTACCAATTCCGCCCCCTCCGCCGATGATTATCTCCGTCAACTTTGCCTGCAGGGCATCAAGGAACGCTACGGCGAGATGACCCCGGTATTGCAGCAGCGGCTTGACCAGGAGTTAAGCGTTATTCAAGGGAAGGGATTCTCCAGCTACTTCCTCATCGTGTGGGACTTCTGCAATTTTGCCCGTCAGCAAGGGATACCCGTCGGTGCCCGCGGCAGCGGCGTAGGCACACTGGTCGGCTATTCACTGGGCCTCTGCAATGTTGACCCCATCCGCTACGATCTGCTCTTTGAACGGTTCATGGATCCCAGCCGCTCGGAAATGCCCGATATCGACATCGACATCTGCCAGGAAGGCCGCGGAAAAGTTATTGAATATGTCCGGCAGAAATACGGCAACGTCTCGCAAATTATTACCTTTTCAACACTCGGTGCGCGGGCGGCCATCAAAGATGTCGGTCGGGTGCTCGGGATCAGTCTTGCGGAAGTGGATGCCATTACCAAGTTGGTGCCCAAAACTCTCGATGTCACGCTTGATGCCGCCCTTGATGTGCCCGACCTGAAAAAAATGTATCGTGAAAAGGCCCATGTAGCCAAACTCTTCGATGTCGCCAAACGACTCGAAGGCCTGTGCCGCAATGCCGGTATGCATGCCGCCGGGGTTATTGTCTGCGATCAGCCCATCGACGATATCGTGCCCCTTTACCGCAGTGGCGACGACATCATGACCCAATGGGATGGCCCCACCTGCGAAAAGGCCGGCCTGCTGAAGATGGACTTCCTCGGCCTGCGCACCTTAACCATCATCCAGCGGGCCGTTGATCTGATCGCCGAGGGATTTCCCGCCGGTTTACCGCCGCGCCCGGCCACAGGCGATGGCCCGTCCCTCGATCACCCTGCGCTCCCCGGCGCACCGAATCGTCTGGATATTGAAAAATTGGATCTCACCGATCAGCGCGTGTACAAAAACATCTTCCAACGCGGAAAAACCCGGGCGGTATTTCAATTTGAATCGCCTGGCATGCAGTCGCTGCTGATGAAAATGCGCCCCGACCGCATTGAAGACCTCATCGCCGCCAATGCCCTTTACCGTCCCGGCCCCATGGACCTGATACCCGACTACTGCGACCGCAAGCATGGCCGCAAACCCATTCCGAAAGTTCACCCCATCATGGATGCCATTTTGTCTGAAACCTACGGCATCATGGTGTATCAGGAACAGGTCATGCGTATTTTCAACCAACTGGGTGATATTCCATTGGCCCGTGCCTATAAAATTATTAAGGCCATCAGCAAGAAAAATGCCCAGGTTATCGCCGCTGAAAAGGAACATTTCATCCGCGGGGCCTCCGGCAAAGGCATCGCCGAAAAACAGGCGCAGGAACTTTTTGGCCTTATAGAAGAATTCGGCAAATATGGCTTTAATAAAAGCCATTCCACCCGCTATGCCATACTCGCCTTCCAGACGGCCTATCTGAAAACTTATTTCCCCCTGCAATTCATGGCCGCCTCGCTCACATTTGAAATGGTCAGCCAGGAAAAGATGGCTGAATACATCGATGAATGCCGCTACCTCCCGACGCCGCAGGGTACCGTTGGCATCGCCATATTGCCGCCGGACATCAATGTAAGTGTCAACGATTTTGGCGTGGTAAACGGGGCCATCCGTTTTGGCCTTGCTGCCGTCAAGGGTGTCGGCCAGAAAGCCGTCGCCGCCATCATCGACGCTCGCCGCGGTAACGCTGATCGCCCCGGTGGCCCGTTCAAAAGCCTGTTTGATTTTTGTGAACGCGTCGATACCCGCTGCGTCAATAAGGCCGTCATTGAAGCGCTGATAAAAAGCGGTGCGTTCGATTCTCTCCATGACAACCGCGCTGCCGTCGTCGCCGCCATTGAAAATGCCCTTCAGGCCGGCAGTGCCCATCAGGCGGCCCTGCGTGCCGGGCAGACCAATTTATTCCTTGGCACCGCTACACAGTCCGAACCGGCGCAGATGCAATTGCCCAAAGTCCCCGACTGGCAGCAAGGGCAGAAGATGGCCTACGAAAAGGAAACGCTCGGATTTTATGTCACCAGCCACCCCCTGCGCGATGTCGAAGAACACCTGCGCGATTTCGTCACCCTCACCTCGCAATCCCTCGCCACGGCACCCGACCAGAAGGAAGGGATCATCGGCGGCTTGGTTACCAGCGTGGATCAGCGGACCGTTCGCTCCGGACCCAATGCCGGTCAGAAGTGGGCCACTGTGCATATGGAAGATTTGCTCGGCTCGATCCGCGTGCAACTGTTTGCATCTGATTTTCAAAAATTCGGGCCATTGATCAAACCCGAGGCTATCCTGCTTTTACGGGGTAAAGTAGACCGCTCTCGCGAACAGCCCAACTTTCGTGTCACTGAAGTATTCACCATGGAGCAATCGTATGAAAAACTCTCACGCGAATTGCTTATCGAACTTCCTGCCGCGCTGGTTGCGGACCAACTGCTCGAAACATGCTCAGCGGTATTGTCCGCCTGCTCGGGCGGGCGTGTTCCCGTGAAGTTTGCCCTTGTCGATGCCGAGGGGCATTCGCCATGGCGTGCCGCGTTTAATACCAGGATGCTGGTAAAAGCGGATGCAGCGCTGCCGGCTAAATTGGAAAAACTTAATGATTCTATTCGCGTGCGTATCCGTGGCCCGGGTGCTGCGCTCGCTCGTGCCCCGCGCCCCACATAACCCCGGGCGCTTGTATCTGATAAGACCTGCGGCCGGGCTTGTCCCGGCGCGTTTTCTTGTCAATGAGAATCCCGCGCGCCCGCACTCCTGGAACTCCGCGTTGTAAAATCGTTTTCCTCACCGCAATGGTGGCGGGGGTTCCCGCCACCCGTACATAGCTCCGGGCTTGCCCGGAGTTGCCCAATTGTCATGATGCGGCCAATATCGCGAGATTGGTCCAATGACAAAACCTTTGTGGCTCTTTTTCTCTGCGCGCTAAAAAAAACAAACATCATCATGCCAACGGCATGATACATTATGTCACACAGAGAGGTTTTTATATCTCGCACAGAGCCACGGAGAGAATTAAAAAAATACGACTAATAAGATACGCAGGTCTTCGCGTCCTTGGCGCTCTTAGCGGTGCAAATAGGTACTTTGATTCACCGCGAAGTGCGCGGAGGACGCCAAGAAACGCCAAGCACATTGGATATGGGCCTGCCCAATTGTCGTGATGCGGCCAAAATCGCGAGATTTGTCCAATGATAAAACCTCTGTGGCTCTTTTCTCTGCGCGCTAAAAAACAACTTTCATCATGCCAACGGCATGATACATTATGTCGCACAGAGAGGTTTTTATGATCTCACGCAGAGCCACGGAGAGAATTAACAAATACGAAATAACGCAGCGCCCAGTCTTCGCGCTCTTGGCGCTCCCGGCGTAGCAAACTCGTTTCCCTCACCGCAGTGTTCACAATAGTTACCCTGAAGATAATCGGTATGAGAACGGCCCAGCGAGCCGCCGGGCTTGTCCCGGCGCGCTAACGAATGACGCATTCGTGTGCGAAATATCGCTGTGCCCTCCTTGCAGCCCGAACCACCGCGCGTTATGTTGCGGATTATTGATTGCAGTTTTGGGGCCGATTGATGGTCGCATTTGCTGAAAATAAAATTCGCCGAGGCACTCGCGGCTTTTGTGCCGATGCCGACACGCAGAATTATTATGTGCGGAATGGGTATTACGCCGCGCATCTGGGCAGATGGCTTACCCGCGACCCGATCGGTTACCAAGGCGGAATCAATCTTTACGAATACGTCAGCTCGAAACCGGTATCATCCTTGGATTCGCGCGGTACCAATACCTGTGAGGCCGTTGTCGGCGCGATGCACTGGCTCGACGGACATTGGACCTTGTCAGCCATTCTTCCGG